>CACYYM010000014.1 GCA_902778625.1 uncultured Bacteroidales bacterium
CCGCCTGCGGGGATGAAAAAAGCCTCCCGCGGAAAAACCGCAGGAGGCTTGATGATTTAGCTGATTGTCAGCTTCGGATTATTGTTCCTGGCTAGCCATAATGGTCAGGATGTTCGTGACGTCGGCAATATCCACTGTGCCATCGCCATTGACGTCGGCCTTTGTCTCGTAGCCATTGCGTGCCATGAGGGTCAAGACGTACGTCACGTCGGCAATGTCGACAACGCCGTCACTGTTTGCATCACCATCACCACCTGTGCCGATTGCGTTACCCGGAGTAACAACGAGCTTGTTCTCGTAGGGGATAGCGTAGCGGCTGAAGGTCTCTGTGCCACCGGAAGCGACGTAGAGGTTGCCTGCCCAGTCGAATGCAAAGCTTGCGATGCTGGTCTCGCCAACATTGATGGTCTTCTTCGGGTTGAGGAAGATTCTGCCGTTCTCCATGGGAACGTAGTTGGTCTCGTAGAGCACAATCGTGCTGTTGCCAGTCGGGATGGCAATGTAGTTGCCGTCGGCTGTGACAGTCATTCTGCCGCCACCGAACTGAGCGCTGATGTTGCTGTAGTCCTCGTTGCCCTCAGCATCGAAGTGCTTGATGCCAGGAGTTGTCTCGGACGGAGTAGCACGCTGGATGAACCAGAGGCCGCCCTGACCGTCGGCACAGATACCTGCCTGATACGGAGTAGCAACATAAGCACCATCGAGAGCAGCGATGTAGCCAGAAGGAGCCGAGAAGTTGTACTGCTTGGAAACGCCCAAGTCGTAGAAAGCACAGTTGAAGTCGGTTACGTTGAGTGCACCATTGCTGCGCTGACCGCCCAGGAGGTAGAGCTTCAGGTCGTCGCCCTTGCCCTCGGCAGCCATACCGACAGCCATACGGCTCTGCTCCTCGTCGCCAACGTAGGTGATACCAGTAGCCTCGTCGAGCTCGCCGCCCGTGAAGACAGGCTTCCAAGGCTCGTTGAGGTCCTCGGGATTGATCTCCCAGATGGGGCTGGCGCTTGTAGCACCGGCACGAGCCACGAAGAGACGACCGTCCTTAGAGAAGCAGAGGTCTTGCAGGTCGAGTGTGTAGCCGTCCACAATAGCGAGAGGTGTCTCGCCCTGAATGTCGAGACCGCCGTAGAAGCCGGGAGTACCGTCTTCAGCGTTGATGGGCTCGAAGTTCTGGTCGAATGCGAAGAGAGCACCAACCTTGTCAGCACTGTGGTAGCCTACGAAGCCATTGTTGTTGTAAACATCAATCCAAGACTCAGCCAAGAGAACCTGACCGAAGCCCTTGCTTGCAGGATTGTTGTTGATGGCCATACCGTAGGGGCCCCAAACCTTGTAGCTGCCAACCTTGACAACGTCGAGCGTGCCCTTGCCTGTAACAGCAACCTCATAAGAGAGAGCCGTCGGATCGTCGCCAAGTGCGCTTGCAGGAACCTCTACGCGGTATGAACCTGCCGTGAACTCACCTTCGACTGCCTGAGTGTAACCATTGCTGAAGCGTACCTCTACAGCCTCAGCCTCAGCATTGAGGTTGAAGGTTACGACAACCTTCTCACCCATATACGTGGCCTCCAGATTGTATGCGTAAGCATTGAGCTGTGGGTTGGGCTTATCGTTGGTGTACTGACCGCCGTAGTAGTAAACAGCATCGCCACCGAACAGATGAGGAGCAGCCTCAGTGCCAAGCGTCTGGAACCAGTAAGGATCGTCGCCGCTCTGGCCGTTCAGCTTCCAGCAAATCTCGCCGCTTGCCAACTGCTCGGGAGTAACGAGTGTGCCTTGCTGGCCGCGGAAGAACTGAGAAACAAAGACATTCGTTGCGTTGGCGCCAGCACCACGGGCAATAGTCTGAGAGTTGTCGCCTTCTGCACCGACATTGGTGTACTCAGACATGATGAGCGTGTTGTTGATCTTCAGGGAAGCATCTGCCCAACCTGCAACACCACCTACATACCAGAAGGGGCCAACGCCTTCTTCCGCGCCGTCACCAATCAGGTGAGTCTTGACGAGACAGTTGCTGATCACACTGTTTGCACTGCCATTGCGTCCGATGACACCACCGGAAGAAGTGTCGCCAGAGAGGTTGGGAGCAAGGTGGAAGGCAACAGCAATCTCAACGTTATCAATAGTTGACTTGCCGGACATCCAGCGTGTCACAGGACCAGAGAACTGATGGCTTGTGAACATCTCACCAGTCAGCTTCAGGTTCTTGACGGTAGCGTTCTGCAGCTCGTAGAACAGCGTTGCAGGCTCTGCATAGCCGTCCGACGGGATGCGAGCGTCGTCGATATAAACGTTTTCAAGTGCGTGGCCCTGACCGTCGAGCTCGCCGGCAAAGATGTGCACAGCGTTCTCGCCTCTGTTGTGACCGATAGGCAGCATTGCTACGCCAGCCATATCGACATCGGCAATGAGCTTACCCTTAGCGTACTTGTCCTTCTCACTTGCAATAGCACGATAAGCAGCGAACTGCTTCGGGTTGCCAATGAGGTAGTAGCCGTCCTCGTCCTGCTCTGGCATAATGGCTGCAACAACTGCAGCTGCTGCTTCATCAAGTTGGGGATTAAGGGCTTCTTCCGTACTGTATGTGCCGTCATCGAATGCAGCGTATATTTCCTCAGTTGCGTTATAGAGAACTTCAGTCTCGTCGGGGCTGAAGATCTGCTCGCCAGTATCGAAATAGTCGCCAGCGTCGTCCTTCTCAACCAAATCGAGGTTGAACGCCTCGAACAAGCTCAGCATTTCTGCGTAGTCGTAGAGTGATACATAAGCCTGCTTGCCGTCGTAGATTGCCTGGAAGAGATCGGAGAACTCCTTGACAAGGGCAGCCTTAGCCTCAACGCCCTCTGTCTCCTCTACCTGGTCAACAAGACCCTGAAGCTGGTCTCTCAACTCAGCAGGGAAGTTCGGGCCGATGGTACGGTTATCTGCGTAAGGTACTTCGGTATAAATATCGACGCCTGTATTGAAGTCGATGATGGTCTGAGCACGTTCAACCATGTTCTCGAGAACAAGGTCGAGAGCGCTGTTGGTCTGTCCTTCGTCGTCACCACAGTAGGTCACATTGAGACCACTCCAGCCAGTCCAGTCGTTGCTGTAGTGTGTGCCTGGGTTCTTGATACCGATAGTGAGCTTGCCGTCCTCGCCAACCTTTGCGATGGTGTAAACCTTGTAACGGTCTGCCTTTGCAGCAATTGCCATACCGGTCTCGCCATGAACGACATAACCTACGATGCCGTCTTCGCCTTCTGTTGTGAAGTAGTCCTCATAGATTGGGAGGTCGTAAGATGTTGCGATTCCAAGGTTGCAGTTCTCGCCGTCCACTGCGTCTTCAACACTAACAGGATCCTCGATAACTGCGGGGAAGTAGTTGAAGATGCCGTTAGCATAGATACCGGAAGCGTAGTTGTAGCTGTAACGGCTGTTGCTGGGACGGAAGGCAGCGTGTGTGCCAATGAGGTAGTAACCGGGCTTCACACCCTCAACAGTCTGGTATTGGTCACCTGTTACGTCCCAAGCCTCAACGCCTACGATGGTCCGGCCGTCTTCTGTTTGTGTTGTGCCATAGTCTGTGCTGAAGCCGCCGTTCCAATTCTCCCTCTGCTTGCTGAAGTCGCCGTTAGGAATGAGCTTGCTGACGTCGTCGCCAGGAATGTAACCGCTGATGATTGCATCTTGCAGCCACTTCGTCACACGCTCTGTCTCAGCCTGGATTTCCTCGCCAGTCGCAGTGTGAACGTCGATGATGTACTCGTAAGTACCGAGAGGATTGTCATCACTGGGCTCCTCAACATCTGTCAGATATGCCTCAAGAGCGTCGCGAAGATCGCCTTCGAAGCCTGCATTCTCTTCGAGGAATGTCTTCACTCTTTCGCACTCGTTGATGTAAGCCTGATAGATGGCAGCGTTCTCCATAGCGGCAGCCTTCGCTGTTTCGATAGCTGTGATTGCTTCGGCATAAGCCTCGAGAGACTCAACGTCGTCGAGTGCCTCAACTGCTGCGCTCCATGCATCAAGCAGAGACTGAGTAGCGATGACACCGTCGATTGCTTCCTGTTCGTCATGCTGTACAGCAGCGACTACATCTGAAAGCTCCGATTCTGGAATTGAGAAGTACTGGCCTGCGCCATAAACAACGACGCCGTGATTGTCGAACGGATAAGGATGAGCGTCCTCTTCGAGCGTCTGATACCATACCGGCTCAGCGAACTGCTTGCCGTTCAGGTTGTAGCAAAGAGTACCGTTGGCAACCTCTTCCAGCGGCAGAGTAATCGTCTTGCGATCTGCTGCCGTGGGATTGTAGTGTTGCTGCTTGCTTTGGTCAACGCCTTCAATGTCTGCTTCGTAGCAGTTGACGACCTTTGCAGAGCCACGGGTGAAGGAGTCGCTTGAGTAAATGGCTGAAGCCTGCATCTTGCAAGTACTCCAGCAATTGGTCACTACAGAGCCTGCGCCCGAGTAGCCGCAGATAGCGCCTGACTCGACACCGCTTGTGATTTCGCCTGATACCCAGCAGTTGGTGATTATCATGTTCATAGAACCACCCGAGCAGACACCTACGATACCCGCTGCATTACGAGTTCCAACACCAACCTTACCTTCGAAGCCGACACCCGTGACGTAGATTGTGCCGCTGCCACTGGTAGTACCAATTACACCAGCATAGTTAGCAGCAAACAGTTCGCAGGTTTCGTCGAGGTAGACGTTCTTGACAACTGCGCCATCACCGACGGCACCAATCAAACCAATGTTGATTGCACCGGGCTTGTTGATAACGAAGTTGCTGATTTTGTGACCTTGGCCATCGAATGTGCCGACATAGATTGACGGAGGAGTAAAGCGATCCATGTGGCCAGCCATGTCGATGTCTTCCGTCAGCTTTGCGCTGGCATCGGTGTGTGCCGAAGCATAGACGCTCCACCATGCAAGTTCTGCGCCATTGCTGATTTCGTACCAGCCGTCAACGGGAGTGATAAAGTTCTCGTCCATCTGTCCGCAGTTTTTGCACCAGCCGTCCTCATATTCGTGAGGAGGAATGTTGCCTGAGCCTGAAGCGCTGTTGGAGTAAGCGACATCAGTGCCGATAGGTGTGCCGTCGCAAGAATAGTTTGCTGCAACGGAATAGACGAGTGCGCCTTCCTTAGCGATTGGCATAGGCTCGGGGTCTGTGCCGATCAGCTGATAGAAGCGCTCTAAGCCGCTCTGCTTGCTGTTCAGGAAGAATGCAAGCTCACCGTTTGCAATGCCTTCTGCATTCTCGTAGTGTGTCACGCCTTCATCGGTGAGGTCTGTTACGTCGGGACCTTCAATGGTATTCACGACATAACAGTTCTCTTTGACACCGTTACCCGGCATACGGGTGAAGTGCTGTGAGTTCTCGATGTTACCGCTGCCGCCTGCGCCGATGAGGTTGCCGAGGAATGCGCAGTTCTTGAAGTAGGTCTTCGTTGCTGCCCAACCGGAAAAGCCACCGATACGCACGCATCCTGCGTTGGTTGACGGGTCGCGCGGTGTGGTGAAGTCACCGGCATAGATACAGTTCTCGACGGTTTTTTCCACTCCGCCCATCCAGCCGAACATACCGCCAGAGCTGTTATCGCCGTCAAGGTCGGAATTGATGTCGATGTCGGAATAGACGTTGCGCACTAAAGCCATGCAGGCACGCCCTGCAATGGAGCCGGTGTTCTGTCCGGTTGTGCCGATGGTGCCGTGCAAGATGAGGTTCTCGACGTTACCCCACATGACGGGGAACAAGCCGCCGCGTGTGGGTATGTCGCTCATTTCGAGCGTCAACGTGTGCCCGTCGCCGTTGAAGTTACCGCGAACGCCCACGTTGTCGTTGCCGGAGTTGAAGAAGATGTATTGTCCGGGCTCAGCGATGTACTCGATGTCGGCTGCCATCTTCATGTTGATTGAGAGGCAGTTGGCGACGCGGTTCCAGCCTTCTGCCACGTCGATGTCTTCCTTGGACTTCAGGAGGATTGCCCTGTCGGTCTTGTCGAACTTCGTCGGGTCGTCGAACTCGAAGTAGTGGAAGTTGAAGCATCCGCAGGCTGTGCAGACGCCGTACTTGTCGAAGCTGTGCTTTGCTGCCTGGTCGCTGCCGCTGTTGGAATAGG
This sequence comes from uncultured Bacteroidales bacterium, assembly GCA_902778625.1. Taxonomy (GTDB): domain Bacteria; phylum Bacteroidota; class Bacteroidia; order Bacteroidales; family Bacteroidaceae; genus Physcousia. The sequence continues at coordinate 6,114 of CACYYM010000014.1, forward strand.
TGGCTGCTTCTTCCGTGAGGCCTGCGCAATCAGTGGCGACTGAAGCATAGACTCTGCCTGTGCCGAATGCTGCGGGCACGGGGAATGGGTCAGTTCCGATGGTCTGAACCCATGCAATATTGCTCTGGTCGTTGTTCAGCTGATAGCAGATGCGACCGTCGGCAAGATCCTCAAGAGGCACGACTGTCGTTGCAGGATTGGTGCCGCCCCAATCTACTGTGACGTAGTTGTTGTAGCAAGCGCCGCCGGGACGGTTTGCATACGGGTCGGCGTTGTACGTCTCGAGGTCGACGGCAAGCGTGTTGGACTCAGCTCGTGCGATGTTGCTGCTGTGTCCGTTCGATGCATCGGCGTAATTGAACGTGCTGGCGTTGCTGACCACGAGGCAGTTCACGATGTTGGTGCGCTCCTCCGCCCAGCCGACCACGCCGCCGCAGTTCGTGGTGTTGTCGCCTGTGATGGCAATCTTCACCAAGCAGTCCTCGATGAGCGAACCGTAGTTGGTGACTGCAGCAATGCCGCCGTGCGTGGCATCGCCGGCCACGGCGCTGTTGATGGTGACGTCAACATAGCAGCCGCGCACGATACCCTTGTTGCGCGCCACGATACCGCCGGCGAACTTGCTGGCTGTGGTGATGGTACCCGTCACCTTCAGGTTCTGGATGACGGCATTGCTGCCGGTGTAGCGGAAGAGGCCTGCATTTATCTCCTCCGGAAACATGTTGATTTTGATGGTGTGGCCTGCACCTTCGAAAGTGCCTTGGTAGCGGTTTTCCGCTGTGCCAATCATGGTACCGTCGACGCCTCTGTCAATGTCGGCCGTGAGCACGGCATTGGCGTTGACTTGACCATCATTTACGAGCTGAGCAAACGCTTCGAGGTCTGCTGCAGAACCAATCTGATAGACGCCTCCCACATCGGAGAGTGCCCATGCAGCTGTGCAGACGACGCTCATCAGCGCTGTCAGACACAGATTCAGTAGTCTTTTTCTCATAAATTGATAAATTAGGTTAATAAATAAGGTTAATTAGTTTTTTTTTACTTGCTTTTCAGTGCATAATGTCGTACAAAGATAATAGTTTTTAACATTGACTCAAAACTTTTTTTCTATTTTTTTCGTTTGGAAAAACAATTTGTTAAAATAATACAACTTAAAGTTAAAGTTTACAATGTCGTGCTTAAAAACAAGTAATGATAAAAGCAAAAGTTGAGAGGCGCGGCCAGAGGGGGTAAAAAACGCCGCGTGCGGGGATGGGCATCCCCGCGTGCGGCGTTGGCAATTTCCGCGTGCGGCGTTTGAAACGCCGCCTGCGGGGATGAAAAACGGCCTTTGCCTCGTAGCCACTGCGTGCCATGAGGGTCAAGACATACGTCACGTCGGCAATGTCGACAACGCCGTCACTGTTTGCATCACCATCACCACCTGTGCCGATTGCGTTACCCGGAGTAACAACTGCACCTTCGTGCCAGCTTGGGATAGCATAACGACTCAACGTCTTCGTACTGCTGGATGTAGCATACAGGTTGTTTGCATAGTCGAATGCAAGGCCTGTGATGTTGCCCTCGCTGACAGAGATGTTGTACTTCGGATCAAGGAAGATCTTGCCGTTAGCCATAGGAACATAGTTGGTTTCATAAATGACAACCTTACCACTTCCTTGTGGGAGAGCAATGTACTTGCCGTCGGATGTCACAGCCATCTTACCGCTGTTGGTAGAGGTTGTGGTGTTGCTGTAGTCCTCGTTGCCTTCTGCGTCGAAGTGCTTGATAGAGGGCAGCAACTCAGTTGGAGCAGAGCGATACTGAACGTACCACAGACCACCCTGACCGTCCTCGTGGATACCAACATGACCCGGAGCGATAGTGTAAACACCATCAAGGGCAGCTACATAACCAGAAGGAGCTGCAGACCATTCCGTAGCAGTGCCGAGGTCGTAGAAAGCACAGTTGTAGTCGGTGGTGTTGTATTCACCATTGCTGCGCTGACCACCAAGAACATACAGCCTCAGAGCATCGCCCTCACCTTCAACAGCAAGACCGACTGCCATACGGTTCTGTTCTTCGTCACCTACATAAGTGATACCAGTTGCTTCGTCAAGCTCGCCACCTGTGAAGAGAGGCTTCCAATCTTCCTCGAGGTTATCAGGATTGATCTCCCATACAGAGCTGTTGCTTGTACCAGAAGCACGACCAATGAAGAGACGTCCGTCCTTAGAGAAGCGGATGTCCTTCAAGTCGAACTGGTAGTCACCGCCAATAATGAGAGGAGTACCGCCAACAACGTCAAGACCACCATAGTAAGAACCTACAGGCTGGAAGTCAGCGTCGAATGCGAAGAGAGCACCAGGAGCGTCAGCAGAGAACATGCCGCTGTAATCGTCTCCAGGACGAGTTTCGGTGATGAGAACCTGTCCGAAGCCCTTGCTTGCTGGGTTGTTGTTAACAGTCAAACCATAAGGAGAGGTGAACTTGTAGCTGTCGCCAACCTTGACAACGTCGAGCGTGCCCTTGCCTGTAACGGCAACCTCGTATGTGAGAGCTGTCGGGTCGTCACCAAGCTCGCTTGCAGGAACAGTTGCACGGTAAGAACCGGCACCAGTAACCTGAACAGGCACTGTGTAGCCATTGCTGAAGCGAACCTCAGCAGCCTCTGCCTCAGCATTGAGGTTGAAGGTCACAACAACATTCTCGCCAACAAGGTTAGCATCGAGGTTGAATGCAAATGCGTTGAGCTGAGGATTGGGCTTCTCGTTGATGTACTGGCCACCATAGAAGTAAACGATGTCGTCACCAAACAGGTGAGGAGTAGCATCCACACCGAGCGTCTGGAACCAAGCAACGTTCTCGCCCTGGCTGCCATTCAGCTTCCAAGTAATCTCACCGCTTGCCAACTGCTCAGGAGTAACCTTCGTGCCGGCTGCAGTACCAAGCTGCGTTACATAGAATACATTAGATACTGTGCAGTTGTCCGGGTTACGGCTGATAGTATTGCTTTCATTTGAACCGACAGTGTGTCCCTGAGAGAGAATCAAGGTATTACGTACGGTAGAGCCTGCAGTTGACCAACCGATTACACCACCGCAATGGTCTGTGCTTTCACCGAACATCGGACAGTTGATGAGACAGTTCTCGATAATCAAACCGGCAGTTTCGTTCACACCGACGATGCCGCCATGTGTACCGTCGCCTTCAATCGTAGAATAAATCTCAACTTCAACATCACAGTTATTGATGCGAGAGTTGCCATAGCTGTAACCAGTGATACCACCGATGTACTTAGATCCGCTGTGGTATTGACCTGCCACCTTGATGTTCTTGACAGTAGCTGCGTCAATAGCACCGAACAGACCCGTGTTCTCTGACTCATGATTAATGAAAAGGTTTGTGATAGCATGATTCTGACCGTCGAGCGTACCGCGGAAGCGATAGTCTTTGGTGTTGATGGGCTGCATGCCTACACCTGCCATGTCAATGTCAGCTACCAGCTTACCCTTGATGGTATTATCACCTGAAGTAGCCATAGCACGGAAAGCAACGAGCTCCTTGACAGTACCAATGAGGTAGTAACCGTCCTGATCCTTCTGAGGCATGATGCCTGCGAAGTCGGGGCTATTGTAGATAGCGTCAATCGCTGCCAAAGCCTCCTCTGTGGTATAAGCACCATTTTCGTATGCCTCGTGCATTTCATCAGAAGCACTGAAAGTTAATTCTGTTTCGTCATCGCTGAATACCAGCTCGCCAGTCTCAACCCAGTCTTCTAATTCTTCATCGTACTCAATCAGAGGCAAGTTCTCCATCTCGAAGCTTGCAAGAGCCTCGGCTGCCGCGAAGAGAGCAACATAAGCGCGCTTGCCGTCATAAACAGCCTGGAAGGTGTCAGAGAAATCCTTTGCAAGAGCAGCCTTAGCCTCAACGGTATTTGCACCGTCAACTGCGCCAATGAGTTCGTCGAGTTGGTCTCTCAATGCCTGCGGGAAATTTGGACCGGCATTGGCATCGGTATTAACGTCGTCATATTGATAAGCCAGGATTGTCTCAGCACGTGCAACCATGTTCTCGAGAACAAGGTCGAGGGCTTCGTTTGTCTGGTCTTCGTCGTCACCACAGTAGGTCACCTTGAGAGCACTCCAGCCAGTCCAGTCGTTGCTGTAGTGTGTGCCTGGGTTCTTGATACCGATAGTGAGCTTACCGTCCTCGCCTACATAAGCGATGGTATAGACAGGATAGCGGTCTGCATTTGCAGCAGCAGCCATACCGGTCTCGCCATGTACAACATAACCTACGATGCCGTCCTCGCCTTCTGTTGAGATGCCGTCCTCATAGATTGCGAGGTCGTGGGCACCTGCACCTGTCAGGTTGCAGTTCACTTGGTCTTCTGCATCGTCAACAGAAACGGGATCCTCGATGACTGTGGGGAAGTAGTTGAAGATGCCATTTGCATAAATGCCTGCAGCGTAGTTAGTGCTGTAGCGGTTGTTGCTAGGACGGAAGGCAGCGTGTGTGCCAACGAGGTAGTAGCCGGGCTTCATGTCTGCAATAGTCTGGTACTGGTCACCTGTTACGTTCCAAGCCTCAACACCTACGACGGTCTTGCCTTCTGCATCCTTAATGGTATTGCCTGTACCTGTGCTCCAACCACCAGTCCAGCCTTCCTTGCCATTGCTGAAGTCGCTGTTGGGAATCAAGTCGCTGATGTCAGTGCCAGGAACGTAATCCTCGGCAATAGCATCGGCAAGCCACTTGATAACGCGTGCTGTCTCTGCTGCAATTTCATCTGCAGTAGCAGTATGGTTCGTCTTGATGTAGTCGTAAGTTCCGAGAGGATTCTCGTCGCTGGGCTCTTCGTAATCTTCAAGGTAAGCAACGAGAGCGTCACGCAATTCGCCCTGGAAGCTGTCGTCGGACTCGAGACGTGCTTTAATCTCCTCACACTTGTCGAAGTAAGCCTGATAAATAGCTGCATTCTCTATGAGTTCTGCCTTCTTGACGTTGAGTGTGTCGATAGCGTCAGCGAATTCAAGGATAGTTGTTGCGTCAGCCAATGCTTCGATTGATGCCTGGCAGTCCTCGAGCACAGAGGCCGTAGCAATGACGTCCTCAATATTTGCCTCTTCGTAATCCTGAATAGCCGCTGCCACTTCTGCGAGTTCTTCTTCGTTTGCTACAGAGAAGTACTGCTCAGCTGCGAAGATAACGGTTCCGTGAGAGGGATCGGGATAGGGATAGGGATCGTCACCGATGTCCTGATACCAGTAACCGGTACGGAACTGCTCGCCGTTAGCTCTCCAAGCGAGTGCGCCACTTGTGAAGTCTTCTTCGCTGACGGTGGGCACCTGTGTGCCGAAGCGTGCGTAGCAGTTGTTGATATGAACGTTATTGCTGTCGCCGTGGCGTGCGAAGTAGTGTGCTTCGTCCTGGATGCCTTCTACAGTACCTACAGCATAGCAGTTGGTAACGTCAGCATAGCTGCCGAGCCAGCCAGAGAATGAGCCATTCTCCTTCGGGCCGTAAACATTACCTGTCATACCGCAGTTGTCGATTGTAACGTGACAGGAAGAGCTCATTACGCAGCCGAATACGCCTGATGCGTTGGGGCCGCCGTTAGCTGTAACGTCGCCGCACATCATGACGCCCTGGATCTTGACGTGACCTGCCCAAGGAGCTGTCATACCTACCAGGCCGACATAGCCGCGGCCAGTGAGTGAGCAGCTTTCGTCGAGCACTACATTCTTAATAAATACGCCTTCAGCTGCGCGTGCGTCAGCGTCGCTGATGCCACCAAAGTTTGCAGTGGGCAAGCTGTTCATGACAGCGATGAGGCCCACGCCATTGTCATTGGGATGGTCAACGACGAGATTGCTGATGGTGTGGAACTGGCCGTCGAAGTTACCATAGAAGGGAGCGCCTTCGGTACCTACGTTAGCCCAGCGGTCGCAATAGCCGCCCATGTCGATGTCGGCAGTCAACTTAGCGCTGGCATCCAGATGCTTGGCTGCATAGTTGGTCCACCAGACGAGCTGTGCGCCATCGCTGATTTCGTACCAGCCATCGACGGGCGTAACGAAGTCTTCCTGCAGGCCGTTGCAGACAGTACAGAAACCGTCCTCGAACTGGTGAGGAGGCAGTGTGGTGGTGTTAGGTGTGTTGCTGTAAACCGTATTGCCTATGGGCTGGCCGTCGCAGCGGTAGCTTGATGCTGTGGCATAGACGAGTGCGCCTTCCTTCTTGATAGGCATAGGCATTTCGTCTGTGCCGATCAGCTGATAGAAGCGCTCTACGCCGCCTTCGTTGCCGTTGAGGGCGTATGCGAGGGCACCGTTTGCAATGTCTTCGAAGTTCTCGATGAGTGTAGCCTTCGCTTCGTCCTCGAAGCCATAGCTATTTGCGATGTAAACGTTGCTACAAGTAATGTTTGCGGGATTACGGGAGAGGGTCTTTGAGTCACCAATAGCATTGTTGAGCGTTCCGAGGAATGCACAGTTGTTGTAATAAGTCTGAGCGGAAGACCAGCCAGAGAAGCCAGCGAGGCACTCGGTGTTTTCAGTACCGTTGATGTTACCGGCATAGATACAGTTGTCAACAATAGTCTTGGACTCTACGACGCCGATAAGGCCGGCGCTGGTATTGTCGCCTCCGTAGGATGCGTTGATTTCGATGTCGGAGAAGACGTTACGAATCTTCACGCGGTCACGGCGAGTGTGAGATGAGACGGAGCCAGCATAGCGTCCGCTGGTGGTAATCGTACCGTGCATGATGACGTTCTCGAACGTACCGGCAAAGTTGGGGAACAAAGAGGCATTGTCTGATGTCATTTCCGCCATCTCAATGGTCAGTACGTGTCCGTCGCCGTTGAAGTTACCGTCGAACCAGTTGCTGGTGTTGAAGATGAAGCGACCGGGTTCGTTTGAATACGATACGTCGTTAGCCAGCTTGAGGCTGAAGCGTGCGCCGTTCGTGATACGGTTCCAACCCTCAGCAATGTCGATGTCCTCTGCGCTCTTGATGAGGTAGTAGCCGTCGGTCACGTCACGCTCGAGGGCATTGTAGTTGAAGCAGCCGCAGACTTCGCAGATACCGAACTTATCGTACTGGTGAGCAGTTGCTTGTGCTGTTCCGCTGTTAGAGAAGGTGAGTTCGCCTTCGCTCTTGCCGTCACAACCTGTCGCGTTAGATGCATAAACCTGTCCGCTGCCGAATGCTGCGGGCACGGGGAAGGGGTCTGTGCCGATGCGCTGCACCCAAGTGATGCGGCTCTGGTCGGTGTTCAGCTGATAGCAGATACGTCCGTCGGCGAGGTCGTCGTAGGGCACGATGGTCACGCACTTGGTGTTGCCCCAGGCGTTGGTAGCATAGTTGTTGGTGCTTGCGCCGCTAGGACGATTGCCATAGATGTCCTGCTGGTAGCTTTCCATGTTCACGGTCTGCAGGTTGCCGTCGTTGCGTCCTATGGTGCCGCTGCCGCCATTGGAGAGGTCGAGTTCGCTGCCGTCGTTGATGACGAGGCAGTTGATGACGTTTGTACGCTCGCTGCACCAGCCTACGATACCGCCGCAGTTGTTGGTGGTTGCACCTTTGATAGTGAACTTTGCGAGACAGTCCTCGATCATGGCGCCTTGATAGCATACGCCTGCGATGCCGGCGTGGGTACCGTCGCCTGCTACGCCGCTGATCACATTGAGATCAGCATAACAGCCACGGATTGTGCCACGGTTCCAAACTACGATGCCACAGGCCTCTTTCTTGTCTGTGGTGATGGTACCTTGAACCTTCAGGTTCTGGATGAGAGCGTTATCGCCGACATTGCGGAAGATTGCCGTACCTTCGCTCTCCTGGTTGATGGTGTTGACGGTGATGGTGTGTCCCTGTCCGTCGAAGAATCCCTGATAGTCGAGACCGTCTCGGCCAATCATGGTTCTGTCGGCACCCTTGTCGATGTCGGCCGTCAGCACGGCATTGAGATAGGGCTGACCCTCACCACCATTCACGAGTTCTGCGAAGGCAACAAAGTCCTCCAAAGAACCGATCTGATAGACGCCGCCCACTTCGGATAGCGCCCATGCAGCTGTGCAGACCATGCTCATTAGCATAGCCGTACACAGATTCAGTAGTTTTTTACTCATAAAACGTGTAATTAAGTTAATAAATTGGGTTAATTAATGTTTATTTCCTTGCTTTTGAGTGCATATTGTCTAGCAAAGATATGTTTTTTTTTCATTCGCACAAATTTTTTTAACACTTTTCTTCATTTTTCTTTGTCGTTTGTCAAAAAAATATCATGCGATTCTTCAAATTGTGATATTATATTAAGGAAAACGCGATGAAAAGAGGGAATGAGACGTGTTCGGCACGGGAGTGCAAAAAACGCCGCGTGCGGCGATGGCAATTTCCGCGTGCGGCGTTTGGCATTTCCGCGTGCGGCGTTTGGCATTTCCGCGTGCGGCGTTTGAAACGCTGCCTGCGATGTCAAAAAAAAGCCTCCTGCGAAAACCGCAGGAGGCTTGATGAATTGGCTGATTGTCAGCTCAGGATTATTGTTCCTGGCTAGCCATGATGGTCAGGATGTTCGTGACGTCGGCTATATCCACTATGTTGTCGCCATTGACGTCGGCTCTTGTCTCGTAGCCATTGTTTGCCATGATGGTCAAGACGTACGTCACGTCGGCAATGTCGACAGCGCCGTCTCCATTGGCGTCGCCTCCCTGACTGTTCAGATACCTGCCGTTGGCGAAGTAAACCACGTCGCCGCCGAAGAGGTGAGGTGTCAGGTCGGTGCCAATTGTCTGGAACCAAGCCAGGTCTCCTTCGCTGGTGCTGCCGTTGAGCTTGTAGGTGATCTCACCGCTTGCCAGCTGCTCGTTGGTTACGAGCGTTGCCTGGTTGATGCCGCCCTCCCTGTAGGCCGTCGGTCCGTAGAAGACATTGCCCTGATCGGTGTATCCGTTACGCGAAACGGTGCTGGTCTGGTAGCTACTGGGCTCTCCTGCGAGGTTGTACTCAGAGAGAATCAAGGTGTTCTTGACGTTCAGGGTGGCGTCTCTCCAACCGCAGACACCGCCTACCGAGAACGTGTTCGGGCCGATGAACTTGCAGGCAACGAGGCAGTTGCTGACTGTGCAGTTACCGCCTCTGCCGTGGACTGCCATGACGCCGCCATGCGTGCCATCGCCTTCCTTCTCGGAGTACAGAGCAACAGCGATCTCGCAGTTGTCGATTTTTGTTGTGCCTGAAGTCCAAGCCGAAAGACCTGCCATGCGCTGCTGGTCGCTGTAGTACTCGCCAGTCAGCTTCAGGTTCTTCACTGTAGCATTCTGCAACTCGAAGAAGAGAGCCGTGTGCATATCGCCCGGGTGATTGATATAGACGTTCTCGAGAGCAAAGCCCTGACCGTCGAACGTGCCGGAATATACGCTGTTGAACCTGATGGGCTGCATGCCGACTCCGTACATATCGACGTCGTTCACGAGCTTGCCCTTAAGGGTGTTGTCGAGAGAATTGACGAGAGCGCGGAATGCAACGAACTGCTTGGGATTGGAGATGAGGTAGTAGCCTGCATCGTCCTTCTCGGGCACAATGTTGACAAGTGCTTCTGCAGCCTCGGGCGACAACGCCGTCTCGGGATGCTGAGCCTCTTCCGTGCTGAACGTACCATTGCGGAACGCGGCGTCCATATCTTCGAGAGCCTCATAGAGAGCGTCGGTCTCGGCATCGCTGAAGACCATTTCGTCGGTCTCGTACCACTCATCGTTTTCGTCCTTCTCGCAAATGGGAAGGTTCTCGCCCTCGAGCCACTCGAGCGTAAATGCGTAGTTGAAGAGGTCGATGTAAGCACGCTTGCCTTCGTAAACCTTCAGGAAGAGACGAGAGAAAGTCTCGGCCAGCTCAGCCTTAGCCTCAACGGTCTCTGCACCGCCGACAGCGTCGATTGCATTCTGCAAAGAGTCTCTGAGTGCCTGCGGGAAGTTAGGACTAGCAGCAGGATCCTCGATATCCTCGGGAATCGTGTAATTGATAAGAGTCTGAGCGCGAGCAGTCATGTTCTCAAGAACACGATTGAGAGCAGCGCCGGACAACTCTTCGTCGTCACCGGTGTACATCACACTGATGGGCCCCCAGCCTGTCCAGTCGTTGCCGTACTTCGTGCCCTGGCTCTTGATACCGATGGTAAGTTCGCCGTCCTCACCGACCTTGGCGATAGTGTAAACCTGATAACGGCCGACGTTAGCGGCAGCCGCCATTCCGTAAGGACCATGAACAGCAAAGCCCAGCAGGTTTGCACCGTTCTGCTCTGCCTGGTCTTCATCTGTGGAGAAGTAGTCGTCGTAGATGGCGAGGTCAAGAGCACCCTGCCCATGCAGGTTGCAGTTCACCTGGTCAATGGTATCGGCTGCTGCCACGTAGTCCTCGACAACAGCAGGGAAGTAGTTGAAGATGTTGTTCGCATAGATACCGGCAGCGTAGTTCGTGCTGTAACGGTCGTTGCTGGGACGGAAGGCACCGCTCACGCCTACGAGATAGTAGCCGGGCTTCATGCCTTCAACGGTCTGGAACATGTCGCCTGTACGGTTCCAAGCCTCAACACCAACGATTGTGCCATTGCCTGACGTTGTATTCATCACTTCGCCGAAAGCATTGCACCAAGCGCCTGTCCAGTTCTCCGTGTTCTTTTGGGCGAAGTCGGCGTTCGGGATAAGCTTGCTGACATCAGTGCCTGCCTTGTAGTCTTCAGCAATAGCATCCTGCAGCCATTGCTCGATGCGAGCGATCTCTGCCAGGATTTCCTCTGTCGTAGCGAGGTGTTCCTCGACAATGTAAGCGTAAGTGCCAAGAGGATTAACGTCATCGGGCTCGCCCACCTCTTCGGAAAGATAATACTCGAGGGCATCGCGCAAAGAGCCGCTGAAGGTCTTGTCGTTCTCAAGGAACGCCAAAATCTCGGCGCACTTGTCGATGTAAGCCTGGTATGCAGCGGCACTCTCCTCAACGGCATCCTTAATATCCTCCATAGCATAGAAGGCTTCGGTAAAGCCCGCGATAGTCGTGGAGTCGGTCAAAGCCTCAACGGCTTCCTTCCATGCGTCGAGCAGAGCCTGCGTAGCGACAATCGTCTCTGCTGCCTCGTCATAAAGACCACCCTCATAAGGCTGAATCGTTGTTGCAATGTTCGGAATGTCCTCGTCGGTAACAGCATAGAAGTACTGCTCAGCGTCATAGATAATGGTGCCATGAGTCGGGAGAATTGTAGGATGCTCGTCCGTGCCAATTGTCTGGAACCAGGCAGGATTGCGGAACGACTCACAATTTAACTTCCAGGCAAGCGTACCGTCTGCCATCTCGCTTGCAGGGATGAATGTCACGCCGGCACTGCTGTAACCCGTCTCGACGATGCCTGTGCCTTCGAAGCCATAGCAGTTCTTGATAGTGAGGCTGCCGGAGTTGTGGCGTGCCCAGCTGCGTTCGGAATCGGGGTGATTGTCGATGGTACCGAATGCGAAGCAGTTGGTGACCTCGGCATAGCTGCCAAGCCAGCCAGAGAACAGGCCGTTCTCGTTGTGAGTGTCGTTGAAAACGTGTGCGTTGCCGACGTACCCACAGTTGTCGATAGTGATGTGGCAAGCACCGCCCATGACGCAACCCAAGACACCGCCTGTGTTCGTGCCGCCATCGACCGTGATGTCGCCCTGGTTCAGGCAACCGGTTATGGTGACGTGACCTGCCCAGTTTGCTGTCATACCAACAAGACCGACATAGCCCCGTCCATAGATTGAGCCTTTAAGCACAACGTTCTTCACATAGACGCCTTCTGCGGCACGTGCGTCCGCATCACTGAGGCCGTTTGCACCCTTGGAGGGCTGGCTGTTCATGACGCTGATGAGGCCAGCACCGCGGCAGCCCGGCAAGTATATGTGCAGGTTGCTGATGGTGTGGAACTGTCCATCGAAGTTGCCATAGAACGGCGTATTTTCGTTACCGAGTTGCACGAAGTACTTGGTACGCGTCCATGTTTCGCCGTCCGGTCCTTCGTATGTCTCGTTGTAGGCTGACATATCGATGTCTGCCATGAGACGTGCACTGGCGCCAAGGTCGGTCTTGGCAGCATAGTTGTTCCACCAAAGCAGTTGTCCGGGTGTGCTAATCTCGAAGAAGCCGTCCTCGGCGGGCGTCATGTAGCCTTCCTGCATGCTTCCGCAGATGGAGCAGACGCCGTCCACGAAGTCGTGGCTGGGAAGGTCGCCGGATGAGGGCGAGTTGGAGTATACTGTCTGTCCTGCCACAGGATAGCCGTCACACCTCAGCCCGGAGGCATAGACGAGTGCGCCTTCCTTTGCGATAGGCATAGGCTCGAGGTCTGTACCGATCTGCTGATAGAAGCGTTCGAAACCCTGCTGCTTCTCGTTCAGGAGGAATGCCAGTTCACCGCTGGCGATGCCTTCCTGGTTGTCAAACTTCGTGTACAGTTGCACGTCGCTGCCGTAAGTGTTGAGACTGTAAATGTTGTTGCTGTGGGCGACTCCGGCGTTGCGTGATATGGTCTGCGTGTCTCCTGTGAAATTATTGATTGTTCCGATGAAGGCGCAGTTGTTGTAGTAATTGTTGCCGTTGCCCCATCCGCAGAAACCGGCGACGGCTTCCGAACCTTCTACGCCGTTGATGTCACCTGCGTAGATGCAGTTGTCGAAGGTTGTATTGTTGCCGCCGCAGTTGATGAAGCCGCCATGCGAGCAGTCACCGATGTGTGTGGCGTTGATGGTGACGTCGGAGAAGACGTTGCGCACGTGGTTGTTGTTGCCGTAGTCGCGTCCGACGAGTGAACCGGCGTTGCGTGCATTGGTGTTAATGGTGCCGCGCAGTATGAGGTTCTCTATGACTGCGCCTCCGTTGGTATTGTACCATTTCGGGAAGAGGGCCGCATAGTCTTCCGTGATGTCCACCATTTCGATGGTCAAGGTGTGGCCCTGTCCATAGAAACTGCTCTCGAGCCACCCGGAGTTGTCGAAGATAAGTTCACCCGGTGCGGGTTTGCACTCGACGTCGTTGGCCAGCTTCATGTTGAACTTCAATCCGTTGTGGAAGCGTTGCCAAGTCTCGATTACGAAGAAATCCGCGCCCTCGTGTATTATGAAGGAGCGGTCGCTCAAATCGAATTTCTCGGGGTCGTTAAGGTCGAAGTAGTTCCAGTTGAACTGCCCGCAAGCGTTGCATATGCCGTACTTGTCGTAGGTGTGAGGTGTTGCAGAGACGGTGCCGCTGTTGGAGAAGGTCACTTCCCCGTCGGCGATGCCCTGGCAGTTTGTGGGAACTGATGCGAAGACTTGTCCTTCGGGGCGGAACACGGCGGGTACGGGATAGGGGTCCGTGCCGATGACTTGTGTCCAGCGTATCTGGGACTGGTCGCTGTTGAGTTGATAGCAGACCTTGCCGCTTGCCACGTCGTCGGGCGTCACTAGGGTTGTGCCTTTGTTCGGTACGCCCCAGTCGTCGGTCACATAGTTGTTGGCGACGGCGCTTTGAGGGTGGTTGTGGTAGTTGTCGGCATTGTAGGTGTCGAGGTCCACGATGGCGAGGTTGGCGTCGTTACGCACGAGGCCGGCGCTCTTGCCGTCGGACCAGTCGAAGTCGCACCCGTCGTTGATGGCGAGGCAATTGGCGAAGTGGGTTCGCTGTGCGTCGGACCACGCAGCCACTCCGCCGAACTTGTGGGAGCCGGGTGCGCTGATATCGACTTTTGCGATGCAATTCTCGGTAACGCTGTGCATGTTGCACTGGCCGATGAGACCTGCTGCGCTGGCATCGTTCAAGGCTTGGGAGCACGTGATGCTGATGTCGGCCCAGCAGTCGCGAATGATGCCGCCGCTGTAGTTGGTGATACCGGCAGCGTGTTGCCTTGCGGTGGTGATGCTGCCCTCTACTTTCAGCCTCTTGATGATGGCGAATCGGCCGATGGAGCGGAACAGTGCCGGACCTTGATTGTCTTTCGTGCCGTCCGCCCAGTTGAAGGTAACGGTATGGCCTGCGCCGTCGAAGACACCGCCGTATTCACCATTGTAAATCTTGTAGGTGTCGATGTCGGTGGCCAAGTCGATGTCGGCCGTCAGGATGGCATTGGCACTCCTCTGGCCACCATTCACGAGTGCAGCGAACTCTGCATAGTCCTCAGCCGAACCAATCTGGTAGAAGCCGTTCTCTTCGGACAGCGCCCACGCAGTTGTGCTGACAACGCCGAGCAGCATTGCCATACACATCTTCAGTAGTTTGTTTCTCATAAATGTTGATTAGGTTAATAATATGGTTATTAGTTATTCTTCGTTTTGCGTGCTTTATGGACATTTTGCGTAGCAAAGTTAGCAGATTTTGGTATTGACACAAAGTTTTTTCCCCGTTTTTTCCAACGGAAATCGCATTTTGCAAAATCGTACAAAAAGAAGAAAAATATGTTATAAAATGATGCAAATCCAGAGAAAAGAAAAGCGGCGTTTTTCATCCTCGCACAGGGGGACGAAAAACGCCGCGTGCGGCGATGGCAATTTCCGCGTGCGGCGATGGCAATCCCCGCGTGCGGCGTTTGAATTTCCGCACACGGCGTTTTTCAACATGTTATGGCAGGAATGTCGAAATGTCCCGTCCAAAGCGGGCTAGCTCGCGTACGAGCGAACTGCTCAGGCTGGCGAACTCTGGCGATGCCGGCAAAAGGATGGTTTCGATGCCTGTGAGACGACGGTTCATGTCGGCCATTTGGAGCTCGTACTCAAAGTCCTTCGTCGTGCGGACACCCCTGATGATGGCAGTGATGCCCTGCTCTTTGGCAAAATCCACGGTCAGACCCGTGTAGCTCTCCACCCTGACGCGCGGCTCGTCCTCGTAAAGCTTCCTAATAGATGCAATGCGCTCCTCGACCGGCTTCCAACCGCTTTTCTGCTCGTTATAGCCGATGGCGACAACCACCTCGTCGAACAGCGTCAACGCTCTCCGGACGATGTCATCGTGCCCGAGGGTAAAGGGATCGAACGAACCGGGAAAGAGAACTTTCATGCCTCAACCTCCTCTTCCTCTGCCAGGTCTTCCTCGATGACAAGGTTGTCGATGATGAAGTTCTGGCGCTCCATTGTGTTGTCGCCCATATAGAAGTTCAGAAGTTCAGCCACCTGGTCGGACTTGTGAAGCGTCACTTGGTCGAGGCGCATGTCGGGCCCGATGAAGTTGCGGAACTCCTCAGGGCTGATTTCGCCCAAGCCTTTGAAGCGCGTGATTTCCGGCTCCGGACCGAGGTCGTCGATAGCTTGCAGACGCTCGTCGTCGCTATAGCAGTACTGCGTCACGAAGTCCTTCGAGAGGCTGAGGTGTCGCGGACGTTTGCCGTCGCTGTATTCGGCACCCTCCTCGGCGTTCTCGCGGGCAGCAAGTTCCTTTTCGATGGCGTTGACTTTGGCTTTCCCAATCTTCGTCTTCCTACCGCGAACTCGGAAGAGCGGCGTTTGGAGGATGAAGACGTGGCCTTTCTTAATGAGCTCCGGGAAGAACTTGAGGAAGAAGGTCAGCATGAGCAGACGGATGTGCATGCCGTCGTCGTCGGCATCCGTCGCCACGATAACCTTGTTGTAGCGCAGGCCGTCAAGGCCGTCCTCAATGTTGAGTGCAGCTTGCAGCAGGTTGAACTCCTCGTTCTCGTAGACGACCTTCTTCGTAAGCTTGTAGCAATTGAGCGGTTTGCCTCGCAGGGAGAAGACAGCCTGCGTGTTGACGTCGCGACTCTTGGTAATGCTGCCGCTGGCGGAGTCGCCCTCGGTGATGAAGATGGAGCTCTCCTCTTGCAACTCGCCCTTTGTGTCGGTGAGATGGACGCGGCAGTCGCGCAACTTGCGGTTGTGCAGGCTGGCCTTCTTCGACATCTCGCGCGCCTTCTTCGCTACGCCAGCCATCTCCTTGCGGAGCTTTTCGCTTTCCGCCACCTTCTGCAGGATGATGTCGGCCACATCGGTGTTCTTGTGAAGATAGTTGTCGACCTGTTCCTTCACGAAGTCGCCGATGAACTTATCTATCGAGATGCCTCCATTGGGCTCGGTCGTCGTACTGCCAAGCTTCACCTTCGTCTGGCTCTCGAAGAGCGGTTCCTGTATGTTGATGCTGATGGCGGCGACCATGCCGTTGCGAATGTCGGTGTATTCATAGCCTTTGCCGCTATAGTCCTTGATGACTTCGGCGATGTATTTCTTGAAGGCAGCCTGATGTGTTCCGCCCAGCGTGGTGTTCTGTCCGTTGACGAAGGAATAGTATTCCTCGCCGTTCTGTTTGGTATGCGTAAAGGCGATTTCGATGTCTTCGCCTTTGAGATGAATGATCGGGTAGAGCGGGTCGTAGTCCATGCGGTCGGAGAGGAGGTCGCTCAGGCCGTCGCGCGACAGGATTCGCCTGCCGTTGAACATGATTGTCAAGCCCGTGTTGAGGTAAGTGTAGTTGCGGAGCATGACCTCGACGAACTCGCCGCGAAAAGCGTAGTGCTTGAAGAGTGATGCGTCGGGCTCGAAGAAGACTGCTGTTCCGCTTTCGTCCTGCGTGGCTTCGGTAACGTCTTCTTCAAGGATGCCTTTCGAGAAGACAGCACGGCGCACTTGTCCGTCGCGGAAGCTCTGCACCTCGAAGCGTGTGCTGAGTGCGTTGACAGCTTTCAGGCCAACGCCGTTCAGTCCCACGCTCTTCTGGAACGCCTTGCTGTCGTACTTGCCGCCAGTGTTCAGCATCGAAACTGCCTCGACGAGCTTACCTTGAGGGATGCCGCGGCCATAGTCGCGGACGGTTATGCGCAGGTTGTCTTCGATGTCGACCTCGATGCGTTTGCCTGCGCCCATTTTGAATTCATCGATACTGTTGTCGATGACTTCTTTGAGCAGAACGTAGATGCCGTCTTCCGGTTGCGAGCCGTCGCCGAGGCGCCCGATGTACATGCCGGGGCGCGTTCGGATGTGCTCCATGTCGGAGAGGTGGCGTATGTTTCCTTCGTCGTATTGTGCTGAAATCATAGTCGTGTGTTAGGGGTTGCCGAGCTCCTTTGCGAAGACTGCCCTGCGCTTGTGGATGCTGCAGTCAAGGCTTTTCCATTGCATTTGGCTGGCCATGTTGTCCTCGAGCTGCGGGTGCGTCTCTGCCCACTCGTAGCCTTGGCTGATGCCTTGGGGTATGAGGTCGGCGAAGAAGAGTGCGTTGGCGCCCTTGTCCTGATATTCGGGCAGCACGCCGACGAGCAGCATGTCGAGTATCTGGTGCTTTTTCTTGAGCCACAGCTCTCGGGCTATGTAGCGCCAGCCAAAGGGGAAGAGTTTGCCTTGGGCTTTTTGGACGGCTCGGCTCATGCTTGGCATGCAGACGCCGACGCCGATGATTTCGCCTTCCTGGTTCTCGACGACGGTGAGGAAGCGGCGGTCGAGCATCAGCAGGAAGCGCTTGGCGTACCATTGCATCTGTTGCTCATCGAGTTCGCTGTAGCCGTAGAGGTCGGCATACGCACGGTTGATGACGCCGAGCATCTTTTCGATGTAGCCGCCCTCGCGTATCTCGCGCTTGCTGCTGAAGTGGCGGAGTCGGAAGCCGTAGCGCTCCTGCGCTATCTGTGCCACGCGGAAGTAGCGGGCGTTGTTAGCCTCATGGCCTTCCTTGGGAATGAAGACTTTGCGCTCCACCCAGCCGGTTTCCCTTTCCATGCCCAGCTGCTTCATGTGCTCTGGGTAGTAGGGGTAATTGTAGATGGTGCAGAGCGTCGATAGCTGGTCGAAGCCGTCGGTCAGCATGCCTTCGGGGTCCATGTCGGTAAAGCCGAGCGGGCCAACCATGTGTTGCATGCCTTTCTCCCTGCCCCACTTCTCGACGGCATCGAGCAGGGCGCGGCTTACTTCGAGGTCGTCGATGAAATCGATCCAGCCGAAGCGAACATCTTCCCTACCCCAGCGCTGATTGGCACGCGTGTTGATGATAGCAGCCACGCGGCCGACGATGCGCTCGTCCCTGCGAGCCAAGAAGAAGGCGGCCTGGCAGAAACGGAAGGCGGGATTGCATTGAGGGTCGAGCGTCTCGAGCGTGTCCTCGAGCAGATCGGGCACAGCATACTCGCAGTCCTTATACAGCTCGTAGTTGAAGCGGACGAACGCCCGCATCTCCTTGGCTGTGCTGACTTGATTGACAATGACTGTGCTCATGTGCGTTTTTGTTTCCCTTTAAGGCATAATTATCGTGCAAAGATAAGAATTTTTGTTGAGAATATTGACTTTCTTGGCATAAAAAACTGCAAATTTCAACATTATTTAAGAATTGATGAGAACAACGGGAAGAATGAGAGCGATGAGAGAAATAGGCAAATGCCGCAGGCGACAAAAAAAACGCCGCGTGCGGAGATTGCAATCCCCGCGTGCGGCGTTGGCCATTTCCGCGTGCGGCGATTGACATCCCCGCAGGCGGCGTTTTTCATCCCTACTCGGCAAGCACTTTGAATTCGGCTCCAGAAGCGAAGTCTGCGCCATTTTGGCTCGACAAGGCTGTAAAGCGGAGATAGCGGGCCTTCTGCGGCGCAGTGAACATCACCTTTTTCTCCTTCGACGAGCTGTCAAAGTCGCCTTCTGTGACAGGATCTGTCCAATTTTTTCCATCCGCACTGAGCTGTACTTTATACCCCTTGATGTTGCCGTTGGGGCTGCCGTCCTGACGGGGCAGGTAGGAAAAGCCTTTGATGAGTTTCTCCTCGCCACAGTCGAAGTCAACCCAGTGCGGGTACTTCGGCACCGTGATGCTGTACATCGTGTGCCAGATGGTGCTCGGGTCGCCATCGACAAGGTTCTTGCCGTACTCCCTGCCCGGGCCTTCCTCGCTGCTTACATAGACCACCTCGACGGGTACGTTCTCGATGCGTTCGAAGGTGGCAGACGTGGTCCATTCACTATCGCTTTCATAGCTTGCATAGACGGTTCCGCCCTGTTTCAGGTCGAAGGGCTCTGTGTAGTTCTGCTGCTTGCCCTTGCCAATCTTATAGCAGATGGGCAGGTGTTCGAGGTCGCTCGTCGGGTCGCCCACAATGGTGACTTTGCCGACTCTGTCTCTCAGGATGACCAGCGGGAAGAGCGTCATGCCGTCCACCTTGGCACGGGCCGAGAGGTCGTCGCCTGCCGAGGCCGGCCGGATGATGAGCATCATCTGGTGGAGAGCGCCGATGACTCTGTCTTTCCTCAATGGTCCGCCCTGTCCGCAGCTGTTGCCGCCAAGGCCGTTCACCTTGCAGTCGAGGTGGAGATATGTGCCGTCGCTTGCAGGCAGTTCGTGCGGATGCTGTGCCTTCGTCATCTGGAGTGCACTCCATGGCAATGCCGAGGTGCTCATCGTGCCGTAGCCGCTGATGAACTGCAGGCCGTCGCCGCTCCCATCTTGCAAGGCGCACCAGCGCACATCCTCACGGTTTCCCATGCTCTGAGGCTTGGGGAAAGGCACGAACTGCTCCTGCACGGTGCTCTGGTACAGCCCGATGAATGAGCCGGTCTTGCGGTCGTTGTAGTTGTTCAAGGGACCCCGTCCGTAGTAACTGTACTGGTCGAATCGGCTGGGCAGCTTTATCTCGTAACCCAGTCTGGGCAGCGGCAGGTCCGGATCGCTCGTGACGATACTGCTCGCCAGGACAACCGAACCGTCGGGATAGACTTTGTATGTCTGTGTGGTCGTGAAGGAAACCGTTGCGCCATCGCCAGCCGCATCGTCAACCGACTCGTAGGGCTGTCCGGCCTTTCCTGGGCGATGCTTGGCGCCGCCCATGCCTCTGGCCTGGCTCACGACGGTGTAGGTGATGACCACCGGCCCATCCTGATTCCTGATGACCTTGGGCTCGCCCACCACTTTGTGCTGCAGGTCGTACAGTCCCTGCTTGAACCATTGGTCTCTGGCCCAGTTGTCGTTATCGACAGGAGCACGGAAGGCTGACAACTGCAGCGGCGCATTCTCGAAGACGACCTTGCCGCCGCGCTGCATCCCGCACAGGCTGCCGGTCTTGTTGTCAAAGGTGACCGAGAAGTCCTTGCCGCCGACGATGAACTTGCCGCCCTTCTTCTCGAACATCAGACCGCCTTTCCTGTAGGAAGGCATCTCGGTGTACTTGCTGATGTCGGCAAGCGTCAGCTGCTCGGCCATCTGCACGAAGCCCTTCTCTGCCCACGGCATGTCCTTCTTCAGGCGGAACTCTACGTTGAGGTAGTACTCGCCCTGCTCGTCCATCTCCACAGGGCAGACGAGGCGCGCCTCCATTCGCGGCAGCACATCCTCCGGCAGAGGACAGGGTATCTCCTGCGTCACCTTGCCGTCCTTGACGAGGCACGCCACGATGTCGTATGTGTCGGAAGTAATCGGCTCGAAGTAGTTCTTGTTGAACACAGTGAAGGCTGCCTGCTTCTTCCCTTGCTCCTCCTTAAACTCGTTCAGCGTCACACCTACATTCTGATAGACCTTCTTCACCTCATAGTACTGGGGCTTGGGCGAGAGGTCGGGCAACATGATGCCGTTCATGCAGAACATACCGTCGTTGGGCCAGTCGCCGTGATCGCCTCCATAACCCATGTATTTCGTTCCCTCCGCAGTGTAAGTGTCGATGGCCTGGTCCACCCAATCCCATATCGCTGCGCCGCAGAAGAAGTTCGTGCTTTCGATGGCCTCCCAATAGTCCACGAGGTTGCCCAACGAGTTACCCATGGAGTGCGCATACTCCGAGATGTGATAGGGATACTTGATGCCCTTGCTGGTGCCTTTGACTGCCTGGCGCACCCAATCCACCGAGGGGTATTGGTTCGAGCCCATGTCCACGATGTCGTTGTTGCGCTCGTATTGTACCGGACGCGACGTGTCGAAAGCCTTGACGGCGTTGCAGGCGGCCACGAAGTTCTCACCCGGGCCTGCCTCGTTGCCCAAGCTCCAGATGACGATGCTGGGGTAGTTGATGTGTGCCTTGACAGCCTCCATGACTCTGGCCACATGGGCAGGTCGCCATTCCACGGGATGGGAAAGACTGGCCTCTCCATAGTAGTATTCGTGGCTCTCTATGTTGGCTTCGTCCTCAAGGTACAGGCCGTACTTGTCCGCAAGGTAGTAGAAGTAGGGATCGTTGCTGTAGTGCGAGAGGCGGACGTGGTTGATGTTGCCGCGTTTCATGAGCATCACTTCCTCTTTCATCTGCTCGCGAGTGATGGCGTGGCCAGTGGTGGGATTCGTCTCATGACGGTTCACGCCCTTGAGCTTCACGGGCTGTCCGTTGACATAGAAGTAGCGACCGGCCAGGCCGAACTCGTCGTCGCCGGCTTTCGTGTCACGAATCTCGACAGTTCGAAAGCCGAAGTACGTTGAAGTGCAGTCAATAAGTTTGCCTTTCTTGTCCTTCAGTTCTGCTACAAGCACATAGCGATAGGGCGCCTCGGCACTCCAAAGGTTCGGTTCCCTAATGCTCACTTCGGTTCGCGCTTTCGCAAACGTGTTCTTATCCATTGCCCAAGCCTTGACGGTGAACTGGCGGACGGAATCGCCCACTTCGTCGGTATAGAGTTTGACGGGATAAATGGTATAAGTCAGCTTCATGTCCTTCACGGCTTTGCCTGAGATGTTGCATATTTTGCGGTCGATCGTGATGGTGGCGCTCGAGCCGAGATTGATCGTACGAACTGCGAGGTCGTTTATCTGCACTTTCGACATTGCCGTAAGGTATGTGCTGCGGAAGATGCCCGGGAGTCGGAACATGTCCTGCGCCTCGAGGAACGAGCCGTCGCTATTCCTGTAAACCTCGACTGCGACGCTGTTCTCGCCGTCCTGCACGAAGTCCGTGATGTCAAATCGTGCTGTGTTGCGGCTGTTCTTGCTGAAGCCGACGTAATGTCCGTTCACCCACAGATAGAAGAAACTGTCCACGCCATCGAAGTTGATGACGACTTGGCGGCCTTGCCACCCCTCGGGAAGTGTGAACGAACGCCGGTAGGAGCCCACTTCGTTGCGATACTTGTAGGTGGTCCACCGCGTGTCCTTCGGCTCGCGCATCACTCCGTCGCGCCAGTCGTTCGGCTTCACCTCGTGATAGAAGATGACGGGCTGATTGACGTAGATGGGCACGCCGTATTTCATTTCGCCATGCTTGCCGAGCCCTTGCACGTTCCAGCATCCCGGCACTTTTATGTCGTCCCAGCGGGAGACGTCGTATGCGGCGTCGGCAAAACCCTCTGGCCGAGATTCTGGCGTCGCACTCCAATGGAACTTCCACGTGCCGTCGAGGCTCAAGAAGTACTTGCTGCCTTCGGGCAAGACGCGAAGGGCGGCACTGGCATCCGCGAAGGGAAAGAGATGCGCTCGCGGCTGCAATTTGTTGAGCGACAGCAGGCGAGGACTTTGCCACTCAATGCCGCTGGGCGATGTGGCTGGTCCGTAGAGGAAACCTTCGAGGGCATCATCGGCACTCACGCTCAGGGCAAGTGCAGAAAGAATCAGGGAGGTGAGGAAGCTTTTCATGGGGATTGGGTTCATGATGTTAATGGGCTTAATGAGATTGGTGGGGAGAGATGTAGTTTTCCTTGCTTCGGCAGGTCTCGCCAGCAAAGCGGCAAGCAGTAGCGACGAGCCGTTGCCAAGCCTCCCTGTCGAGCGAGGGTATGTCTTCCTGCATGATGCCTTCCCAGATGAGGGCGCAGGCAAAGCCGGCATTGAAGCTGTCGCCCGCCCCTACCGTGCTGACAACATTTTCGATTGGTGGTGCCTGAAAGTCGTAGCAGCCCGTCGGAGTGCATACCGTGATGCGTTCCGCACCTGCTGTGCAAATGAAGTATTTACAATGCTGGCCTATATACCTATTATATATAACGCGCGCGTCGCGCGAGGAAAACATGATGTCGAAGTCGTCGGCGCTGCCGCGGACGATGGTGCTCTGGCGGAAGTTTTGCTGTATGACTGGCGTCAACGACTCGAGCTCATCGCGATGGCTTCGGCGGAAGTTGAGGTCGTAATAGACGATGGCACCCGCCTTTTCTGCGCGCTCCAGCATCTGCATGATGAGCGGACGCATGCCGGTGCACGCTGCATAGTACGAGCCGAAGAGCATCACGTCGCCGCGCTGCATCTCGGGCAATGTCCAGGACGACGACACATGCGGCGGCTCTTTGTAGAATATATAGCTGGCATCGCCGTTGTCGGCAAGGAAAGCCAGGCTCACGGCGCTCTTCTCGCCCTCGCGCACCTGGAAATGTTCCGTACCGACGCCGTTGGCACGCAGGAATTCGATGGTCTGCCTGCCCACGATGTCTGCGCCCGTATAGCCGACGAACGTGCAGGGCACACCGGCACGGCCTACGCTGACGATGCTGTTGAAGCTGCTGCCTCCATGCACCGCCGCCTCTGGCTGTCCGCCCCGAAAGAGGATATCGAGAACCGTCTCGCCTACACCGATCACTTTTCTAGCCTTTTCCATTGTTTCTGTACTAAACGTGCACAAAGATAGCAAAAAATGTCTTTCGAGACAAATGTCTGCATCGTTTTCTGCACCGCTTTGTTTTATTTCGCTCGCCTTCGCACCTTTTGTTTAAAATAATTCGAGATTTTCTTGCGGGATTCGCAAAAATGTTTTATTTTTGTAGTCGAATATAAAACAACAGCATATGACAGTAGAAGAAAAGATTGGCGTTTTGGTGGAACGCTATTGCCGCAACCGTTCGCATCTGGCGGACATGATAGGCGTTACGCCTCAGGCTGTGAACAATTGGGTTTATCGCGACCACATTACCCGTCGCGGCATCGAAGCCATCATGGCTCGCTTTCCGGAGGTCGACCAAGAGTGGCTTCGCGGAGCAAGCGTGCCGATGTCCGACGGCTCGATGCCCTTGCCCGACGAAGAGGAGGAGGACGACGACGCTCTGCCATTCGGCACAACCCGCACTTCAGAGCTGAAACAAGAAGAATTCCTTCCGAACACAGCATCGGCAAGCAGGGCATCGGCTCAGTTCGTGTCGGGCATCCAGCCTTCGCTCGGCGACGTTCATCAACCCGATGCAAAGGAAGGACTGATTCCGCTGCAGATACCCAGAAAGGACGTCAAGTACGTCTTCCAATGTCATGGTGACAGTATGTTGCCTCGCATACAGGACGGCGACTTCGTTGGCGTCGGCGAGGCACTGGGCCGTTACGAGGCTTTCCGAAAGGGCGACCCGTACTTGGTGCAGACGACCGACGGCAGACTCATGGTGAAAATGGTGGAAGACCCGGGGCCGCAGTCGCCGTTCTTGCTCCTGAGCACCGAGAACCCACATTACCAACTGGCAGATGGCGGCAGACTGGCTAAGAACGAGTTCCGCGCAGCCTACCGCGTCCTCATGGTCATGAGGGACATCTGACAAAATACAATTCCGAATCCGAAAACGCCGCACGCGGAAATTAAAACGCCGCACGCGGGGATTGCCAACGCCGCACGCGGGGATTGCCAACGCCGCCTGCGGGGATTGAAATCGCAACTGACAAAAAAAGTATCATGAAAACACTTATTCAGATTACAGGCGTACAGTATGCATGCCCTGAGAACAGCGTCCTGGCCGTGATGGCTGAGTTGGAAAAACAACATCCCGAGGTACTGCTCGTCACAGAACACACGCACGACTACGGCATCATTGTCCGTGCACTCATCGGCACCGAGTATCGAGGCGTCGTCTCACGTTTCGACATCGAACAAGTCCTACGCATGATGCAGCACGACAGCACGGCGACGCTCGTGGGGCAACTCGCGGAGACAGACCTCGAAGGACGCTGCTTCACCGTCTGCATCGACGGAGACTATCCCACCCCGGACACCCCGAACGACAACCAGACCGGCATCTGGAGCAACTGGCAATGGACGGGTGCACCGCTGCTGGACAGCACAGCCGACGACCGACGACTCGACATCAGCCTAAAAGTCACACTTGCAGGACTCAGACAAAGCGGCAAAATCGACAAGCAGACACTTCTCGAACATCTCGACATCGTGCTGAAGCATGCCCGTTGGGACATCAGCCGAGAGACGCAAAAGCAGCTCAACGAAGTGCGCAACCTGCTCGGCCAGCACACCGACAACGACCTGCGGGCACTCGCCCCGAAGTTCCGCCACACACTCACAGCGCTCGGAAGCAAAAAGCGCACAAAGGAGTTCCAGGACACCTACTTGCCCGAACTCTGTCGGAGCGATGAGGCAGGACGCATGAGGCAGCAGTGGTACGACATGCACAAGGCCGAACTTGGCAACCTCAAACAGTGGGAACCCACCATCAACACGCAACTGGAGGCCATCGAGAACTGCCTGATGAACCTGCCCGCCGACCTCTGCTACCAGCGAGACCTGTTCGGAGACCTCATGCACCGCCTGCTTTACCTCGACATTCCACGCCGGAAACTCAACATGCTACTGTCGGCTCTCGTCCTCAGGCGGCTACTGAGAAGGCTGCTCGGACTCCCCGAAGACAACGATACAAGTATCGACAACGAAGCCGAACGGCTGCTGATAAAGGAACTCACACCCATCTTCAACTACAACCCAGACTGGGCTCGCGACTTCCTGCTGCTCGCAAAAGGAAAGAAGACGACGGACATCACCCACCTCGTCAGCCACTGGGTCAGAGACCGGCGCATCTGTCCCGACCACTGCCATCGGCCGCTCTGGACCGCATTGCACGACGCAGGCATCTACAACGCTTCGGAGTCCAACTGGAACCTGGCGCTGAACGTCAGGTAAGCTTGGCACTAAGAAGCGGGCCGTCGAAGGAAATCTCTCCCAAAGCACGCATGCGGTCGATGACCTCTTCAAGAAGATTAGGACTGAAACCAGCGAGGTCGAGCTCGTAAGCATTGCGAGGTCCCTCACAAAGCTGAGCAAGGATGTGCTGACGCAAGGCCTCCTTCTCGTCTTCGGGCAACGGCTGTGCATTCTTTCGACAGCAGACATCGCAAATGCCGCAATCCTGCTCCGCCTCCTCGCCGAAGTAACGCAAGAGCATACGGCTGCGGCACTCGTCGCTGTTCTCTTCGATATACCGCAACATCGCCTCGGCGCGTTCCTCGTAATGCTGCCGCCGTTCCTCATAGACGCCATGAGGAATGACAACCTCCTCCTTGTCGACACGACGACGACGGAAGGTGACATAAGGCATGTGCTTGCGAGGAATGTAAGATATCAGCTTCAACATGCCAAGGCGAAGAAAAGCCTGATAGATGTTATCGGCTGTAAGGCCCGTCTCGCCCATCAGCAAGTCCTCGTCGATGTACACGTAATCGACAAAGATGCCGCCGTAATGCCGGAGGACAGACAGCACGAGGCGCTCCTCCGAGGGAAAAAGAGCACGGAACAGCTCGTCACGAGAGACATTTATCCGCAGTCGGCTCGACGCATCGTCCTCGTCGCGATACTCGATGTAGCCAGCTTTATCCAAGAGATCGAGTGCGCCGACAAGCGACGTCGGGAAGTAACCGTATGTCCGGCAAAAGCTGTCAAGGTTGAACTCGCGTGTGACATTCATACCATCGCCAACGGCAATGCCGAGGAAGCAGCAAAGGAATTCATAAACGCTGCGCACATAGTCGAGCGTCGGAAACTGCTGCGACAGGCGACGCGAAGCAATCTGCCTCTCTTTGCCGTCGGTCAGGAGAATGGCGCAGGACAGCACACCATCGCGTCCGGCACGCCCTGCCTCCTGGAAATACGCTTCGATGGAGTCCGGGATGTCCGCGTGAAGCACAAGGCGGACGTCGGGCTTGTCAATTCCCATACCGAAAGCACTCGTTGCTACCATGATACGCACCTCGCCACGCCGCCAACGCTCCTGATTCTCGCTCTTCTTGAGCCCAGGCAAGCCTGCGTGATAGTATGTCGCCGCATAGCCAAGCTCGTTGAGCTGCCCGGCAAGTTCGTAAGTCTTCCTGCGGCTCCTTGTATAGATGATGCAGGAACCGGGAATCTCCTCGAGCGCACGGAGAATTCCATCGAAGATGCTGTCCTCGCGCCGCACAATGTAAGCAAGGTTTTTCCGCTCAAAGCTCATCTGCAGAACGTTCCTCTCGTGGAACTGCAGCTCACGCTGGATATCGTCTATCACCTTCGGCGTTGCCGTCGCCGTAAGCGCAAGAATCGGTTTCTCCGGAAAGAACTCCCTTATCCGGGCAATCTCGAGGTACGACGGCCTGAAGTCGTAGCCCCACTGGCAAATGCAGTGAGCCTCATCGACAGTAATGAAACTGACTTTTATGCGGCGCAGCTTTTCCAAGAACACCTTGCTGGAAAGTCTTTCCGGTGAGATATAAAGGAACTTGTAGGCTCCAAAAATGCAGCTCTCGAGCACGGCAATCACCTCCTCGTGCTCCATATGGCTATTGATGAAAGCCGCCTTGATGCCGTGTCGCTTAAGAGCTTCCACCTGATCCTTCATCAAAGAAATAAGTGGCGTGAACACAATGCAGACACCTTCCCTAGCAAGAGCCGGCACTTGGAACGTGATGCTCTTGCCGCCGCCTGTAGGCATAAGGGCAAGCGTGTCGCGGCCAGCCCCGATGCTCTCGATAACTTCGCGTTGTATCCCGCGAAAGTCACTATAGCCCCAGTACTTTTGAAGAATCGAAAGATACGGCATCTACTCCCGCGGCTTGATGTCCTCGATTTGCAACTGTATCTCGCCGCGCTTGTGCGAATTCTCTTCGATATGATATACAATGTCGAAGGCGCGTTTCGTCTTGATGTATCGTGCCTGCGAGCTCTGGCCGAAGGCAATGCCGTTCATCACCACGCTGCTCTTCGAATCGACAAGTTCCAGCTTTATGTGCTCCTGGTCGCGTCCTACGACCTTGCTCGTGCCATAGTCATACACTTGACGCGTGCAGAAGAGCGGTTTGTGATTGTCCGGGCCGTAAGGTGCGAAACGTTTTATGTCAGACGCAATGCGGCGGTTGATATCGTGGAAATCAATCTCGGCGTCAATGCAAAGGATGGCATTGACCTGTTCGGGCTGTATGTGCTCCTTGACATATTGCTCGAAGCGCTGGCGGAACTCGGGAATGTTCTGCGCCGGCAAACTCAGGCCCGCTGCGTAAGTGTGTCCTCCGAAATTGACAAGAAGGTCGGCACAGCTTTCGATGGCTTTATACACATCGAATCCCGGGACGCTTCTCGCTGAGCCTGTCGCCATTCCGTCCTCGTTGCAAGTGAGCACAACGCTCGGCTTGTAGAAGACTTCCGTCAGGCGGGAAGCCACTATGCCGATGATGCCTCGATGCCACTCCTCGTTGAAAAGGACGATGCTCTTGTGTTCATGGCGATGCTCGAGCGTTTTGACGATACGGTTCGCTTCCTCGGTCATCGACTTGTCAAGGTCTTTGCGCTGCTCGTTGTACTCGTTGATTTGCTCTGCCAGCTTCTTTGCCGCCTGTTCGTCCTTTTCGATGAGGAGCGCGACGGCTTCGTTGCCGGTTTGCATCCTGCCCGAAGCGTTGATGCGCGGCCCGATCTTGAAGATGATGTCGCCCAGAGAAATCTCTTTATTCTTCAGGCCGCAAATTTCCATGAGTGCCTTGACGCCAGTGCTGGGAGAGCTGTTGAGCTGTCGCAGGCCATGATAAGCGAGAATGCGGTTTTCGCCCATGATGGGGACGAGGTCGGCGGCTATGCTTATGGCACACAGATCGAGCAATGGGATGAGCTGCGAGAACTCTATGCCATTGCTTATTGCAAAAGCCTGCATGAGCTTGAAGCCGACGCCGCAGCCGCAAAGATGTTCGTAGGGATAGGTATTGTCGAAACGCTTGGCGTTGAGGACAGCAACGGCAGGCGGCAACTCGTCGTCCGGCACATGGTGGTCGCAGATGATGAAGTCGATGCCTTTTTCCTTCGCATAGGCAACCTCATCGATTGCCTTGATGCCACAGTCGAGCACGATGACGAGGCCGACTCCTGTCTCCTGCGCATAATCGACGCCCTTTCGCGAGACGCCATAACCGTCTTCATTGCGATCGGGAATATAGTAGTCGATGTTGCTGTAGAACTGTTGGAGGAAACGATATACGAGAGCCACTGCGGTGCATCCGTCCACGTCGTAATCGCCATAGACGAGGATGCGTTCCTTGCGTCCGAGCGCTTCGTTGAGACGGTTCACGGCCTTCTGCATGTCCTGAAACAGGAAGGGATCGTGCAAGTCGGTCAGCTGAGGACGGAAGAACTTGCGCGCTTCTGTCACTCCTGTTATGCCGCGACTTACCAGCACGCGAGCAACGACAGGACTTATCTTAAGCTCTGCCGCCAACTCTCCCGCAAGCTTCAGTTCAGCATCGGAAGGCGGATTGTAGCTCCACTCGTAATTCATTATGGTATATAATGATGCGTGGAAGCTTACTTGATGTACTCTGAGAAGTCTGTCAAGTGCATGTCACCCTTACGGAGGAAGGTGTCGTGCATGGCGAAGGCTGCTGCCAACTCATGATGTGTGTGGCCGCCGCGCTTTTCTGCGAACTTCAGGTAGTCCTGCAGCATCGGACGATAGTCGGGATGTGCCACCTTGATGATTTCCTGCGCCTTCTGCATGTCGCTCTTATGACGGAGGTCTGCAACGCCGTACTCTGTGATGACTGCATCGATGTAGTGGTTCGTGTGGTCGATATGACTGGCGAATGGCACGATGCTGGAGATGGCGCCGCCCTTTGTCGTTGAGCCGCAGGTGAAGATGGTGAGGTATGCGCTGGAAGCGAAATCGGCAGAACCGCCGATGCCGTTCATCATCTTCGTGCCGCAGATCTTGGTGCTGTTCACATGTCCGTAGAGGTCGCACTCGATGGCTGTGTTGAGTGCGCAGACGCCGAGACGTGCGATGACCTCCGGGCAGTTGCTTATCTCTGAGGGACGCAATACGAGCTTGTCCTTGAAGAAGTCAATGTTGTCGTATATGTCGAGCAGGCATTCGTTGGTGACGGTCAGGGAGCAGGCTGATGCGGAGAGCACGCGGCCCTGTTTCATCAAGCCGACTGGTGCATCCTGCAGCACCTCGGTGTAGATGTTGAAGTTAGGCACTTCGGGGCACTGACCGAGGGCTCCGAGCACGGCATTTGCACCGCTGCCCACGCCGCTCTGCAGGTTGAGGAAGCTCTTCGGGATGAGACCCTTCTTGAGGTTAAGCAGCAGGAAGTCTGCCACGTTCTGACCAATCTGAGTCGTAATGGGGTCCGGATCCTTGAAGCTGCGTGCCTCGTCAGGTACGTTACACTCCACTACGCCTTTGATGCGGTCGGCATCGACCTCGACGTAGGGCTTGCCTATGCGGTCGCTGGCCTTGGTTATCATGATGGGCGTGCGGAAGGGATGATCCTCTATTTCATATACGTCGTGAATGCCTTTGCTGTTGGGGCTGTGGAAGGCGTTGAGCTCGATGATGATGCCTTCCGTAGCGAGACGGCAAACGGTGGGGCTGATGCCGCCGGCTGCCGTGAGGTAGATGCGAGCCTTGTTGCCTACTTTCTCAAGTGCGCAAGCTTCGATGATTGCCCAGTTCACGGGACCGAGGTAACCCTGGCGAATCTGCGTCGCCATATTGGAAAGGTTGAGGTCGGAGTAGTTGAGGGTGTTCTGGTTGACGTTCTTGCGGAAGTCGGGATTCGTGGTGTAAGGAGCGCGGAAGTCAATGGCGAGGGCGTTCGAGAGGTCGCCGTCGCAGCTTTGGCCCGTGCTGGCACCTGTAAATACGCTGACTTTGAAGGGTCGTCCGGCAGCATGTTCTGCGACTGCCTTCTTGGCAATCTCTGCTGGGGTACACTTTGCGACACCTGCCGGCGTAAAGCCGCTCAGGCCAATTGTTTGTCCATTTTGGACAAGCGCTGCTGCTTCGGCAGCGGTAATTCTATTGAAGTCCATTGTTTGATGTGTTTAATTTTGCGCACAAAGGTACAAAAAAAAATGGAGATTTGCACCCTTTGTAAGTCTTTTTAACACACAACAATGTCGATTTAACTCACAAGAGGCTCGTTTTGGTAGAAAGCGCGATAGTTTTCTGCCATCAATTCGCACAAAGTCGGCACATCGAGACCTTTTTTTTGTGCCACATTATTATATATTTCTTGAATTGAGCGACCCTCTTCTGTGTCCGTTTCGAGCAACATCCTGTTTATCGGACAGATACGCAGGCTTTCGTCGTTGTGGTTGAAGCCGAAGCTGACGTAGAAGCCCGCATCGAGGAGCGAACGCAGCTGCTGGGGCTTGCCACGGAAGCCGTGAAGCATCCATAGTTGCGTGGGCTTCAGCTCTTTGTGTATTCGAAGCAGGCGATCGATGGCTTTCACGCAGTGAACGATGAGCGGCCGCTCGATTCGCTCGCTCAGGGCAACCTGCTTTCGGAACACCGCTTCCTGCACCTCCATAGAAGGGCCTCGCAGAGCGTCGAGCCCGCACTCGCCGATGGCAAGAGCCTCCTCCCAACCTCCCCTTGAAGGGAGAGGCTCTAATTCCTCCTTCTCTTCTGGAGAGGAGCAGGGGGAGAGGCTGTCTGCCCGCCAGGGATGGATGCCCCAGGTGTCGCGACCATCGACGACGGCAACGACGTCCTTTTCCGTTGGAATTTTGTGCGTATGAAAATCGATGTACATCATGCTGTGTTTTTTATCCCCGCAGGCGGCGTTTTAATCCCCGCGTGCGGCGATGGCAATCCCCGCGTGCGGCGTTGGCAATCCCCGCGTGCGGCGTTTGAGATCCCCGCAGGCGGCGTTTTTTCCGAAGCCTTGGAAAGTCCCTAAAATCCTTAAGGTCTTTAAGGTCTCTAAGGTCCCGGAAGAGTCATGGCACGGGGTCGTATCCGCTGCCGCCCCAGGGGTGACAGCGAAGCAGGCGCTTCACGGCAAGCCACAGCCCTTTCAGCGGTCCGTACTTCCTCAGAGCCTCTATCGCATACTGGCTGCACGTGGGCGTGAAGCGGCACGATGGCGGCGTCAGGGGCGAAATGAAGCGCTGGTATATCCGGACAAACAGGATGAGCAACCAGGTCACCACGTCCGAAGGTTTACGTATTGGGGGCAATGCTTTCATGGATGCGAAGGAGTATGTTTTGCATCTTCTGGAACACCTTTTCGGTGGGAAGCAGTTCGTCGGACGTCCAAAGGAAAGCGATGTCGAGCCCACTCTCGACCGGCTCAAGGAGTTCCTTCTGCAGCCGGTATGCCTCGCGCAGCTGCCGTTTGATAAGGTTGCGCTTGACCGCCCGCTTGAAGTAACGCTTGCTCACCGACACCATGACGCGCACCATCCCCAGCCCGTTCGGCATGAAGACCGCACGAATCGGGAAGGCAGACACCGACTGATGACCACCTCCGAAGAGCTCTTCCAGAGCCTTCCGGCTGCTGAGACGCTCATCTTTGCTAAGCGTGTGGGATACGACGTCAGCCATTTGCCTTGCGCAAGTGGTCGTCGATGGCAGATGAAATGCTGGGGTACTGAGGAGAGGGAGCTTCGATGTCGAGACGCAAGCCTGCGTCGCGAACAGCCTTCGCAGTGGTGGGACCGAGCGTTCCGATAACGATGTCGCCCTGCTTAAACTTCGGGAAGTTCTTCTTCAGTGACTGAACTCCGCTGGGGCTGAAGAAGATAAGCATATCGTAGTCGAAGGGCTCACCCTCTTTGAAATCGTTGCTCACCGTTCGATACATGACGGCGTCGGAATGCTTGATGCCCTTGCTGTCGAGCAATTCGGTGAAAATCGGATTGTGCACGTCGCTCAAAGGAATGAAGTAGCGCTCCGTCTTATGCTTTAAGATCAGCGGAATCAGGTCGTCCACCTTGCCGGTCGTCCCGAAGAAGACTTTGCGCTTGCGATATTGCACATACTTCTGTATGTACTGCGCAACGGTCTCGGTGATGCAGAAGTACTTCATGTCCTCAGGGATGGGGATGCGCATCTCCTTCGCCAACAGGAAGAAGTTGTCGATCGAAAGACGAGACGTGAACACGATGGCTGTGTGCTCCAGAATCGAAATCTTCTGCGCACGGAATTCCTTTGGCGTCAACGGCTCAACCTTAATGAAGGGACGGAACACTATCTCCACATTATGGCGCTTAGCGATGTCGTAATAAGGAGAGTTCGCTGAGGTTGGCTCAGGCTGCGAAATGAGAATCTTCTTTATCATCGTTTGTCGTTATATTTTCATTAAAGCTTTACCGTCGAGAGAGCCTCTGCATATGTCAAAACTTGCTGCATGACAAGCAACGGCATCAATTCGAGTGTGCAAAAGTACACAATTAAATGCAAAGTGCCATACAATTTCGAAAAAAATATCTTATAAGTCTTGAAAAGCAGCAAAAACTTGACAAAAAAGACAAGACAAATGGTGAAAACGAATACCTCCTCCGGCGAAAAAGGCAAATACGATACAATTAGAGAGAGGACAAGGAAAAGCAAAGCTTCCGCCACGTAAAGGAACGTATAAGCCCGCTGCCATGTAAAAATTTTTTCATCCCTAAAGAAGACCCAATTCACGAAACTCGACAGCAATCGTTTTATCAGAAAATAAGCCAACCAGAGCAACACGAAGCCACCAAACACGAGATACGGAGACTCCGGAAACAGGTAGAAACCTGTGTCGTGCTGCGTGTAGGTAAAGGTCACCATCGCTGCAGTAAGTGACAGCAACGCAATGGCAATGAGGCGAGTCGAATAGCGGAGCGGGTCATCCACAAGCGGCTCGTCCTTCTTTCCCGGTATTGGGAAGAACACACCTTGCAACACCTCCTTGAACTTCTTCCTAAGCCTCAGCACGAGACTTGCCGCAAGAAGCAGACAGACGAACAACAGCAAACCGCTCCACGCATCACTGCGCAAGCGGAACGGCGTCGCCGTCGATTCGAAGCCATATGGGCGGTAGGGCACCTCTGCATGCAGGGTGTCTGCCCGAAAGAAGCTGCATGTGTCGAAATCTTGCCTCATATCTTGGCAAACCTGCGGATGCTCGTGTCCCAAAGCGGCGTTTCGAGCGCCATCTTCACCGCATCCTCAGGAGTCGGCGCAACTTGCCAGATGTCGGCATGCACAGGGCGCATGAAGTTCTCCTTGATAGCAAGATGAAGCGTGTTGAGCAGCGAGTCGAAGTAACCATTTGTGTTGAGCAGGATGATGGGCTTGAGGTAAAGTCCAAGTTGCTTCCACACAATGAGCTCCGTCATCTCGGCAAAAGTGCCAATGCCGCCGGGAAGAAAGATGCCGGCATCTGTTATCTCGGCTATCTTCGCCTGCCGCTCGTGCATGTCTGCCGTCTCAATGATCTCTGTCATGCCGTTGTGACACCAACCCTCGCGTATCATGAAGGTCGGGATGACACCGATGGCTTTGCCTCCAGCTTCGAGGCATCCGTTGGCGCTGGCTGCCATGAGGCCCATGTTGCCTGCGCCGTTCACCAATGTGATGCCCTGCTCAGCCATTAACTGACCGAGGCGGTATGCATCCTGAAAGTAACAATCGTCTATCTGCGTGCTGCTTGCACAATATACCGCTATCTTTTTGTTGTTTTCCATAATTCGACATTAATAATTACAGGGAGAAGGCTTCTTTTATCTTGTCCACATAGTCGAGCTTCTCCCAGGTGAAGAGTTCCACCGTCACCTCCTTCGTGTCCTGATACAGCGATTCATAACGCTTTCTGACAATGCGAGGTTCGCGCCCCATGTGTCCGTAGGCTGCTGTTTCCTCGTAGATGGGGTTGCGGAGCTTGAGGCGCTGTTCGATGGCGTAGGGTGTGAGGGTGAAGAGTTCCTTTATCTTCTTGGCAATCTCGCCGTCGTTCATGCTGACATGGCTCTTGCCGTAAGTATCGACGAAGATGCTGACGGGCTCCGCGACGCCAATGGCGTAGCTGAGTTGGACAAGCATCTCGTCTGCCACACCGGCCGCCACCATGTTCTTTGCGATGTGGCGAGCGGCATAAGCGGCCGAGCGGTCGACCTTCGAGGGGTCCTTGCCGCTGAATGCTCCGCCGCCGTGAGCGCCCTTGCCGCCGTAGGTGTCGACGATTATCTTGCGCCCTGTAAGGCCAGTATCGCCGTGAGGTCCGCCGATGACGAACTTGCCGGTCGGATTGACGTAGTAAGTGATGGCATTTGCATCAGCGAAGAGAGCACGGACTCGTTCGGAGCGAATGCCTTCGAGCATGCGGGGGATGAGGATTTCCTTGACGTCCGTCGTGATACGCTGCTGCATGGCTTCGTCGGTATCGAACTCGTCGTGCTGTGTGCTGACGACGATGGTGTCTATGCGCTGCGGCACGTCTTCGTCGCTGTACTCAATGGTAACTTGACTCTTCGCATCGGGGCGAAGGTATTTCATCACTTTGCCTTCGCGACGTATCTCAGCGAGGACGAAGAGCAGCCTGTGGGCGAGGTCGAGACTCAGCGGCATGTAGTTCTCGGTCTCGTTGGTAGCGTATCCGAACATCATGCCCTGGTCGCCGGCTCCCTGCATGGTGCGATCTGAGCGGTCCACGCCGCGGTTGATGTCCTGGCTCTGCTCGTGAATGGCGGAGAGCACGCCGCAGCTGTTTCCCT
Source organism: uncultured Bacteroidales bacterium (assembly GCA_902778625.1). Classification (GTDB taxonomy): domain Bacteria; phylum Bacteroidota; class Bacteroidia; order Bacteroidales; family Bacteroidaceae; genus Physcousia. The sequence continues at coordinate 41,665 of CACYYM010000014.1, forward strand.
CGAACATGTATTCGCTCTTGGTGTAGCCGATGCGGTTGATGACCTCGCGGGCAATGCGTTGCAGGTCGACGTAAGCCTTCGTCTTAATTTCGCCGGCAAGCACCACCTGCCCCGTCGTCACGAGTGTTTCACACGCCACCTTCGAATCCGGGTCGAAGGCAAGCAACTTGTCCAATACGGCATCACTGATTTGGTCCGCCACCTTGTCGGGGTGGCCTTCGGAGACTGACTCCGACGTAAACAAATAAGCCATAGATTAATCTTTATATAAATTAATAATGTATGGGGAAAGAAGTCGGGCACAAATGCGTGAGGACGCCCTTGGTGTTCCTCGTTTTAGCATTTTTTACTGTGGTTGCAAGCAGCCCAAATCTGTCCACATTTTGTTTTTTCGGCTGCAAAGGTACGACAATTTATCGGAAATTGATAATTGATAATTGAAAAAATGTTGGATAATGCGGGAAATGTTGTAACTTTGCAGCCGAAATGACAAAGCAAGACATAGAGATAATGGCGCCCGTGGGTTCGCCAGAATGTTTGGCGGCTGCCATAAGGGCTGGCGCAGACAGCGTTTATTTCGGCATCGAAAACCTGAACATGCGGGCGCACTCTGCCAGCACGTTCACCATCGACGACCTGAAGCGCATTGCCGAAGAGACACGACGTTTCGGCATCAAGAGCTATCTGACCGTCAACACCATCATCTATGGCGAGGATCTCGAGCTGATGCGTACGATACTCGACGCTGCCAAAGCCGCCGGCATCAGCGCAGTCATTGCGAGTGACGTCGCGGTGATGCTTTACTGCCGCGAGATTGGGCAGGAAGTGCACTTGAGCACGCAGCTCAACATCAGCAATGTCGAGGCACTCCGCTTCTATGCACAGTTTGCGGACGTTGTGGTGTTGGCACGCGAGCTAAACATGGAGCAAGTGGCAGAAATTGCCCATTCCATCGAGGAAAACGGCATATGCGGCCCTTCCGGCAAGCCTGTTCGCATCGAGATGTTCTGCCACGGGGCCCTCTGCATGGCAATCAGCGGCAAGTGCTATTTGAGCCAGAGCAACTGGGGACGCTCCGCCAACAGAGGCGAATGCATGCAATTGTGCCGCCGACGCTACGTGGTGGAAGACGTCGAGACGGGAACCGAACTGGCCGTAGAGAACAAGTACATCATGTCGCCAAAGGACTTAAAAACCATCCATTTCATCGATAAAATGCTCGAATCTGGCGTGCGTGTTTTCAAGATAGAGGGACGCGCTCGCGGACCGGAATATGTCGATACCGTCGTGCGTTGTTATCGCGAGGCCGTCGACACACTGACCAATCCCGAAGAGGGCAAGGCGGTCTTCCTGTCGAGGCTCAACGAGTGGGACGAGCGGCTGGCGAAAGTCTTCAACAGGGGCTTTTGGGACGGCTACTACCTGGGCAAGACTATCGCGGAGTGGAACGACTGTCACGGCTCGAAGGCAACGGAACGCAAAGTGTATTGCGGTCGGACTGTCCGTTACTATTCGAAGCTGCAGGTTGCCGAGTTCAAGATTGAAGCCTGCGAGCTGAACGTCGGCGACGACATTCTCGTGACGGGCCCGACGACAGGCGCGCTGAGGGCGACTGTCAGCGAGATTCGTTTCGACCTCAAGCCCGTCCAGACGGCTCTTCAGGGTCAGCACATCAGCATCCCCCTGCCGACGAAGGTCCGTCGCAACGACAAGCTCTTCATTATCCGAAGTCTGTCAGACGGTGATTCCTGTCAGGAATAACCGTGCTGAATCCGGACACATTTCATTTGTATTTTTTGTAATTCAGGCGTTCAATTCAGGCGTTAAAAACGTGCGTTGATTTTCAACGCCTTATGAAGTGTTAAAATCCCCGCGTGCGGCGTTGGCAATTTCCGCGTGCGGGGATTGCCATTTCCGCGTGCGGCGTTTGCCATTTCCGCGTGCGACGTTTTTCATCTCTGCACTCGGAGTTTGCAATTTCTTTGTGCGGCATTTGCAGACGTTGTACAAGCATTTGTAAAATTTGTAATTCGGCGTCTTCCGCTTTCTTTTGCCGTACCTTTGCCTTCGAATTCAAAATAACGGACAGCCGGCTGTCTCATTTTCAATTTTAACCCATTTCATCGAGAAAAATGAGACAAGATGTTCTGAAAAACGAGGTGGCAGCCCTCGAAGAAAAGCTGCAGGAAAACAGTGACGAACGACTCGGCGAGCTTACGGACGACTGCCGCCTGCTCGTCCTCAGCCACATGCCTCTGGCATACGCGATGGCTTGGAGGATGAAGGACTACGGCGTGAGCGTCAAGGACCTCAGGCAGGAAGGATGCCTCGGGCTCTGCGAAGCGGCTCTACGCTACGACGAAAGCGTCGGCTGCCGCTTTGCCACATACGCAAGCTACTGGTGCAGGAAGAAAATCTTCCTTGCCATCAGGCACCAAAATCCCTCTGAGGATTTGCAGGAAGAGACGTTGAGATTGCCGGAAGACGAGGACGATTCGTTCCGAACGGAACAGCGAAAGTGCATCGACGAAGCTCTGCAATGCCTCACCCAGCAGGAGCAGCAAATCATCAGGCTGTTCTACGGGCTCGAAGGCAACGAGTTGAGTATCACTGAGATATCTGCGGCACTCGGCCTCAGTAAAGCCAGAATCACCGCCCTCCATCAGCGATCTCTCCTTAGGCTCAAGGCAAAGCTCGGAAGGCGACCGTTCGCCGACAACCACATCGCATAGAACGAACAGAAACCAAGCAGGGCTGCCCGACAACTTCGGACATCCCCGCTTGTGTTATAAAACACCTCGTTTGGTCTCCTTCGGCACAGAACAGTTATGTTTTTCAATTTACACTCTTCATTTTGAATTTATAAATTTTGAATTTTCAATTATATGTCGTACCTTTGCATTTGAACAGACAGCAAAACAGCGTTGAACAAGAACGGAACAAGGAAACGACACCACTTCATGCGGCTTCTGGCAGGACTGCCTCTCAGCTTCCTCTACCTGCTGAGCGACATTGCCTATCCCCTCTTATATTATATAATAAGGTATAGGCGCCGACTCGTCAGGGAAAACCTTCGTTACGCCTTTCCGGAGAAGAGCCAGCAGGAACTGGTCGGCATCGAGAAGGCATTCTACCGCAACCTGTGCGACGTCTTCATCGAAGCGTTCAAGTGCCTCAACATCACAGACGAAGAGATGCGCCGCCGCGTGGAAATCCTGAACACCGAACTGCCGGAACGACTCGCCTCGGAAGGCAAAAACATCTTCATGCTGCTCGGACACATGGGGTGCTGGGAGTGGTATCAGGAAGTCGGAGAGCGCTATTCCAACCCTCGGAAGGGGGCGGAAATCTACAAGCACATTGAGAACCGCTACTTCTCGTCGCTCATGCACGAAATACGTAGCCGCTGGAACACAACACAGATTGAGATGAAGCAAACCGTGCGCACAATGTTGCAATGGAACGCCGAGGGCGAGCCCTTCCTCTGCGGCTTCATCAGCGACCAGAGGCCCGACACGAAGGTGAAGGACGTCGTCACCTTCCTCAACCAACAGACGTGGTACGCCCCAGGGGCGGAAGAGCTGGCGCGAAAAGTCAACGCCGAGCTCGTTTACCTCGATGCGGAAAAGACCTCACGAGGCCACTACAGGCTCACCTTCAAGGAGATAAAGCCCAATGAAGAGGAAAGCCTCAGCCGCTACCCTCTCTCGCGATGCTTCTGGCGCATGCTCGAGCAGAACATTTGCCGTCAGCCCGAGATATGGCTCTGGTCGCACAACCGCTGGTATAAGTTCGAGCTGACAAAATAGACCCGACGCACCATGGTTTCCATCATCGTACCTATATATAATGTAGAGGCATACCTGCGCCGGGCTCTCGACAGCATTCTCTCGCAGACACATAAAGAGTGGGAAGCCATCCTGGTGGACGACGGCAGCACAGACGGCAGCGGACGCATCGCCGAGGAATACGCACAGAGCGACCGCCGCTTCCGCGTCATTCATCAACCTAACGGCGGACAGTCCGAGGCGCGAAACGTGGGGATGCAGCACATGCGGGGCGAGTACCTGCTTTTCCTCGATGCCGACGACTTTATGCATCCGCAGCTGATGGCCCTTTGCGTCGAGGCAATACTGCGAGACGGCTCGGACCTCGTGGCCTTCACCTACGACAGGAAGTACCGCACGATGGGGATGGTCAAGCATTTCCTGCGCCTCGACGACCCGAAGCCCCACTTCGAGTTCTACAAGGAGCCGCCCTACCTCGTGACAGACAACATCCTTGCCTACGCCACCGAATACTCCAAGCCTCGCGACATCGACCAGCGCTGGGCCATAAAGCATTGCCAGGCATGGCGTTGCATGTACAAGACGTATGCCGTGCACGACGTCCGGTTCATCCCCGGCATCCTCTACGAGGACTTCCCGTGGTGGAGCGAAGTGTTGCTCCGCGTCAAGCGCTGCACCATACTGAACCTGCCGCTCTACTTCTACTATCCCAACCCGGGGAGCGACATCCTGTCGGCCGACCAGGCACGCAAGACGGAAAGCCTCCGCAAGGGTATCGAGGCAGCAAAGAAGCTGTATGCCGATGCGCCGGCCGACAAGCGGAAGGCCTGGGAACACCATTTCCTGACTCCATTCGAGGAGAAACTCAAGAAGAAAGAAGCAAAGCAATAAGGCACATGGCATACGACATCTCGGTCATCATCCCCATTTACAACGTGGAGCGCTACCTGAGGCGAGCTCTGGACAGCCTGCTCTCACAGACGCACGGCAGCTGGGAGGCCATCCTCATCGACGACGGAAGCCCCGACGCCTGTGGCGACATCGCCGATGCCTATGCCGCTCGCGACGGGCGCTTCAAGGTCATCCACCAGGCAAACCGAGGCGTGTCGGCCGCCAGGAACATCGGCATGGAACAGGCCGCGGGACGCTACGTCCTATTCCTCGACCCTGATGACTTCTTCCATCCCCAGCTCATGGAACTGTGCGTTGCAGCAGCCGAAAAGGAGGACGCCGACATGGTCACCTTCACCTACCACCACTACTATCGCACGGCGAATAAGGTCCTGCATTTCCTGCACTTGCCGGAGAGCAAGCCGCGCTTCAGGAAGTACGGCGGGCTCGACAGTATCGAATACGTCACGACAGACAACATCTTTGACTACGCCACCGAATACTCCCACCCGAGCGACATCAGCCGGCGCTGGGCGGTGAAGCATTGCCAGCCCTGCTTCAGGATGTACCGGACGTCGCTCGTCAGGAAGATTCCCTTTCTGGAAGGCATCCGCTTCGAGGACTTCCCGTGGTGGAGCGAAGTGCTCCTGCACGTCGGGCGCTGCACGATACTCCGTCTGCCCCTCTACTATTACTATCCCAACCCGAGGAGCTTCCTGCTCTCCTCCGACTCGGAAAAGCAGGCACGCCATCTGGCGATGAGCATCGAGGCCGCACGGAAGGTGTACGAGAATGCGCCCGATGAGAAGAGAAGGCTCTGGGAGAAACGTTTCCTCGCTCCTTTCCAGCATTATCTGGAGAAGAAGAGACGTCAGACGGAAGGACATTCGTCCTGACTGTCAGAAAGATAGAAAGCTTTTGATGTAATACTTCGCGTAGTTGAATCGACGCACCATTTGATACCCTACCCCCTTTGGAAGCCCACAGAAGGCCTGAGATATCACCCTCTGCGATGCAACGTAAACCGACAAGTATTTGCGCGGATACCATCCCCTCGTGACAAGGAAATCGGCATCTTCCTCCGTGAGTTCTGTCCCAAAAGCCTCGCGATGGATAATCCTCACCACACGCATCTTTTCGCTGCTTTCAACCCCTCTGGTCGCGGCTTGCGTCGAAATGCCTCCCATCACGAAAGTTGCGAAGCAGTAATCCACGAAGCAACCCCTGTGGCCTGCCGCCACTAGACGCAGCGTCAGGTCGTAATCCGCTACAATCCGATACGCCTGATTGTAGCCGCCCACTTCCAAAAGCGCACGCCTGCGATACAGCATCGAGGGGTGAGGGATGACGCTTGTGACGAAAAGCTTATGCAGGCGACGTTGCGGATGGTGGTAGTGGGTGAAGCGCGTATGCGGTCCCTTGGGAAGGACTGGGGCAAACGTGAAGTCGCATTTGCTCTTTTCTAGCATTTCCAGCGAGAGCGCAAGCCCGTCTGCGCGATGGTAATAGTCGTCGGAATTGAGGAAGATAACGTATTTCCCGCGCGCCAAAGCAATACCGCGATTCATCGCCTCATAAATGCCGGAGTCGGCCTTGCTCAGGATGCGGATGTCGTGAGACTTGTTGTCGTACGACCTCAGGAAGTCGAGTGTCCCGTCGGATGACGCGCCGTCCACGATGAGATGCTCAAGCGTAACGCCCTTCTGCTGCTGGACGGAGTCGAGGCTTTTGGTGAAAAGCTCCATTCTGCCGTCTTTCAAGGGGTTGAAGCATACGGTGACGACCGTCACCTCCGGCAGAAGTGTGTTGCCCGGCAACAGCTTCTCAATGAGCTCGCCTTGACACGCGTCTGGAGATGGTATGTTAGAGGACATTCTGGAATCTATCAGGAATCTTGACAACAATCCTCAGCTCGAACATGGCGGGTTTGTTGAGGGCGTACGGCGGCCGGCACCACGTCTGGCATGTCCTGGCCAAGCGCGTCCAGCGGTCAAAGCAGCGCGCCTTCTTCTCCGTAGCATACCGGATGGTGCGGCTGCGCTTGTAGATGTGGTTCTTCCAGCCCTGAGCCACGCGGTCCGCATCGCCCAGCCTCTCCTCCAATATCTTGCTGTCGGCATAGCCAAAGTGCAGGAGATAGAGGTCCTGAGCGATGTGGAAGTTATGCCCCTTGACGCGATGGAAACCGCTTCCCCATCGGCACGGCTTCGCGATGATAGAGGGCTTCGTATAGCGCGTGCCGATTTGTGCGAAGTGTCGCTGCGAAAGGAACGTCGCGTCCAGAGAAAGGTCGCCCTCCTCGCCCAGCTTCTGCCCGAAGTCAAGGCCGAGGGGAGAGAGGCAGACGTCGATGTCCTGCCGCGACAAGAAGTCGCGAAGCCCGACGCCATGCTTGGGATCGACCACTATGTACTCGTCGGCATCCACACCTATCACGAGGTCGTAGCCTTTCGAAAAGAGCTCGGCAGCCCGCTCGGACAAGAACTTCATGCGCCCTTTCTCAGCCGCCACCACCTGCGTGCCTATCTTGGGATGCACAAATGCGTTCGCACCCTTACAGAAATCAGCAACGGGCTGATCCTCCCCGTCGTAGTAAATGTATAGGTTCTCCTTGCCCAGTTCGCTCCCATAGTACTCCACCCACTTTCGTAGGAAAAAGTCATCGTTGCGAACCATAGTGAGTGCTGCTATGCGTTTCATCATCTTATGTACGATGCGCAAAGGTACAAAAAAGTTAATAGTAAAGAGTAAAGAGTTGCGAGTTTTTTTCCTTTTTGGGTCGAAATGTCCTATAATTATGAATAATGAAATGCGAATAATGAATTAAACGTTGTATCTTTGCATCGGAAAACGTTAGTTCAGCTATGGGATTGAGAACTTATTTCAGACAAAAGAGAAGGAAATGGCTGATGAAAATGCTGCCAGAGCTTGGCGGCCTGATTGAGCAGGGAGCATACTACTTCAACGACTCCAAGTCCTGCCACCTCTCGCCGAAGTGCAAGATATATCCGCCGTATCATCTCTACGACTGCCGGGTGGGCGACTATACATATATCTCGATGAATGCGAGGATATCAATGGCAGAGATTGGCAAGTTCTGTTCCATCGGCCCAGGCTTCGTATGCGGGCACGGCGTGCATCCCACCGACGGAGTCAGCACCTCGCCAATGTTCTATTCTACCATGAAGCAGAACGGCACGACACTTTCCCATAAGAACAAGATACGGGAGCGCGAACGCATCCATATCGGCAACGATGTGTTCATCGGCATGGGCGTGACGGTGCTCGACGGCGTAAGGATTGGCGATGGAGCCATCATCGGTGCCGGAGCCGTGGTGTCGAAGGACATACCGCCATACGCCATTGCCGTGGGCTGCCCCATTCGCATTATCCGATACCGCTTCAGCGAAGAAACCATCCGACAGTTCCTCGACCTCAAGTGGTGGGATAAGGACGAAGATTGCCTGAGGCTTGTGGAGAAACATTTTCTCGACCCGGCAGAATTCCTTAAGGCCGCACGCGGGGTTTCAAACGCCGCACGCGGGGATGACCAACGCCGCACGCGGGGATGACCAACGCCGCACGCGGGGATGACCAACGCCGCACGCGGGGATTACGACTGCCCACTACGGCAGCTCCGGACTCTGACCGGGGAGACGGTGAGAATACAAGCGGTCCCGGTCGATGTGGAAAAAGAGGAGGTTTGTCAGTTTCAGCAGATTGTGGACAAGGAAACGCAGACATCCGCCGCGCTCGCGAACGTGGAGGAGATAGATGTGGTCGGGCGTGCTTTCATACCCGTCCAGTCGCTCCATGACGGGCCTCAACCAGTCGGGAATGATTTCACGACGGATGCGCTGACACTCTTCCCAACCCGCCCCACGCTGACTGCTCACGCCTGTCATGTCATAACTGCAGATGATTGTATCTACACGCTGGAACGTTGCCCCTGCAAACAGCATTTCCATCCATCGTGCATAGTCGGCACATACTGCGTAACTTAAATCAAAGCCCTTCTCCTGCAAAGCTGAGGTGCGAACAAACATGGCTTGATGGCAGATGTTATGGTAATAGAAAATAGATAAGTCAAGAGGGCACGGCATACTGCAAAGCACACGCCTTTCGGGATAAACCTTGTACCAGTCGCCATAGATGACGTCGGCCGTGAGAGGACTTGCAAAAACCCGGCTGAGCGTATCGTCAGAGAAATACGTGTCGCCCGAGTTCATACACGAAACGTATTGTCCGCTGGCGTGACGAGTGCCCTTATTGATGGCATCGTATATGCCCTTGTCTGGCTCGGAGCACCAATAGGCAAACAATGCCTTATTGGCTTCGATGAGTTCGCGGCTGCCGTCGGTGCTGCCACCATCAATGACAAGCCATTCATAGTCGCTGAAGTTCTGAGCCTTGACCGATGCAATCGTGCGGGCTAGTCCCTCGCGATTGTTATAATTGATAGTAATGATGGAAAGCCTTACCATAATTCTTAATTCATAATTCCCAATTCGTGATTCCTAATTGAGAGTGACAGGACACTCTTCATTCTTCCCTCTTGATTCTACATTCCTATCTGTATCTCATCCCTTTCCAAAGCTTTAGCAGAGGGAACTTTATGCTGGAGAAACCTTTTCCTTTATATAGATGGTCCATGTCGCGCGGGTAGAGCTTGCGCCCCTGCCGATATAATTGCCAGAGGGCAAATTGCTCCCAGAGACTCTTTCCTTTCAGCGAGAGGTGCCCGATGAAATCCTGTGCGATGTCGGGGCAGACATTACTTGCGCTGCAACTGTCCTGATTGTAAATCATAGCGGGACGTGTTGTCGTCCAAATGCGTGCCGTACGCATGATGCCAAAGAGGCTTTCGGCGTCCTCGTAGCGACGCAAGTCCTCGCGGAACGGATGCTGGAGGAGTAGGCTGCGCAGTATGATGCAAGAACCGGCCACAGGCATGAAGCGGCCTGTACACCACGCCCGGAAGTTGTTTCTGAGTACGCCTTCGCGGTACTTTTTGGAGTATGGAGTGAGCTGCCCGTTGCTGCGGAGCTGATGCTGGCCACAGAAGAAATGGCAGTCGGGATGCTCGTGAATCAGTTTTGCAAAGTGCTCGAGGATGCCGGGCACAAGCTCATCGTCGGCATCAAGTATCATCACCCAGCGCCCCTTGGCATTGCGGACGCCCACATTTCTTGCAGAAGCGGGGCCGCCATTTGTCTTCGTGAAATACCGGATGCGTTCAGAGACGATTTCCTTTGCTCGCGCAAGGCTGCCGTCAGTGGAACCGTCATCGACGACAAGTATCTCGTAGTCCGTAAACGTCTGTGAAAGGACGGACTGCAATGTCCGACAGATGTACGCTTCCTTATTATATAGAGGCACGACGATGGAGATGAGGGGAGTGGAAGATGCCGTGGCGGTCGCATCAGCCTGCCAATCGCCGCGGAACACTTTGCCGCTCTCCTCGATATACTGCTTGCCCCAGCGTCGGTCGGGCTCCAGATAGTTTCCCTCGCCCCATTCATTCCAGGCTTTTATGAAGACCAGACGTTCTTGCTCGGGCCTGCCCATGACATGCTCGGAGGCTATCGTGCAGAGGCGTGCCCACCCGGCTGGCGTGGAATCGACAAGCATGTGCGCCACGACGCCGCTTCGTGGCGAGTGGTCGAAGTCGGGATTGATGCAGGGAAGCACCTCCGGGTGCTGCGAGAAGATATCGCGCGTCCTGTTGACATAATCATCGTAACGCACGGTATATGGAATGCCCGAAGCAATGAGGCTGTCGCGCAACTGCCTTTCGCTCTTGCTGCATTGCCAGGCGTCCACGCTGTCGAGCAGTGGGTCCAGGACGAGCGAGTCGTAGTGATGCCCCTTGTCTGACCATTTGAGGGAGACGGATCCTATGCAGAGCGCGAAGAAGTGGAAGCCGTCGAGGCCATGCTCGTGCGCCAGCCTGTCCCACACCTCGTGCATGCGTTTGATATCTATCTTCGAGGGGTCGAACACGCCAAAGACGAGCTTGCCGTTCACCTTCATGTAGCGTTTGTCGCGGAAAGCGGGGAGCATAGCATTGAAATGGGCAATGATGTCCTCCTCCCCCGGATAGGTCTGCTCGACGAGAAGCTTGTCGGGCAGGTCGGGATCCCATGTCTTGGAGTACCACGAGTGGTTGGCCCAGCAGAGGCAAAACGGGAAATCTGGCTCTCCGCTGCGTACTACGTCGTCGAACACCTCATGGAGCAGGCGCTTGCCTCCCCCGAACCAATAATGCCAATAGCAAAAGCCCTCGATGCCCGCCTCTCGCGCCAGCTCGGCCTGCTTCCGGCGCGTCTCGGGGACACGCAGGTCGTAGAAGCCCAGGTCGCGTGGGATGCGGGGCTGGTAGTGCCCGGGGAAGAGCGGGACAGCGCGAGCCACGTTGGTCCACTCGGTAAAGCCCGGTTCCCACCACTCGTCGTTCTCCGGCGTGGGATAGAACTGAGGCAGATAGAATGCTATAGGGCGAACCTTACTCATTGTCAGCCTTTCTCATCTGAATAACAATATACATAATGTACAGATGTTTGTCGCCAGCAGTGCTCCGCAGACGTAAATGAGTATGCGAATGATCCTGTTGTGCTTTCTACGCTTTTCCTTCAGGAACTTGTAGCCGTAGAAGGCATCTGTCAGTGTCGTCTGGCCGTCGTCGGCCGACCAATTCTTCATTATCTTGTACTCCCGGAGGATGGGAGCCACATGGCTCATCGTCTTTTTCCAAGGCTCAGAGTAGTACCGCTCATTGATGCGCTTGATGTCCGCCTGACGCTTTTTCTTGAGTGCTTCGGACGCATTGTCGCCCGTGCTCAAGCCGCCGACCATGAAGTCGCATATCAGGATGTCGACTCTCTTGAACGTTTTGCCTTGCATATAGAGGGCGAGCCATTCCTCCCAGTCGGCATAGATGGGGAAGCTCTCATCATAAGGCCGTGCCAGGATGGCTTCCCTCTTGATGAGCATGGCCTGATGACACATGTTGTCGTCGAAGAAGTAGGCCAGGTCAGCCACTTCGGGCACGTTGCCCTCTACCTTCTTTCCGTTCTCGAAGACCAACTCCCAGCTACCGTAGATGACATCAGCATCGATGTCTTTCGCGAACACTTTCTCCAGCACATCGTCGGCATAGAAGGAGTCGCCCGAATTCATGTAGATGCAGTACTCGCCTTTAGCGTGCCGGGTGCCCTTGTTCTGGGCATTGTACACGCCTTTGTCGGGTTCAGAGCACCAGTAGGCGAGTTCTGCGTCGTGCTCCTCGAGGAACTCCTTCGTCCCGTCCGTGCTGCCGCCGTCGATGACGAGCCACTCGTAGTCGCGGAACGTCTGGCGGCGGATGCTCTCATAGGTCCTCTTCAGGCCCTCGAGGTTATTGTAGGCGATGGTGATGATGCTGACTTTCATGTTTTATCTTTTTATTTTATACTTTCTTTTACCTTATGCTGACGAGCGCCACGAGAGCCGCGGCCAGAGCTATGCTGAGCCAAATCAGCGCCCTGATGGCGCGGAGGTGCTTCCGGCTCTTGGCCTCGTAGAATGCCTGGAGACTTGCCGTCTGCTGCTTTTGCTCAGCGAGCAGTTCCTGCAGCTTTGTGTTGCTGTCGTTGACTGCTTGCAATTCCTGCTCGCTTGCCTTCTGCATGTCGAGCTTTTGTCTTTTCAGCGCGATGAGCTTCTGCTCGAAGTCAATGCCCCTATAGATGTCGAGGTACGCCGCAACTGCTTTCTCGATGTTGAGATGCTCGAGGGCGAACTGTCGGCCCCACGCGCCGAGCTCCGGGCTGTACTTATGGAGTTCGGCGATGAACGTCTGCTCGTCGAACTTCCGACGGCTGGCCCTGCCCGAGCAATTGCAGAGCATGCTGTGCTCGATGCTGTCGGGAGTGAGCATCCCGTCACCAAGAAACTCACCCATGTAATCCCTGAAGTCATAGACCAGCACGCAGCGCCCGCAAGCCATCGCGTCGTAGGCCGAGCGTCCCAGACCGATGACGAGGTCGCTCTCGTTTATCAGTTCCTCGATCGACCAGACGTTGTCGGTGAACTTGTTGCTCTGCAAGAAGCGGATGCCCTCTTGCTGACAGCAACGGCGAATGAAGTCGTTGGCAACGTCGGACTGGCAGAGGGAGAGCACCGTCTGCAATGTCGGTGAAACGGGCTTTTTTTGACAAAAACGGTTGCAATCAATGCCGTTGGCGATGACCGCCGTTGCCCTGTAGCCTTTGCTCCGCAAGTGCTCCCTGACCTCTTCCGAGACGGCGACGTAGGCATCGGCATAGGGCGACGGCTGCTCCAACTCAGCGATGTTGCCGTGGCAGGTCTGGACGATGAATCCTTTCGGCCACAGCTGCTCCACGACTGTCGTGTGGTTCGCAAGGATCAGGTCGTAGTGGTCGGACGTCATGAAAGGCACGCCCTTCTCCTCAAGCATCGAGGAGACGCCGCCCCGGATGATAGCGAAGTGCTCCACCTCGTGCCCGAGCCGCTTCAGCTCCATTGCAAGGGCGAAGGTGTAGCTCTCGGTGCCACCGGTTTTGGCAAGGTAATGTGTGCCTAACAGTATTCGCATCGTGTCTTTTTCGTGTTTAGAGCTGCTGCATGTCGTAGAGTCGCTTGTAATAGCCGTTCTTGGCGATGAGCTCGTCGTGCTGGCCGCTTTCCACTATCTCGCCTTCGTAGAGGACATGGATGATGTCGGCGTTCTTGATGGTGGAGAGGCGGTGGGCTATGGCGATGGTGGTTCGCGACTTCATGAGTCGGTCGAGCGCTTCCTGCACGAGGTGCTCGCTCTCTGTGTCGAGGGCAGAGGTTGCCTCATCGAGGATGAGGATCGGCGGATTCTTGAGGATGGCGCGGGCGATGCTGACGCGCTGCCGCTGCCCGCCCGAGAGCCTGCCGCCGCGGTCGCCGATGACGGTGTTATACCCGTTCTCGGTCTCCATGATGAAATCGTGGGCGTTGGCTATCTTGGCGGCTTCCACGACCTGTTCCATCGTGGCGTTCTCCACACCGAAAGTGATGTTGTTGTAGAACGTGTCGTTGAAGAGGATGGCTTCTTGGTTGACGTTGCCTATAAGCGCACGCAGGTCGTGAATCTTCACGTCGCGTATGTCCTTGCCATCAATAAGGATCTGCCCGCCGCACACGTCGTGATAGCGTGGGATGAGGTCCACGAGGGTGGACTTTCCCGAGCCGGACTGGCCGACGAGTGCCACCGTCTTGCCTTTTGGCACACGGAGGTTGATGTGCTTCAGCACGTCGCGCCCGGCGATGTATTGGAAGGAAACGTCCCTCAGCTCCACTTGCCCCTCGAAGCTGTCAAGCGGCTTGGGGTTGGCTTTTTCCTTGATGGGGTTCTCGGCCTTGAGGATGTAGTCGATGCGCTCCATCGAGGTGAGGCCGAGCGGAATCATGTAGGCCTGTCGGGTCAAGTCCTTGATGGGGTTGATGACGCTGTAGAGGATGACCATGTAGAAGATAAAGGTGGAGGCATCGATGAAGCCTTCTCCCTCGAGGATAAGCCAGCCGCCGAAGAGTAGCACGATAACGATGATGACGGTCCCCATCGTTTCGGAAACGGGGTGTGCGGCGTTGATGCGCATCATCATGCCTATCATGCCCTTGCGGAACTCGTTGTTGATGTAGTTGAAGCGTCTGGCCATCTTTTCCTCTGCGATAAACGCCTTGACAATCCTCAGACCGCTGAGCGTCTCCTCTATCTGGGCCATAATCTCGGAGAGCCCTGCCTGAACGCCCGCCGACTGGTTCTTGAGCTTCTTCGACACCGTGCCCATGAGCCATGCGGCGGGTGGGGTGACGATGAGCACGAAGACGGTGAGCTGCCAGCTTACGGTGAAGAGCGTGACGAAGCAGATGATGATGGCGATGGGCTGCTGGATGAGGGTCGAGATGGCCGAGGTGACGGAGTTCTCCACCATCTGTATGTCCGTGCTCATGCGCACGATGATGTCGCCCTTGCGTTCGGCCGAGAAGAAGCTCAGCGGCAGGCGCATCACCTTGTTGTACATGTCCATGCGGATGTCGCGCACAACGCCTGTGCTGAGCGGCATCATAATGTTCGCCGCCCCCCAGTAGCCGATGCACTTCAGGCATGTCATGAAGACAAGTATGCCGCCCATGAGGCAGAGCGTCAGGAACGCGCCGTTCGACGCTATCATGTCCTGCACCCAGGCATACGCATTGTTGACGATGAGGTCCTTGTTCAGGGTGCCCCACGTCCACTCCTTGTAGGTATAGACGTTCTGGTCTATTTTGAAGAGGATGTTCAGGATGGGGATGAGCACTACGAAAGAGAAGACGTTGAGCCACTGCGCTACAAAGTTAAGCACGATGGACCAGACGATGTACATCTTGTAGGGCTTGAAGTAGCGTCTGACTATGTCGAGAAACTGCTTTATCATTGTCGATTTCCAGGTTCCGTTAATGAGTGTTAAAATCCCCGCGTGCGGCGTTGGTCATCCCCGCGTGCGGCGTTGGCAATCCCCGCAGGCGGCGTTTGCGATCCCCGCGTGCGGCGTTTTTTTCCCAGTTCGTCGTAACTGGTCTGCAAGATGGCTTTGGCACGCATTATGCGCAGTCCCGCGTCGTCTGTCGGTTGCTCTGTCATGACGGCGTCGCCGTCGATGTCGTAGATGCTTGTGCCTGTGCTGTCTGCGAAGAGCACGCCGGCCGGGTAGTTGCAATAGACGAAGGGATAGGTATAGGTGCTGCTCAGGACGTTGCGGCTCCAGCGGTATTCGTCGTGACGAATGCCGAGCTGTGAAAGCAGTGTGGCGGCAATGTCGCTCTGGTTCATGAGGATGTCCATTTTGCGTGGCGCCTTTATAGCTCCGCCGAGCCAAAGCATCGGACTGCGGAAGAAGCCCGGGTCCTTGTAGCTTTGCCGGTAGAGGAAGCCGTGGTCGGGAATCATGATGACGAGCAGGTTGTCCCATTGCGGCAGCTGCTTCAAAGAGTCAATCATGCAGGCGATGCTGTAGTCGGTGTAGGCGAAGGCATTGAGTATCTCGTCTTCGAGGCGGTGATAAGGCACGTCCCAAGGCTCGTGGCTGGACAGCGTCTGTGCCACTATAAAGTGCGGTCCGCCTTCCCATTTTGCGATGAAATGGCAGGTTTTTTGCAGGGCGGTGCTGTCGTTCACCCCCCAGCTGCCACTCTTCTCTTCGGCAGAGAAGGCTGTGTCGTCGTAGAGGTTTTGGAAGTCCATGTCCTCCAAGTACTGACGCTTGCCCATGTTTGTCATTGCACCGCCATAGAGGTAGGACGTCTCATAACCCTCCGCTGCCAGAGTTCGGGCAAGGGAAGGCAAGCCTTCGTGAAACTCGGTTTGCTTCATCAAGCCCAGGTCGGCATAACTCAGCCAGCCGCTGAAGGCCGAGACGGTGCCTCGGTCGGTCCGAAAGGAGTTGCTGAAATAGTTCTCCCAAAAGATGCCTTCGGGAATGAGGCGGCTCCAGCCGGGTGCCACATCGGGCAGGCCGCCAAGCTCCCGGACAAAGCGACTGCCGAAACCCTCGATGAAAACGACCAGAATGTTAGGGCGCGAAGTGTTGAGCAGCGTGTCCTGAATGTCGTCAGCCGGCTCAGGATAGAGTCCGTCAAAGAGGTCGGCCCGGTCTGCCTCGCTCAGGAAATCGTATCGCGCAGCGTAATTATCCGTCAGCCGAATGCTGCGGACGAAAGCATAGACAGGATTGACGGCAGCGTGGTCGGCGAGCTGTGTCGGATGAGGCTTCGAGGTATAAACATCGCCCTGACGCATGAAACAAACGCCCGAAACGACAAGGAACAACCAGATGATGCTGATGTTCCGCATCCAAAGGCGCTCCGACGTGCTGCCGGTAAGCTTCTTCGGCGTAAGGAACACGCTGGGAATGATTATCCAAAGCGCAAGCAAAAGGACAAGCGCGGCACGAATGACGAGGTAGGACAGGCTGACGCTGTTGGTGGCGCCTTCGGGACTGGACGCATAACTCAGCACGACCATTCCGAGCTTAAACTGCCAGTACTCGTACATCACGGCATCTGCCACGATGATGGCCGCCACAGCAAGTCCCATCAGGATATAATAAGGCGTGAGCCACGCTCTGAGCCTCAACGACGGACGCCTCAAGGCAAGAAGCCCCACGAGCCATGGCACAACAAGCAACCACGCAGCCACCATCAAGTCGTGCTCCACGAAGCCTCGCCAACACGAACTGAAGGCATCGCCAACAGAAAGCTGTTCCACGCAGCGATTGTTCAAGATGAACCCCACCCTGCCTATCAGAAATACGACAAGCAGATGACAATAGAGGTACTCAAGAAAATGTATGCTTCGCTTCATGGCAATTTTCCTGCTCACTGATTACTTTTGGTCCTTCGCTTTAGTAGAAGGTTTGGAAGAGCCTTTGCGACCGAAGTCGGCGGGTATCTCGCCCCACTCTTCCGTGTTCCACTTCAGCACTTCCGCATGCCTGGGGTTCGCCCACAGCCAGTTCTCGGCACGTATCACGAGGTCGAGCACCTGAGCCGTCTCTGGCGTTCGCTTCAATGTTGTCTTTGCCTTCTTGTTCCTCACCCACGCCATACCGCTGATGCTGTCGCTGTAGACCTTCATCTGCCAACCGTTCTTCTTGATGAAGGCGAGTGCATGGACGATGGCAAGGAACTCGCCGATGTTGTTCGTACCCAGTATCGGACCGAAGTGGAACATCCGCTGCTCGTTGCCGAGGTACACGCCCTGATACTCCATCGCACCCGGGTTGCCGCTGCAGCCTGCATCGACAGCAATGGCGTTGAAGTCCACGATTCCTTTCAGCTTCTCGTAGTCCATGTTTACATCCTTTCAGGCACCTCGATGCCGAGCAAGCCCATGCCGTTCTTCACGACCTGAGCGACGGCTGCCGAGAGCACGAGTCGCACTTGCTGCTTGGCTTTGTCCTCTTCGTGGAGCACGCTGAAGTCGTGATAGAACTGGTTGTATTCCTTGACGAGTTCGTAGCAGTAGTTCGCGATGCACGACGGATTGTAATCCTGCCCTGCCTGACGCACTGCTGCCTCGAAGCCTTGCAACCTTTGGATAAGGCTGATTTCCTTTTCGGCAAGCGAAACTTCGAAAGCCTTCCCGTCGAGAGTTATCTCGTCGCTCCACTTGCGCAGAATGCTCCTGATGCGGGCATAAGTGTATTGAATGAAGGGGCCGGTATTGCCGTTGAAGTCGATGCTTTCTTCGGGATTGAAGAGCATGTTCTTGCGTGCATCGACTTTGAGGATGAAGTACTTCAGAGCACCCATGCCGACGATGCGGGCAATTTCCTGTGCCTCGGCTTCTGTGATGTCTTCGAGCTTGTTGACTTTGTCTGCCGAGAGCTCTTTTGCATCCTGTATCATGGTGGCAATCAGGTCGTCGGCATCCACAACGGTGCCTTCCCTGCTTTTCATTTTGCCGTTGGGCAGTTCGACCATGCCATATGAGAAGTGGACAAGGTCTTTGCCCCACTTGAAGCCCAACTTGTCGAGCAGGATGCTGAGCACCTGGAAGTGGTAGTTTTGTTCATTTCCCACGACGTAAATCATTTTGTCGATGGGATAGTCCTGGAAGCGGAGTTTTGCGGTGCCGATGTCCTGCGTCATGTAAACACTTGTTCCATCGGAGCGGAGCAGGAGCTTCTCGTCGAGACCTTCTTTTGTCAGGTCGGCCCAGACGCTGCCGTCTTCCCGGCGATAGAAGAAGCCTTTCGCGAGGCCTTCCTCCACTTTCTCCTTGCCTTCGAGATACGTTTCGCTCTCGTAATATATCTTGTCGAAGCTGACGCCCAACGCCTTGTAGGTTTCGTCGAATCCTGCATAGACCCACTCGTTCATGCGTTTCCAAAGAGCTCTCACCTCTGGGTCGTTCTGTTCCCACCGCACAAGCATTTCGTGGGCTTCCTTTATGAGAGGAGCCTCCTGCTTGGCCTGCTCTTCGTCCATGCCTTTTGCCACGAGCTCCTTCACCTCTTCGCGATAGTGCTTGTCGAAGGCGACGTAGTAGTCTCCGATGAGGTGGTCGCCTTTCTTGCCCGAGCTTTCAGGCGTCTCGCCGTTGCCCCACTTGAGCCACGCGAGCATCGACTTGCAGATATGGATGCCGCGGTCGTTGACGATGTTCGTCTTGACGACTTTGTT
Organism: uncultured Bacteroidales bacterium; assembly: GCA_902778625.1. Classification (GTDB taxonomy): domain Bacteria; phylum Bacteroidota; class Bacteroidia; order Bacteroidales; family Bacteroidaceae; genus Physcousia. Next base: position 60,540 of record CACYYM010000014.1, read on the forward strand.
TCCGTTGGCTTCCATGACCTGCGCCAAAGCCCAGCCGAGCAGATTGTTGCGGACGTGGCCGAGGTGCAGGGGTTTGTTGGTGTTGGGCGAGCTGTACTCGATCATGACGAGCGGGCTGTCGTCCGTGACGGGCTGGAAGCCGAACCTGGGATTTCCGTTGATGTCATTTAGGATTTCTATCCACTGGCGAGAGCTTATGCTGAGGTTGAGGAAGCCCTTCACAACATTGAAACCGCTGACGACCTCAGGCAGCCTTTCCTTGAGACGCTCGCCAATCTCCTGAGCCGTAGCGTCGGGAGCCTTGTGGCTCATCTTGGTAAAGGGAAAGACGACAAGGGTGATCTGTCCCTCGAACTCGGGACGTGTCTGCTGCAGCTGCACCAGATTGTCGGGCACAGCGCTGCCGTAAAGCTCTTCCACAATGGCTTTTACAGCATCTGCTATCTTGCATTCTATCTTCATAGCGTACATTATTATATATAATAAGCGGGGGCAAAGATACAAAATAAAGTTGAAAGTTGAAAATTGAGAGTTGAAAGATTTTGGCTTTCGCCCTGTTTTCGAAGACTTCTGGCAGGTATGGGGACTATCTTTCCTGCAGGAACACAAAAAACGCCGCACGCGGGAATCGAAAACGCCGCACGCGGAAATGCCAAACGCCGCACGCGGAAATTGCAATCCCCGCACGCGGCGTTTGAAATCCCCCTACAGGGAGTTGAAAATTACAACGTGTCGTTTCTGCAATTACAGCGTGTCGTTTCTGCAATTGCAGCGTGTCGTTATTGTTACTACACCAAGCGGATGTTCTTACAGGGGAAGAGCAGCTTCTACCAAATCTCGATGCCAAAGTTGCAAGGCAGGATTTTGTACGTCCCGTTGTTCGTGTAGTTTCCCATGCTATAGAGCAGGGAATGCGTCAAGCCGTGCAGAGCTCGAAGTGAGGCTGGTTGATGTCGTACTTCTTGTAACCTTGGGGGAGGCGCCGAGGACGATAAAGGTGAACGACTCGGGGCACTGAGGCGTTGCTAATCGGCTTGCTTCTGTGCCAAAATTATCGATGAAATGGCACAAAATGTGAACTAGTGGGTTAGCCTCTTCATGGATCAGTCTGTGCTGTTCTTTACTTCGTACGCGTCAATTTGAACTTCGTCTTCTCGTCCATTTTGCCGTAGAGGTACTTGCCGTCGTCGGAGAGGGTGAGCGTGTCTTTGTCCTTACCGTCGCTGCAGATGATAAGGTTGCCCTGGACGGTATATTTCATCTTCTCTGTCGAGGGGAGAAGCGCGATGGTTGCCTTTATCGCCTTACGCTTTGCCCAACTGACGCCGGCATTCTTCAAGGTTTCGTCGTCCATCTGAAATTTCATCTGCATCTCCATTTCCTTATCGCTCTTGAAAGTAGCTGTGACAGATGTCTTCGTGCTCTTCATGACGAGAATCGCCCTCTTGCTGGCTTCCTCAGCTTCCTTCTTCGTTTGAGCCTTTTCTTCTGCAGTCAGGGGACGGCCTTTCTTCTTCTCTGCTTTTTCTATTTCCTCGCGAATGGCTTCCTTTACCTTCGAGTCAATCTCATTCTGCATGTTCTTCATCTCGTCGGCTATGATGTTGGGATGATAATAGACGCGCCCCACAAGGCTCGTCTGTGCGCTGGCAATGGCGAAGAAGCCAGCCGCCAAAACGAGAGTTAAAAACAGTCTTTTCATATCTTTACTTTTTCACCTTTTTACCTTTTACCTTTTCAACTTTTCACCTTTTACCTTTTCAACTTTTCACCTTTTCAATATTTGTTCGCCGTGCTGCTTGGTGTCCACCTGCTTGCCCGCAAAGATTTGCTCGATGATGCCGTTCTCGTCGATGATGAACGTCGTGCGAATGGTGCCCATGGTCTTCTTTCCGTACATGGTCTTCTCGCCCCAGGCGCCCATTTCTTCCAAGAGTTTCTTGTCCACATCGGCTATCAGGGGGAAGGGAAGCGCGTGCTTCTCCTTGAACTTCTGATGAGAGGCGGCAGAGTCCTTGCTCACGCCGACCACTTCGTAGCCAGCACCTTGCAACTCGCCATACCTGTCGCGCAGACTGCAAGCCTCAGCCGTACAGCCACTCGTATTGTCCTTCGGATAGAAATAGAGCACGAGTTTGCGACCCTTGTAATCGCTCAAAAGAATATCCTTTCCGTTCTCATCCTTGCCCAGAATCTCAGGCGCTTTGTCTCCAACCTTCATAATATTTCTGTTTTGATACTTATCCGAGGACAAAGGTACAACATTTTTCCGAACAGACAAACGAGTGACATAGAAAATCCTCGCCTGCCCTTCTCGTATATATATAATAATGTGTGACTGCTTTTTTCATGGGAAATTATCGTTTTTCAATAAAATAATCACTTTTTTTCTTGCAGCATATTAAGAAACGTCTTACCTTTGCACCGAAATTATTTATCGTTTAACAATAAAACATTACTGTTATGAAGAAGAAACTTCGTTTGTATTGCGGTGTGCTGGCGGTGGTGCTGGTGGCTGCTATCGTGTGTGACCTTGTCCATGTCAGCTATTCGAATTCTACCGACAAGGAGCGTGAGGAACTTTACTTCGGCAAGGAGCCAGATGAATTCTCGACAACAGAAGAGATTGAAGGTGGTGTGAGGAGAAAGAGCAAGCCGACGATGTCCATCGATGTCAATGTGCAAGCCCGCCATTATCCTAAGGATTATGCTTTGCTCAGCGAGGTAGATGGTCAGGTGTGCCGCGTGGATATGAAGCAGGTACAACTTGTGATTCCAGCTGACCGCGTCACGCAGTCCAAGCCTTTCATCATTACATACTGCTCTATTATACCTAATGTGCTGCTACTTGGCTGGTTGGTTATCATTGTCTTCCAAGTGTTGCGTTCCGTCGCCCGACGGGAAGTCTTCGTCGCCCGCATAGCGAAGAAGCTGGAGCTGGCAGGCATCCTGCTCGTAGCCTTTTGGGTGTGGCAATATATCCGCTCGTACATTGTGACGCAAATCCTCGTGCAATACGTCAACATGGCATATTACGACATCAAGTGGTTCACGCCGAATTTCATCTGCCTCATCATGGGTCTTGCGATGATGATAGTCTCGCAGATTATCCTGATGGGAAAGGA
>CACYYM010000015.1 GCA_902778625.1 uncultured Bacteroidales bacterium
CACAAAGGCTTCATTCTCTATGCGGTCTATTGTGGCGGGAAGTGTCAGATGCTGCAGGTAGGGACAACGGTAGAAGGCGCGCTCGCCGATGGTTGTCACAAGATAGTACATGCCGTTCTCTGGGCTATACACATTCTCAGGGATTTCCACTGTGCCGCTGTAGGTGTTGTATTCTGTGTCCTTGTAAGTCACCTCGGCAAATCCCCTACCTCCGATGTCCTTGTAGTAGATGCCGTCCACCATGAAGTCGTGCCGAGCCATTTCCTCTATGTTGAAGTTCTTCCAATAATTAGCAGCCTGATAGGCAGCCCTGAAGCCATTCGGCACGAGGAGTGTTGCGCTGTAGTTCGAGAAGGTGTTGCTGTAAATAGTTGGAGGTGTTATTGAGCCGCACTTTATCTGCGTTAAATTCGTGCATCCATTGAAAGCATTTTCTCCTATTTCTGTTATACTGCTTGGAATTGTGACTCCTGTCAGTCCAGTGCAATCGCGGAAAGCAGACTCGCCTATGGCTGTGACAGAATAAGTTTTACCTTTATACTCAACGGTAGCTGGGATGATAATTTCGCCTGTATAGCCAACACTGCCATTTCTGGTCACTTCAATAGTGTTGCCTGCAACAAGTCGATATTGTATGCCTTCAACTCCGAAAGTATAACCTGATAGATAGCCTGGGTTGTCGGGACCTCCATCAATGTGAGCATAATCCATGCCGTTATGGTTGATATCATACGTTGTAAACAAACTGCCAACAAGATTTTCGCATCCAGTAAACATGAAATAATTCTCTGGCGTTCTACTAGTTTCTATCTTTTCAGTGGTCCACCCATCGCTCACGTAAATTGTTGTCAAATCGCGGCAATCATAGAACATCCCGTACATTCCTGTTACATTAGAAGTATTGAAATTGCTCAGGTCAAGGCTCGTCAAGGATTGGCAATCAGAAAACATTTCAGACATATCTGTTACTTGGGAAGTATTGAAATTGCTCAGGTCAAGGCTCGTCAAACTTTCGCAGTGTTTGAACATGCATCTCATATCGGTTACATTTGATGTGTCGAAATGACTTACGTCAAGATTTTTCAAACTGTTGCAATTAGAGAACAACATCTTCATACTTTTTATATTAGAGGTGTTGAAATTGCTCAGGTCAAGACTGGTCAATTTTTCGCAACAAAGGAACATACTCCGCATTTCGGTTACATTTGATGTGTCGAAGTTATGCAGATCAAGACTTTTCAAAGCAGTACAATCTTTAAACATCGCATACATTGTTTGCACATTTGACGTATTAAAACTGCTTAAGTCAAGACTCTCGAGGGAGGAACAACCATCAAACATGAAGCTCATGAACCTCACCTCCGATGTATCGAAATTGCTCAGGTCAAGGCTCGTCAAAGCAGTACAATTGCTGAACATTTCTGACATATCAGTTACCTTCGATGTGTCGAAGTGACTCAGGTCAAGGCTCGTCAAATGCCAACATTTGCCAAACATGTATTTCATATTCGTCACTTCACTAGTGTTCAGATAATTCAAGCCTGTAATGGACTCAATATATTCCATTTTAAAAAACCACGCGTAGGTCGTGGTGGGACGAGCATCGGCGAACGATGGATCGAAAACGACATGGGAATAGCGATAAGCGGAAGTCCAACCAGGATAGTCAGCCCCGGCGTTCAGGGAGAATGAACTTCCACGCGAACTGCGCAGATTGTCGTAGTAGAACGTCAGCGTCTCGTTTTCTGAAGTATAGACAGCATACGCTTCCTGCGCTTTTATCGACTGCAAACCCACTACAAAGAGAATGATGAGTGCCAAAAGGTTTCTGAGTTTCATAGTTGTTCCGCATTTTGTTTCCGTTTGCAAAGTTAGCATTTTCTTTTGTGAAGACAAAGAATTTGTGGAGAAAAGTTGAATTACAAACGAAATCGAAAACACTCGTCACTCATCAGGTTTGGGGGTTAATGCAAAGAGTATCAGCAACATACAACCTGACGAGTGGTCTGATGAGTCGTCAGGTACTCATCAGGGTGTTACCTTCTGATTGTCAAACGATTAGGACGAGATATGATGAGTGACGAGTAAAATGCAAAAACACTCTGCATTCAACGAAATACACCACAAGTAAATCGCAAACTCGACACGCCAAGTTAGTCAACTCGACACGCTAAGTTTGTCAACTCGACACGTTAAGTTAGTCAACTCGACACGCTGTGATTGAAACCTTGACTGGCGTCGAGCTAAACCTTGACACAAGAAGTTTGCGATTTACTCGCGTGTAATTGACGCTTTACTCACGTGTCGTTGGCTATTTATCCTCGTGTCGTTTAAAGCTTGTACAAGCGAGAAAGATGAACTTTTTTGCCAAAAAGCTTGGAGGGAACGAAAATAAAGTGTAACTTTGCGCTACGATAGTACATTTATGTTTAACCCTTTAAACCCTTATCAAAACATGAAAAAGTACATTGCTGAATTGATTGGTACGTTTGTACTGACGTTCCTCGGTTGCGGTGCAGCCGTGAGTCTTGGTTGCGGAACTCCTGAAGGTGGTATCGCAGCTGTTGTTGGCACTGCCATTGCCTTCGGTCTCTCTGTTGTGGCTATGGCTTACACCATTGGAGGCATCTCCGGTTGCCACATCAATCCTGCCATCACGCTCGGTTGCCTCGTTACGGGTCGCATCAGCGTGAAGGACTGCTTCGGCTACATGTGCGGCCAGGTCATCGGTGCCATCATCGCCGGCGCTGCTCTGTTCTATCTCTATCCCGGTTCAGGACTGGGTGCCAACGGCATTGGCGCTGGTTGCAACGGATGCTGGTGCGTAGCCCTCGCTGCTGAGATTATCCTGACGGCCCTCTTTGTGCTCGTAGTGCTTGGCTCTACGCACAAGACGAACGGCGCTACCAACAACTTCGCTGGTCTGGCTATCGGTCTGTCGCTGATTCTCATCCACCTGGTAGGCATCTACTTCACCGGCACAAGCGTGAACCCTGCTCGTTCCATCGGTCCCGCTATCTTCGCCGGTGGCGAAGCACTTGCTAACCTCTGGATCTTCATCGTAGGTCCCTTCGTAGGCGCTCTCGTTGCAGCTATCCTCTGGAAGATTGTCGAGCCCAAGGAAAAGTAATACACACATTATTTATATAATATAAGAAACCGCCTGCGTGAGAAGCGTAGGCGGTTTCTTGAATGCTTTAGCATCAAGGCGCGCTGTTAAGGCGCGGAGCTATGAAATATGGAATACATGTCTCAGGAAGGCTACGACAAGATTGTAGCCGAGTTGCACGAGCTTGAAACGGTTGAGCTTCCACGCGTGAAGGACGCAATTGCCGAAGCTCGCGACAAAGGCGACCTAAGCGAGAACTTCGAGTATCATGCCGCCAAGCGTGAACAAGGGAAACTTCTTGGCAGGATTCGTTTCATGCAAAGAGTGTTGGAGTTTGCAAGAGTGATTGATACGTCGAAAATTCGCAGCGACGGCATCGGTCTGCTGAACAAGGTTGAGATGGTCAACCTGAACAACAACACAAAGATGACATACACGATTGTCAGCCCTCACGAAGCCAACATGAGCGAAGGAAAACTCTCCATCAAGTCGCCCATTGCCCGTGCACTTATGGGCAAGAACGAAGGCGATGTGGTGGAAGTCAACGTGCCAATGGGAGTGCTAAAGCTTCGGATTGAAAGCGTTACAAGGTAATGTACTGCTGGACAGCATGAGCTACGCCATCCTTGTCATTGCTGTCAGTAACATAAGTTGCAGCCTGCTTGACAGGCTTTTTTGCATTACGGGGAGCACAGGAAATGCCTGCAAGAAGCATCATGCCGAGGTCGTTGTAGCCGTCGCCGCAGCAAAGCAACTCTTCCTTCGTGCCCCCTACCCTATGCAACAGTTCTTGCAAGGCAATGGCTTTGTCCACGCCTTTCGGCATGATTTCGAGCAGAAAGCTCTCGCTTCGGCATACGCTTAAGCTTCCTTCGAATTGTGCCTTTATCCTCTTTTCCAAGTGCCAAAGTCTGCGAGGCGAACCAGTGATGAGGCATTTGTGCTGAGGTTCTGTGATGGCTTTGGCGAAGTCCAGAACCTCGATCAAAGGCATCTTGTTGGCTCGCGAGATGTACTTCGACCACTCGTCGGGCTTGCCTTGAATAAGGATGTTGTTGCCTTTGTAGCCGTGAATGTGGAAGTCTTCTTTTACAACTTTCGCAAGTTCAGGAATGATATCTTTCGGAATGGCTTGCTCCTTGATGGCTTTGCCTTTGGGACAATCCCAGACGAGGCTGCCGTTATAGGAAATGATGTAGCCGTGGTGCTTCTGCAGCTCAAGCTGTTCTGCAAAAGGCAGGATGCTGTAGAGGGGACGTCCGCTAGCAAGAATGATGGTGAGCCCTCGCTGCTGAGCCGCAATCAGAACTTGCTGAGTGGAGGGCGTAATGGTCTTGCTTGAAGTGAGCAAGGTGCCGTCGAGGTCTGCAGCAAGGAAGCGAATCATTCTTCTTCGAGTTTAAGGATGAGTGTCGTAGCACCAATCGTGATGATAGAGCCGTCCTGAAGGCGAATGCGGTCCTGATCGCGAAGGATTTCGTTCATATAGAAGGTGCCTGTGCCTGACGGCGCATCACGAAGGATGTATTGCAGCTTGCCGTTCTTGCCTTTCTGAACGCGAATGATGCAATGGCGGGTATCTACACTCGGGTCTACGGTTTCGATGGGCTTATTGATGTTGGTGCCATGAACATAGCGACCGAAGACGTTGTCGCCCATCTCGAGAGGAATCTCCTGCTTGTAGTGGAAGGCATTCTCGACGACGATGATAGAGCCAAGACTCTCTGCCGTTTCCTCTTGCTCCTCTTCTTCTTTCTTTGGTTCAGGCAAACGGATGGCAAACTGCTTGTTGCACTCGCTGCAAACGAAGACGAGACGTTGACCTGGTTGGTAACGCGTCTCGTCGAAGACTGTATAGCTGTTGCACTTGGGGCAACGAACCTTCTTCATTAACGTTGAATAGTTAGAAAGTTAAAGAATTGAAAGGGCTAAAAGTTATGGCTCAATGGGCTTCACGTCGCCTTTCAGCAGAAGAGGCCATGCTTGAGCGAAGTCGCGGCAATCTGCCTTGCATTGATTAATCTTCTCGTAAGCTTCATCTTCTGAAGCAAAGCCTGGAATGATGACGCGCACCATCTTGCCGATTGTGCATGCCTGTGCATCGTAACCCAGTTCTTTGAGCTGAGCTGCATAGTTAAGGGCACGCTTCGGGCTGATAGCACTTGCAAGGACAATTGCATAGTCTTTAGAAGCAACCTGAACAGGAGCGACCTTCGGTTCTTCAGTTGCGACGGGTTGTACTTCGACGGCCTTTGGATCGGGCTTTACAGAAGGCATGAACTTCGAAGCGAAGAACATTTCTGCCTGCTGACTGACGCCAGATGTGACGGCCTTTCCGAAAGGTGATGTGATGGCGAAGAAGAGCACTATCGACGCAGCTACTGCCGATGCATAGTTGAAGGCGCGACGGTTGATGCGGATGGTGATGGTGTCCTTGTCTGCTTCGAAAGAAGTCAGCTTCACCTTGTTCGCAGCCAGTTTCTTTGCTCTCTGCTGACGTACTTCGTAGCTCAGTTTCGAGAAAGGAACTGCGTCGAGTCCGTAGTAAGCCGGTGACGCAATGCCCGACTGCTGTGGCATGAAGCTCAATTCGCCCGTCTCGGCGTTGCGAAGCATATAGCCCATGCTGCCGAAGCTGACTGTGCCATCTTCCTCGAGAGCCTGCTGAAGCTCATCTACATATTCAATACACATCATGCGCGCGTCGGTACGCGACAGATTGTGCATCCTGGAGAAGGACTGGATGAAGTCTTCTCCTGCTTCTTGTTCATTCCAAAGGAAAGAGACGGTGCGATAAGGCGGCAGGAAGATGCCTTCCTCGTCCACGCGTCTACTGCTCATCTCCCTAACGATAAAGGTTCCAAGCTGCGGAACGCTTACCTCCGTCTGATGGAGGAGCAAATACTCAATGTGTGTCGAAAGTTCTATCATGCCGACAAAGGTACGACTTTCCTTTGAAAGCCGCAAGCTTTTCGGCAAGAAGTTATCAACAAATTTTCAAGTAAAACTTTAGGTTTACTCTTCTTTGGCGTTCTTAATTTGCTCTGCCACTTCAGGTTTAACCTTGTAACGTTTGTTCAAACCTTTAACTATGTCGTTCGTGATGTTATACTTCGGATTGGCAACAAGAAGGTTGTCGCCAGCCTTAATCATCACGTAGTCATACTTCTTTGTTTTATTGTAACGCTTCAAGAATGACTGGATGCTGTCGCGAGCCTCCTCGTTGATGCGAGCCTGCTCCATTGCGAATTCACCCTGCAGGCGGTCGGCAAGCTCTGCCAAATCATTTTGCTCTTTCTGTATTGAAGCTTGAGCGCGCTCCAGCTCATCGCGGGTCGTGAACTCGTTGCTCTCATACTTCTTCTGGACAGATGCGGCATGGTTCTCGAGGGCACGCTGCTTCTGGGCAAGCGTCTTCTGGATGTTATTGCCTTTGCGGGTAAGCACTTCGCTGTAGTCCTTGTAGAGTTGGTACTGGCTCATCAGCGTATCGAGCTCTACATAAGCAATCTTGAGTCCTACAGTTTCTTCCTGTTGAGCCGTTTCCTTAGTTGTTTCCTCCTGTTCTTTCGTACCGCAAGAAGCAAAGAACACTGTTGCAGCCGCAAAGGCCATAAAAGTAAAAAACTTCTTCATCGTCAAGTAGTAATTGTTTTTATTTGGGTGCAAAGGTACGATAAATACTTTATAATTCATCATTTGCGTTTCATAAAAATTCTTAATTCTTACATAAAGTGCGTATTCTCTATGCTAAAAAGAAAACACCGCCTGCGGGGATCTCAAACGCCGCACGCGGAAATGGTCAACGCAGCACGCGGGGATTGCCATCGCCGCACGCGGCGTTTGAATCGTCGCAAGCGGAGTCATTAAATGCCTTGTTATCAGTTAATTCGTTCTTTGGCGTGTTTATGCTCCCGACGTTCGATGGCATCCATGCTCTGAACACAGTGTATGCCTCTGTCTCTCATCGCTTTACTGCCGCCGATATGCGTACTGCCAAATTTGCTTCCGGGCTTCAAAAGTATCTTGATGCACAAAAACAGAACAGATAAGGCAACAATTCCGAGGGTAATGAGTGCAAGTTTCAACATATTTCGCTATATTTGTGGCACAAATATACAATAATATATAATAATGTATAGTTATTTATTAAGATAAATAGCTTTAAAGTCAGAATTATGGATAAAACATCATTACAGCCCCAGAGTGTATTTAAGTGCTTTGCACAAGTCAACCAAATTCCTCGCCCATCGAAGAAGGAAGAGAAAATGATAGAGTTCCTGCTTGATTTCGGCAAGAAGCTCGGACTCGAAACAAAGAGAGACGAAGCAGGAAACGTCCTCATCCGCAAGCCTGCGACGCCAGGCTTCGAAGACCGACAGACAATCATTCTCCAGAGCCACATGGACATGGTGTGCGAGAAGAATCGCGACGTCGAGTTCGACTTCTCGAAAGATGCCATTCAGACTTATGTGGACGGCGAATGGATGAAGGCAAAGGGCACTACACTTGGTGCCGACGACGGCATCGGTGTGGCGATGGAGATGGCTCTACTGGAATCGACAGACATCGAGCACGGACCGCTGGAATGCGTCTTTACCCGTGATGAAGAAACTGGTCTCTCTGGTGCAGAAGGCATGAAGTCCGACTTTATGAACGGTCGCTTGATGGTCAACCTCGACAGCGAAGACGAAGGACAAATCTTCGTCAGCTGTGCCGGAGGCTGCCGTACGCTTGCTCAGTTCGAGTATAAGGAAGAGCCGCTGCCAGAAGACTTCTTCACCTTCTCGCTTGCCATCAAGGGCTTGACTGGCGGTCACAGCGGCGACGACATCAACAAGAAACGAGCCAACGCCAACAAGCTCCTGGCTCGCTTCCTCTATGTCTCTCAGCAGAAATACGACCTTAGGCTTGTCGATATTCAGGCTGGCGGCCTGCACAACGCGATTCCTCGCGAGGCTTGGTGCCTCTGCGCCATTCCCATGAAGGACAAGGAGAGCATCACTGTCGACTGGAACGTCTTCCTGGCAGACGTTGAGGAAGAGTACAGCGTTACGGAGAAGACGATGAAGTTCGTTTTGGAGAGCGAGACGAAGGCTGTTAGCGCTATCGAGAAAGATTGCGCACTTCGGCTCATCAAGGCGCTGCAAGCAGTCTATAACGGCGTGTTTGCTTACTGTCAGGACATTGACGACCTCATCGAGACAAGCAGTAACCTCGCCAGCATTCACAAGAAAGAGAAGACTATCGACGTGCTCAGCAGTCAGCGAAGCAGCATTCTCAGTGCCCGTCACAACATGGCCTATACTGTTGCCGCAGCCTTCGAACTTGCAGGAGCAAAAGTGGATATCGGCGAAGGCTACCCGGGCTGGAAGATGAACCCGAACAGCAAGATACTTGCCATCGCAGTCGAGCAGTACAAGAAGCTCTTCAAGAAAGACCCGATGGTGCTCGGCATCCACGCCGGCCTCGAATGCGGTCTCTTCTCTGAGAAGTTCCCAGGAATGGACATGATAAGCATGGGCCCAACGCTTCGAGGCGTGCATAGCCCTGACGAGAAGCTCCTTATCCCGACTGTTCAAATGGTGTGGGATCACTTGCTCGCAATCCTGAAGAACGCTCCGAAGAAATAGCCCTTCGTTATAACGACATAACGGAATAACGTCATAACGACACACACAGAAATAGATGAAATTAAAGTTTCTCCTTCCTCTGCTCACCCTGCTTTCCGCGGCTTGTTCCGACTACGAAACCTTCTCGGACAACCCGAACTTCAGACTTGAGTTCTCGCAAGACACCATTGCCTTCGACACGCTTATCAGCACGATTCCCAGCAGCACTAAGACGCTCTATGCCTTTAACAATAACGGCAACGGCATGCGTGTCAGCACGATTCAGCTCGAGGGAGGCGCCAAGAGCCTGTTCCGCGTCAACGTCGATGGGCGCTACCTCTCAGATGGCATTTGGCACGACTTTGAGGTACTGAAGCACGACAGCCTCGTCATCCGCATCGAGATGACACCTCCGGAGGTCGGAAGCACTGAGCCGCTCTACTTTGAGGACAAGTTACACTTCACTTTGGAAAACGGCGCAAGACAGACTGTCGTGCTTAGCGGCGGCTCCATCGACGCTTATATCATGAAGGGAGGACTGATTATCGAATCTGACCAAACGCTCCTGACCGACAAGGCTTACGTCATCTACGACTCGCTTGTTGTGATGAAGGGTGCAACACTCACTCTGACCGAAGGCACAAGGCTGATGTTCCACGACAAGGCTGCTCTGCATGTCTATGGAAAGCTTCTTGTTCAAGGCAGTCTTGAAAAGCCCGTCGTGCTTCGAGGCGACAGGATGGACCACATGTTCGACTACCTGCTCTACGACAACACGCCAAGCCGTTGGGAAGGTGTCGTCATTCATCGAGGCAGCTACGGCAACGAGTTCTACCAGTGCGACCTGCACAGCTCGCTCTTCGGCATCATTGTTGAGGACACAGAGCAAACGGTTCCGGAACTGACAAAGCCATCTGTCATCATCGATTGTAGCATTTTCCATAACATCGGAGGCGACGGCTTGCAGTTCAACAATTGTGTGAGCAAGGTCACGAACACGCAGATAAGCAATACGCTAGGACATACCGTCAACCTCAACGGAGGCTCGCATTTCTTCACCTATTGTACGTTGGCACAGTTCTATCCTTTTACGGCAAACAGAGGCGACGGCTTACATCTCGTCAGTTGCAAAGACGGTGGCGAGTATGGACTGCTACGCAAAGCACATTTCATTAACTGTGTCATAACGGGTTACGGCGATGATGTCATTATGGGCGAGAACATCCCGCAGGACGGTTCGTGCGACTATCTCTTCCACCATAGCTTCCTCAATACGCCGATAGTTGAGGAGCCGGATCATTTCGTGGACTGCGTCTTCGACCGGGACAAAAAGAAGAACGAGGAAGAGAAACTCGTTCGGCAAGATAACTTCGTGCTCTTCGATACGGAGAACTTCATCTATGACTTCACGCCGAAAGACAGCAGCATGATTCGCTCGCTTGCCGACCCGAACTATGAAGGCGTACCTGCCTTCGACAGATATGGTGTGAGCCGACTCGCAGATGAAGGTCCGGATGCAGGATGCTACGAGTTTGTCAAGAAACCAGACGAGGAGGAACAGCCGTGAAAGGCTTGCTCATAGTGGTGGGCAAGACCACAGACAGGCGCTTCGAAGCCATCATAAATGAGTATGTCGAACGCATAAGACACTATATTCCCTTTGCCATCGAGGTCATCCCTGAACTCAAGAACACAAAAGGGCTCAGCCAAAACGAGCAGAAGGAACGCGAAGGGGAACTCATCCAGAAAAGCCTGCAGGCAGGAGACTACATAGTGCTCCTCGACGAACACGGCAGCGAGCGGACAAGCATGGAGTTTGCCGCCTGGATGCAAAAGAAAATGGCTGCGGGGCCAAAGCGCCTCGTCTTCATCGTGGGAGGACCTTACGGCTTCTCCGACACCATACATAAACGGGGCAACGAAGAGGTCAGCCTGAGCCGCATGACACTCTCCCACCAGATGGTCCGCATGTTCTTCGTGGAGCAGATCTACAGAGCAATGACCATCCTGAACGGCGAACCCTATCATCATGAATAGATACACATAACAATATAATACTATGCTATCAGTAGAAGAACTTAACGACAGACTTATTGACCTGTCTTTTGCCGAGGACATCGGCGACGGAGACCACACGACGCTTTGTTGCATCCCGGAAACCGAGATGGGCGAAAGCAAGTTGCTCATCAAGGAAGAAGGCATCTTTGCAGGCAACGAGATTGCAAAGAAAGTGTTCCATCGCTTCGACCCTGACCTGCAGGTCGAGACATACATCGAGGATGGAGCGCATGTCAAGCCTGGCGACATCGTGATGAGCGTCAAGGGAAAGGTGCAGAGCCTCCTGCAGACGGAGCGCCTCATGCTCAATATCCTGCAGCGAATGAGCGGCATAGCCACGATGACGCACAAGTATCAACAAGCCATCTACGATGCCGGTTGCAAGACGCGCGTCCTTGATACCCGCAAGACGACACCCGGCATGCGAATGCTCGAGAAAGAGGCTGTGAAGATTGGCGGCGGCATGAACCACCGCATCGGACTCTTCGACATGATTCTCCTGAAAGACAATCACATCGACTTCTGCGGCGGTGTTCACAACGCGATAAGTCGTGCGAAGCAATATTTGAAAGAGAAAGGCAAGGACCTTAAGATTGAGTGCGAGGTCAGGAACTGGAAGGAACTGGACGAAGCGCTTGCCGAAGGTTGCGACCGCATCATGTTCGACAACTTCACGCCCGAGGACACGAAGAAGGCCGTGGAGATAGTTGCGGGCCGATGCGAAACGGAATCGAGTGGCGGCATCACTTTCGACACGATGATTCCCTACGCCAAAGCCGGCGTCGATTTCATTTCCTTCGGAGCCTTGACACATAGCGTGAAGGGCCTTGACATGAGTTTCAAGGCTGCTGGAAGCGATAAACTTATTATCAAATAGCACATCATGAAACGTCTCACAATACTCTTATTGGCAGGTCTTCTCTTGCCCCTTGCCCCTTCTTCCTTGCCCCTGTATTCTTGCACAAACCTGATTGTCGGCAAGAAAGCCTCGAAGGATGGCAGCGTGATTATTTCCTACAGTCAGGACGACTATGGTTCGTTTGAACCACTTCGTGTTATTCCTGCTGCCGATCATCCTGCTGGATCGATGCATCCCTTATATCATTACGAGAGTAACAACTACCTTGGGGAGATTCCGGAAGTCGCTCATACTTACGGCATTGTAGGCCTGATGAACGAGTTTCAAGTGTCGATTCACGAGACGACATGGGGCGGCCGGCCTGAATTGACAGATACTATAAGTGGACTTATCGATTATGGTTCGCTCATGGTGCTCGGCCTGCAGCGTTCCAAGACTGCCCGCGAGGCCATCGAAGTCATGACAAAACTGGTCGAGACCTACGGCTATGAGAGCGAAGGAGAAAGCTTCTCCGTGGCCGACCCTAACGAGGCGTGGATTCTGGAGATGATAGGCAAAGGCCCAGGACGCAAGGGAACCGTGTGGGTGGCCGTGCGTATCCCAGACGATTGCATTAGCGGTCACGCCAATCAGAGCCGCATCCATCAGTTCCCCCTCAAGGACAAGAAGAACTGCCTCTACGCAAAGGACGTCATCAGCTTCGCTCGCGAAAAGGGTTACTTCAGCGGCAAAGATGCAGACTTCTCGTTTGCCGACGCTTACGCACCCGCTGACTTCGGCGCACTTCGCTTCTGTGAGGCTCGTATCTGGAGCTATTACAACAAGTGGGCTGCCGAGAACATGAGCCCCTATCTGCCTTATGCGATGGGTGACACGAAAGGTCAAGTCATTCCACTTTACGTAAAACCAAAAGCTCCGCTCAGCGTTCAAGATGTCAAGGACATGATGCGCGACCACTATGAAGGCACGCCGATGGCGCTAACCGAGGACATCGGAATGGGTGCTTGGGAAATGCCGTACCGCCCCACTCCACTCAGTTTCGAGGTGGACGGGAAGAAGTATTTCAACGAACGCCCCATCAGTACCCAGCAGTCGGCCTGCGTTTATGTGAGTCAGATGCGCTCCTGGCTGCCCAATCATATTGGTGGAGTCACTTGGTTCGCCAATGATGAAGCGAACATGACAGCCTTTACACCCTGCTATTGCAACATGACGCAGGCTCCCGAATGCTACGACAAGAATACCGCCGACGCCTTCCATTTCTCCACTCGCTCAGCGTATTGGGTGGAGAACTGGGTCAGCAACATGGTCTATCTGCGCTACAATCTGCTCTTCCCCGAACTGCAGAAGGTGCGCGACAGACTGGAGAAGGACTACAACTCGCTGCAGGCCGATGTGGAGAGCAAAGCGGCAGGCATGAGCAAAGAGGAAGCCATCAAGTACCTTTCGGCATATAGTCATCGTGTTGCTGGTGCTATGATGGACGAATGGAACCAGCTTGCACAACTCATCATCGTGAAGTACAACGACATGGCCGTCAAGCGAACCGATGAGAACGGGCAGTTCGAGAAGACTCCCGGAGGCAATCCCCGTCCTGTCCTTCGCCCAGGTTATCCTGAGAGATTCAAGCGCGAAATCATCAAGCAGGCTGGTGAACGCTACAAGGTTCCCGAGTGATGTTGAAAAAGATAACGTGTTAAGTCGGCAAACTTAACGTGTTAAAACGACAAACTTAACGTGTTAAAACGACAAACTTAACGTGTTAAAATGACAAACTTAACGTGTTAAAACGACAAACTTAACGTAGGACATTATTTAAGGATACATGCGATATGAAAAAATTTGGACTTTTGCTATCAGCAATCATACTGCATTTAACCGTCTTTGCACAAGGCTGGCCGATGGATTATGACGGCGTGATGATGCAGGGATTCTATTGGGATTCCTATTCAGAAACGTCTTGGGCGAAGCTTGAAGCACAGGCAGACGAGATTGCTCCTTATTTCCAATTGATTTGGATTCCGCAGAGCGGATGGTGTAACAGCGATTACACTATGGGCTACATGCCTGTCTATTACTTCGACCAAAAGAGTGCTTTCGGTTCCGAATCACAGCTTCGAAGTATGATAAAAACTTACAAGAAAAAGGGTACGGGCTTCATCGCCGATGTTGTTCTCAACCATCGAAAGAATATTGGCAAAGATGGCTCATGGGTTGACTTTCCCGAAGAGACATACAACGGTGTAACGTATCAGATGTATCCCTCCGATATCTGCAAGAACGACGACGGCGGAGCGACAGGCAATTGGGCATCGGCACACGGTATTTCGCTCTCGGAGAACAATGACACAGGCGATGATTGGTCAAGCTGTCGCGACCTCGATCATAACAGTCAAAACGTCCAAGAATACATCAAAGCCTATCTCGATTTCCTACTTAACGACATAGGTTATGTCGGTTTCCGCTATGATATGGTGAAAGGCTTCTATGCAAGTTTCGTTGGCGAATATAATATGGCGGCAAGACCTGCTTTCAGCGTTGGCGAATACTTTGATGGAACAAGCAACATCAAACAGTGGATAGACTTCACGAAAGGTTATGTGGCAGAATATCCGACCAGCGGAGCCTTCGACTTCGGCTTCCGTTATCGCATGATTGATGCTGTCAACAATCAGAAATGGCGTTATCTTGGAGAGGGCGATCCACCACTTATTTCTGATAATTACTATAAGCAGTATGCCATAACCTTCGTCGAGAATCATGATACCGAGAATCGAATCAATGGAGATGTGCAGAATCCAATCTACAGAGACACACTTGCTGCAAACGCTTACATGCTTGCAATGCCTGGAACGCCTTGCGTCTTCTACAGACATTGGGCGGACTGCAAGTATCCGCTCAAGCAAATGATTCTTGCCAGACGACTTGCCGGCATCACGAACACTTCTGGTGCTGAAGAGAAATGGAGAGACGACAAATACTATGCAAAGGCAGTTTACGGCAAGAACGCCACTCTGATCTGTGTCGTTGGCAGCAATCCAGACGGGTATGGAGTGAGCACTTCTGACTATCGCAAAATACTTTCCGGCAAAGGATATCGCTATTATTTGAGTCGAAACGCCAACACAGTTTGGATGGATGTCCCAGATGGAACTTACGAAGGCTCAATTCAAGTCAAGTTCACTGCAGTTAGCAATTATACTGGCTTCAGGATTGTCTATACGACAGACGGCTCTGATCCGACTTCCGAAAGCAACACTATTACAAGCGGAAGCACTTTGAGTATCGAATCCTCCTGTACGCTTAAGGCCGGCATATTGCATGGAGGCAAGGTTTATGGCATTCAGACTCGCAAGTACAACATCTTTGTGCCACACGACATCACGCTTTACGTTCACTCCGACGTCACTTGGTCCGCAATGTCCTTCTACGTCTGGGACAACCTCGACAACAAGCCCAACGGCAATTGGCCCGGCAAGCGAGTAAGGGATACTAAGGAGATAGGAGGCAAGACATGGAACTATCAGACCTATCATCTCTCGTCGGCCGACCAATACCTCAACTTGATTGTTACAAACACAGCAGGCGGCAGACAAACCATTGACGTTCGTGGTATCCGCTCTGACCGCTTCTTCTGCATTACAGGAGACAAGGACGGGAGCAACTTCATCATTGAAGACCAGACGGATGATATGGCGACAGGAATTGAGGAACTTGACAACTTTACGCCCTCACCATTTAACAATTCCGCTTTCAACCTGCAAGGCATGCCTGTTCCTCAAGGCAAGAAGAAAGGCATCATTATAGAGAACGGACGAAAGACCCTGTATAAATAATCTTCCTCTCTCGATGCGTTACTCAGCATCGCAGGCAGAGTTCATTATACATACATGTATCTATAATTAAATGTACATGTATGTATAATTGTAGATACATGTATGTATAATGAACTCGACACGTTAAGTTGAATGACTCGACGTGATAGGATGATTCACGTGGCGTTTCAAGTTGTATGTTTCGACTGGTGGGGTCTCAATTTTTTCCGTTGTTTGTTTGCATTTCTCGCAAATGTTTACGAACTTTGCGTGCAGATAACCTAATTGTTCCGACAAGATGAGACACTTCTTTTCGCTGTTTTTGCTTACGTTTTTTATGTTTTTTTCTACCTCGTTTTGCGAGGCGAAGGACAAGACAAAAAATGCTGAAGGACCTCGCAAAGTGCTTGTTCTGGCCGAACGGGGTGGTTTGCACGAGGGCTTTACTGCTGCCGGACTTGAATGGCTCGAACGTCAAAAAGAACGCTTCAACATGGAGCTGACGGTCCTGAACACAGCCAACGAGATTCCCAAAGGCGAACTGCAGAAGTTTCAACTCATTTTGCAACTGAACTATCCGCCTTATGCGTGGAGCAAAGCAGCACAAAAAGACATGCAAACCTACATTGACAAAGGGCTTGGCGGATACATCGGCTTCCACCACGCAAGCTTGCTCGGCGAGTTCGACGGCTTTCCGATGTGGGATTGGTTCTCTGCCTTCTTGGGCAAGATACGCTATCAGAACTACATTGCCGACAAGTGCGACGGCAAAGTTCAACTCGAAGACAGAGAGCATCCGGTTTGTAAAGGCGTCCCCTATTCCTTTATAATAAAGGAAGATGAATGGTACACATATGATGTCAGCCCTCGCTAGAATGTTCATGTCCTTGCGAATGTAGATGAGAGCAGCTACTCCATCGAGACAAACATAAAGATGGGCGACCATCCTGTTATCTGGACAAATCCATCGAAGAAGGCTCGTAATGTTTATTTCCAGTTTGGCCACAGCAAGTCGCTCTTCACGAATCAAGCTTTCATCAGGCTCTTCGAGAATGCAATAAGATGGACTTTGAATGACGAAGTTACCGCTTCGGAAAACAATGAATATCCTGCCAATTATGCTCGAGCACCGCGTTTCCGTGCCCTACTCCATTATGAGCCAGGAGCAGAAGAGGCGCATGTGCAGTTCGACAAGCAAGCCATCGAGTTCTTCCACAAACTGACATATGGCGAGGGTTGGCTCATGGATGTGACCACTTCGCTTGCCGATTATCCTTACGAGAGGCTGAAAGATTACTCCATTATAATCAGCTTGAATGCTGCTCCAGGCGGTAAAGCGCAGCGAGATGCCTTTGAGCAATACATGAAGAACGGTGGCGGATGGATTGGTTTCCACGCCTCCGCCTATAATGACAGAAATACGCATTGGCCTTGGCTAAACGAGTTCTTGGGGTGCGGACCGTTTTATTGCAACAACTGGCCCCCGCAGCCAGCTTTGGTGGAATGTGATACGCAGGACCATCCGGTTACTTGTAGTTTGCCCAGCTCCTTTGTGGCACCTGCAAGTGAGTTCTATCAGTGGCAGCCAAGTCCACGAAAGAATCCCGATGTCGAAGTGCTGCTCTCCATCTCGCAAAAGATGTATCCTTTCGGCTTAAAGGATGTCGTGAACTTTGGCGACTTTCCGATTGTGTGGACAAACAAGAAATATCGGATGATTTATCTTAACATGGGACACGGCGACGAAGGCTTCATCGATGCGACACAAAACCTTCTCTTTGTGAATGCGTTTCGTTGGGTTGTAAGTCGAGACCCGAAAGGCGACCCGTTTCAAAAGTAGAGACAAACAATAAGGCGCTGCCAACTTGGGCAACGCCTTATTCCTTTATATAATATATAATGTATTAACGCAGTCGGTCGAGCGAGCGAACCAACATCTCATCCTTCAATATGCCTCGGAATGCGAGGTATAGCAAGATAAGAGCTGCTGCAGGAAGAGCCGCTGTCCAATGTGGTCGCCAAGTGGCTGGCATACTTGTCGTAAGCATATAACAGATGATGCCATAAGCTATATACCAAGCTACGAGCAATATCATGCAGAATGTTGCCAAACGCATTTGAAGGGCACGATGCTTGTAGAACCAGATGTCCATGAACACAAAGGCGCTCGTAATGACGAGAATGCCCATCATGACTGGACAGAAGTAGAACAGATGCTGACCTTCCGAGACGAGCCACAAGTTATACATATCCGCTGTCTCCATGCTCTCGCTCGACATAAAATGAGCGATAGGCATACAGAGGCAACCAATGCAACAAGCAAAGGCTGCAAGAAGATAGAGTGTCTGAATGCGTTGAATCATTGCTTAATCGAGCAATGTTGCCTCTTTACTTGGGTTGCGATAGTAAATCTTGCCGTCGATAAACTCCTGTGTTGCTATAAGAGTTGCCTTGGGAAGTTTCTCGTAGTAACGGCTTATCTCGATCTGTTCGCGGTTCTCGAAGACCTCGTCCAAATTGTCTTGTGTGCTTGCGAACTCAGAGAGCTTCTTGCTCAACTCCTGCTTGATGTCGGCAGAAATCTGGTTAGCACGCTTACCGATGATAACGACGCTTTCGTAGATGTTGCCTGTTTCTTCGCAAAGGCTCATGGGGTCACGGTTAACGGTGTCGTTTGGGGCTTGTGTTTTCTTGTAATCCATAATATAATTTACAATTTGTATATTTGCTGTTTAATGTTTCTTCATTTCATCCTCGTCTTCCTTCAGTATCACGCCTTTCCTTGCAACAATGCGCTCCGAGTGGCTTAAGATGGACTGCGCTTCCTTCAAGTATTCGCTTTCAGGGAAGTCGTTTTGGAAGGAATAGTACTCGTCGATTGTATCGCGAAAACGTTCCACTCGCTTCTCTTCCACGCTTTGCCGAGCCAGTTGGTACTTTGCTCTCAATGACAGGAAGGAAAGGTCTTCGCGAAGCTTCGCAGAAGCATAGGGATAATCCTTCAACGCATTCTGAGCCGTAACGAAGCAAGCCTCGTAGTTGTTGCCGCCATAGATGCTGTTGAGGGTATAGGTGCCAAGGTCGTAATAAAGTTTTGCCGACTGATATTCCTTTTTGACAAGCTTGTCCTGCATGTCGAAGATTATCTCGTGAACCTGCTCTTTCAGCGTTGTTTCAGGGCAATAGTCGAGGAAACTCTGAAACTCCTTGATGGCTTCCATTGTGCTCGACTGGTCGAGACGAATGTCTGGTGTTTGCTTGTAGAGAGCATAGCCACTATTGAAGCGAGCAAGCTCCATGTATTGACCCTTGGGATATGTCTGATAATATTTCTTGAAGTACAAGACAGCCGACTCGTAGTCCCTTGCCTTAAGATTGCTTTCGCCAAGCATGTAAAGGCTTTCCTCACCATACGAAGTGCCTTTCAAAGGTATCAGCAACAAGCTGAAAAGCTCTGAGGCCTGACGATAATGACCTTCTGCATAAAGGGCTTTGGCTGCCTCATATTTGTACTCATAGTCGTTGCTCTTGAGCACGTTAGAGTACTCGCTGCAAGCAGCAAGCATCATCAATGCACAAAGCAAAGGCAGGAATAGAAGTCGACATTTACTCATATCAGGGCGCAAATGTACTACTTTTTGTGTTCTCTGCCAAAAATGACAGAAGAAAAAAGTGCTTATAGCACCTTTTTTAATGTTTCTTTGCTTTTGCAGGGTCGTAAATTGCCATTCCGACGAACGAATCGGCGCATCCGTAGTAGAGATACCACTTGCCTTTATAGGGCACAAGTCCTTCGACGAAAACTGTTCCAGAAGGATACTGTCCGCTCTTCTCGAAGTCGTCTTCTGGATAGAAGAATGGCTCGTCCAGTCGATCAAGGAGTTTCGTCGGATCTTTCAAAGAGAAGAGAGCCTGGCCTGCGCAATAAGCACCTGAAGCAAAGCGCTGGTCGCCATTCTCGCCGCCACGGTTCTTGCCGTTATAGAAGAGCATGATGCCTTTCTTTGTCATAATGGCTGGCGGACCACATTCCACAAGCTGACTGTCGAAGTAACCTTTTCTTGTGTCCATGACATGCAAGAGTTTACCATCTGGAGCAAGCATTGGTGTCCAATGAATAAGGTCGTCGCTGGTTGCAATATTGACAAAGTTCTCGCCCCAATACATCATATACTTGCCCTTGATGCGAGCAATAACTTGTTTGCCATTCTTTATCTTAGTTACGATTGAGCCGGACTTCGAGTAGCCTTTGCTAAGTTGGTTTTTGTGGTCATCGGAGAAGATTGGACCATGCTTCGTCCAATGCACAAGGTCTCTTGAAGTGGCAACACTCAGTCGAGCCAGTTTGTGGTTCCAACTTGTATATGTCATTACATAAAGTCCATCCTCGGTCATGCAGACTCTCGGATCTTCGCAACCACCAGGAGCATCGAAGTCTTTCCATTCGTCATCACCAGGGAAGAGGACTGGAGCACCATGATGCTGGAAGTGAATGCCATCTTCGCTGAAAGCATAGCCAATTCGAGAGGTCCTCGAACCAATGCCTTGGGCAATGTTGTCTTCAGCTCGATAAAGAAGCGCAATGCCGCCATTGAAGACGGTTGCAGCTGGGTTGAATGTCTCGCTATTTTCCCATTGTGCTACCCTGCCCCACATTGGACAGAAGAAGCGGCTGGTCGTATCAGGACGAACGATTGGATTGGCTCCAACAGGTCGCTCAAAACCTAACCAAGCCCACTTCTTTTCAGTGTTAGGAACTTTCTGTGCTTGAGCAAGGAAGACAGAAGAGGATAGAAGAAGGCAGAGGAAGATAAAATACGACAGTCTTGGAAGCAAACTGCTTTTCATTTCGAATTTTGAATTAAATTTGAATTGCTATGGTATAAACATAGCCCATGTATGGGTTCTCTATAGTTTGAAGTTCGATGCCTTGTAGTTTGTCTGGTTTGAGAACAGAGTGCAGGTCGTCAACTATGCCGGTCCCTTTCAACTTCAGAACCGCCTCTTTCTGTGTCCAGATCCGAGTGAAAGCGACATCTGGGAAAGGGTTGGAGAAGATGCTTTCTGCTTCTTCAGGGCTCATTGTATGTCGAACGAGGTCGGGTTTTGCCGTACGAATGCGTTCAATGTCCAAGCCACAAGGCCGATTGCTGACAAAGCACCCAACAGCTTCTTTGCAATGACTGATGCTGAAGTGAATGTCGGGATGTTCTTTCAGGTAAGGTTTGCCGTGTTCGTTATAGGCAAAGGCAGGCATTTCATTAATGTTGAAGCGTTCGCAAAGCCCTCGTAGGAGCTCGACATAACCGATGGCACACTCCTTTCTGCCCTGCAATTGCTTGTAGCGCAAAGCCTGTTCCCGTCGCCATTCAGGCAACGAATTGATGAGCCGCTCTGTCTGTTCTTCGTTCAGGTCGGCAATATGGTCGTTAAGACAAAGGATGTACTTCAACCTTTCAACTATTTACCTTTTCACCTTTAAGTGTACGACGGCTTGTCTGTTTCCTCAACGAAAGCTGCGTCGTGATGGCCTGTCATGTGCCAACAGATAGCGCACTTTCTTCCTGGAGGCAGAGCAAGCCAAGCCTTTGTGACCTCTCTCGGATCAGCATCTTTGTTGCCTAACAACTTAAGAGCCAAGTGTTCACGCGTGTTCTTTGCTTCAATGTTACGAAGTGGACGGATGGGAAGTCCTACGAACCATTCATCAGCAAAAGCCTCAGTAACGTCGCTGCATTTTTCTGGAATTTTCATGATTGTTATGTTTTAGTTGGTTAATAAATGTATCACTCTAATGCCCGTTTGGACAGGGTGTTTCTGCATGTATTCATAAAGCGTCATGGGTTCGAGCACGACTTTCTTGTGGATGCTGCTGGCATTGAGCAGATGCAATTTGCCGTCCTTTCCCCAAACGGCAAAGCCTACGTGACTTACATCCAGGCCTTTCTTGTTTGTGGTGATGGCAATGATGTCGCCGTCCTTGACGCAGCTGAGCACCTTCTTGCTGTCCCCTACCCGGTCCTTTGGAATATAACGGACAGTTGCTCCCGTCACGCGTTTCTCCATCTCGGCAATGAGTTTGCGCTCTTCCATGTTGACTTTGAGCAAGGGATAAGAGTCAGGGTGCTCGCTCATATAGGTCAGGCTGAGTTTCATCGGCACAGAGATGCTGGTGGGAGGCACGATTTCCTTTACCAGGCCGAGCTTCGTGCCCGACTGAATCCATTGGCTAAAGTAGTGATTGCGACTCTTGTAGCCATCTATCTTGCCTGCATCGTAACGCAACTTTTGCAGCCAGGCAAGGTAGTCCTTCCAGCTCTTGCTGCCGTGACTTGTCGTGAGAGCAAGCGCACAGCAATTCTCAACTAGAGTGGTGCAGTCGAGGCTTTGCAGATTGATGGCAAGATGCTCCTCCATATCCTTAATTTCGAGCGTGTGAGCCACATAAGGACGGTTCATCAATTGCTTCGCATAGAACAATGTAAGCGGTTCATTTGCAGGTGCTTTTGCTCCAAGCTTCAACAGCTCAACAACTCGAAGGCTGTCCTCCTTTGTGTAGCTTACTTCCTGAGCTTGAGCACAGAAGATAAAGGAAGATAGAAGAGGAAAGATATAGGACAATAGTCTTTTCATATTCTCTAAACTCTAAACTCTAAACATTCAACTTTCCTCTGGCAGATGAAGCATTGCAGTAACTGCGAAGGTAACAAGGCAGAAGCCCATCACGGCGATGAAGAACTGCTGATAGCCCATCTGGTCGGACATCCAGCCGCTCACCATACCTGGCAACATCACGCCGCCAAGGTACTGAAAGGCTGTGCAGAACGAGAAGACAGAGGTGCTTCGCTCGCCATGAGAGAAGCTGACGAGGTAAAGCGTGTAAGCCGTAAAACCTAGTCCGTAGCCCACTTGTTCGATGAAGACGCAGGTTGCGATGAGCGGCAGGCTTTGCGACTGAATGTAGCTCAGATAGACATAAACGATATCGGGCAAGGTAATGCAAAGCACGAGCGGCCAAAGCATTTTCTTCAAGCCGAACTTCGAGACGAGCCAGCCGCCTACGATGCCGCCGCCAAGCAGTCCGATGACACCTAAAGTGCCATAGACAAAGCCGTACTGAACATCCGTCAGCGCCAGTCCGCCCTCAGCAATAGTACGCTTCAGGAAGAGCGGCACAATCTTCGTCAGCAAGCCCTCAGGCAAGCGGAAAAGCAGGATGAAGAGCAGAGCCGTGATGAGGTGCGGCTTGGTGAAGAAGACCTTCAACGTCAATCCGAAGTCTTCGAGGATGTTCAGTTTCTCTCCTTTTGGTGAGTCAGAATCGGGCTTGGGCAATGCTTTCCAATGATAAGCCGCAAGCATCAGCATCAGGCCAGCAACGGCGAGAAAAGTGATGCTCCACGACAGAGGAATGCTCATCTCGCTCTTCTGCAAAAGGCCTGCCAGCATGACCAGACCGCCCTGCCCCAGCACCATTCCGATGCGATAGAAGGTGTTGCGAAGGCCTACATAGAGTTCCTGGTCTTTATTGGTGAGGCCGAGGATGTAGAAACCATCGGCACAGATGTCGTGAGTGGCGCTGCTGAAGGCAATCAGCATGAAGAGGGCAAGCGAGCATTGCAGCCAAAAGCTGGTGGGCAGCGTGAAGGCAAGCAAAGCAAGTGAAGCTCCGATGAGCAGCTGCATGGCGAGAATCCACCAACGCTTCGTCTTGATGCCGTCCACGACAGGGCTCCAAAGGGGCTTAATCACCCAAGGCAGCCCGAGCCAGCCCGTATAGAGCGTGATTTGCGTGTCGGTCAAACCCATCTCCTGATAGAGGACGAGCGACATCAGCATTACGGCTGCGTAAGGAAGCGATTCGCCCAGATACAGACTGGGCACCCATTGAAGCGGTTTTGTCGTTTTCATGTAATTTCGTATTTATGGCACAAAGTTACACAAAAAAGCGGAGAAAACAAAAAAGAAGGCCGATTTTTGCAATCATACCGTAATTTTGAGTAAAATGCAGCACGGTGAAAGTTTCGCGCCCTGTGTCGTAATTGACAAGTTAACGCGTTGAGGGGGGCAAGTTAACGCGTTGTATTTACGTTTATGCTGCCTAAAACAACCTCATTTCCCGTGTTTCCGGCATGTCCGACTTCGTCCGTTTTGCTAACTGACTGATATTCAATGGCACTTACTCAAAAGTGTGACAATGTGACAGTGTGACATGTGACAATAAGGTGGTTCCGGATAGTCCATTTTCCTGGAATGCCCATCAGTAAAGGGTTATACTATATATTATTATAGTATATATATTTAATATATTAATATATAATAACTTAATAACTTACGTTATACTACACCCTTGTATGCAATGTGGAACCTCCTTAATGTCACATGTCACAATGTCACAATGTCACAAAATCATCTTGCATTGTGCATGATGCTGTAACCAGCCAAGCGGTCATAGCGGGAACCTTGCTGGCGGTAATAAACGAGGACTTCGTATTCGTTCTCGGTCTCAAAGAAACTGCCCATCGTTCGCTGCATAAGGCCGTCTTTCTGGATGAACTCGTAGCTGTAATAGCCTTGCTTCAACAGGATGGCAGCATGATAATACTGATGCGCATCATCGTACTCCATCTTGCAATCGGGATTGAACGTCTGCCCCGACCACCAGCCGCTCACATACACGTCGCCGCCCTGCAAGCGAGGCGTTTCGAGGAAGAAGTGCACAACGACATATTCAGCCGTCGTCCAGTCGTCATAATTATCTGAACTCCTGACCACATAGACGCCGTTCTGGTCTTCTGAATAGCTGTAGGCATGGTCTACTACGGCAGGGAAGAGCGTGGCATGATAGTAAGGCTCGAACCATTCGATGCGGTCCACTCCAGTAGCCGTTCGATGCACATCGAGAATCTCAAAGCGATGGTATTCGTTGCCGGCAGGAAAGATGAGGTTGCGATTGTGCGTGAACTCGATGCCGTTGGCTCGACGGATGTTCGGCACAAGGCCCTCTACCCTACTGTCCCAACGACGATTCTGCATGACGATGACCTTGAGGTCGCGTTCCGGGTCGAAGATTGACAAGGCGCCGTAGCCGATGGAGAGCGTCATTTGCTGATGCCTGTCGTTGAAGTCAATGTCGGTATTGCTGCTGATTTGAGCCATGATGCCTGCCTCGCGTTCATAGATGCAGAAACGGGCTTCAAGCACGGGCTCGTCCTTCTCATCTTCTTCATAAATAAGGACACGATAGTTGCCGCTCAGTCGGAGTCTTATCTCCTTTGAAGGGACGCGAAGCCGATAGTGCGTATAGATTTGTGTGGTATTGAAACTCTTCTCAAAGTCCTCGATGAGCTGGTCGTTCAGGCCTTCGAGGAAGTCGCTTTCGAAGATGTCGTCGGTCACGTTCCAATCCCAATCGCAATGGTCGATGTGGTAGCGGTAGCGCTTGTAGTCGTGGCTCATCTCGTCCCACTCGATATCGATGTACTGACGCCCACCGAATGCGAGATAAGGCGGCAAGGTGGGGTCATCGTCGATGGTCAAAGTGAGGGTTCGCACATTTCCGCCAAAGATTTGTTGGACTTGCGAGAAAAGGTGAATGGGTGAAAGGGTAAAAAGAAGGAAGAAGATAATGGTTCGGAGGATATTGCTCTCGTCATTATTGGGCTTGTCTTCGCCTTTCAGCACAGGCAATTGCCAATGGAACTTGACGGCCAAACAGCGAATGAGAATAACGATGAAAGAGCTGAGCAAGGCACTTATCTCGACACTCAACCCAAGCTCAAGGCATGCGACGTAAGTCAAACCTCCTGCCACGCAAGCTAGGGCATAAATCTCGCTACGGAAAATGAGGGGAACGTCGTTCATCAAGACATCACGAATGATGCCACCACCGGCTCCTGTCACAGCTCCCATCGTGATGGCCACCCAATAAGGATGTCCGAAGGTAAGTGCTTTCTCGAGGCCTACGACGTTGAAGAGCGCAAGTCCGATGGTGTCGAAGATGAACCAGGTATAGTTGTGGTGGATGATGTACTTGCCGAACATGCCGACAGCGAGCACCGCAAGTGCGCAGCAGACAAAGTAGCTGCCGTTGGTCATCCAAAAGGGATTGACGCCAAGCATAAGGTCGCGAATCGTTCCGCCACCAATCGCAGTCGCCATACCCACAATCCAAGCACCAAAGATGTCGAAATGCTTCGTCGAGGACAATCGGACACCTGAGATAGCAAAGGCAAAGGTACCGATGAACTCGATGATGACAAAAGTGACGGGCAACCTTAACGTATCGCCCATGTCCTGCAGGAACTCGAGCAGCATGTAAAAACTATGAGTTAAGAACCATGTACTAAAGACTATTCCACCAGCCCGACCTTAATCCACTCGTCGAGCAATGCCTTGGCATCTTTCGAAGCGGTTTCGGCATCTACCTCATACTCTTGTTGCAGGAGTGAAGCCATAGTCTCGGCATCGAAATCCTTATCGACAATGTTCTTCCAAAGGAAAGTTGCCGACTCGTTGAGGCTGATGACTTTGTTGAAGTCGATATTTGCTTTGCCGTAAGCCACGATAATGTGCTCGCCGCACACTTCGCGGAGTTCAAATCCTTGCTTAATCTTCATCTTATTGCGTTGTAAAATAATAATAATATTCTTCTTATGGGTCGGAGCTTTCGCCACAACTTGATGCGACGGACGAGCTTCGGGTCGTCGGCTGGAATGATGCGATTGGGGCGGATGTATTGCGTCACGACGCCGCTCACGTCACCCACTTTGCAAAGCTCCACGCTTTTCAGGTTGCCGTCGCCTTGAAGTGTAAGGTTGTCACCGTCCTTATCAATGATGCGATGCAAGACATAATGACCCGGAGCAATCTGGGCGAGGACAGCATCGCCAACATTGTAGGTGTCACGCTTCTCCAAGAAAACCCGATCGCGAGTGTGCTCGATGAAGGGGCGCATACTATATCCTTTCACATAGATGGCATAAGGTTTCCCTTCGTGCAACATCTTCGTCACTTCGCCCAGCCAAGCATCGTTGGGAAGTTCATGCCGAGGCTGATTCGAGACGATGCCATTGCGTTTGCGATACCTTTTGCGGAAAGGCGTCAGCAAAGCGGTCAACAGTTTTCTTACGAGCTCTTTCATTTAGCTATTGTGTCGTGGCAAAGTATGGCTGCTTCTGCATTTGGCAAACATCCCAGTTCATACATCCCTACGAGACGGATGAGTTCGCCAATTCCGTCGCAAACACCTTTATAGACGCGCTCGTCCCACTTCATATTGCTCATGGCAGGAAGCAAGTTGCAGAAGGCTTCAATGGTGCTGAGCTTTCGAATGGTATTCTCTGGTCGTTGCTGAATGCGGACAAGTCCGCCAATCGGTGCTTGTATGTTGCGGTAGCATTTCGTCTTTCCGCTCCAAGGACTGCCGTAAATGATGGCTTGACCATCTATGACGCGTACCACAGGATTATCGTCGTTCATCAGGTCGCAACCAGGAATGTTGTCGTACCAAAGACGCGTGTGTGTACTCTTGCCCGTACCGCTTGGAGCTGTCATGAGATAGCCTTTGCCTTCGCAACGAATGACGGAAGCGTGCATCAGCATCGTGCCCATACAAGCTGCAGAGAAAGCATAAGCCATCATCAGAGCATTGTTCAGGCCGTAGTTGCGTTGTGCCCAAGTTTCTCCAAATAGCGACACTTGACAAACTGAGAAGTCGGCATTGCTTCGCATACGACTGCAAAGGACATTGTTGACATCGTGAATGGCATACTGATAACCGCCATCCTTCATTCGGTAAACACCATGGTCGCAGCCGCCACAATCGAACACTCCTATCTCTTCGCCATCTTCTTGCCAATCGAGATGGTCGTCGACAGTTATGGTAAAAAGCACTTCTTCGGGCTTTTCTTCGAGTCTGAATGGTGCAAACGAAGGGATGAGTTGCTCGTCGTTTCCTTCATCGACGAAGTTGACGACAAGCGAATGACCGCCTATTTTATAGTATAGTGACTTCATTTCTTTTTGTCTTTCTTCTTGGGCTTAACGACCGCTATTTCCTCCTGTTCGATGTATTCTTCTGGTTTGAAGCGGAACTGCCCTTGGTCAACGAGCACCATTTGCAGCCCTTTTCCACTTGCATAACGTTTGTGCAACGACAGATATTTGCGCTCCATCTTCTTCCTATTCTTGCTGAAGAAGACGCTTGGAACATAAGGACCGCCCTTGTAATTCTCCTCGAGATAACGTTGCAACTGGAAGGAATAGAGCTGACGGTCAGCAAGGAACTTCGTCTTCTTTTCCAATGTGACACTATCAACGAGGTGCATATCAGTGATAAAGACGGCGGAATCGACCAGCGAGATGCCCACACCAACCATGTAGACGGGCTTCTGTACAACTTTCTTCTGCTTGGCTTCAAGAGCCCCTGCAATCAAGCTAAGCAAGCCCAAGCATATAATTAACTTTAATATTCTCATTTACATTCGCATATAATTCGGGCACAAAGGTACGAAAAATCCCCGAACCCGCAAAGGATTCGGGGAAATCTTATTCTCTTATTTTCTAAATATCTTATTTTCTTATTCGTCCAGCTCAATCACATAGCTGACCTTTCTGCCACTTGGGGTGATTGCCTTAATCCAGAGCGTGCGGTCGGTGCTTTGGTTTGCGCTCTTGACAGCTTCTTCCCAATCTTCGACGGTCTGCATCTTCTGGTCGTTGACTTGCAGGATGATGGTGCCCTTGTTTGCTCCGGCAGTTTTCATCTTACCATTGCGTATTGCATTGATAGTCAAGCCGTAGTCGATGCCAAGCGTCTTCTGTTCTTCCTCGCTAATAGGCTTCAGGTTAACGCCCATCTGGTCAAGGTCAACCTCTTCCATCACCTTCGTCGTGCCCTGAGTATTTCTCAAAGTGACGTTCACCTTGGTCTCCTTCTTGCCACGCTTGTAGGTAAGGCTTACCTTATCGCCCGGACGATGCTGTGCAATGGCTTCCTGCAACTCCGACATCTTCGTGACTTTCTTTCCGTCAAATTCGGTCACGACATCGCCCTTCTCCAGGCCTGCATCTTCGGCTGCACTTGCATCGCTCACCTTATCAACATAAACGCCTTCCACCACATCGAGGTCGGGCTCGTTGCCTTTCGCCTTCTCGCTATCAATCCAAGTTGAAACGTCAATACCTTGAACGCCAAGAATAGCTCTCTGAACTGTTCCATAGACCTTGAGGTCAGCCACAACCTTGTTCATGATGCTAGTCGGGATGGCGAAACCATAGCCACTATAACTACCAGTCTGGCTGTAGAGCATTGCGTTGATGCCCACCAGTTCGCCTTTCTCGTTGACAAGAGCGCCGCCTGAATTGCCGCTATTGATGGCAGCATCAGTCTGTATGAAGCTCTCGATGCCATTTGCTCCAAGCGAACGCGCCTTGGCACTCACGATACCAGCTGTAACGGTGCTCGTCAAGTTGAAGGGATTGCCGACTGCCAACACCCATTGACCGAGCTTGAGATCGTCACTGTTGCCTATCTTGATAGCAGGAAGATCCTTTGCATCAATCTTGATAAGTGCAAGGTCAGTCGTAGCGTCGCAACCGATGATGCGACCTTTGAACTCACGGTTGTCGTTGAGCTTTACCTCAATCTCATCAGCCTCGCCCACGACATGGTTGTTCGTCACGATATAGCCGTCTGTGGAGATAATCACGCCACTACCTGCAGCATGACGGTCGGGTTGCTTGTACTCGCGTTGCTGTGGCTGACGGCCTCTGCCGCCGAAGCCGAAGAAGTCGCCAAAGAAGTCTTCGAACGGGTCTTGCATCTGAATGCGTTGAGTCTTGCCTGTCTGTGTTACCTTAATATATACGACACTTCCCACAGCACTCTCTGCTGCGGTGGTTAAATCGACATAACCACCAACTGGAGTCGCAACGGCAGGCATCGTTGCCACAGGCTCGGGGTTAAGAGGTTGACTGCTCGATGCCGTTCCTCTAACAACAGCACCTGTAACTGCACTGCTGCCCAAAATGAGGGCAACTGCACCAAACCAATTCTTTGTTGTCTGTTTCATAATGCTATTTTGTTTAAGTTTATAAGTTTCGATTCGTTTCTCGCTGCAAATGTAAGTACATTTATATTATTGTGTTCTTTTTATTCCTAATCTTTAACATGCAAGCCCTATAGCTTAACGGTTCTTAAACAGAGCAGGAACGATTTTTACATTTATTTATCCACATCTACAAATCGACATACAAAAAAAGTGCCAAACCCGTCTTTGGCACCTTAATGTCGAAATCACTGACACAGCACGTTGTTTTTGCAAACACAGCACGTCGATTTTGCAAACACAGCACGTTGTCTTTGCAAACGCTACTTGGAAGGTTGAGAAATTGATGCTTTGCATCAAGCCTCACACGCTTGAAAGAAAAAAAAATATGTCAAGAATTGGTGTATCGTATTTTTTTCGTACCTTTGCACCGCATAACATAATGTTTCTTAAGACGTGCTTACGAAAGAGAACGACGATTGGGACGTCTGGGAAGAAGAAGAGTAGACAACGAGAAGAAAAAAGAGGATTAAACATAAAGACGATAAAAAGGTCAAAAGAATAAGAAAACAAGAAAATCAGTGAACCGGCTTGTCGCTGCTCTGCTTGCGTTCTTTCAGGAGCAAAACAGAGGAGAGGAAAGTCCGGGCAACACAGGGCATCTCGCTTCCTAACGGGAAGAGGCTCGCGAGGGTCTGTCTGTGCAGAAGAAAACAACCGCCCTTTGAAATGTTGAAACCTCAAACAGTTGAAACGTTAAAAGGGGTAAGGGTGAGAAGGTGAGGTAAGAGCTCACCAGGTCGGCAGTGATGTCGATGCTGTGCACACCGAGAGTTGAAAGTTCATGTAAACCCGCGCATTTGTCCCGAGCTTGGCGAAGGATAACGAGAGGGCGGCCCGTCCGAGCGGGAGGGTAGAACGATAGAGGACAGCGGCGACGCTGTCAGTAGATAAATGACAGGCATTCCTTAAACGGAACACAGAACCCGGCTTACAGGTTCACTGATTTTTCTTTATATAAAAAGAACATGGTAAGTTTAGAGCACATTTGGAGCGTCAACGAGAAGCATCTCAGCTTCCTGCAAAGGGTTGGATTAAGGATTCTGAAGCGGTTCGTCATCACTTGGGAGTGTATCACCAAGAACAACATCCTGAACTATGCTTCTGCCCTCACCTATAGCAGCATGCTGGCTGCTGTTCCTGTATTTGCCATCATCTTTGCCATTGCCCGAGGCTTCGGCTTCGACACAATCATCGAGACTAAGCTAAGGAGTTCGCTCGAAGGCAATCCCGACATTGCCGACACGATTCTTTACTTTGTTGACTCATACCTGCAACACACCAAGGGCGGCGTCTTCATCGGCATTGGCTTGATATTCTTGCTCTACACCCTGCTATCGCTTACAGCAAACATCGAGCAAGCGTTCAACACCATCTGGTATGTGAAGCGCTCACGTTCGATTTACCGGCAAATCATCGACTACGTCGGTATCTTCCTCTTTCTGCCCTTCGTCATCGTCATAACGAGTGGCCTGAACATCTTCCTGCAAACGTTCCGAACGCTATTGCCCGACACACGGCTGCTCAGCAAGACGATGACCTTCATTCTGCATGTCTCGCCAGTCGTCTTCGCTGTTCTCGCCTTTATGGTACTCTTCACACTCATGCCCAACACACGAGTCAAGTGGAAACATACCATCTGGCCAAGCATCCTGACCGGCATAGTCTTCATGGCAGTCGAGTGGCTCTACGTCCACTACCAGATTAAGTTGAGCGCCTACAACGCCATCTACGGCTCCTTCGCAGCCATTCCTCTGTTCATGTTGTGGTTGCAAATTTCGTGGTGCATCTGTCTCTTCGGAGCACAGCTCTGCTACGCCAACCAAAGCGTGCACACATATGCCTTCGAACGTATCAGCGACGAACTTAGCCGACGTTATCGTGACACACTTATCCTCCTGTTGATGAGCCGTATCTGCAAGCATTTCTCTTCGGGCCTGAAGCCCTACACCGCCCATCGTCTGGCTGTCGATACACATCTGCCCGACAGCCTGGTCGGCATACTGCTCGGAGAACTGACACGAGTGCAATTGCTCGTCGAAGCACGCAATGAGCCTGGTGACGAGCCCCACTATCTGCCCGCCATCGACATACATCGTGTCACGGTCGGAATGGTGACACGCCGCATCGACTCCTTCGGAATCGAGAATCCCTCGCTCGTCTGGCAGACAGGAACGCCCGAATGGGATGCTTTGCGCACACTACGCAACGAGAACGAAGACGCGTTGCTAATTGATTTATAGCTGGCAGACAAACGTGAAATGCTCCGAGAACGGCTCGCTGTCCGGTCTTGAGCGGAACAGGCCGAAGATGGTACTGCCGCTGCCGCTCATTGCAGCATAAGCTGCGCCCTGACGGTATAACTCCTGCTTAATCTCACCAAGTAAAGGATGATTCTCGAA
The DNA here is from genome assembly GCA_902778625.1 of uncultured Bacteroidales bacterium. GTDB lineage: Bacteria > Bacteroidota > Bacteroidia > Bacteroidales > Bacteroidaceae > Physcousia. The sequence continues at coordinate 31,967 of CACYYM010000015.1, forward strand.
GATGCTCTCTTCGAAGTCATTCGTCATCCTTTCTGCCCATTGACCGACAGGCAACGTTGCCGTTTCGAGCAATGAATATACAGGCTGATGAGGATGTACGCCTGCATAAGCTTCACGCGTAGAGACATGAACATCTGGCTTCACAAGCAACAAATACCACCCCCTGAGACTCAAAGAGATAGGCGTGAATACATCACCTATTCCTTCAGCATAACGGGGAACTGGATTAACAAAGAACGGACAGTCTGCACCGAGCTTGCTGGCAAGCGCTTCCATCTGCACTTGCGAGAGTGGCAAATGGTAAAGTTGAGCGATTGTCCTCACCATACAAGCCGCGTCGCTACTGCCACCGCCAAGGCCTGCACCGCTGGGAATAACCTTTCGCAAATCGATCTGTAGCGGAGGCACAGGATAACCCTCCTGCCTCAGAAGGCGAACAGCTCGCAAGACAAGATTGTCGTTCACATCCCCTTCAAGCGGATGCCCGCCAAGTGTCAGCTTATCGTCGCCTTCTCCCTCTTCAATCGCAATCTCATCGAAAAGCGGCACAGGATAGAAAATCGTTTGCAGGTTGTGATAGCCGTCTGGACGGCGCTCCACGACATTCAGGCCAAGGTTAATCTTGCAGCAGGTTCGAACTTTCATGTCAGCAAATCGTTTGATATATTTTGTGCAAAGATACGATAAACAATTCAAAATTCAAAATTTACAATTTCAAAATTAAAGACTTAGGCTGCAATTTGTCAAAATGCCGATTTGTCAAATTGTCGTAAAACGTGCCATTTTGCTTTCTTCCTGATTTTTGGCAGACTCGCGAGAATCGAAGAAAATGCTCTCGCCTATGGTTTGAGTCATTTTTTCAGAGAAACGCGCTTATAAACGAAATTCGACTCCTAGCCAACGAAACCTTTTTGTAACTATTTGATTCACAGGCGACAATTTTATTCTCCAATTTTCTAATTTCAATCAAAACACATCGGCTTGCCATCTCCACTTAGCAAAAACGACCTTTTTAAGGCGTTTTTAAGCCCAATTTCGAGTGGAGAAGGTGCGAATTTCCACAGGCGAAAAATCAATCGCCGCACGCGGAAATTGCAATCGCCGCACGCGGCGTTTGAAATCGCTACACACGGAAATTTCAAATTCGGCGAATTATGTGCCCTTTTTCGGCACGACGGAAAATGACACTATGACAGCAAAATGTCCGATTATCTTACACACTGATTTTATGTTTGCTGACAAAAGAGATGCTATTCGGCACAATTATTTTTTGCACGTTCTTCAACAAAATAATACTGCAAAAAGTGGATATCAACATATTTGGACTTTGAAAAATTCGCACGAAAACAGCACATTTTGTGACTTTTTATGCAAAAACGCAAAATCCTTTTAATTATAATTAGGTATATAATGGAAAAAAATCGTATCTTTGCGTGATTTTGGAGAGAAATGGACAAGAAAGCAACAATTAAGCACGAGGGCATCGTAGAGAACATTGGAACAGACCGATGTTCGGTTCGCATTTTGCAGGCTTCGGCTTGCAGTAGTTGCAGTGCCCGCAGCCTCTGTCACAGCAGCGAAAGCAAAGAAAAGGTGGTGGAAGTAAGCGGCCACTATCCTACTCTACAGGTTGGCGACAAGGTGACACTGGTCGGCTCTGTCCGTCAAAGCCTGAAGGCAACCGTGCTAGCGTATGTCGTTCCGCTTGTCTTGATGCTTATTGCGCTCTACGTCGGCACTCGCATGGGCGGAGACGGCATAGGGGCTACGACTGCACTCCTCGTCCTTGCCCTCTACTATGGCGTGCTCTATCTGTTTCGCGACAGGTTGGGCAAGAACTTCACCTTCAAGATAGAAAGTAACTAAACAAAACAATAAAAACATTATGAATGTAATTCTGATTGCAGTATGCGTGCTGGGACTCATCGGACTTGCCTCTGCGGTAATTCTGTTTGTTGTCTCTCACAAATTTGCTGTGCATGAAGACCCTCGCATTGCGCAGGTTGGAGCCGTTCTGCCTCAGGCTAATTGTGGCGGTTGCGGCTATCCCGGATGCTCGGGTTTTGCTGCTGCTTGTGTGAAAGCGGCAAATGAAGGTAGCCTGGAGGGCAAGCTTTGCCCTGTAGGCGGTCAGCCTGTCATGGAACAGGTGGCAAACATCCTCGGTCTGGCTGTTGAGGCAGCAGCTCCGAAGGTGGCAGTCGTTCGTTGTAACGGTACATGCGAGAACCGTCCTCGTCAAGCACAGTTTGATGGAGCCAGGAGTTGTCGCGTCCAGCAGATGACTGGCATGGGCGAGACCGGCTGCGGCTACGGTTGTCTTGGCTGCGGCGATTGCGTGAGCAAGTGTCAGTTCGATGCGCTCCACATGAATCCCGAGACTGGTCTTCCCGAAGTTGACGAAGAGAAGTGTACGGCTTGCGGTGCTTGTGCAAAAGCTTGTCCGAGAGGCATCATCGAGATTCGTCTCAAAGGTCCCAAAGGACGTCGTGTCGTTGTTCTCTGCAACAACAAGGACAAGGGCGCCATCGCCAACAAGGCTTGCAAAGCTTCATGTATCGGTTGCGGCAAGTGCGTCAAAACTTGCGAAAAGTTCGAGGCAATTACCCTCGAGAACAACCTTGCCTACATTGATGCCGAGAAGTGCAAGATGTGCCGCAAGTGCGAAGAAGCATGCCCGAAAGGAGCCATCCACAGCTTTAACTTCCCTCCGCGAAAGCCTAAGACGGAAGAGACTGCTCCCCAAAGTGCACCAGAGCCCCAGAATGCTCCGATACAGAATGTTGAATCCTCTAAAGCCGAATAATATATGAAGACATTTAAGATAGGCGGTGTTCATCCCGCAGAAAACAAGCTGTCTGCAGCAAGTCCTATTCGCGAGGCAGCGTTGCCTAAGCAGGCAGTCTTCAGTATGTTCCAACATATCGGTGCTCCAGCAAAGCCCGTCGTACAGAAGGGTGACGAGGTAAAAGTGGGCACGTTGTTGGCTGAGGCTGGAGGTTTTGTCAGTGCTCCCATACATAGCAGTGTCAGCGGTAAGGTATCGAAGGTTGATGCAGTCCTCGATGCAAGCGGCACTCGTCGTATGGCTGTTTACGTGGATGTCGAAGGCGACGAATGGGAAGAAGGCATCGACCGCTCCCCTGCCCTCGTTAAGCTCAGCGACCGTCCCGAACTCGACAGCAAGACAATTGTAGAAAAGATAAAGGCGGCAGGCATCGTCGGCATGGGCGGTGCTACATTCCCTTGCCATGTCAAGCTCTCACCTCCTCCTGGATGCAAGGCCGAGTGCGTCATCATCAATGCCGTAGAGTGCGAGCCGTACTTGACTGCCGACCACCGTCTCATGCTTGAGCATCCCGAGGAGATACTCGTGGGTTTGCAGCTCATCATGAAGGCTGTGGATGTGCAGAAGGGCTACATCGGTATCGAGAACAACAAGCCCGATGCAATTGCTCTGATGAAGGAGAAGGCTCAAAGCTACGAAGGCATCGAGATTGTGCCTCTCAAGGTTAAATATCCGCAAGGCGGCGAGAAGCAGCTCATCGACGCAGTCATTGGCCGTCAAGTTCCTGCTCCTCCTGCCATTCCTATCAATGTTGGAGCTGTTGTGCAGAACGTCGGTACTGCCTTTGCCATCTATCAAGCAGTGATGAAGAACAAGCCGCTCATCGACCGTATCATCACCGTTACAGGCAAGAGCGTGAAGCAGCCGAGCAATCTCTTGGCTCGCCTTGGCACGCCCTTCCAGCAACTCATCGACGAGTGCGGAGGCCTTCCGGAAGACACAGGCAAGATTATCGGTGGCGGTCCCATGATGGGTAAGGCCCTGCTCAGCCTCGACATTCCTATGACAAAAGGCTCAAGCGGTCTGCTCATTATGAACAACAAGGAGGCGCATCGAGCAGAACCTAAGCCTTGCATACGCTGTGCAAAGTGCGTCAGCGCTTGTCCGATGGGCTTGGAGCCTTATCTGCTCAGCAAGATGAGCGCGAAGGAAGATTGGGAAGGTGCTGAGAAGAATGACATAACAAGCTGCATCGAATGTGGCAGCTGCCAGTTCACTTGCCCAAGCAATCGTCCGTTGCTCGACATGATTCGCGTCGGAAAAAGTACCGTTATGGGAATTATTCGCAGCAGAGCTGCTAAATGATAAATGACAAACGATAAAAGATATTATAACATGAAACCAATCATATCCCTTTCACCGCATGTTCACGGAGACGACTCCGTGCAGAAGAACATGTATGGTGTCTGCATTGCACTCGTGCCTGCACTGCTTGCAAGCCTTTGGTTCTTCGGCCTTGGTGCTGCTATCGTGCTTGCCACATCGGTGCTTTCTTGCGTCTTCTTCGAGTGGGCGATTACGAAGTTCCTGCTGAAACGTCCTGCCTGCACAATCTGTGACGGCAGTGCTATCCTGACAGGTTTGCTGCTTGGCTTCAACTTGCCGAGCAATCTGCCAATATGGCTAATCATCATTGGTGCCCTTGTTGCTATCGGCATCGGTAAGATGACATTCGGCGGACTTGGTCAGAACCCCTTCAACCCTGCCCTTGTCGGTCGTGTGTTCCTGCTCATCAGTTTCCCTGTGCAGATGACAACTTGGTCCGACAATCTGCGCGACAGTATTGATGGCTGTTCCGGTGCAACTCCTTTGAGCCTAATGCAGAAAGCCATTCTTGAAAAAGATCCTTCAATTCTGAATGACTTACCTTCAAGCCTAGAAATGCTTTATGGCCAGACAGAGGGTTCTTTAGGCGAAGTCAGCGCTTTGCTGCTTCTGTTGGGCTGTGCCTTCATGCTTTGGCGCAAGATTATCACTTGGCACATTCCAGTCAGCATTCTTGGAACAGTAGCTGTCTTCTCAGGCATCATGCACATCGCCAATCCGATTTATGCTATGCCGCATGTCGTGCTGATGAGCGGCGGCCTGATTCTCGGTGCTTGCTTCATGGCAACGGACTATGTTACCTCGCCCATGACAGCAAAGGGACAACTCATTTATGGCGTTTGTATCGGCTTGCTGACAGTCATCATCCGTAACTGGGGCGCTTATCCCGAAGGCATGTCGTTCGCGATTCTCATCATGAACGCTTTCACGCCTCTCATCAATACTTATTGCAAGCCTGAACGTTTCGGCGAAGTCGTCAGAAAGGAGGAAAAGAAATGAAGAAGCTTAAATCCACTTGGTACAATATGGCAATCGTGCTGACCGGCATTGCAGTCGTTGCAGGAGCAGCACTTGGTTATGTGAATAGCATAACGGCTCCAACCATCGAGGCTCTTAAGGTTCAACAAGAGAAAGAAGCCGAGCAAGAAGTCTTGAATGGTCAAGAAGGTTCTGCCATCAAGATAACAGACCCGAAAGGTTTTGGCGGTGCTCTGACTGTAATGGTAGGTCTTGCTCAAGACGGCACAATCCTTGGCTACAAGGTACTTGAGTCGAGCGAGACTCCGGGACTTGGTGCTAAGGCACAGGACTGGTTCCAAAAGGGCCAAAAAGGCGACATCATCGGCAAGCAAGCAGGCAAACTTGAAGTCAGCAAGGACGGAGGCGAAGTGGATGCCATCACAGCGTCGACCATTACCAGCCGTGCTTTCCTACGTTGCATCAACGCTGCCTACAAGACACTTTCCGAGAACGACGCACAGAGTGGAGCAAGTCCACAAGCAAAGCCTAATAATAATTAATAATGTAAAGGAGGAAACTGAAATGAACAATATGAAAGTCCTGCTTAACGGCATCATAAAGGAGAACCCCACGTTTGTGCTCTTGCTTGGCATGTGTCCGACACTCGGAACGACAAGCAGCGCAATTAACGGCCTCTCGATGGGACTTGCCACGATGGCTGTCCTCATCTTCTCCAACCTCATCATTTCGCTTATCAAGAAGCTGATTCCCGATATGGTACGCATTCCTTCGTTCATCGTCGTGATTGCATCTCTCGTGACAATCTTGCAGATGCTCATCAAGGCATACGCTCCCGAAGTGGACAAGAGCCTTGGTCTGTTCATCCCACTTATTGTGGTGAACTGCATCATCCTTGGTCGTGCGGAAGCTTTTGCAGCCAAGAATGGCGTAGTAAGCAGCATTTGCGATGGCATCGGAATGGGTATAGGCTTCACTATTGCCCTCACCCTTTTGGGTGCAGTTCGCGAGTTGCTTGGAACGGGTAAGGTGTTCGATACGACAATCTTCCCCGAGAACTACGGAGCACTTGTCTTCGTTCTTGCTCCCGGAGCTTTCATCGCTCTTGGTTATCTCATTGCTATCATTAACAAGATTAAAAAGGCATAACTATGGCATACATACTTATATTCATCACTGCGGTCTTTGTTAACAACATCGTCCTGTCTCAGTTCTTGGGCATATGTCCCTTCCTTGGCGTCAGCAAGAAAGTGGATTCTGCCCTTGGTATGGGTGCAGCTGTGGCTTTCGTACTCACGCTTGCCACCATTGTCACCTATCTCATTCAAATGTATGTGCTCAAGGCTTTCGGCCTAGAATATCTCCAGACGATTGCCTTCATCCTTGTGATTGCAGCCCTCGTGCAGATGGTCGAGATTATCTTAAAGAAAAGCGCTCCTGCGCTATATCAGGCACTTGGCGTCTTCTTGCCGCTCATCACGACCAACTGCTGCATCCTCGGTGTAGCAATTCTCGTGGCTAACGGCACATACGCAACTCAAGGCCTCGAGCCTAACCTGCTGACCGGCGTTGTCTTTGCCATCAGCACGGCCATCGGCTTTGCTCTTGCGCTTGTCGTCTTTGCAGGCATTCGCGAGCAACTTGAAATGATGGATGTTCCCAAAGGCCTTCAAGGAATGAGCATAGCCCTTATTACCGCAGGTCTTCTGGCAATGGCTTTCATGGGTTTCAGCGGCGTCGATAACGGACTTAAAACTCTGTTCGGGCTATAGATTAAGTAATTTTGAATTTTGAATTTTGAATTTAGCAATTTTGAATTTAATTATATGAACATCCTATTAACAGGTGGTGCGGGCTACATTGGCAGCCACACCCTCATCGAGTTAGACAAGGCAGGCCACAGCGTGGTTGTAGTCGATAACTTCTACAATTCCCAGCCTGAAGCCATTCGTCGCGTCGAGCAAATCATCGGCCACAAGGTCATCTTTATTGAAGCCGACATTCGCGATTGCGAAGCTATGGACAAGGTCTTCACGGACCACAAGATAGATGCTGTCATCAACTTCGCTGGCCTCAAAGCTGTTGGCGAATCCGTTGCCAAGCCTCTTATGTACTACGAAACAAACATGAACGGCGTGTTCGTTCTCATTGACGTCATGCAGAAGCACGGTTGCAAGAACATCATCTTCTCTTCTTCTGCAACGGTTTATGGTGATCCTGCCATTATTCCCATTACAGAAGAATGTCCCAAGGGCCAGTGCACCAATCCTTACGGCTGGACGAAGTCTATGATTGAACAGGTACTGATGGACGTTCAGAAGGCCGATCCCGAGTGGAACGTCGTGCTTCTCCGTTATTTCAACCCTATTGGCGCTCATGAGTCGGGACTGATTGGCGAGAACCCCAACGGCATTCCTAACAACTTGATGCCATATATCACACAAACTGCCATTGGCATTCGCAAGGAGCTTGGTGTCTTTGGCAATGACTATGACACACACGATGGAACCGGCGTTCGCGACTACATCCATGTCGTTGATCTTGCCAATGGTCACGTTTGTGCACTCAAAGCCATTCAGGAGAACAAGGGTCTTGCCATTTACAACCTCGGAACAGGTCACGGCTACTCCGTCCTTGACGTCGTCAAAGCCTTCGAGAAGGCCAACGGTCTCAAGGTTCCATATGCAATCAAGCCCCGTCGCCCAGGTGACATCGCCACTTGTTATTGCGACCCAGCAAAGGCAAAGCGCGAGCTGGGCTGGGAGGCCAAGTTCGGCATCGAAGAGATGTGTCGCGACTCATGGCGTTTCCAGAAGAATAATCCAAACGGATACGAATAATCATCTAAAACTTAATAACTACACAAATGAAGCGTTCTATTATCTCTTTCATGACACTCTGCTTCGCATTAATGGCAACAGCAGAGCCCATTGGTAAGCAAGCTGCGCTTTATACAGCAAAGGCTTATATGCTTGCTAAAGGTAAGAGCATTAATCAGGCACAAACGCCCTTCAAGGCTCATAGCAATGCCACTTCGAACGGTCAGGAAGACACTTACTACTATGTCTTCAACGCAGGAGACAATGGTGGATACGTCATCGTCTCTGGCGACGACCGCGTAGAGCCCATCCTCGGATACGTCGACCATGGTTCGTTCGACCCCGACAACATCCCAGAAAACATGCGAGAATTGTTGCAGATGTATACCAACGAAATTAAGTTTGTCATCGACAACAACATCCAGCCCGACGATCCTCGCATCAAGAAACGTAACAAAGTCGCAGGAACACGTCATAGCGTTGGCGAAATGCTGACAACTCGTTGGAACCAGGGCAGGCCCTACAACATCACTTGTCCCGATTACTATTTGGAGGACGACAAGGAGGAGCAAACCCCCTTGCCCAAAAGAAGCGGTCCAGCAACTGGTTGTACTGCAACGGCGATGGCACAGGTCATGTACTTCTACAAATATCCAGAAAAGATTAAGAAGCTCATTCCGAGCTACTCCATCACATATTGGTCGAAAAAAGATGGTTCGTCAAAGACCGTCAACATCCCAGCCATTCCACGCAACACAGTTATCAAGTGGGACGATATGCGCGACACTTATTCTTGGGAAGACGGACACGTAGCAAATGCTCAGGACTCGGCCGTTGCTAACCTGATGCGTTATTGCGGACAAGCCGTTACCATGCACTATGGTCCCTCTTCTGGTGCTAACTTCAGTGCTGAAGCCTATATCGAATACTTCGGATTCGACCAGAGAGCATGGGTTGGCGAACGTTACAACTTTAGTATCGACGAATGGTTTGATTTGATTTACAACGAAATTGACCAAGGCTATCCCGTCCTTATCTCTGGTTTCTCTTCCGGAGGTGGTCACGCATTTGTGATTGACGGCTTCGACGGTGATAATCTCTTCCATCTCAACTGGGGCTGGGGCGGCGGCAGCAATGGCTGGTTCCTCGTCGGCATCCTGAATCCTGGTGATAACAGCGGAATTGGTGCAAGTAGCAGCAGCGACGGATATAGCATGAGCCAACGCGCACTCTTCAACCTTCGCCTTCCGCGCACACCTAAGTCCGAGGGATATCTTACCGTTAGCGATGCTTCTATCTACAACAATACAAGCATCAGGGTTAAGTACACAAACAGAACCGGTTCGTCGAACAGCTTCCACACAGGCATTGTCATGCTCGACGAGAACGGCGAGCTCGCGCTTGTTGGCGATAAGCAAAACATCAACGGCTTAGCAAACAACGCGACAGCCACGAAGACCTTCCAGATTGCAGGGCATCTTCCTGAAGGCATCTACAAGCTCTCTCCTGCAAGCAAACCATCCAAAAGCGAGGAGTGGCAGGCTGAATACGACTTCAAGACACAGTACATCGAGGCCGTAGTCGATAGCACTGACCAAGTTTTCCTGAGCTTCAAGAGGCCCATTCCCACCTATGAGAGCATAGTAGTCGATACCATCGTCTTCCCTGGCACACGTATCGTCGGAAAGGAACAGGAAGTCAAAGTCACCTTCCGTAACGAAGGCAAGGAGTACTTCAAGACCATCTATCTCCTCGCAAGCAAGACACAAGAGAAAGTCTATACCAAGAGCAAGTCCCAAGTTGCCATTCATGCCGGAGAGACGCTCGACATCTCCTACTTCTTCAAGCCCGAAGAGACAGGTACCTACAACCTCTGGCTCGCTACCGACGACAAGGGTAACAACGTCATTGGAGAAGGCACGATGGAAATAATCGAAGAATCGCAAGCCTCTAAAGCAGATCTCACCGTCACATCCTACACCATCACAAATCTTGTCAACAACTACATCTACGGTAAGACGATGGTCGGGCAGGCTAAAATCAGGAACAACAAGAGCGAGGAGTACAAAGGAAGAGTCAAATTACAAATCTGGACACAGTACAATGGTCAAGGTTCAGCTTGGAGTGGCTCGACCCACACCTACGACGTTGATATCATGGGTGGAAAAATCGCTACCATCGACTTCCAGTTCGACGGGCTCGGCGAGAACAACAAGTACTACCTTGCCGCATACTATGGCAATCAGGACGGCTCTCTCGGCAATGGCGGCGTTTGGGACCTTGGAGGCTGGACGGTCAAAGCCGGTATCGCTTGCTGGAAAAACGACGGCACACTGACTGGCAAGGAGTACAAGTCGTCGTTGACCACATCCGCCACCTTCTGCGGCATCCTGGCCGATTGCAGCAAGAGGATAACGCGAATGTCGGGAAACAAAAACCCCAACACCATCTACGCCTTTGGTGAGAACATGGAACCGCCAACAACTCTTGTCGACCACAACCTCGTGCATGGCAAACACGCCAACCACATCAACCTCGTCAACGACCAGCCCTACTATCTCCCTGCTACGTTCAGGGCTGATACAGCAACCTACACCTACACCTTCGCCGAGACAGAAGACGGAACAGGCTGGCACGCCTTCACAATGCCATTCGCCGTCGATTCCATCTTCCTCGACGGTGCAGAGGTCACTCTCGACGACACACTCAACCACTTCTGGATCTACGAGTTCGCTAAGGAAAGCTTCAATGGCGACGTTGTCTTCAAGCCTGCCCAAAAACTCCGTAGCGGCACTCCCTACATCATCGCTGGTGACCATAAGATGGCAGGTCGCTCACTCGTCTTCCGAGCATACAACGTGCCCTTCTACAAGTCCGGAACAGACCAGATGGTCGTAACGTCAGCCAATTACAAGTTCCACGGCAATACGTTCGCTCCGAAGCTCAAGAACATCTACCTCCTCAATGAAGCAGGAACAGCATTCGAGTACACCACCGTAATAAAGACACTCGACGCAATGGCATCCTACTTCACCACAGAGCTCCCCGACAGCCTTATGCCCGAGAGCATCGTTCTGCCCGAAATTCCAGTTGCACCTGTCCGTAAGATAACGCTCGACGAGATGGCAACAGAGCCCATCGTAGCCGGCACATACGACGAGCTCACACTCTGTCGCACCTATGAAACAGGACTGAACACCGTCTGTCTGCCCTTCCAGATCGACGACGTGACAAGCGTTTTCGGTGAAGGCATTCAGGCATACACCTTCTACGGTCTCTCGTCCAACTACATCGAGTTCATCAAAGCCGACACACTTGCTGCAGGAATACCCTTCATCATCCTCGTACCCGAGCTAGAAGCTACAGCCGAAGCAGGCATACCCTCGACCATCGTCCTCGAAGACATCACCATCGACGAGACGAGTGTTCAGGCAGGTTTTGTAGAGCACTCATCAACCATCTTCCAGGGTACCTACGCCCCCATTGTCGCAGCCGAGCAGCAGAACGTCATTTATGGCGTAGCTGTTGACGGAGCAACGTTCATGCTCGAAGGTCAAGACCAAGTCAACGGCTTCCATGCATACCTCCGCTTACCCGAGAACGCAGAGGCTATGACCATACGCCTCTGGGACGACCCGACAGGCATTAGGAGAATTGACAATGGAGAATGGGGAATGGAGAATGCCATCTTCAACCTCGCAGGTCAGCGTCTCCAGAAGATGCAGAAGGGCGTTAACATCGTGAACGACAGAAAAGTACTGAAATAACGCAAAGGCAAGCCGAAAGTTCAATGAGCCTCGGCTAAGCCACACACTCAGCGTGCCTCGTCAATCCGACGGGGCACGTTTCGTTTCTGAAACCGCAAGCGGAATTTCAAACGCCGCACGCGGGGATGGTCATCGCCGCACGCGGAAATTGCAATCGCCGCACGCGGCGTTTGAAATCACCCTGTAGGGCATTTTTTCCTGCGGAGGCAGATTAGTTCATTTTTTCAATTCTCAATTTTTAATTTTCAATTAAAATCCGTACCTTTGCAGCGAAAAAGACAAAACTGACAACATCATGAAGAAGATTTCACTACTCTTATGCTTGCTCTGCTGCGTTATGGCTTCAGCAGAACCGCTCGGCAAAAAGGCTGCACTCTACACCGCCAAGGCGTATATGACAGCAAAGGGAAAGACTGTGCTGACTCCAGCCCGCACTCGAGCCAACAGCCAAAACAGCACCTCCGCAAACCAAGAGGAGGAGTATTACTATGTCTTCAATGCTGGTAACGATGGCGGCTATGTTATCGTCTCGGGCGACGACCGAGTAGAACCGATTCTTGGCTATGTGGATCAGGGCTCCTTCGACCCCGACAATATCCCCGAGAACATGCGCTCGTGGCTGCAGTTCTATGCCGACCAGATAAAGTTCATCATCGATAACGACATCCAGCCTGGCGACCCTCGAATTCAGAAGCGCAACAAGGTGCAGAGTACGAAACACAGCATCCCAGAACTGATGAAATCGCGCTGGAACCAAGGGCATCCCTACAACCTCACTTGCCCGAAATACTACAAGGGCGACGGTACTCAGCATTATTCGGCATCAGGTTGTGCCGCTACAGCTATGGCGCAAGTCATCAACTTTTATAAGTATCCAGAAAAGCTGAAGGCACAGATTCCGGCTCACTCCAGGACTTATACGCTCGACGACGGCACAACAAAGACTGTTACGGCAAAGGCTGTGCCCAGAAACACGAAGATTGACTGGGAGAACATGCGCGACACATACAGTTGCGGCAGCGACCATGAGCACGACAAACCCGATACAGCCGTTGCGAACCTGATGCTCTATTGCGGTCAGGCCCTCAAAATGGGTTGGGGAGCATCATCGGGTGCCGATACGTCGAAGTCGAGAGACGCGCTGGTCAACTATTTCGGTTTCGACGCAAGAGCCTTCTGGGCAAACCGTCCGAACTATACCATCGACGAGTGGTTCAACATGCTCTACGATGAGATGGAAGCAGGCTACCCCGTCCTCTATCGTGGTCACAGCTCAGGTGGCGGACATGCCTTTGTCATCGACGGCTTCGACGGAGAAGAGCTCTTCCACGTGAACTGGGGCTGGGGAGGTGGCAGCAACGGCTGGTTCCTCATCAGTATCCTCAATCCAGGCGATAACTCAGGTACCGGTGCAAGCAGCAGCAGCGACGGCTACAGCATGACTCAGGGCGGTTGCTTCAACCTCCGCACTCCGAATTCGCCTAAGGGAGAGTACCTTACAATCAGCGACGTATCCATCTCCGGCACAACTATCAAGGCAAAGTTCACGAACAAGACAGGTGCGAAAGCCAGCTTCCACACGGGCATTGTCAGGCTCGACGAGAATGGCGAACTGGCATTAGTTGGAACGAGGTTGACCATTTCGGGCTTGGCTGACGGTAATTCGCAGACAAAAACGTTCCAGATTTCAGGAAAACTTCCTGAGGGCACCTACAAGCTCTCGCCTGCTTGCAAACCAATTAAAAGCGAGGTCTGGCATACAAAATACAACTTGAACGACGAGTACATCGAAGCCATTGTGGACACGACAGGCACAACTCTCATCTACCCCTACCCGACCTACGAAAGCATAAGCATCGACACCATCACTTTCCCGGGAACGCGTATTGCCGGTAAGGAACAGGAGGTAAAGGTGAGGTTCCGTAACGATGGCAAGGAATTCTTCAAGACCGTCTATTTCCTGGCAAGCAAAACACAGACGAAGATCTACACCGAAAGCAAGTCGCAGGTTGCAGTTCGCTCGGGCGAAACGGTCGATGTGTCGTACTTCTTCAAACCCGAAGAGACGGGTACCTACAACCTGTGGTTCGCTACTGACGATAAGGGCAACAACGTCATCGGAACAGATACGATGGTAGTCATCTCTGAAGCAGAAGCCACTCAGGCAAGCCTGGCCATCTCGTCTTACACCATAACGAATGGTGCAAACGACATTGCATACGGCAAACGTCTCATCGGCAAAGCTGTCATCAAGAACAATGGAACGCAGGACTATCACGGAGGCATCAAGCTGCAGCTCTGGAGCCAGAAGATAGGCAACAACACAGCATACAGCGGCCCTACACGCTCGTTCCAAGTTGACATCATCAAAGGCAAGACGGCTACGGTCGATTTCGAATACGATGGTCTCAGCGAAGGCTACTACTATCGCTTCAAGGCAATGTACACCAATCAGGACGGCACATTGGGCAGCGGCGGTATCTGGGACCACAAGTTCGAGATGAAAGCCGGCGTGCTGCTCTGGAAGGCTGATGGCAGCGTAACAGGTAAGGCTCACAGCTCTTCAATGTCCACCGGTACAACAAATGTCGGCTTCTATGCAAACTGCAACAAGATTACACGTCTATCGCTCAACAGAGGCAATAGCAACGTCATCTATGCATTCGCACCAGGTATGGATTTACCAAAGGTGAACGACGAATTTAATGCTGTCGTAGGCAGTCACGCCGACCATATCGACTTGGTCAACGACAAAGCATACTACATCCCCATCAGCTTCGATGCTGACAGCGCTTCATTCACCTACACCTTCCCCGAAACAGAAAACGGAACAAAGTGGCACGCCTTTACGATGCCATTCAAGCCCGACTCCATCTATATCGATGACCAACTCGTCGAGCTCAACGATTCACTCACGCATTTCTGGATCTACGAGTTCACGGCCGAGGGCAGCAATGGCGAAGCTATCTTCAGGCCAGCGCTGGAACTGCGTAGCGGCACACCTTACATCATCGCTGCCGATTCCACTATGGCAGGTCGGTCAATTGTTTTCCGCTCGATTGGTAGTATTCCGTTCTTCAAGACTGGCTCCGATAAGATGCTCGTCACATCGCCCAGCTTCAAGTTCCACGGCAACACGTTAGCTCCGAAGCTCAAGGGAATCTATGTCTTGAACGACGATGGCACAGCTTTCGAGTACACCTCGGTTATGAAAACACTTGAGGCAATGGCTCCATACTTCACTACAACCCTCGACGAAAGCACGGCTCCAACTTCCATCGTCCTGCCCGACATTCCTGTCAGCCTCGACGTAGAAGACCCAACTGGCATTGTTCCGCCATACATCGCAACAGAAGAAAAGGGAGCCATCTATAACCTTTCAGGTCAGCGTCTCCAGAAGATGCAGAAGGGCATCAACATCGTAAACGGTAAAAAGATACTTATCAGATAATCAAATACTAACATGGTAGAGACAACAAACATAGTTGAGGAGAAGAAGAGCCTCAATTTCATTGAACAGAAGGTAGAGAACGATTTGGCTGAAGGCAAGAATGGTGGACGCATTCAGACGCGTTTCCCACCCGAACCGAACGGCTATCTCCACATCGGACACGCTAAGGCGATTGCTCTCGACTTCGGTATCGCAGAGCAATATGGCGGCAAGTGCAATCTCCGCTTCGACGACACGAACCCGATAAAGGAAGACACCGAGTACATCGAGAGCATCGAGAACGATATCAAATGGCTGGGCTTCCAATGGGACAACGTGTATTATGCGAGCGATTACTTCCAGGAGCTTTGGGATTTTGCCGAGTGGCTCATCATGCAGGGACGTGCCTATGTTGACGAGCAGAGCGCTGAAGTTATTGCTCAGCAAAAGGGAACGACGACGAAGCCAGGCACCAACAGTCCTTTCAGAGATCGTCCTGCAGAAGAGAGCCTCAAGTTGTTCCGCTTCATGAACAGCGGCGAAGCAACTCCCGGCACACTCGTTCTTCGTGCAAAGATCGATATGGCTCACCCGAACATGCTCTTCAGGGACCCCCTGCTCTATCGTGTCATGAACATCCCACACATTCGGACTGGCAACAAATGGAATGCTTATCCGATGTACGACTTTACCCACGGACAGAGCGACTACCTTGAGGGTGTGACGCATAGCCTCTGCACGCTCGAGTTCGTGGAACATCGTCCCCTCTATGATCTCTTCGTAACTTGGATGAAGGAGTACAAGGGCGAGACCGACAACATTGAGGACAATCGCCCTCGCCAAACGGAGTTCAACAAGCTGAACCTCAGCTACACACTCATGAGCAAACGCAATCTGTTGGCTCTCGTCAAGGAAGGTCTCGTGAGTGGATGGGACGATCCTCGAATGCCAACCATTTGCGGCTTCCGTCGTCGCGGTTATAGTCCCGAAAGCATTCGTGGCTTCATCAAGAAGATAGGCTACACCACCTTCGATGCCCTCAACGAGATGGCGCTCCTGGAGAGTGCTGTTCGCGAGGACCTCAACAGCCGAGCCATTCGAGTTAGCGCAGTTCTCGACCCCGTTAAGGTCGTCATCACGAACTATCCGGAAGGTCAAGTCGAGGAACTTACCGCTATCAACAACCCTGAGAACGAAGCCGATGGAACGCACAAGGTTGCTTTCAGTCGCGAGATTTGGATTGAGCGCGACGACTTCCAGGAAGAGGCAGAGAAGAAGTTCATGCGTCTCGCTCCAGGCAAGGAAGTGCGCCTGAAGAACGCATATATAATAATGTGTACCGGTTGCACGAAGGATGCTGACGGAAATGTTACGGAGATTCAATGTACCTACGACCCCGATACTCGTAGCGGAATGCCTGGAGCAGACCGAAAGATCAAGGGAAAGACCTTGCATTGGGTAAGTTGCCAGCACGCTGTAAAAGCCGAAGTTCGCCTCTACGACAGGCTTTGGAAGGTGGAGAACCCGCGCGATGAACTCGCTGCCATTCGCGAAGCTCAGGATTGCGACGCTGTGACTGCCATGAAGCAAATCATCAACCCCGACAGCCTCACAGTCCTCAAGGACTGCTACATCGAGGAGTTCGCAGCCACGATGAAGCCTCTCTCCTATCTCCAGTTCCAGCGAATCGGCTACTTCAACGTGGATACAACCAGCACCCCAGAGCACCTCGTCTTCAACAAGACCGTAGGACTCAAGGACACCTGGGCAAAGAAGTGAGCAAACACAACGTAGTTAAAATGCAAAAACAACGTGGTGAGTTGACAAACTCGACGTGTTGAGTTGACAAACTCGACGTGTTAAGTTGACCGACTCACCCTGTTAAATTTCTCAAAGCGACATTGGACGACAGCAACAAATACTATCAGTCTCGGCATTTCTTAAGGCTTCTTCATCGTTACGAGAAAGCCATTTCCGAGGGTCATGTGCCTTATCTCGAGGCAGATGAGCTGACCGATATTGCCGAGTACTACATGACAGGGAAACAGGATGCAAAGGCGAATCAAGCCATCAAAGCTGCCCTCGACATGCACCCCGATAGTGTTGACCCGCAAATCTTCCTGGCTCGACAGCGTATGTTCTACGGCAAACTCGACGAAGCACGCAGCATCATCGACGGCATCACCGAGCAGGACGACTGCGAAGTCATCTACATCCGAGCTGAGCTGCTCATCAAAGAAGGCCGTCCTGACAAGGCTTCCGACTTCCTCCAACAGCAACTGCCGCAGATGCAGGACAGCCTCGACACCTATCTCTACGACTGCACATCCATCTTCATGGACTACGACCAGTGGGACTTTGCACAGGAATGGCTCGAACAACTCCAGGACTCCTTCCCCACCCATCCGCGTTTGCCCATTATGGAGGCTGAGATACAAATGGGACTCGACGATTATGAGAGCGCCTATGCTCAGCTGAAAGCAATCCTCGAGGAAGAGCCTTTCAACTCCGAAGCCTGGAACCTCCTTGCCGAGACCTGCGTCACGCTCGAGAAATTCCCTGAGGCACAAGAGGCTGCCGACTATGCCCTCGCCATAAATCCCGAGGACAGCAACGCCCTCCTGATGAAGGCAAACGCATTCATGCAAGCAGGTGAAATGGCTGAAGCCATTGAGCAATACAAGAAATACCTCACCTATCAGCCCGACGACCTCAGCGTGCAAATCTCGCTAGCCATTTGTCTCAGCAGCGAAGAACGCTACAAGGAAGTCCTCTCGGAACTCTCCAAAGCAGAACTCAACGCCCTCGAATTGCCCGAGAAGAAGGCTGAGCTCTCGCAGATTTATCAGCTCATGGCATTCGCGCAAAGCCGACTGAACAAGCATTCCGAAGCAATCTACTTCATAAAGAAAGCTTGGGAGTATTGCGAAAGGGAGCAGCGTTGGCGATGTGCAATGACAGAAGGCGACATTCGTCTGCAAGCAGGAGAAACCAAGAAGGCAGAAGATGTCTTTGCCAATGCCTTGGAGGAATGTCCCGACAAAGGCGAGACACTCTTCAACATCGCGCTTTCCTACAGTAATGCAGGCTACAACGATGTCGCAATCGACCTCCTCGAAGACGTTTGGACACTTTATGGCAACGAGGAAGGCAAGTTCGTCGTGCCCTACCTCGCAAATTGTTTCCTACGCAAGAACGACACGGAAAACTTCCTGACGTACCTCAAACTCGCTCCTTCCTGCGATCGCGAAGCAACACAAATGCTCTTCCACGAACGCTTCCCTGGCATCGCTCCCGAGGACTACTACGCCTATGCGTTCAAGGAAGCTTACGGCTTCTTCCCAAAGTCCTTCAACCCCAACGACCTCTAATTCCCAATAAGACCTCTTAGCGTCTTAGATATAAAAAAAGCCTCCCTTCTCCTGGGGAGGCTTCTTCAATGCTTAGGCATTATTTCTTCTTAGTCGTTGCCTTTTTCTTCGTTGTAGTTGTTGTAGTTGTTTGCGTTGGAGGTGTGTAATACTGCAGAGCTTCGGGCATACGTTTCTGCAGTTCTGCCAAACGCTTCTCGTCGGAAGGATGGTCGCTGAAGAGTTCACTCTTCGTGTTGCCACCACTCTGCTGAGCCATACGTTGCCAGAAAGGAATGGCCAACTGCGGATCATAACCTGCCATTGCAGCAAAGATCAGGCCAAGACGGTCAGCCTCTGTCTCATTGTCGCGAGAATACTTCAGGTTGGCAAAGTTAAAGCCGATCTGCGCAGCATAGTCGATGAGCGATACCGCATCACCATAACCCTTTGCCTGAGCCACTTGTGCAAGCACACTGCCACCAATCTGAGCTGCATACTGCTGACGCATCTGCTTGGAGAGCTGCTCGGCTGAATGCTTTGCAACAGCATGAGCAATCTCGTGTCCGAGCACGATGGCCAGACTCGCTTCGTCTTGAGTAACAGGCAGAAGTCCCTCATAAACCACAATCTTGCCTCCAGGCATACAGAAAGCATTGATTTCCTGGCTGTTTACGAGGTTGAATTCCCATTGGAAGTTTTGCAACTCCTGGGCATAACCATTGTTTGCAAGATAAGTCTCGACAGCTGTGGCGAGACGCTGTCCCACACGCTTCACAATAGCCGTGTTGTTCTGGTTCGTGGATAACGTGGCGCCCTTCATGTATTCCTGATACTGCTGTGAGCTGAGACTGAGAATCTGCGCATCATCAACAAGGAGTTTCGTCTTACGGCCAGTAATGGGAACCGTGTTTGTTGTACCACAAGCAGCCGTGAGCAGAGCAAGGGCACCGATGAGAAGAGATTTGAATGTTTTCATATTCGTTCGTTTTATTTGTTTGTTATGCGAAATACTTTTGCAAATTTACACAATTATTTTGTAATGAATGAAATTTTAGATAAAGAAACGTAACTTTTTGCCGAAATTATTTGCGTATGTCGCAGGAAAGTACTACTTTTGCATCGCAATTGAGCGAAATGGTGCGGTAGTTCAGTTTGGTTAGAATACTAGCCTGTCACGCTAGGGGTCGCGAGTTCGAGCCTCGTCCGCACCGCGAAGCAAAAGTGTTTTTCATGGTGTGCCTGATTATTCTAAATCCCCATCAAAACTGATGCTATCGCGATTTTGGCCTCGAACACGGATATATGTTGTCAGCACACTCGTCATTGCCATTAGGCATATAAACAATTTCTTCATATGACAAAAAAGCCCCCACGATTGTGGAGGCTTGTTATTTTAGTCTATTTTGAATGTGATTGGAATAGTGACCTGGCATCGTACTGGCTGTCCGTCCTTATAACCAGGTGTCCATCTCGGCATCGTTTGCACCAGACGAATGGCTTCATTGCTAAGGGATGTGTCTATATTTCTTAAGACTTTAATATTAGTGAGTGAACCGTTCTTCTCTACCACGAACTGAACATACACGCGCCCCTGAATGCCTTGATCCAAAGCTGCTTGCGGATATTGCATATGGTTGTTGATCCATTGCAGCATAGCTTGTTGGCCACCAGGAAACTCAGGTTGCACTTCCACTACATAGTAGATTTCGTCTCCACTGTCGTCTCCACCGTCATCTCCACCGTCGCCAGTACCAGCGCCACTGCTGCCAGAGCTTTGATGTGCCATGATGGTCATGACGGCTGTAACATCAGCGATATCAACTTTGGTGTCATGATTTATATCGGCCTTTTCATCATCACCATTTTCAGCCATAATACTCAGTATTTTTACCACATCGGCTATATCGACTACTGTATCTGCATTCACATCACCTTTTAGTGGCTTTTGGAATACTACATTAATCGTCACTTTCGATGCAGGCATTTGGAAGAAATATAGACCCTCTAATCCTTCCTGATTTGCCAAGGTGTATTCAAGATTATTCCCTTCTGCGTCCTTCACCTCGATTGACTTGATTTCGTAGCCTTCGTCTTGTGTTATGTAGAAACTACCCGAGCTTTCCTTGCTATATGCAGGGAACGCAGCCCTTACTGTGCCACCTTCGTTGTACTGAACATATATGGGATACAGAATGTCTGTTTCCTCTCCAGCCAGGAAAGGTGTGCTTGTGATGGAGCCGCTGAACGAGCCTGTAAACCTGTCGTAGAGGCCTATTACGCCGTTTTTCTTTGCGGGCAAGAATACGTGTACCAGATTAGTCTCGCCTTCGTAAATTTTGAAATCGTACAATGTTACGCAAGAAGCAGAACCATCGATTTGCACTCCACCAGGCGTGGTGGCTGTGTTCAGGTCGAAGATTAGCATTGGCGTTTTGCCTTCGTCCGCTGTGCCTGTTGTCGTTATAGAACCAAGTAAACCCTCATCGTCGGTTCCCCATGCAGCCATCTGTCCCATTCCCACAACTTCGATATACCGGTTATAGGGGAGGCCTGAGCCTTGAGTCTCGACGCCAGAGCGATTGTAGCAAGGAACGTCCTTACCTGCGAAACGCGAGAAGAAGCAGAAAGCATTGCTTTTGAAGTTGGTCAGTCGAGCTCCGAACAGCGCTTCATAATTCCTCTGTTGGTTCTGTTCAATCATACAACTCATAGCCACCATCGTGTTAGCCTTGTGGATGTAGTTTGTGTTGAAAGCCTGCTGACCCGTAGATTTGATGTAAGAAAGCAAGATAATCTCATCGTCACCAGCAGTAGCAGTCATAGTCCCAGCCACAACTGCAAGCATTAAAAGTAACAATTTCTTCATAAAATTAAATATTGAAAGTTATGTTTTTTACTAATACGGCCTGCAAAATTACAAATAATTGAGAAAAATAACAACTGAATGGTTCATTTTCTTTGCTAAAACATAAACTCTAACCTCGACGGAAAGAACCTGTCCACTTATACATGTATAAAAATTTTTTCGTATCTTTGCATCGAAATATAAATCTTAAATAGGAAAACAGATGCAAAAATCAATTTTAACCTTAGTGAGTGCCACCTTGCTGCTCACGGCTTGTGGAAAGCAAGGTCAGGAAGAAACGAACGAGACGTTTACAGATGCTGTGACGACAGCTCTATCAGAAGGTGGAACGATAGACATGAACAGCTTCGAGTGGACAAGGGAACCGGCTGGATTTGAAGTGAAGGGTGATACCATCGCTATCACCACAGCTCCGCACACAGACCTTTGGCAACGCACCTACTATCACTTTCAGAACGACAACGCCCCAGTCCTTCAGATGAAGACGAAGGAACAGTTCTTCAGCTTCGTGGTGAAGACGGATTTCACGCTGAGTCACCAACGCTTCGACCAGTGCGGTATCGTCATGTACTTGGATAGCGAGAACTGGCTGAAAGGCTCTGTGGAATACGAGAACGACGAGTTTCAGCATCTTGGCAGTGTGGCTACGAACAACGGCTATTCCGATTGGGCTACGACAGCCATTCCTGCCGATGTCAAGACGATGTGGTATCGCTTCTCCAGAAGGGCAGACGACTATTGCATCGAATGTTCCAACGATGGCGTAAACTTCAGCCAGATGCGCGTTTGCCACATGTATGCAGGAGCCGATGAAATCAGCTTCGGCATCTATGCCTGTTCGCCCGAAGAATCATCCTTCACAGCTGTTTTCACAGACATGAAGATAACAGAATGTGCATGGAAGGCTCACGATGGTCAACAGCCCGATGAATAACGCATAAAGCTTAGCGCTTTCCGTAAACTTCGATATCGCCAATGCGGACACGTCCGTCGATGCCGGACTTGGTGACGCTCACCCTGAAGTATTGGGCCTCTACGGGTGTGATGCTGGCTTCGGTCACTGGAGACAGATTGCCCGTGTAAGTGCCCACCTCAGTCCAGGTCTCACCATCCAGGCTGGTCTCTACCGTAAAGTCACGATTGTTGAGCTGAGGCGCTAAACCACCTGCTTCTGCGTGACGCACCACATAACGGCTTATCTTGAAGGGCTCCTTGAAGTCCAGTTGTACCCAGCCTGTGCCATCCGTTGTTCCTGAAACCCATTGATAACCATCCGAGGGCGAGCCATTTGTAGCATTCTCTACTGCAGAACCAGCTGCGACGGCCGACGAAGTAACCTCCGTGTCCTCCAACATGGAAAGGTTGAAAGGCAAATGACTGGCCTCGTTGTAATAGCTGAACCAATGGTCGGCACGGACAATATTGACATTCCCGGGCGAGAGCGCATCAAGCTCTGTCTTCAGCGCGACAAGCTTATCGGGACCAACGTCCCAAACGGTGACTTGACCGCAGACAAACATCGGCTTTGAACCATTGAAATTCGTGATGTCGCGGTTGAAGAAGCTGGTGATGACGTTTGTGCCGCTAGCGTAGCAAGGGTATTGAACAGCGATGGGCAGCCACCCCGACTGCACCTTCATCGTCAAACGTCCTTCCTGTCGTTCCCAATCGTTGATGGTGAGTCCGTAGAGGTATGGACAGTTGTCGGCATAACGCTTGCGCTGCACAGTGCTGATGTCGTCCCAGATTGTTATAACGCGCAGACCGGCCTTCTCGATATAGCGCTGAGTGAGTTGGGTGTATGGGACAATCTTGTTCGACGAGGCCGGGACATAGTAGCACGAGTTGTGGGCATCGTAAGGCATCGCATAGCCCATACCAGAAGGACCGCTGACGAAGCAGTCGTTGTCTGTTGCCTTGCGGTAATAGTAGTTCAGCATCATAGGCGCAATGTCGACCAAAGAGGGACTGATGGTCCAGTTCATTGGCATCTGACCTCGGCCACCCTGATTGAAGATCTTGGCCATAGCGTGCTGGCAGTACTGGATGTTGTCGCCGTCGCTGATATAGACTGCAGCATAGACCTTCTTCTCCAACTTCGGTCGTTTGGGCACAGGAGGAATCTTGACGGGCTTGTTGACAGCAGTATATACGGTTGCATTCTCGAAGAAATCGGCAGGTACAGTGGACAGGCCGTACTTGGTGGTCGCACCCACACCGGAGCGCTCTTCGGGGAACCAGCCCAGAACGAAGTCGCGACCGGGAGTCAAATCCTTGAGAAACTTGTCGAGCAGCTTGCTTTCCTCCTCCACACGAGGATCGAGCCAGAGACATGCCGAACCGGCTGCCACACCGATGTCGTGCACATAGGGAATGTTGGGACGTTCGCTG
Source organism: uncultured Bacteroidales bacterium (assembly GCA_902778625.1). Lineage (GTDB taxonomy): Bacteria > Bacteroidota > Bacteroidia > Bacteroidales > Bacteroidaceae > Physcousia. The sequence continues at coordinate 55,745 of CACYYM010000015.1, forward strand.
ATAATCAAACGGTGGTTGCAACGGCTCCAGTAGTTCTCGTAGAGATAGTTGTAGATGTCACGTGTATTGGTCATCGTGAGCGAAGTCAGGTCCACCAGAACGGGAAGGTCAATATGGCGCGCCGCCAACTTGCTCTGTATCTCGGCCGTAACGGGAAGCAGACGGTCCAGACCGGCTATGGTGACAGCCAGGTTGGCATAGTGGTTGCTTTTCTCGGTACTGTAGAGCACCAGGCCATTGATTTCATTCTTGTACGTCTTGATCAGATTATAGGCTGTACTTGTAGAAACTGCAGAGGTACTGAGGGCGTGAGCATTAGGCCAAGTCGCTCGAGGCTCCTCGTTGTGGTTGTAAAGGAGGAGGCGAGGGCGATTACGATTCACGAGACCTTGCAGAGCGCAGAACATCACACGCTCAGCATCTGTAAACGACGACACGCTGATATCCAACGCCTTGACCGGATTCAACGGAGGAAGGAAGAGCGGCAGCAAACGGTCCTCGGGCCAGCAAAGCTCATCGGATTCGAGGATGCGGTAACCGTTATTGTTGAGGTTGTAGGTCGTGTCGGCAAAAGTAATCTTTTCCACCTCGTTCACGTCAGTACGGATAGCAGCGCCGTTGGAAAGCGTCGTAATCATCGTCGTGGGCTGCTGAGCCTGCGCAACGAGAATCGCAAAGAAAAAAGAAAGAAGAAATATAGTGCGTTTCATAATCATCAATTTTGTCTTTTTACCTTTTCAATTTATGGTCTCCAATCTTTAATCTTCAAAAACGTACCTTCGTAGCGAACGTCCCTACCCTAACGATAAAGACGCCAGAGCCCAGTGTTTCGCGGCTCAGTCGCAACTCGCCGTCACGGAAAGGAGGAGTCGGCAGACTACGTCCGTCGATAGTGAAGATGTGCGGTTTAACGCCCTGAGGGATGCCACGCAGCAAAGCCCCGCCATCCTGCAGCACAAAGGCAAAGCCTTTCAGCTCGTTGACAGGCGTAGCAGAAGAAGCATCGCCAAACACGATTTCTGCGATGTCGGCAATCTCGAACTGGATAGCATCTTCCGAGCTCGGCTGAATGGAGAGACTGCCACTAGCGACCGTCACAACAGGATTTGTCTCGAACAGCACACCCACAGTGTCGCCGTTCGTAGTCTTCACTATCAGGCCTTGCCCACCCTCTTCCACAGTAAGGAAGCTCAGTTGCTTCAACTCGGCCACCCTCGTCTGGGCAGTAGTGCCATCCATCTTCACCACATTCATCACCTTCTCCTGAGCCTGTCCCGACAGAGCCCCGAGCAAAAGCATTGCTAAAACAAAAGTTCTTTTCATCACCTTAAAATACTAATACTAATTTAACATCCACGCCACAAAATTACAACTTTTATTTCACATACACAGACATTTCCCACATAAAAAATTCCAAAACCCTGATTTTCCGCTCAATCACTCCGCCAAACGCTCCTCCCACAACATCTTAAAGAAATCGAGCACGTAGATGCATTCCACTTCTCCGATACGGCGATTGATGGGGTCGAGCGAAACGATGATAAGACGGCTCTGTGGGTGCTCCTCTCCAAACGCTTTTAAACCCTTCAGATGCTTGGGCATCACCTCTTCAACAGATTTGATCTCTATCGCCACCCTGGCATCACCAATGACAGCATCCACCTCTATGCCTGTATAGGTGCGCCAATACGTCAGTTCCTCCTCGGAATGGCGATAATGCAAATAGGCGTAAAGCTCCTGAACCACCAGGTGTTCGAAGGCGTGACCATATTCAGTCGTCCCCCTCGTCAGTTCCTTTCTGTGCAACAGATGATTGGCCACTCCAACATCGAAGTAATAGAACCGAGGTGTGCCAACCAGCCTCCTTTTCATCACCTTGCGGAAAGCGGGAATACGATAGCCTATGAGCGTGTCTTCCAGTATGTCGAAATACGAACTGACTGTTGTGGCACTTACGCCACAGTCCTGAGCTATGTTGTTATTATTGATCATCTCGCCGTTTGTCAGGGCTGCTACTTCGAGGAATCGTTGGAACGAACCAAGGTTCCTGACCAAAGCCTCTTCCTTGATTTCCTCCTTCAGATAAACTTCGATATAAGCTGCAAGTCTGCGAAGCGGATTCCCTGCCAGATAATGAGAGGGTATCATGCCATAGTTCACAGCGCGGTCTATATCGAAATCGGGAATCTCTGCGCTGACAAATGGATACAGATATACAGGAAGAGCCCGTCCGCCCAAAGTGTTCCTGCCTTTGCGCTTCAGCTTTCTTGCGCTCGAACCACACAAGATGAATTTGAGCGAACGTTCGGAGATCAGACGATGAACTTCGTTGAGTAACTCTGGCACTTCGGGTATCTCGTCGATGATGACAAGCGTACCAGATGCTTTGTCGTGAAGCATTTCATAAAGCAGGGCTGGACGACGACTCAAGCGGCTCTTCATATCCGTATTGAGCAAATCGATATAGATGGCATCCGGGAACTGTCGTCTTAAAATGGTTGATTTTCCAGTCTGGCGAGCTCCAAAGAGGAAAATACTGTCATCCAACTCCTTGTTGATCTGAAGAATACGTTCTAGCATAATTGTTACAATATACCTGATTCAACTTTAGAATTTCCTTTAAAATCGCAAGTACAACTTTTGATTTTCATTCAAATTCCACTGCAAAAATACAACAATATTTACAATAATCAGTCATTCCTTGCAAGTTTTTGCAAAAAATAGCAAGAATTTGCACGAATTCAGAAGCAGAATCCTTCCTCCCTTCCTCCCCCTTGAGGGGGGAGTCAGAGGGGGGCTGGTCTCTTTACTCCCACTCGATGGTGCCGGTTGGCTTCGGAGTGAGGTCGTAGAGCACACGGTTCACACCAGGAACCTCTGTGACAATGCGCTGAGTGATGTGGTGCAGCAGGCTATAGGGAATCTCCTCGATAGTGGCGGTCATAGCATCACGAGTGTTGACGGCACGGATGATGACGGGCCAATCCCAACTGCGTTTGTTATCCTTGACACCCGTAGATTTATAGTCGGGCACAACGGTAAAATACTGCCATACCTTCCCCTCCAGACCATTCTTGGCAAACTCCTCACGCAGGATGGCATCGCTCTCACGCAGCGCCTCCAGACGATCGCGAGTGATGGCACCAGTGCAGCGAACACCAAGACCCGGGCCTGGGAACGGCTGACGGAACACCATATTGTCGGGCAAACCGAGTTCCTTGCCCACTACGCGTACCTCGTCCTTGAACAGCAGCTTGATAGGCTCAACCAGTTCGAACTGCAGGTCATCAGGAAGGCCGCCCACGTTGTGGTGTGACTTCACAGGGCCCGACTCCACGATATCGGGATAGATCGTACCCTGAGCCAGGAAGCTGATGCCCTCCTGCTTACGAGCCTCTTCCTCAAACACGCGGATAAACTCAGCACCGATGATCTTGCGCTTCTGCTCCGGATCAGCCACACCGGCCAACTTATCCAAGAAACGATCGGTGGCATCCACATAGACCAGATTGGCATCCAGCTCGTCGCGGAACACCCTAACCACCTGCTCAGGCTCGCCCTTGCGCAGCAATCCGTGATTGACGTGAACCGAAACCAGTTGCTTACCAACGGCCTTAATCAGCAAAGCTGCCACAACCGATGAATCCACGCCTCCGGACAAAGCCAGAAGCACCTTCTTGTCACCAATCTGAGCGCGAAGCTCCTTCACCTGTTCGTCAATGAATTTCTGGGCCAATGCCGGAGTCGTGATGCGCTCCATATCAGCCGGACGTACGTTTCCTTGTGCCATAATCTTAAGATTTTCGTTTCCTGCTGCAAAAATACAATAATATTTATAATTATCAGCAATTTCTTGCAAGTTTTTGCAGAATTAGCAAGAATTTGCATGAATCCAGAAGCAAAATCCTGACATCATCCCTCAGCCATCAGACATCATCCCTCAGACTTCTCACTTCTCACCCATAACCCATTTCCGCAACTACTTCCGCAACTAACATTGCGCCTTCTTGCGCTCCAGTTGGTGCTCAGGCGCAGGCGGAAGGTGCTAGAGCATCCAAGAAACAGTAAACAGTAAACCGTAAACTGTAAACTTTAAACTTTTATCTTTTAACTTTCAACTCTAAACTTTAGAACTGACTCTAAACTCTAAACTGTAAACTCTAAACCGTAAACCGTAAACTCTAAACTCTTATCTTTTATCTCTTAACTCTCGCCTAAATTTCCTCTCCAGCGTACTTCCACACCTTGTCCGGAGAATCGTTACCTTTCTTGGTATTTTTTCCACTTCTCAGGAATAGTAATATCTCTATCCTGAAACTGAAGATGAACGGTATCTGGCAATAAACATTGTTTAAATCTAGATTCGTAGCGTTGAAGGAAAATTGGAGAACCACATCCCATAGTTGCTAGATTACTGGAGTGTTGATTAGGGGGGAAATACACATATACGGTTTGCTTTATATCCTTTGCAATCTCGATGGCAGGAACCATATCGCTATCTGCAGAGACGACAATAGCAATGTCGCAATTTCGTTCGTATGCATCCACGACTATTTGTGTCGCAATTCTTACATCAGTTTCTTTTTCTTCGTGGGTTCGAATTTCATATCCGCAGTTTCTGCAAACAAATGTTTTCTTCAAATAAGAACCAAGAATAAGATTGAATTTAGGATTCTCTTTGTTTGCTTGGAAAAAGAGCCACTGATTAACATTAGCATCTGGGTCATTAGGTCGAGCTGAAAAGTATTTAACAGCAACCAATTCCTGATTAGGTTTCATAAACCTTTCGAAGAGACCAACAACGTCTAGCCAATAGTACCTTTTCCATTTAGGTGAAGCTTTCAATCCATAATAGAAATTGAAGCCATCTATATAGACTATAACTTTCTTTTTCTCCATTATTATATAAAATAAGCCGCCCCCTTTCGGAGGCGACGAGCCTTAGCCTTTTTCATCTAAGGGGGATAAATTCTTCTGCAAAGGTCGGACTTTTTTTTGTTTCCACCAAATCCGCCATTATGTTTTTAAACATTTTTATGAATTCGTGTAGATTCGTGCTATTGACTTTGCTTTTCCGCTGAAGCGCCAGCGACTTGCAGTTCCCTATGGCCGTCGACCTCAGTTCGTGTTCGTTAAACCGTAAACTGTAAACTGTAAACTGTAACCCGTAAACTTTATATTTTCTCAAAGAAATGCGACCACACGCTGTTGAACAGGAATGACGGCATGGAGGTGTAGCTGAAGTCGCGGAAATTCTTGTTGTTCTTCATGATTTTGAAGAAGAGATTCACTCTTTTGCGGAACCATGAACGTTGGCCTGATGCCTTCACTTCTTCAGGCAGAGAGAAGATCTCGTCATAGACTCTTCGGTGAGATGGCGCAAGCGATTCGTATGTCTTTTTGCCCTCAACGACATCAGCCAAAGCCTCTATCAAAGCCAGAACGCGGTCGAACCTGAATTCCTTGCATCTCGCCTCAAAAGCCGCCCTATCGAAATCCTGTTTCCTGAGAACAACCCAATCCACGATGTGCTTCAGCGACAACTTGTCTTGTTGCAGATCCCCCAAAGCATGCTCCACATAAAGCATCACGGTGAACATCAAAGGCGGGCAAGCCAATGTCGTTCCCTCGAAAAACCTCCCTTGAACTCCTTGCTCCGCACCTTGGGGGTGCGCCTTGGTGCTAAAGCATCCAAGAACATCTTGAACTCTTGAACTCTCAAGCAGTCCTCGCAAGTATCGCTCAACCTTCTGCAGGTTCTTGTTCCCACGATATGGCGTGATACATCTGTGGCACTCCACATAGACATCGTCCAGCCTGAACTCCGCCTCTTTATAGACCTCAAACTCCAACTGAACACCCTTCTCTTCCAACAGCTTGCAAGCCCGCTCCCAGTCGTGTCCAATGAAGACATCCAAGTCGCAGCTGTAGCGATGGCTGGGCACAGGATAGTATTGAGCGATGGCCCGTCCCTTCAGGACAGTTGCGTGAATGCCAGCAGCCGACCACAACCGGTCCAACTTACGCGCCACAGCCCAAGTCCGTTCATACTGAGAGCATTGTTTGTCCGTATGGCCATACCATTGCATCAGCATCTCGAGATCAGGACGCTGATTCGCAGGCAGTTTCTCCAATGCCTCGAAGCACAATCCCAGCACCCCCTGACTAATTGCAAAATCCAACGCCTCCTGCCAATCCGTGCCTGCAGGAATCTCGATTGCCAGACCAGGATTCAGCGCCTTACGTATCAGAAGTGTAACAACCCAAACAGTAGCGTCATTCATAGTTGAAATGCTTTCGCAATCCATCAATCGTACTTTTACTGCGCAAAAGTACAAAAAAACAAGCACAGTACAAAATAAATGAAAATAAAAAAGAGTCCGAACCTAATCAGACTCTCAAATGCAACCTGTAAACGTTAACCTGTAACCCGTAACCTTTAACCTTTAACCCGTAAACAGTAAACAGTAAACTTCAAACAATCGCTTCCCTAATGCACTCCACAATATACTTGACATCTTCATCCGTCACATACGGTCCTGCAGGCAAGCACATGCCAATCTTGAAGATGTCCTCCTCTACCCCGTTGGTATAGACCGGTGCATCTTTATATACCGGCTGCTTGTGCATAGGCTTCCATACAGGGCGGCACTCTACCTTCTTGTTCAACATAAACACGCGCATAGCCTCTACATTGTCGTTTGGCTGACAGTCTGTGGTGGCTGAATCCACCTGATGAATCACACCGGCAGCACCACCCACAGCCGTCTTTATCACCTCCTTGTAAGCGTTCTCCTGCCCTTTCACCTTCACAGAAGGATCGAGCGTCATCGTGCACAACCAGTAATTACTATCATACTCACCACTCTCAACTTTCGAACTGTCACTAAACTCTAAACTCTCAACTCTACACTTTGGTTGACTGTTCACAGTCACGCCTTTCACATCAGCCAAAAGCTCTTCATACAGCCCTTGCACATGCTTATGGTGTGCAATATGGTCGTTCAAGACGGTCATTTGTCCGCGACCAATACCGGCACACACATTACTCATGCGATAGTTATAACCGATGGCAGAATGCTGATAGTATGGATAAGCATCACGAGCCTGAGTGGCATACCACATAATCTCGTTGGCATCTTCTGCCGAACGACAAATCAATGCACCGCCACCACTGGTAGTAATCATCTTGTTGCCATTGAACGAGAGCACGCCATACTTGCCAAATGTGCCCAGCACCTGACCATTGAAGCGTGAGCCCATACCCTCAGCAGCATCCTCCACTACAGGAATACCATACTTGTCTGCGATAGCCATGATCTTGTCTATCTGATAAGGCATACCGTAGAGCGCCACAGGCACAATCGCCTTGGGATATTTGCCAGTCTTCTCTTTGCGGTCTATGATGGCCTTCTCCAGCAAATCGGGGTCCATATTCCAAGTCTCTTTTTCCGAGCCAATGAATACAGGCTTGGCTCCACAATACGTGATTGGATGCGAAGAAGCACAGAACGTAAAGCTCTGCACAATCACTTCATCACCAGGACCTACCCCACACGCCAAAAGTGCCAAGTGCACAGCCGCAGTACCAGCGGAAAGACAGACCACCTTCCGATCAAGGGGTTCACTACCGTCCGTTTTACTATTGGCAAAGTCAGCAAGGTCTTTCTCGAAAGCATTCACATTCGGCCCCATCGGCACCACCCAATTCGTGTCGAAAGCCTCCTTCACGTATTTCTGTTCCCAACCCTCCTCGCTCATGTGAGCCAAGCAGAGGTAAATTGTTTTGCGTCCTTCCATCTTACAGTTTTTTCTATTTGTTCAAATCTGCTACAAAAATACAACTTTTATTTCAAACTAACAAAATAATTGAAAACAAAAAAAGAGTCCGAACCTAATCAGACTCTTAAATGCGAACCTGTAAACAGGACTCCGCAACTACAATCGCGCCTTCTTGCGCTCCAGTTGGTGCTCAGGCGCAGGCGGAAGGTGCTAGAGCATCAAAGAAACGGTAAACCGTAAACTGTAAACTGTAAACTGTAAACTTTACATAAACTCTAAACTTTCAACTTTTATCTTTTAACTTTTATCTTTTAACTTAATTAAATTCCGGTACACTCCTTTTTCCACCCTTTCCACCTTACCTTTCTTTGCATAACGCGAGAGAAGGGTTTTAGCTTCGCCACATTGTCCTTGGCGAAGACGTTCTTCCTTGAACTGTTGGATGGTGAAGACTTCGGGCATGAGGCTCAGGAGCGGTTCTGCCGTAATACGGGCATCGCGGGCTTGGAGCATCTGCTCGGACTCCTTCATGTCCTGAGCGACACGGCTGGCAAAGATGTGACAGATGTTGTAGTAGGCAAAGTCGCCGAGCCAACGAACGAGCTCGAGAACTTCTTTCTGCTCCTCTTCATAGAGGGCCAGGAAGGGGATGGCGGCTCTTTGCATGAACTGCCCCACTCGGTGGCTGAGGTCGGCCTCTGCTTCGGTCAGTTCGCCGTCGTTGTAGCGTTCCTCGAGTTCGTCATACCACTGCTGAATCATCTTCTGCGTCTTGGGCATCTGGAGCGTGAGCGTGTCATTTCCCAGCGCAAGGTCTTTCTGCCAGAGGTTTACGAGCAGGCTGTCGCGTTCTGTCTCTTCGTCGGAGGAGAGCGGGGTGAAGACGGGTGGACGGAAGGTGCGCTTGACATCAGGGAGCATCATGGGCAGGAACCTTTGCATCATACCGCTCTCTGTATCGGCGAAGAGTCGGGTGAGAACGCTCCTTGGAGTGCCTGTCAAGAGGATGGCGGCACAGAGCCGGCATTGGGTGTTGCAGGAGGCTTCGCTCATGTAGAACTGGCGGTGTGTGTCGAGGTCCCATGCCTTGCGGAGCAGCACGGAGATGTTCGAGAACTGGGCCTTCGAGGCGTTGGCCAACTCATCGCTCTCTGTGTAATTGCAGAGGAGCATCCCGTTTTCTCCGAGGTTGGTCTGGACTTCCAAGAGACTGGTTTTGCTCATGGTTTCCATGATGCGGAAGCGGGGATGATACTTGGCCGGTTTGTCCTTGGCATTGCTCATCCGGTCGCGCATTTCCTGATTCTCACGGACTTTGCGCCATTCCTGGTCGTCCCAACTCTGCAGGGTGTGGCGGCACATCAGTTCCACGAGCATGGTCACCCAGCTCTTGCCCTTGCCACTGCCTGCAATGATGGCGGCGTAGAGGTTGGCGGCGATGGTTCGGCCGTCTATGTAGGTCGTGCGGAAATGGCTGGCGATGGTGCCGAGGACCACGCAAGCCGTGACTACGAGCATGGGATGGTACTCCTTCGGAAAGGGTTTGATGAGGAGCTGAACGAGGCGCGGCAACTTCTTCGGCATCTTTGGCGGATTCCAGCCTTGAACCAGGCACTCCAAGTCCTTGTCGGCATCTTCTGCGTCAGAACTATGGACTATGGACTCTGAACTACGAACTGTCTCCTGAGCCCGTTCGACTGCGTCCTGCATCCTCTTGGGCATGCCTTTCAGGAACTCGAACTTCTGGGCGCTCTCCACGGTATTCTTCACGTTTTCGTTTCTCTCCTGTACGATCTCCTGCACGAAAGGCGTCTGGCGGAGAATCTGTTCGATGAGCGCAGGGTCGTTGTCGGTAATGTATCGGAGCTGGTCGGCCAGGATCAAAGACGTGTGGTGCCTATCGCCAGGCTGCACCTTCTCGCCACCCAGCCAAGCATCGACGATCTGGGAATAAGGGATGCCGTGATAGAGAAGTTGAGAGTGGAGAGTGGAGAGTTGAGAGTCAGTAGTGGGTTGAGAGTCTGTTGAAAGTTGAGAGTTTAGAGTGTAGAGTTTAGAGTCAGCTTGACTATCGTCCTCTTTAACTTCCTTTTTAACTTCCAGACCGTTCACGGTCTTTACTCCCTCTTTTACTTCCTCGACTTTGAAGATTTTATCTTCAAGAAAGATTAAATCTTCAACAGTCGTTGTATAGAACACTCTCGTTATATCCTTCGCTCCTTTGTCGTAATCCACGCCGAGGAGGTCGCTGGCCCAACGCAGATTGTCCTCCTGGCTCAGTTCTGGACGGCGGCGGAAGACAAGGTGATACCCTTTCGTGGCCGACCTTTCCAGCATCAGCAATCCAAGTTCCTCCTTCTTCGATAGCACCAGTTCAGGAACCATCCTCAGCCATTCCTCTTTTCTGGCAGCTATCTGCTCTTCCCCTTCATTGGGAAGCGGGGAAGGGGTCCAGTCGATGTCCATGCCCACGGAGGTACTCATTCGGGTAGAGCCCTTCAGCGAACCATCGTCGTTGGGCAGACAGGAGTAGTTCATCTGCAGGAGCAGCGACTTCTTGTCCACCTCGCCCCTCCTGACGGCAGCGACCAGGTTGACCTGCGAACGTGTGCCACGCAGTTTGAGGTACTCCTCGCGGTCAGGAACGGGGCGCATCATCTTCGCCCCGTCCTTGTAGTAGATTGAATAACAACTCATTTTTAGTAAAGTTTTAAGGCTTTAAAAATTTAGCTTACTGCTTACCGCTTAAAAGCTTAGAAGTGGATCTTAAACGCTAACCGCTAAACGCTTTCCGCGCTAAACCGCGCGCCTTGCTGCTAAAGCATGCAAGAACCTCTGTAAACTGTAAACAGTAAACAGTAAACTTTACCTCACGCACTTCGTGCCAGTATATGTCGTTTCCCTGGCATACGCGCATCGGCGAGCTCTTCGATGTGATAGAGGGCCGAGCCGAAGTCGTAGTACAGCTCGTCGGTGAGCGCCTTGGTATCCTCGAAGTCCTCGGGGATGGCGATGCGGAAGGTGCCACGCAGCTTGCCCTCCTTGTCGATGCGGAGCGTGAGGTGATGGCCGTTCCAGACGATCGGGTTCTTGATGCTGGACGGACTCTTCGCTTCTTCCACGAAGCTTGCCACACCCGCCTTGTCATTCACGTGCAGGTGTCCGCGCAGGTTCTTTACTATATCGCAGAACACGTTGCTCTGCTGTGTCACTCTCAGTTTCATGTTTTTAAATTCTACAGTAATCATTTTTTGTAAAGTTTAAAGGTTAAAGTTTACAGTTTACGGGTTACAGTTTAAAGTTTACAGTTTACAGTTTAACGAACACGAATTGCTCGAATAAACACGAATTTATAATGGTACTTTTATGTAGATGATGAGTTGCTATTGTTTGGAAGCATCTTGAAAGCATAAAGCAGCGAGAGCAAAGGCAAACTCGTTTGGATTTTGCCGAGTCGCGAAGTGGTTCGAGGAACTCAAAACAAGCTTTCAGAGTGCTTCCCAAAAATATCAACCTTTATTCAAGAATAAAGCAATCTATAGGATTGTCATCTATATAAAAAGATTCGTTAGATTAGAGAGATTCGTGTTCAAAGAAAAGAAATTGCCAGTTCGTGTTCGTTTACTTGATTTTTCTTGTTTTTTCTTTTGGAAGCTTTGAGTCCGAAGGACAGGCCGGTTATCGGAAGGAAGATGGCGGAAGTTCACTTACAGCCAGATTTCTGACGATAGCAGGCAGACACGAAGTGTCGAAGCTTTCAAAAGTGTTTTTTAGGTTTTTGTTCTTCAACCGTTCTCGTCAACTGTTCTCGTTAACCGTTCTCGTCAACTGTTAGCGTTAATGTTGATTATTCGTACTTCGTTGGCAACGGCTCCGCTGGGCAGGAGTCGCGTGTGGAAAGCGAGCACAGCCTGGACGGTGCTGCCCTGTTCGATGACGGAGCCTGCAAAGCATTCTGCGTCGATGGTTGCGCTGATGTAGTTCTCGCCTGCCTCGTCGTTCCAACTGAGGAGGATGTCGCGGAAGGCCCACTTCTTGCCAGTGGTCTTCGAGGTGCCGGTCTTCAGTTCGCCGACACGCTTCACTTGAAGATTTTCAAATTTCATTACTTGCGTGTGTTAAATTAATAATGTTAGTTTGTCGTTTGAGCTCGTTCGACTGATTTCTGTTGCAAGTCTGCGGTTTAGCGAGCACCATGAGAACTTGTTCTCTAATGGTCGAGCGTGAGCAGGCTCGCGGTGAAGTCTTGAGCGTCAGCTCTCGCAGAGAAACGGGCCCTGTTTCTATGCTAAAGAGGCTTTGACTCTTAATTCCGTTGCAAATTTACGGCAGTTTCTGAGACTTGACCTCTCCAGAGACAAAGAACACGATGCAGTACAAATAAATACAAAAAAATACAAATGCTACACAAATTTTGTACAAATTCTGGCACAAAAAAGGGAGGGAACCGACAACATTTTGCCGATTCCCTCTTGCATCACACAACTTCTTGGATGCTTTAGGTTAGATTGGGCCGTGTCCCTCCGTCGAGAGTGGGGACTCTCTCCCCTCTGTTGGGCCGTAGTGACATTCAGTCACTACTCTAAAAGACCCAATTCGCCCATGCAACTTGTAGTTGTGATGGCTGTCAGAAATGCTGTGAGCGCGGCTACTACTACCTTCACCAGCGTCTCTATGATTTTACTCTTGTTCATAGCTTTTGATTTTTTAATTTTGAATTTTGAATTTCCTTGAAGAGGTTGTATCCCTTCTGGATTGTCTCTTTCGATATAAGGGCACCGCACTCCACGAATGCCATAGCATGAACCAAGGCAGGGAGCTGGTCTTCTGCGAGCCTTTCTTTTCCTCCGAACCCTGTGAGCCTGCATACGGTTTCGATGTATTTTCTCGTATCGTTTTCGCTCGGTGGCGCCCATCGATTTATTATGTCTTCTACACATACGGCTTTGTATTTTCGTCTGTAGGTTTCGAGGATGCAGAAAGCGGCTCGAATGCCCCACGCAAGACTTTCAAACTGAACAAACGATTTGTCACCTTGAAAACTGCTTTGCCCTTTCCATCGAGTACCTGCAACCCTCCGAATGTTCAAAGGGTTGCAGTTTCTCATGCCGCGAGTCATCTTCATAGCGGTTAGCGGTTAGAGTTTAGCGGTTAGCGATAATGTTTAAGAGTTTAAGTTCAACTCCGCCAAGGGCGGCACTTTTATCTATTAAACTGACTCTAAACACTACACTCTCCACTCTCAACTATTCAGGGACTATTCCAAACCCTGAATAGTATCCGTGTTCTTGATGACTTCGATGGCGTCGTCCTGCATCTTGCGGGTAGGAACGAGCTGGAACTGAGCCTCGTTGCGGAGGTTCCTGAAATCCTTGCCGGGATTCCAGCAGACGTTCACGGACTTGATGTTGCCTGCACCGAATTCCTCGGTGGTGTCTGCGCCTTCGCAGCCGAGTTCCACACGGAAGCTGCCGAGTTCACCGAGGCTGACGATGTTGCCAGCAAGAAGCTGCTCGCGGAGACAACGGATCATGTCGGTGATGACACCGCTGATGGTACCCTTGGAGAAGGGCGTGTTGTGGTCGGCCATGTGTTGTACGAACTGGTCGTAGGTGAGTTTGGCGTTAGCTTGTGCGGAACCATAAGCCTTGGTGCCGCCGGTCTCTGCGCTGATGTCGGCCTTCTTTGTGCCGGGCTTCGCGCTCATAATGCAAATGGAGTAGTTAATCATTGTTTTTTAGGAAAGTTGACGAGTTAACGAGTTGACGAGTTGACGAGCCTTTACTTGTTTACTTGTCTACTTGTTTACTCTAGTTAATTTTTAAGGTTAATTCTCTCTTGCCGAGTTAAGTAACTCGACGTGTCGAATTGCGCACTTCGACGTGTCGAGTCTGCTCACTCGGCGTGGTGGATTTCGAATTCCACTGCGAAGTTACGACATTTTGAAAGTGTGTTGTCTGTTATTGGCCGACATTGTCTGTTATTGTCATTTATTGGCTGAAATTGTCCGTTATTTACTTGCATAATTCATTTATTTTTTGTATCTTTGCAGTGAAAAATTCAAGTAGAAAATTAACGAACACGAATTGCACAAATTGACACGAATCTTCTCTCTTCCAGATGACGGACCTTTGGTCTGCTTTATTCCATGAATAACGGTTGATATTTATTTCGAAGCACTTCTAAAAGCTCGCTTTCAAGATGCTTCAAAGAAATATTAACTTGTCATCTGAAGGAGAGTTAAACAATCATTCGTGAGATTAGTGTCATTCGTGTTTTAAAAAAAATTTATCCGAGTTATCCGAGTCATCCGTGTTCATAACAGTAAACCGGACTCCGCGACTAGAATCGCGCCTTGGTGCTAGAGCATCCAAGAACCCGTAAACGGTAAACGGTAACCTGTAAACCTTAACCCTTATAAAGAATGAAAAGCGCTTACAAAAATGAACTGGCTGATGCTGCTGGGGTGAGCATGAGGACGTTTCAGCGGTGGCTGAGCCAGAACAAAGACAAACTGAAAGAGCTGGGTGCCAGTCCCCGCCAACAGCTTCTGTCGCCAAAGGCCGTCGAGTGGATTTGCCGTGAGTATGGCATCGACTACCCCGCTGCGGCTTGAGGAGGTTACGTGGTTACATGGTTACATAGTTACATATTAAAAAAATGACACCCTACACCACAGACCTGAAATTCTATTATTATTATATAATAATAGACCTTATTTTTTGAAGGCAGGTTACATATTTCCGATATGTAACCATGTAACCACGTAACCCGATGTTTTATGTTAAATTTTATTAAATCTTTCCCACTCAAAAAAAATAAACCACGAAATTATCGATTAGTTTCTGAAATCGCAGTAATTTTGCAAAATGATTTGTCACACGATTTCATGGCTGCGTGGTGGCAAGACTAACAACTTCAGGTTAAACACTTAACTTCAAACAAATTATGGAAATCTCTTTAGATGACTTCAATGTCCTGACGGCTGAAATGAGTCGCAGAGACGTAAAGATAGCTCGCCTCGAAATGGAGATGGAGGCGGAGCGAATAAAACACAGTAAGGAACTGGAGGCGATGCATCAGGAGTGCGACGAACTGTGGGCCGAGAACGATAGCCTGAAACAGAAAATCGGCGCGATGGAGATGGCCTACGAGAACATACGCTTCGAAAACCATTGGATGAAGCAGTACATCCTGCTCTCGGCAGATAAGGTGCAGGATTTCTTCTCGCACATCCGCAATATCGAGCTGCTCTCGGCAGTCAAGTCGTTCGTCATGGCCGTGTTGCCAGATACCGCTACCGCCGAGCAGATAGCCCACGCCAACAAGACGATGTCGCTGCCAACATACGAAGAGCCTCAGACCATCACGATGCACAACCCGCACTTCGACGGCCCAATGTACGATGTGCACGGCAACGAAGAAGTAAAACTTGACAACTGATGGAGACGAAGAAAGAGATGATGGGGGTGACGTTTCAAGGAAGCGTAACCTTCCAGGGCCCGATGTTCGACATCCACGACAACCAGCATGTCACCATCGTGAGCCGTGAGCATGAGAGTGCAGCGTGTGCGGACGAGTCCTCAGCCATGCTCGACGAGCATCAGCGCGAGATCATTGAAAAGCTCAGGCCTATCTTCTACGGCATCGAAGAGGAGGCAAAGAACTTCCTTTTGAGCATCCAGAATGCCACACCGCGGCAAATAGCAGACATGGTGAATCAGATGGTAAAGGACGGCAAGATCTCCGAGCTGTCCAGCCATCGCCCCCTCTGGAAAGTGCTCCACGACTGCGGTCTCTACGACAGATCGGAATCAAACTGGAACACCTATGTGAAGTAGCCCCCAAGTAGCTCCCTAGTTGCATGAGCCCAGTCAAAAAAAAGCGGCAGACTCAAAACGAATCTGCCGCCTTTTAACTTATATGTTTACAATTAATCTTAACTATTTCTTATTGTAGAAATTAAACCATTCAATTGCCTCTCAATACTAACTATGTTTACTTTCATTCTGAGTCTTATAAAATCATTTAGCATTTAATAGCATTACCTTCACAATGAATATTTACCGTTTTTTTGCCGAACAAATCAAAACAATAACAAACCATTCCGTAACAGTCCTTAGGTTCTTCTAATATATCACCAGTAGAATTAACCTGATCGGAAATATTCTGATATGCTTTTATAACCTCTCCATTTGGCAAACTTGACGCTTTTTTAATAGTAGTTCCAGCTAATAATTGAGGAGATTCGCCAGTCAACAGGAAATCCACAAGTGTTAAAGATGATTTAGAAGCATGATGGGGTATTTTTACCCAGATAGGGTTTTGATAATCCTCCTTGGCCATTTTTACTATCATCATGTCTTCTACATCACTTGTAAGCAAAAACCTGTAGGGCCCGATATTAATAACAAGAACAATGGATAGGGTATTCTTATCTATCTCATTTTTACCATGTATTTTATCAAAGATATACTCACGATTAGGTGCAAGGGCACGGATAGAAACATTCACATTTCCTCCATAGTCATCTGTAATTTGGAAACTATCAATCTGATCATACTGCTTTAAATGCGCTGATATAGAATAAACAGGTTTTGCTCTTTGATTACCCAAATCAAACACCTGAGCAATGATTGGCTCCACTTCTCCTAAGTTTCTAATCTTAACACCCTCTTCTAGCCCATAGGGAAGCAGTACAATGCTATTCTTATTGCAAAAATATGTGATAATCTTTTCCAAACCCACAGAGTGATCTTCATCAGGATGCGTCCAGCACAATATATCAATAGGAGACTTCAATAATTCTGTTGTCTTATTGATACCACTTATTTCGTAACTATCCACTACAATGCTATAAAGTACGCTTTCTCCACCATCCTTCAATAAGACAACTATACTCTCTCCCTGATCAGCATATCCAATCAAGTTGACATATACCCTTAGCTGAGATAGTTCATGTATTTGGATAGGTGTTCCGTCACTCATTAATAATTGTAAGTCTTTGCCTTATGTTCTGAAGGCTATTATCTATTGTTCTAGATTCGCTCACTTCAGCAGAAAGCTTCTGTTCATTCTCTGCGGTTCCGCCAATTGCAGCAAACAGAGTGTCATCACTTTCAGGATGCTCACTAACATCAGTTGGTTTGAAAATATCAAACAATTCATCAAATGTATCCATTATTCTGATGTTTTATCTAAATATTCCACCGTCACGACCTTCTTATATAACTCATATTGATAATCATTTAAGCAATTAAATATCTGCTCAAAATTAACTTTAAAATCCAAGCCATTTTTAACAATGATACCCTCATCAACATAAACGTCTATATCAAGAACAACTTGCATTCCATCTTTGCCGTTGGCAAGTCTAGCACTTCTTATGCCTCGATTATAATTAACTTTAATACTTTTCTTTTCATTCCAAAAAGAGTCTTGATATTCACGTCTAATCATTCCTTTCCCATCATCTACAATTGCACCGAAATAATATTCAGGTTCATAAATATGACTAATTTCTTCCATGCTTTCATAGGGGTCTCCGCTCTTCTTCCTTATTCCAAAACGCTTAATACTTAAGAAAGGCTCAATACCATAAAGCGCTCTAATGAACCATGTAATAAATTCTCGGTAGGGTCTTACTCCTTCATATTGTTGAGTATTAACAATAAGAGCCGTATAAATATTGCTCACTTCTAATTTCACCGTATCTTTTGTGCCCGGAAAATTCTGAGCATCAAATACGAATAATGGAATATTTTTCAATTCCTCTATTGGTATTGACAGTGTTCGAGCAATTTCAGCAGCATTATTCAAATTTAATTTTGCCTGGTTCAGCATAGTGCGTGTCATTGAAGAAAAATACTTTTCTCTCAATTCGGCACCTAATTCTTTGACCACCGCTTCTGCTGATGTCATACCATCATAATCAATTCTGATTATAACTTGCTTCAGATTATTAAGTTTCTGAGTATCTCTTGTATATTTATCCTTGCACATATCAGTTAATGTTACATTGAACTCTTATGCTTTCAGTCAGCATTCTTAAAGCTTTGAAATTCACTACTCTTCCTATATTGACTGGGATTCATTCCGGCTTTGCCGCTTGAGCACCTACTGGAGCGCAAGAACCCACGATTCCTGTTCGACTTAAACATCTATTACGCTAAAATATCCTCCGGTCCTGTGGGTTCATACGCTCCATCTTTGACCTCCATGATCACGGTGCCGCCTTCCAGCACCTCTACGGTATGCCACTGACCGATGGGGATGTTGAGTGCCACACAATCAGAATTAGGAGCCAAGTCAATAACATCCGTCACTTCTCCAGCATCATTATAAAATATCTCGCGCAGATGACCACGCAAACATACTACTGTTTCAGAAGACTTCATGTGTCGGTGGATTGGCAATGGAGTTCCTGGTTCCAGAGCATTGAGCATTCGCTGCGACTTATCTTCTGGAGAATTCCTTAAATCTCTATTCATTCTCAGACGAGGGGAAGCCTTTGCTTCAGCCGTCAACTCATCCATTAAAGCTTGTGTTATCTTCATAATCGTATTTTATTTCTTATCCAGTGCCTCATACACAGAGTTGTTACTCTTATACTCGGGCACAATCTCTTTCATTTTCTTCACGATGGCCATGTTGTCATATTGCTTGGCAATATCAACCAGCTCTTCAAGATCTTTGGAAACTTTGTCATAGTCATATTCTCGAACCTCGGCAATACGAATCTTCTCATGGAAAGTCGGCTTGGTTCCTTCCAATTCATTCAACACCTCTTCGTAAAGTTTCTCACCCTCTCGAAGACCCGTGTACTGTATTTCAATATTCTTGGCTCCAGACAATGCAATCATTCTCTTGGCCAAGTCTGCGATTTTCACAGGTTGCCCCATATCAAACACGAAAATCTCTCCGCCATTACCCATGGTGCCAGCTTCAAGCACAAGCTTACATGCTTCTGGGATCAACATAAAGAAACGTACAATCCGTTCATCTGTCACAGTCACAGGGCCACCATTCTTGATTTGCTCTTTAAACAAAGGAATAACGGAACCATTTGATCCAAGAACATTGCCAAACCGAGTCGTCACGAATTGTGTATATTCCTTAGGAGATTCACCCAACATCGCACCCTTCTTTAGTTTCCTGTCCAGGCTCTGCACATATATCTCGCATATGCGTTTTGAACACCCCATCACATTTGTCGGGTTAACGGCCTTATCAGTGGAAATCATCACGAATTTCTTGACTCCATATTTCACACTCATATCAGCAATAACCTTTGTGCCATAGATGTTGTTCATCACAGCTTCACTTGGATTGTCCTCCATCATGGGAACATGTTTGTAAGCAGCAGCATGAAACACAAATTCCGGTTTGAAATTCTCAAAGATATACTCCATCCTCGTCCTTCGGCTGATGCTTGTTACCACAACCTCGCATTGCACATCAGGAAAATCCTTCGCCATCATCAGTCGAACGTCGTGTTGAGGTGTTTCTGCCTGGTCAATCAGCATCATGCTCTCAGGCTTGAACTTTGCCACCTGTCGGACAATCTCCATACCTATCGAGCCCGCTGCACCAGTAATCAACACACGTTTTCCTTCCAGAAGTTCTCCTACAGCTTTCAAGTCCACGCGAATTTCTGAACGTGGCAAAAGATCCTCTACACTCACTTCTTTTAATTGAACTTGCTCAGAAATGTCAGGCAGTAGTTCGCCATCTATTATATTTACTTCAGAAGCCTCGTGAGGCATTAGAATTTTGCAACCCGCATTTATCAGAATATCTTGAATCTTCTGGTCTTGACGGAACTTGTCCACTCGCAAGGGACTGATAAGTACTGCCCCTATCCTCTCCTTATTCACTATGGATTCAAGATCATCATTAACTGTGTACACAGGGACTCCCAGCAATAGTTTGTCCTGTATTTTTGTTTGATGCGAGATAAACCCTGCCAAATCATATCGAACAGGTTTCTGTGAACGAATTAGCTTAGCCAAAGCCACACCTCCTGAAAGAGCACCATATATCAGTACACGCATTGCTGGTGTTTCTGTCGTAATAGAATCGTATAGAATTTTCACAACGAGCCTCAATGCCCACATAAGCAGCGTTGAGATAAGGAAAACAACCAGCGTATCCAGATATGTCAATGCGCAAAGCTGTTCCACACCCGTTTTCTCAAAAATGAGTGTACATATTGTTGCCAATATAAATGTTGTCAAGTTGGCATAGGCAAGCCTAGCCATATCACCAGAGCTGGAATATCGAAGTACCCCTGAATATGTTTTGAAGATTCTTGCACCAACACAACTTAACAGCGCATACATTAACGCCGTATATAGTAAAGCAAAACGGTTCTCAAAGGTTATAAGTGTCCTATTTACCACCCAATACGTAAACAAAGCCGACACAAACACAATTGCAGCGTCCATCAGCAGAATCACCCAATATGGTAATATGTTCTTACGGAAATACCAATGGGAAAACCACTTTACTGGTCTAAGTTTTCTAATCATGTTTATGAAAATTAATTGTTATTTCTATCCTTAGGTAACTTATCAATTCTTTATCCTATTAATAGCCAGTCCCCAGAAAGAATCCCAGAGGTTCTCTTTGTAAACCAATTTGTATTTCCAGCGGTTCTGCCACCACCTCTGCGATTTGTCTATACCGTATCGAACACGTTTCCATAAGGTATCAATGCCAACCATACTTTTCGGCAAGCTTTCCTTTATAGCAAAAATATCTGCGAGGACTTTATCGGCCAGCTTCTCGTTGTGGTTATATCCACAGAAGCATTCATGCTCAAATCCCAAGTCTCGCACACAAATTGTAGCAATAGAATCATAGAAAAGTTTCATCCCTTCGTCGTCATAAAACTTAAGCACCCTTTCCCAGTTTATCTCATCATGATGAGCCTTAAAGAAAGTGCCCAAGTCTATTATATGGCGAAGTGATATCTCACACGATGCGAAATGTTCACCAGCATGGCGGAGAAGGAAGAGAGCATTCCATGTGGGAGATGGAAGCAGACAATTATCAATAGGACTTTCTATCAGACCTTGTTCCTCTTCTTTCAGCTGTTCCTCCAATAGGCTTTCGAAGCGAATATTACTCTTATGTGTTATGTCGTCTATAAATTTACCATGATTTTCTACAGTAACGTCATGAAATGTGAAATGACTATGTTTGTGATATTCCTCGTCCACGCGAATGCCCAGACGTTCGCGAATAAGTTTGTCTGCCCTCTCTTTTTCGCCAAACAAATAAATGTCAATATCCCCTGTAGGTCGGTGATTAGGCTTAGGCCAGTCAAGCGAACAGGCATAACCCTTCATCAGCAGCATCCTGATACCGTGTTCTTGATAGAAAGAAACAAGTTCTGCAATAGCCTGGAGATACTGTTCATATCGTTGTTCATAGAACTGATACACCTCTCCTATCCACTCAGCCAGCAGAATCTTCTCCTGCATAGAGCTACATCTTACATCTTCCCTCTTACATCTTTCTTCATTAAGTCCGTCCAGTACCACAGCGGAAAGCCCTTGCTTCACGGCAAGCTCCTTCACTGCAGCCATATCCACACTTTCAGGAAGAATGCTCGCAGGATGCCCGATTCCCCAACGAATAAGCTGAAGGAAAACTTCGTGTGACTTCGTCATATCCGGTTTACTCTAAGCCCGATAAAGTGGAAAATATTTACTATCGAGATTAAAATTAGGATCTTGTTCTGCTCTCAATGCCACTAGTTCATCATATTTCTTTTGGTCAAAGATTTCTTTACCAATTGAGAATTGATAGTCTGAATTCTTGTTAAATGCTGCTTTGAATTTATAGAGATTATCTTCACCACTGCCTACTCCACCACCAAGGTGGAAGGTCTTGAATCCATGTTCACAGCCCCATAGCGCAGCCTGATAAAGCAACAGATTGGACGGAGCCAAGTTGCGGTATTCTATCATCGATCCAGACAGATGATAATGCATCTGTTTGTTACCATAGAGCATAATACTCATGGCTATTATTTCACCGTTGAGTACAGCATAGAACATTTCATAATTGTCATGCAGATCGTTATGGATGGATTCGTAGAATTGTTCGCCAAAGTAGTAATACTCTTCAGCATTGTCCTTATCCATAGTGGCATTGTATATACGACGGAAATCCTTGAATAGCTCCAAATCCTTACCGTGATGAATCTCTATACCATTCTTCTCTGCCTTACGAATCATGTTGCGGTTCTTGCTGATGATGTTCTCCCATATCACCTCGGGTGAAACCAAATCAAAAGCAATAGTCTTTCCTAAGTCTATGACATTTGAAACCGCCTTCATAGGTTCAGCATTTCTCAGCACAGGATGGTAGCGAACAAAGTTATCTACTATGTTCTCATCATGCATCTTGGCTACGTATGATTCCCAGAAAGCCTTGCGGTTCTCTTCCGATGTGTCACCCTCAAACAGCACTCCACCATAACCGTATGGTGTTACGGAATCATATACTCCAGGCAAAACAGTCTGACGTCGCAAATATACATAGATGGCACGAAGACCGTTGTCTTCGAAATATAAAAGATATGGGTCACCATCGCCGTGAATATGGAATGCTTTCACATAGCCACTCAGGTAATATACATCCCATTCGGCAAAACTCTTAACACAAGCGTCCCACTGTTCTGCTTCTGATAAATTGTATAACCTAATCATTATATTGTAAATACTTTATTCAATATGCATGCAAGTTGTCGAATGTCTTCTTCGGCATATCTCCCGTCACAGTGAACCGACAACATCCTATCGCTAAAGCTCTGGGCACTCTCTGATGCGCTGTCAGGCACTGACCACAAAATAGCAGGATACACACACGCTTCAATCATGTGCTTTCTTACTCTATCTCTTTTTTCTTTGTTTTCAAACAGCAATACCAAAGAGAACATAGTACATGTGTCATCTTCTGGCTTCAGCACCTTACATATCTCTTTGTTCACCAAACTCTGTAGCAATGCCCAATTCTTTCGTTTTGCACCCTGCCAAAGATTAATATCCAACTGTTTTGATACAACTAATTTGCTCCGTTCGTCTAACAGAGCAGGTTCCGCATGATCAAACCATTCTTCTGTTTCGGTATAGCGTTTACGGAATTCATCTTTGCCTATATTCTCGCCTTTCAAGAACATTGATTTCATCTCCATTCCCTCCCAGCGGGTAGCTGCTATCTGTTCATTCTCGTCAGAAGGTTGGACCTCAACAGTCAGCTTATAACCTTTTGGCGACCACATCATACCACCTTCTGGAAGTGGTAATAATTTTCTAATAGACGATATACACCAATCAGCATCACTATAGAGAGCCCAATGTCCAAATGGGTCATGGGTATGGTCTTCAATAACTGGGCAAGGTATGTTAGCATTGCTTCTTTTATCACGAACGCCAAAGAAGTTCATTCGCAACAACACATCTCCTTCTCTGAAGGGCAGATTCTCTACCAGCCCTTCATGAAGTGGAGTGTCATCATAGAATTTAACTGTGATGCCAGTCTGCTCTTTGATTGTTTCAATTACCTCATAGCAGAAATAATCAGGCATCCAAATCCGTTTCCAGCCATATTGACGGATAAGTATAACAATACACTGGCGGCCATCAGCCAACAGAGTTGCGCCACGAAACACATCCGTCAGATGTGCCCTATTGGAATCGTATGCGTCTATGTAGTGGAAATCCGAACCAAATTCTTTCACGTTCGCTTACTTGCCTCTTAATTCAAGGAAACGGTCCAGTGCCATCTCCTCTTTATAGTTTTCGAAAAGTTTATGTACATCATAGACTGGCTCGTAGCCAAGTTCTTTCTTCGCATTGGTGATGTCCATCAGGAAACCACCACCGCTCTTACGATCAGGATCTACATATTCAATCTTTGAAGGATTGTCTTTTGGCGAAAATACATCAATTATAGCCTGGCATTGCTCCTGCAATGTAACAGGAATACCCGTACCTACATTGTAAAAACCTCCATCACGATTGGCCAGTACAGCCTTACAAATCATCTGTGCACAGTCATAAACATGCACCATATCCTTGGCGTAGTTCGGATCACCCCAAATAGTAAGAGGTTCGCCCTTGATAGCTTTGTTAATCTGCTGGTAAAGGGGACGCATAGTCTTCACCCCATTGGGGAAATAGTATTGATAAGGGCTATACTCATAGATAGTCGGGAAGCGGAATACAAACTTCTTGATTCCAAACTCCTGCCAATAGTGCTCCATCATCTCAATGGCGCAATTCTTGGCAATCACATAGACGGCATGGTCGCCTGTGTAAGAGAAGTTAGGCTTGTCATACGGGTCAAGCACATGGTCGCTGGGATAGAGTGACACGTCAAACACCGTCTGGCTGAACATCATCCTGTCCGCTTTCACCTTGCGACAGTACTCCAGCACGTTGGTTGTTCCAATCACGATGCTATCAATGTACTTGCGAGGATGGTACTCGTTCATGTATGAAGGTATCTCTGCTGCAAGATGGATAACCGCATAGACGTTTTCCTTAGGCAGGACATCAAAGTCCTCAGCCTTAGTCAAATCTACTGAATAATAAGGAACGCCCTGTTTGGTCCAAAAATCTGTCTTACGACGGCCAGAAGCAATCACTTCATACTCATCTTTGTTGAAGAAATTCAACGCATAGAGGGTCAAATAAGACCCCACGTTTCCGGTTGCACCGAAAATGATAATCTTCTTTTTTCCCATTGTATTTATTATTTTGAGTGTCTAAAGTTCTTTTCAAACAATTCTTCAGCCTCTTTCTTGCGCTCACCCCAACCAAGGTCATCCACCTCATTTTGTAAGCCATTGCCTATGTCTTTTCTGCGAATTACATTCATCACGGTCATCCAAAGGATTTTGATGTCAAGGCATAGTGACAGATGGTCTACATACCAGACATCATATTCAAATTTTTGGCTGTATTTACAGAGGTTTCGGCCATTCACCTGTGCCCAACCTGTAATGCCTGGGCGCACTTCGTGGCGGCGAATTTGGTGTTCATCATAAAGAGGCAAGAACCAAGTAAGTAGGGGTCGAGGGCCTATCAATGCCATATCACCTTTCACAACGTTTATAAGCTGTGGTAATTCATCCAATGATGTGGCACGGACAAACTTTCCAAATGGTGTAAGCCTATCCTTGTTGGGTAAAAGCTCACCATTCGCATCCCTTTCATCTGTCATAGTCTTGAACTTAACAACCTTAAATATCTTGTTATCCTTCCCAGGTCGTTCTTGGAAGAAAAATACACCTGCACCTTTGTTGAAGAAAAAGAGTAAGATGGCCACTATCAACAAGATTGGCGACGCAATAATAAGCGCCACTAATGATATACAGAAATCAAAGAATCTTTTAAAGAAATGTTTATACATATTAAATATTTACTTGTTTTACATTACTCCAGTCAATTTGTTTATCAGCTTCTTCCAACGAGATGAAGGTCTGCTTTCCAATCAGAGACACCATTTTATCAAAAGCTCCCTTCTTTCCAAGGTTGGCTTTGATGAAACGCTTATAGCGATTAATTAGTGATCCTTTTTCTTTGAAATAAGACTCATATTCTTCTCGTGTCATCACAGACTTTGATTCGGGAATCAAATCTCCGATATGGAAATAAGCCATTGCATATTTTGACTTGCTCATCTGGCTTGAGATAAACATCAATGGGAAAAACCTAAAATAGCCGCCACCTGAATAAGCCACACGCTTATTCAATACGTTAGCCATGCAAATGGGGAACTCCTTGATGATATGTCCTTCGTGATTGATGATGCAAGGCGTTTCTGACGGGAAGTTAGAGAATCCTCCAAAATCTCTTTCAGCAGGGAACACAGACGCATCGCGTTCTATACCGCATTCGGCAAGGATGTCAAACACCCATTTGTTCGACTCTCCAATCGAGAAGGCAGGTGCACGATAACTCAGAACCTTTTTACCAATCAGCTGTTCTATGGCATCCACAGCCTCCTTCGTATCAGCAAGCACCTCCTCGTATGACATTTTGTTGAGGAAATGGTGCTGATTGGAGTGACATCCTATTTCGTGACCACGTCCAGCTATACGTTTGATTACATCGTCATATTTGGGAACAAGCCCCCCCACGCAGAAGAACGTGCCTATCACATTCTTCTCGTCAAGTATGTCCAGTATTTGACTTAAATACTGGTCGTATTCGGGATATTTTTCTTTTCTGTCACCATAGAGGGTTTCCTCTGCAAACCATTCTTCTATGTCGTAAGTCAGTATATTCATTCTACGGGTTTTTGTGGTATTTCGCGTATTACTTTTGCAGGCCGTCCTGTTGCAACAGTCCATGCAGGAATATCCTTTGCCACCAATGAACCAGCACCAACTATTGCTCCTTCACCTACAGTTACACCTGGGAGCACAAACGATTCCATGCCAATAAGACAGCCTTTTTTCAAAACGATTGGCTTTATAATATAACCTAGTTTATTATAGTCACTTCCCACATAATAATTTGAAAAATCTCGTTGATGGCACAACAATCTTGTTCCACCGGCAACAGATACGCCATCTTCCAATGTAATCATATCAGCATGTCCCGAATCCACCCTCACGTGATCGCCTATAAAACACCCCTTTCCAACATGACAACCCATCTTGCGCATCAGATAGGGTCTCATCTTGCGAGGCGCAATGGGTTCAAGTATGGCCCAGTCCATCATCTTTCCTAAAACCTTCAAATGTATATTGAAGAAAAATTTTCTTATTACTTTGAATAATGATACTTGTCCGTACTCCTCTTCTGAATAATTGAATCCCATCCGTCGTAGCATTTTAAAAGTAAAACTGAGATTATTTTGCTCCATCTTTTTATACAGTTTCTTTGTAAAAATCTAACCAAGCTTTTGTTACTAATTCTTTTGGAAAAAGTTTCTCTACCCTCTTACGACCAGCTCTACCCATCTTCTCACGAAGATTCTTGTCATCATATAATTTCTTCATACACTCGTACAAGGTTTTATCATCTTGTACTTTGCACTTCAAGCCTGTAACATCATCAACAAATGTATCTGCCATACCATATATATCACTACAAATCACAGGTAGATTCATGCACGAAGCTTCAAGAACCGACATACCAAAGCCCTCTCTGTATGATGGTAGGAGATAAACATCACCTGCTTGCAGCATACGGAATGGTTCTTTTGTGAAACCATAGAAATTAACTTTGGTTCCGTCGCTAATGTTAGGATAATCCTTAAGCCACTCCTGACAGTTTTCTTCATCGCGACCGAGCAACAACAATCTTGCTGAAGGACGCTCTTCCACCAATATGTTGAAAGCGGATAAAATTTCACGAATACCCTTTTCTGTCTTCAAGCGTCCAAGGAAAGAATATACCACATTCTCATCAGTGTAACCCAATTCAACTCGAACGTCTTTACGGACTTCTTCTGTTGGATTAAACTTTGATGCATCCACACCACAAATAGAACCATTACCCAGTACACGAATCTTATCTCGCTTGACAATTCCCTGATCTATGAGGTATTCCATCTGGGGATAGCCGTCTGCCAACAGGTGGGTATCTAACTTAACAGTCACTTTATCTATCGTCTTATAGAACAATCGTTTCATCCCTGTCATGTTGCACCATATCTGGCCCGTGAAGATACGGATACGCACGGGTATCCCAGCCTGCTTTGCTGCAATGGCAGTCAACAGACTGGGCTTGCTTGCCTGAGCTTGCACAGAATCAAAACGCATTTCCTTTAAATAACGACGCAACTCGCGCAAAGCCTTTATATCAGCCGTCATGTTCGGCTTACGTTCTATTCCAATACTCTTATAACCTGCTAGTTTCAGTTCTTCAATCTCAGAAACATCTTGAAAATTAGCCACCAAATACACATCATAGTATTCGGAAAGCCTATCAATATGACCCTTCAAAAATGCCCTTGCCGTTGATGGTGCAGACACCACAAAACATATTTTCTTTTTCATCTATTTATGATTTTATTTAATTTTGAAATAATAGTGTTTGCATCATGTTTATCGTGACCGCACAGCCAACCCTTCTTGGCATATTCACTGACCATCGATTTATCGGAAATCATTCTTACAAGAGTAGGCAATACATCCTCTTTTGTAAGACTGCAGACAGCTGCATCTTGCTTCTCTAAATAGTCTATTGCTGACAAGTGATTAGAGCCTACTGCCCAGATACACTTCCCTGCGCAGAAATAATCAGTAATCTTGGTGGAGAACGAAAGTCTTGCGTCACCACCTACCTGCTTCAAGGATTCCAAGAACAACAAAACATCAGTTTCTTTTTGAAGTCTCAGCACTTCACTCTGGCTAATCGGTTCATGCACTATGCAACAGCCATCCACCTTGATTCTATCCTCCAACTCTTTTTTTATAATCGTCGATGTATAGACATCTAAGATTATCTTTTGCCCATCCTTGTTTACTTTCTTAATTGCATCAACTATATTCGCCAATGTCTCATCCCTACCAACATACAGATTGCCCGTGTAAAGCATTTTGATTGGCTCATTGGGGGTATATTCTGTAAATGGTGGTTGGTCAAAAATTGGCTTTGTCAGCAAAACTGAGTTGATTCCAAACGCAGCATCTGCTTCCTCTTTCATCTTTGGGCTCAGTGCCACAACACTTTCACACTTTGCTACCAATCTCCTTACTCCATGCCGCAGCCACCAACGATGTATTTTATAACTCAAACTGTGAGGCTGCTGCTTGTATGTGAAATTATCATCCCACAAGAAACCTATCACCCTAGGTTTTTTTCTATTGATAATATATTCGTTAATACGATTGAAATGTATGTAGCTCTCAATGGGACAAACCAGCACTTCTGGATTAAAGTCATCCAAAAACTCATCCAATTCTTTGCTCTTCCATTGCCCGAACAACCATACAAATTCACGTGCAAACAGATATGGCCATCTCAATTTACGCCTGTACTTATCGTAACGCGCTTTCTCTTCTACAAGGTCATTATCTTGATTTTGAACGTCACCAAGTCTAAATTCCTCGCCTGTCGCCACGTTCCGATGAAAAATGCTTTTCATCACCCGTCCCTCAAAAATATGGAAATAGCGATTACAGGACTCAGAGTCAGAACGATTGGAACGTATGTAAAGACAAGCCAACTTGTCCTTGGGATAGTCCCTAAAGAGTTCCGACATTGTGTTGGAACCTACAGAATCGCTCCATGCGCCTACTGTACAGACTAATATCCGATGGTTGTTATTATTCATTTCAAACCTTTTACTGATTTGCCCTTATCAAATGCTAATATTCCCATCGGCATTAATACAAGAAACATCAGCCAACTCTCACTTGACCAGTTCCCTTTATTATATAAATACACAAAAGATACAATAACGCCAACCCAGAAGAAAGATTTAGACATCCTTGTTCTATAGCGTTTTGCCATCTGTTGAATGAATGAAATAAGAATCATAACAAAAGGGATAGTACCAAACAAGCCAATTCCACCAAGCCGATCCAGCAATGTTGAATGTCCACCCGCTGTAGAAGCGCCAAATAATGGGTTTTCAAAAAAAGCATTACGTGAAATTGCATGGTGGTCCATTCTACCAGTAATAGAACCTCCTGTAATATGGCCCTGTAACATGGAATCTTTAAAATCACTTAATTTGTCTTGAACAGGAGTATCAGTAAAAGCAGGCATAATCCAATCAATGATTGCGACAAAAGCACCATTTTCATAAAGTATATATAAAGAGAAAGAAAGAATACTGAACGTAATCAAGAAAGAGGTATTCCCTTTGTCAGAATAGAACAGCGTAAACATCAATATACCTATCATGAGGATTAAACTCGTCGTAACAAATGTATCGTAAATAACGAAACATAACACTATTAGCCCTACAAAAACAAATAGTCTCCACTTACCACTTTGAACTTTAAGTAAGTGACACATTACTGGTAAAAAGAGTGTATATGCATGCATCAACGAATAACCTGGCAAGCCAGGTACCGCTGGTTG
>CACYYM010000016.1 GCA_902778625.1 uncultured Bacteroidales bacterium
CTCGCAAGTGATGTATGCCCTCGAAGGGAACAAAGAGACAGCCGTCGGTATGGCAATGGCACGCTGGTTCGGCAACGAAGCGTTCTTGAATCAGTACATAATGTTTGGCGACGCCATCAACGATGCAGCCCGCGCAAATGACGCCATCGCAAAGAAGCAGGATATTGCGGCCAGCCGCGTGGCAAGAAACAACGCCCTTTTCCGATTGCTCGACCAACTGCCCGAAGAATTCAGCCGCGACGATTTGAAGAAGGCAACAACAGCAGTGGGAGCGCAGGAAGCGACAGTACGCACGTATCTCCACCGCCTCCTGCAACGTGAAATGATAATGGAAACAAAGGACGGATACAAGAAATTGCTATAGCGTTTCAAGCGTTTCAAGCGTTTCAACACATTCAAGAGAGAGCCCTCTTTCCTTCATGGATGGGGGCTCTCTTTCTTTTTCTTTTTCTTTGCAGTTAAGTTTGCGATTTACTCGCGAGTGGTTTTGCAGATGTCCTGCACGACGAGCCCGGCGAGCGTCATGCCGAAGATGGCTGTGATGTGGGCGAGGGAACCGTTTGTCTGCACTTTGCGGAAGGTCTGGCTGCCGTCCTGAAGGGCTTCGCCGAGGTTGGGCAGGGGTTGTTCTTCGCTATGAACACAGAGGAACTTGCGGGCAGGGAACGTCTTGTTCCTACGCATAGCCGACCGCATCCGCGCTGCCAAAGGGTCGCCCTGTATCTTCCAGAACTCCGAGACACGCACTTTCGTGGGGTCTATGCGCAGAGCGGCTCCCATGGAGGAATATAACTTTGGAGTTGTTTGGGGGCAACCGCCATCATTTTGAATTTTGAATTTTGAATTTTGAATTGGTCTCGTTGCCTTTATGATGAGGCTTATCTTGTCCTTCAGCGAGTCGATGGCGTCGATGACGTAGTCGTAGGTTTCTATGCAGAAGTCGTTTGCCGTCTCTTCGCTGTAGCTTTTCTGCAAGGCAATGATGTTGGCCTCGGGGTTTATCTCGAGCAACCGCTTTCGCAGTGCTTCGACCTTCGGCTGGCCTATGGTTTTGGTGGTGGCCATGAGTTGGCGGTTGCAGTTCGTGATGCAAACCACATCGCTATCGACAAGCGTCAAGTGCTCGATGCCTTCGCGCACCAGGCATTCGGCGCACCAGCTGCCCACGCCTCCAACGCCAAAGATGATGACCCGCTTGCTGCGAATCCGCTCCATCGTCTCGCTGCCAAGCAAAAGCTCGGTGCGGTTGAACAAATTATCCTTCATTTTACAATATTATATGTAAGGGGTTGGCGTTGGTTGGCCAGAAACTCGTCTATTACATTCTGCCACTGGGCCTCGGAGCCAACGTCGTAAAGACTCCATGCTGAGCCGAAGAAGTATGTATAAGGTGCTCCCGTGTAGTGGTTCACGATGCCAATCGCGTGGTTCAGCTCGCCCTTCAGCACTTTTGTCTTGCTAACGCCATTTGGGAACAAGGTCGCCACATAGATTTGCGACTGATGCAGGTCCGGTCGGTCGGTCGGGTCGGCATAGCGGACGTAGTTCTTACCCAAGGCAAGACCATCGTTGCCATGCAGGACGATTCCTGCGGCTAAAGCTGTTGGCTTCTCGATGTCGTCGTACCAAACCGTCATGCGGTTGAAGTGCGAGCCTCGGTCCAGACTGATGAGCCGGTGCTCGGTGATGCCATCTGCGGTGGTGCCGTATGTCAGCTCTGCCGTGAATCGGAGCGGACCGTTGTCGAGTATCTGGCATGTCTTGTAGCAATAGGGAAACACGAGCTGTCCGTCGCTCATCAGTGCAGGTGCCCCACAGCCTAAAGAGGCTCCCACGCCATAGGCATCCATGCCGTTGCCGTGATCCAAATGGAACGAGGTGCTTCTGTCTATATCGGCAAAAGCGATCTTTTGCCCTGCTTTCCGCAGAGAGTCTTCCATCATGTTCCCTTCGCGTCTTTCATGTATCGCTCCTCCACGACCAGTTCCGGGGTGTTCTTGACCCACACATCAATACCAAACGAACGTTCGCCCGTCTTCTGTAGTGCAGGGCCATAGAGGCGATAGGCCGAACGGTCGTTCTCCCATGCAAGGTCATCCTTGCGGATAGGGTAGACCTTGCCTCCGACGTATGCCTTGGGGGCTGAAGGCTTGCCTTTACTGATGGTAAATGAGGCTTTTCCGTGAGGTTGTACCGACACAAAGAGCAACAGCTTCCCGTCATAAGTCTTCTGGCAGTCAACCTCCTGCCCGGCCATATTCTCTATCACGATTGGTTCGTCGGGACTGATGCCCAACTGTCCGCAAACGGCCTGCATGTCCACTTCTGCCACCTCTTGTCGCTGCCGGTCGCTCTCGTTTTGAAAGGTGAGGGTGAGTTTCTCTGTCTGCAAGTATCTGCTGTATTCGCAAGCTGCCAACAGAAAGGCACCTACACCAAAGTTCGCCTGGCTATTCGCATCGACAGTCTGCCCAGGTATGGCCCGTTCGCCGATGGGTTGAACGTAGCCCACCTTTCCGTCCGTTTGCAGAGCGACTTCAGAGAGGTAGTGCCATGCTTTCTCTATAGTTGGAACAAACTTCTTTTTCGACAGATAGCCGTTGTTGACGCCCCAAAGCAGGCCGTAGCAGAAGAATGCCGTGCCGGAGGTCTCGTAGCCAGGAGCTTGTTCTGGGTCCATCATCGACCTTGTCCAGTGCCCTTGGGGTTGCTGCAGCTCTTTGACTCCTTGAGCCAGATTAACGAATTTCTCAGCAAAGAATGGTTGGTGGCGATAGCTCTTAGGCATGTCCTGCAACACTTTGGCAAGGCCTGCAAGCACCCATCCGTCGCCACGCGCCCAGAAATCCTTCTTGCCGCTGGCGGTGGTGTGCTTGGGATAGACATACTTTCCGTCGCGGAAATAAAGACCGGTCGAGCTGTCGAGCATGATGCTGTCGCTATAGCACAGGTTCTCGTAGAGCTTGTCCAGATACTTTGTGTCGCCCGTGAGCAAGTACATTTTCGTCATAACAGGCATTACCATATATAGCGCGTCGGCCCACCACCAGTAGTCGTTGGCTTTCGAGTCGGCCTCGTAGCCCATCACTTCTTTGGCACGTGCCACTTTCTGCTCGGACTTTTTGTCTGCGGCGTCGATATTGTAAAGGTCAATGTAAGTTTGGAAACAGATTTGCCAGTCGCCAAAGAGCACATAATCCTGTCCTTCGCCGTACTGCCGGTATTTCCATTTCTTCGAGTCCGGCTCCGTGGCACCTTTCCAATGATTGTGTTCAGCCCAACGGACGCTATAGTCCAACATCTGCTGGTCCTTCAGCAACTTATACGCTTCGATATTGCCCGTATGGTAGGCCGCTTCGTCCCAAAAGGCACGCACTTCTGCAGGATTGTTGGTTTGCCAGTAGGTGTTAACCTTCCGGATGATGTCCTTCACCTCGTCTGTAGTCCATTGTCTTGCCTGAGCGCTTATAGCTGACAGGATTGCCAATAAAAATAAAAATTGTTTCATGGTATGTAAGTAATATGTTTCTATTTGAGTTCCACAACCGTAATGCCTGCGCCGCCGAACTGGACGTGCTCGTCGTGGTAAGAGACAATTCCGGGGATGGTGTGCAGGTATTGGCGAATGGCTTGCCGAAGCGCTCCTGTACCTGTGCCGTGCAGGATACGGACGCGCGATGCGTTGACCAGCAAAGCGTCGTCGATGAAGTAGGTGACAGCCTGCAAGGCTTCGTCGGCTCGCATGCCCCGAACGTCAATCTCCTGCTTGAAGTCGAGGTGTTTCTGCCGGATATTGTCCTGAGTTTGGCGGCTTAAAAACGAAGTCCCTTCTCTGTTCCCCGCTTGGGGGAGTGCTTCTGTCCTTTCCAATCGTTTGAGGTCAACAAGGGTTCGCATTACGCCAAAGGTAACTGTTGCCTGCTTGCCTTCTATGGCCGTTATTGTGCCAACAGAGGTCTGCCCTTTGATGCGAACGTAATCGCCGACGGCAAGAGGATTAGGGATTGGAGGATTAGTGACCAGCGATTGTTTGTTATCTGATTCACTTATTTTCTTATTTCCTTCTTTTTTCTTAGCCTGCCTTTCCGCATGTCTCTGCCTTCGAGCTTCTATTTGTTGGCGCTTCTTCTCGACGTAGGCGTCAAGCTCTTCCTGACTCATTTGCCCAACCTCTTCGCGGAAAGTCTGGAGTTGCTGACGGGCAGAACGCGTCCGTTCCTTGTCCGCCTGCGCTTCTTTAATCTCGCGGATAGTGTTCTCAATTTGAGCATTTGCAGCGGCGATTATCTTGTCCGCCTCTGCTTTTGCCTCACGGATAATCTCCTTTCGCTTTCCTCGCAGTTCTTCAATCTCCTTTTCATAGTGCTCGATTGTCTGCACCATTTGTTTCTCCTGCGAATGAATCGTCTGGCGCTTGCCTTCCCAATAGCGTTTGTCGCGAGTGATGTCGAGCAGGTACTTGTCGGCATTCACGTACTCACGCCCAACGAGTTCCGTGGCATCGGCAATGACGTCTTCTGGAATGCCAATCTTTCTGGCAATCTCTACAGCAAAACTACTGCCCGGGTTGCCTATCTGCAACTGGAAGAGCGCTGCCATCTTCTGCCTGTCATAAAGCATTGCACCGTTCACGACGCCCGGCGTGTCCTCTGCAAAGTGCTTGAGGTTCTGGTAGTGTGTCGTGATGACACCAAAGGTGCCTTTCTCGACGAAACGTTTCAGGACAGCTTCCGCAATGGCACCGCCAATCGTGGGTTCCGTTCCTCCACCAAACTCATCTATTAATAATAAGGAAGAAGGTGTGCAACCTGCCATCATGCGTTTCATGTTGAGGAGGTGACTGCTGTAGGTGCTCAGGTCGTCCTCGATGCTTTGTTCGTCGCCAATATCGATGAAGATTTGGCTGAAGATGCCAGCCCTCGATCCGTCTGCCATCGGGACGGGCAAACCACATTGCAACATGTATTGCAGCAAGCCAACAGTCTTCAGGCAAACACTCTTGCCACCAGCATTCGGTCCGCTGATGATGAGGATGCGTTGCCGCTTTGTCAAAGCGATGGTAAGTGGCACAATCTTCGAGCCTTGTTTTTTTAACTTGGCTTCCAGAAGCGGATGTCGTGCCTCGAACCAATCGACAAGTGGGGTGGAACATATCTCCGGCGAGCGTGCATTGATTCCTTTCGTCAGCTGATGTTTGGCGATGAGGAATTCGATGTCTGCAAGGAATTCGAAGCCTCGCAACAACTCCTTCAGGTTCGGACGAAGTTGCTCTGTGAACTCCCTCAAAATACGAATGATTTCTCTCTTCTCGTCGGCCTCCAACTCACGAATGCGGTTGTTGGCCTCCACCACCTCAGCAGGCTCTATGAAGACCGTTTTACCCGTAGCACTTTCGTCGTGAATGATACCCTTAATTCTCCTTTTTAGTGCTGGAGCAACAGGAATGACGAGACGTCCGTCGCGCATTGCTGGCGCGACATCTTTCTCTACAAGTCCCTCAGCCTGAGCCGATTTGAGTATGTTTGTCAATGTTCTGCTAACACTTCCTTCCGCCTTCTTCAACTCGTGACGAATGGACAAAAGCTCACGGCTCGCTTCATCTTTGATGCGACCGAACTTGTCGAGAATCTGCTCAAGACGCTTCGTGACGGTATGGAACGTGAAAACACCTTCGGCAAGCTTCTCGAGTGCAGGGTATAGGACAACGGGATGGTCTTCGTCCTGCTGCCTAACAATCGCCACCCACCCATGGAGGGTTCGTAGCGTTCGAAGCAACTCCCAAAGCGTCTGCTCCTCAAGGTAAGCCCCTTCGATGCGGATGCGATGTATCTCTTCTCGCAAGTCGAAGAAATCCTGCTCGGGTTGCTCTGTGGAGGTCTGCTGGATGTGGCTCAGCTCGGCAAGTTGCTGATGCAAAGTCGTGACAGCTTCGTGGTCGGCAAGGAACTGCATAGCATCCACACGCTCATGTCCCAAAGGACTGATGCAGTAGCCGTGCAACATGGCCCGGACCTCGTTGAATCCTATCTTTTCTTCTAAACTCATAATCAATCTGTTATGATGCTCCGCAAAAGTACTCCAGAGAAGTTGCCGAACTTAACGTGTTAACTTTACAAACTTAACGTGTTAACTTCGCAAACTTAACGTGTTAACTTCGCAAACTTAACGTGTTAACTTTACATACTTAACGTGTGAAGTTTTCAAAATTCTCTTGAGGAGTAAATATCTCCGTGCAGGAGTTGTGGCAGAAACGTGCATAGTCGGCTACTTCAGGTTCTTTTCGGGATACATTGTGTTCCACCAGGTTGGGTCGTCCTGCAGCCACTTTGCAAACCAAGCCATGATGCTATCGTGCCAACGGATGCGTTTGTTGTAGTTGAGGATGTGGTGGTTCTCGCCTTCGACCGTAATGAAAGCGCACTCGCGGCCAAGCAACTTGAGGGCTGTGAACATCTGAATGCTCTCATTGATAGGCACGTTGGTGTCTGCGCCGCCATGCATGAAGAGGATGGGCGTGTGCACTTTGTCGGCATTGAAGAGCGGGGCGTGTCCGCTGTATAGTTCCATGTTGTTCCAAGGGTAGGAGTGTGCCGCAGACGTTGTGCTATAGGAATACCCCCAATATCCATATCCCCAGTAGCTTGCAGGGTTGCTTATGCCGGCATGACTCATAGCGGCAGCAAAGATATCGGTTACGGTTTGCAGGTACATTGTCATGAAACCTCCGTAGCTTGCTCCCATGCAACCTATCTTGTCGGCTTTCACGAAGGGATGTTCCTTGCAGAATTGCTTGGTGCCCTGAATGATGTCGTCGGCAGTGTAGTCGCCGTAAGCATTAACGTGACGCGAAGCAAACTCCTGACCGAAACCACTGCAACCTGATGGCTGAATGAGGTAAACCACATAGCCCATCGCTGCCCATTCCTGGAAATTGTAATAGCTGTCGAGCAAACGCCCAACAGGAGAGCAGCCGCCGTAGTAATAGACGAGCATGGGATATTGCTTCGTCTCGTCGAAGAATGGCGGCAGGAAGTAGCAGCCATAAATCGTGTCACCTCGCTCGGCTTTGAAGTTCCAGTCCTCACATTTGCCAAGTTGTATGTCCTTGAGTCTCGTCGGGTTGAGGTCGCAGAGAAGTTTCTCCTTGCCCGTCTTCATGTCGCGCAACCAGCAACGGTCCGTGCTCATGCTACTTTCTCCTATATATGCGAGGAGTGGCTTTTCTTCTGCCAAACTGAAGCTACTATATATATAAGGTTCGGAAAGAGGTAACATTTCGGCCCTCTTCAGGTCGCGGTTCTCACAAAGGGCATAAATCATGCCGTCCTGTTCCGACCATTGATAGGAGGTGACGGATGGGTCGAAGTCTCGTGTCAGGCAGCTTATCTCCTTTGTCTCGAGGTTGATGAGGAATAGCTCGTACTCGTAACTGCTTGGTATCTTGTCCTTCGGAAGCGTGTTTCCTATGCCGCCAAGAGCCTCGGGGCTTCCCGTCAAGGAGACGTATTTCTCGTCGGGCGAGAACTGGAACGAGCCGATGAAGCCATCGTGGTGAACCAGTGTGTCGGCCGTTTCTGTCTTCATGTCGAGCAGAAGCAGGTCAGTAAATTCAAAGGGCCGTTCCGTCAGTTGTTCCGAATGGATGGAGACGAGGAAGCGGCTCGCGTCCTTATTGGGAATGACATAAACATTACGGGCACCCTTGGTGATGGGTGTCGTGATGCCTGTCTCGATGTCGTAGAGCGAATAGTTGCGGCGGTTGCGATAGCCTGGCTGACGGTCGTCGGGCTCCAGAATTTGGTGTACGTCCTTGTTCTTCTCCTCGGGCACCTTTTCGTCGATGGTGACGAGGAAGTGCTTCAGGTCGTCAGTCAGGTAGGCGTATCCCTTGCCTGTATATTTGCCGATGAATGTCTTCTCGCCCGTCTTGGGGTCAACTGTCTCGTAGCATCTTGTGCCCTCTGTTTCGCGATAGCTGCGAAGATAGCGGTCTCCTTTTGGAAGCCACCTTTGGAAGCCGTCGAGACTGAACTCCTTGCCCGTCGCGAGGTCGATGAAGATGTCACGGCCTTCCGTTTCGCCACCCTTGTAAGTGATGTTCTTGTGGATGCGGACATACTTGGCAGAACTGGACAGCTCCACGCCATTGATGCGCTCGCCGTGCATCATGTCGGCGTTCGTCCAGTAGCGTTTGCCTTCGGGATTGATTTCGAGAACCTGCTCGCTCTCAACAGAGACACGAAGCGTGTCAGCCTTATCGCCCTTGCATAGCAACTTGATGCTTACCTCGTGCCGACCCGGAACCAGCTCGAAATCGCCGCCTTGCTCGTTGCCGTCGATGAAGAGCTTGTGCCTGCTCTCACACTTCACATCGACCTTGCCCTTTGCAAAACCCGTGTTCTGAACGCTGAAGCCAGCGATGTAAAGAGCAGAGCCTCCTTCCTGCTCTGCAGAGAGGGCGAAACCACCTTCCAGGGAAGCTTCTTTGAATTTTGAATTTTGAATTTTGAATTCATTCCCTCCTATAAAGACCTCATTAAGGTCAATCTTCTTCCCTTCGCTATCGAGAGAATCTGTCATAAAAGGCTTCGTCATAGGGTATGGACCAGCCAGACGAATCTTGTTGACGTCTATGTTTTCCGCTGCCATCAATGCCGGCAAAGCAATCAAAGATAAAAGTAAGTGTCGCATGAGCGAATGATATTTATTGGTTAAAGTTTTGTAATGCTTCTGCTAAGGTTATGCATCTGCGAAAGTTCGTCCGTCGCTCAGGGTGACTTGAAGCTTCGTGTATTCCGAGTGGAAGTCGTTCCTGAGGCGGTCCAAGTAGCGGCGGCATTCCCAGTGACACATGGGCAGGTCGTGAAGGAGATAATTGCCGCAGGTCTCGGGTGTCGTGGCTGGAACCTCTGTTTGTGTGAGCATCCATTCCAGGCACTCGATGGTGAGGTGGCGCATGTCCTCAACTGTGTAGGAACCTGTCATGATGATATACATGCCTGTGAGGCAGCCCATTGGCCCTACATAGACCACATCGTCCTTCGCCTGCGAGTTGCGGAACCACGTCGCCATCAGGTGTTCTATGCTGTGAATGGCAGCAGGAGCTACAGCAGGTTCTTTGTTGGGTTCGGTGATGCGCAGGTCGAATGTGGTAAATCCCTTATCTACTCGCGACACATAAATGCCGGGCTTGAGATGTGTGTGGTCGATTGTGAAACTTTGTATGACTTCCATGATTGATTAACTTCTTGTGACGTTCTTGACGCCTTTTACGGTTCTGAGTTTCTTGATGAGTTGTTGGAGGCGGCTTGTATCGTCGAGCATGACGGTAAGCGTGCCGTTGAAGAGTCCGTCGTGGCTGTCGATGCTGATGCTTCGCAACAGGATTTTCTCTTCCTTACTTATAACATTAGTAATGTTGTTGACGATGCCAATGTCGTCGTTGCCGATGACGCGAAGTGTGATGGGATACTGGCTGCCACGTTTGCCTGCCCATTTCGCTTTGACGATTCTGTAACCGAAACGTTGGCGAAGTTGAGGGGCATTGGGACAATCCTCACGATGAATCTTGATGCCGCCACCACTTGTGACAAAGCCAAAGACGGCGTCGCCATAAACCGGTTGACAGCACTTTGCCATCTGGAAGTCGAGACCCTTGAGGTTCTGGTCTATCACGAGGACATCGCTATGCTCTATTTGTCGCTTTGCCTTCTCGTCTTCGGGCATCACGAATTGGTCTGCACTCGTTGCTGGAGCAGTCTTTTCGGCTTCTCCATGATCGAAGCGTTGTTGCAGAGCATAAGCTTCGAGCACATTATTCATGTCGAGCTTGCCGTCAGCCAAAGCCGCATAAAACTCTGTAACGATTTTGTAGCCCAGTTTCGACATCGTGTGCATCAGGACAGGCTCCTCGTAGTCGAGCTTCTTGTTCTTCATCTTGCGCTCGAGTTCCTCTTTGGCAAGCAAAGCCTGTCGGCTTTCCATTTCCTTGAGGCTTTGGCGCACCTTTGCTCTTGCTCGAGTGGTCGTAACGATGTTCAGCCAGTCCTGCTTTGGCGATTGGTTGCTGCTGGTCAGGATTTCGACTTGGTCGCCACTTTGAAGTTTCTGCCTGATTGTGACGTTCTTGCCACCTATGCGGGCTCCTACGCATTGATTGCCGACCTTCGAATGGATGTGATAGGCGAAGTCGAGGACGGTGGCTCCCATCGGCAGCTTGAAGATATCGCCCTTGGGGGTGAAGACAAAGACCTCGTCCTCCTTCAGGTCGAGACGGAACTGGTCCATGAGTTGGGCGTCGTCGTTCGTTTCCAAAGCACTACGCACACCAGCCAGCCAGTCCTCGATGCTGCTTTGGCCACCCTTGATACCCTTGTAGCGCCAATGTGCAGCAAGTCCGTGCTCGGCAATATCGTCCATCCTTTCGGTTCGTATCTGTACTTCAACCCATTTCTGTTCAGGACCGAGAACGGTGATGTGAAGGCTTTCGTAGCCGTTGCTCTTAGGTACAGAAAGCCAGTCGCGCATGCGTTTCGGGTTGCTCTGATACATGTCTGTGATGATGCTGAACACTTGCCAGCACTCCATTTTCTCGCGTTCTGGAGGCGAATCGAGAATGATGCGAATGGCAAATAGGTCATAGACGCCATCCACATCGACGTGCTGCTTCTGCATCTTCTGCCAGATGGAGTGAATGCTCTTGGTGCGACCCTTCATGTGATAGTGCAGACCTGCAGCTTGGAGTTTCTCGTCGAGGGGTTTCAGGAAGCGTTCGATGTAGGCGTCTCGGCTGCGTTTCGTCTCGTTGAGTTTCTCCTTGATATGATAATAAGCATCATGTTCGAGGTATTTCAGGCTCAGGTCTTCGAGTTCGCTCTTCAGTTT
This sequence comes from uncultured Bacteroidales bacterium, assembly GCA_902778625.1. Lineage (GTDB taxonomy): Bacteria > Bacteroidota > Bacteroidia > Bacteroidales > Bacteroidaceae > Physcousia. Next base: position 10,885 of record CACYYM010000016.1, read on the forward strand.
GTAGAGACCGAGTTTGTGTGCAAGCGGTGCATAGAGATAAGCGGCTTCCATCGAGACCTGCTTTTGCGCCTCGATGTTCTTTGTATCCTTTATCTGGCGCATGATGCAGACGCGGTTTGCAATCATGATGAGGATGACGCGCATATCTTCTGCGAAGGTGATGAGCAAGCTGCGGAAGTTTTCGCTTCCCACCGTTGCGCTCTTGGCATAAAGTTCTCGGATGCGCATCAAGCCATGCAGGATGTGAGCCACTTCGTCGCCGAAGTCTTTCTTGATTTCGTCGATGGATGCTGCCCCGCTCAGGACGGCAGAGTTCAGGAGCACGCTCAGGATGCTGCTTCTCGAGATGCCGATTTCCTGCCCTACGACGAGTGCAGTCTCCATGTCGCTCAGAATCGGGTTGATGCCGAAAGCGTCCCTTTGCAGCAAGCCCTTCTCTGCGGCCCGAACCAGGTAGGATTGAATCTTGGCTTCGTCCCCTTCCTCTATGGCTTCGGCAGCAAGCGTAAAGAGTTGCTTGTGAATGGCCTTCAAGTGTTCCCTTTCTGCGTCAGTAATGAACTTTGCAATCTTCATTTCGCGCGACATTATTTTAATTATAGTGCAAAAGTACTAAATTTTTGCCAAATCACCAAATCCCATCGGAATAAAAGTTTCTCTTCTCAGGCTTCGTCTCCAAACAACCCTCAGTTAAAATCAAAACTTAACACGTTAAGTTGGCAAACATAACACGTTAAGTTGGCAAACATAGCACGTTAAGTTTGCTGACGACGCTGGGGGCGTTTAGAAATATAAATAAATAAGGAAATAAATTTGGCTTTTTGCTTTTTTCTTCGTAAATTTGCAGGCGAAATGGGTAACTTTAAAAAACAATTGGTATGGCTGAATTTTTACAAACTTTTAAGAGAACTTCTATTATTCGTACAGTTCTTTTGTTGCTTGTCTCAATCTTTAGTTTGCAGACAACTCGGGCTCAGGATTTCATTACAGACGTAGTGCTTATTGGTGGTAGCAAATCTGAAACGGACGCCCTGAAAGCGGACTACTCAGATCGGGGCTATACGCTTATCAACAAAGACCTGAATGCTGGTGCCGGAGGCGACTACATCTATCTGCTCTACAGGAAAGGAAGCGTCTTCTCGAACGAGTCTTTCATTACGGATTTCTACATCAAGTCGGGCTCGGGTGCTCCCAATACTATTACGGACGAATGCGGCATTACATATTATCTTACCCCTTATGATGGCGGCAGTCATTTCAAAGAGCAGAAAGGTGACCTGAATAGTAATACAGGCGCAAACACGGCTTCCATACATCTTTATTATACTAAGCAGTACATCAATACCTTCTCTGCCGTCAACAATATCTATTTCAATAGCACAAAAAACGGAGCCGTAGGTGAGAATGGTGACAATTCTACGGGTTATGACCTGAACAAAGGCTGCGGCTCTCAAAGCGAATACATTTATCTGCACGCCGATAAAGCAGAGATTTTGCCGCTTTCTGGTAGTGGTACGGTCAACAATCCTTACTTAATCAACAATACTAACGACTGGAACATCTTCGCCAGAAGAGTTGCTATGGGCCTAGAGCCGACCAAGTATTACAAGCTGAAGAACGACATCGAGGTTACGACGCAAGCAGGTAATCAGGACAGAGCCTTCTATGGCTGGTTCTACGGCAACGATAAGACCATTACCGTCAACATCAACGGCTCTGGAATGGGAACGGCTCCTTTCGCAAACATTAACGGCGCGACGATAAGAAATCTGACGGTTCAAGGAACTGTGACGTCTTCGGGCCTGCATTCTTCTGGCCTTGTAGGCCTTTGTTCGGGTACTAACCCGTCTTACATCATAAACTGCAGAGTGTTGGCAAACGTCAGTGGTACGCAATATGCAGGCGGTATTGTTGGGCATGGAGGTAATGCAAACCTGACCATGCAGAACTCATATTTCGGCGGTTCAATCAGCGGTTTCTCCAACTATGCAGGAGGCTTGGTAGGTTGGTGCGAAAATATGACTCTGACCATGAGGAACTGCATGTTCAAAGGCGCTTTCGCTACAAATCATGGAGGAGCAAAGTTCCATCCTATTGTCTGCAAGAATGGCAGCAGTACGGTTAATGCTTATCTGAGCAGAACTTTCTATGTGAACAGTAGTGCTCCAACGGACTTGGGCAATGCCTTCGTGCCTGGAGCAGCAGGTGCTCCTGCAAGCACTTCGAGCGCGGATGGTTGCGATTATGCAGTTGTCCTTGCAGATGGCCAGACCTATTATGCTCCAAGTTATTTCAGCCAAAAGCTGTACTACGCCAGCGACTTCGAAACCGGTTTGGACGGTTGGACCATAGTTAACGGATATACAACCAATGATCCCTATGGTGCTGGGCCTTCCACAGGTCGAATATGGACGTCGGATAGCAATTCCGGCTCTAATTCCTTCATTTTCTTCCCCTACAATAATCAGGCCCAAAACCTGGTTTCTCCCGGATTCGATTCCACTTCGCCTGTCAGGTTGAGTTTCTTTGCGAAAGGAGAAGCCGATCAAAACGTCAGCTTCCAGATTGGCTATTCTAAAACTACAAGCGATATTAACGCTTTCAATTGGACCGATACTTATACTGCTCCTCTTTCCGATTGGACTTATGTGTCGGCAGATCTTCCTGCAGGCGTGAAGTATGTCGCAATTAAGGATTTGTATGTAAACGACTATTCGGAGATGCTTATCGACGATATCAGCGTAGAGGAACTTTATCCCGTCCCCATCAATATCACAATGAGCGACAAGACCGACAATAGCGTCACATTTAGTTGGGGACAGCCAGATCCTGAAGTCTTGAGCTATACGTGGAAGTATAGAAAGACAAGCAACGCAAACGATTGGATTGGCGGAACCACCACGACCGATACTTCTGTCACTCTGACTGGATTGGAAGCAGACACAGAATATGTGCTCTATTTGCAAGCCAACTATGGTAACGGTAACAGCAGCAACTTTGTTACCGCCACTTTCTCTACGCAGAGATCAATGGTAACCCTTCCGCACTTCCAAGATTTCGAAGAAGGCATGAAGGGCTGGAATATAACCCAAGGTGCCGACGGAACAGGCATCACTACCGAACTGAGCCATGGAAGCGGCAGTCATAGCTTTGTCTTCGAACCCGGGGATAACTATCAGTATCTCCAGTCACCTCTGTTCGAAGAGGACAGGACAATTGATGTCGAGTTCTTCTGCAAAGTGGCAGATGCAGATCATCCGGCATCATTCATCGTAGCGATGTCCGGAATAAATGGTGCAGATATGCAAACCAGTAGCTTAGTCACCATCGACAAAGCAGGTTGGGGGAAAGCACCACTGCAATTGCCCACCGGAACGAGGTTCTTCTTCATTATATGGATTTCTGGTGACAAACTCTATATCGACGACATCAGTTTCCATGATTACGACTTCGAGACAGGAATCAAATCCATTGGCGACTATGATGTCTATCCCATCAACTTCAATGGCAATACGCCCATCTACAACCTCTCTGGTCAGCAACTCAAGGGTCTGCAGAAGGGCATCAACATCATAAATGGCAAGAAAATATTAGTCAAATAAACTATGTTCAGCAAAGAAGACATTCTGCAGATCCAGCAGAAAGGCATGAGTGAAGCGCAGATTGAAGCGCAGTTAGAGTGTTTCCGCAAAGGTTTCGACTTCCTCAAACTGAAGGGAGCTGCTGCCGTTGGTGATGGCATCGTGGCTCCTTCGGAAGACGAAGCAGAGGCTTACATCAAGGCTTGGAACGACTATAAGGCAGAAGGACATAATATTACCAAGTTCGTGCCTGCAAGCGGTGCTGCAAGCCGTATGTTCAAGAATATGTTCGAGTTCCTCGATGCTGATTACGAGGTGCCCACGACGGACTTCGAGAAGGCGTTCTTCGCCCACATACATTACTTCGCTTTCTTCGACGCCCTCAACGACGCTTGTTTCCTGAACGAAGGCAAGGGCGTGGATGCACTCATCGAAGAAGGCGAATACAAGGCTGTGGTTGCAAACATGCTTGGCGAAGAAGGCTTGAACTATGGTCAGCTGCCAAAGGGCTTGTTGCAGTTCCATAGCTATGACGATTGTGCAAAAACGCCTGTCGAGGAACATCTCACGGAAGCAGCACTCTATGCAAGCAGTAGGGGAGAGGCGGAAGTGCATTTTACGGTTAGCTCAGAGCACAGAAAGCTCTTTGAAGAGCTCATCGAACGTGTTGTTCCTGAGGCTCAGCAGAAGTTCAAGATTACTTATAAGGTAAGCTTGAGCGAGCAGAAGCCAAGCACGGACACTATTGCCGTGAACATGGACAACACGCCTTTCCGCACCTCTGATGGCAAGCTACTGTTCCGTCCTGGTGGGCATGGTGCGCTCATCGAGAATCTCAACGACTTGAAGAGCGACATTGTCTTCATCAAGAACATCGATAATGTTGTGCCAGACCGCTTGAAGGGCGATACGGTCTTCTGGAAGCAAGTCATCGCTGGTGTGCTTGTTGATGCGCAAAAGAAGGTATTCGGTTACCTGCGTTTGCTCGATAGCGGCAAGTTCAATCACGACGACCTCGAGGACATCATCCGCTTCGTTCGCCACACCCTTTGCTGCGATGTGCCCAACCTCAAGAACATGGAAGATACAGAGCTGCATGTCTTCTTGAAGAACAAGCTCAACAGGCCTATTCGCGTCTGTGGTGTCGTGAAGAACGTTGGCGAGCCTGGTGGCGGTCCGTTCCTTGCCTACAACCCCGATGGTAGCATCTCGTTGCAGATATTGGAGAGCAGCCAGATTGACAAGAACAATGCTGAGTACATGAAGATGTTCACGCAGGGCACACACTTCAATCCTGTTGACCTCGTCTGTGCCATTCGTAACTATAAGGGCGAGAAGTTCAACTTGCCCGACTTTGTTGACCCAGCTACAGGCTTCATCTCCTATAAGAGCAAAGATGGCAAGGAACTGAAAGCTTTGGAGCTTCCAGGTCTTTGGAATGGCGCTATGAGCGACTGGAACACCATCATGGTTGAGGTGCCTTTGACGACCTTCAATCCCGTCAAGACAGTCAACGATTTACTGAGGCCACAGCATCAGAAGGAGTAGTTTTTCGTTTACGGTTTACGGTTTACGGTTTACTGTTTACCGTTTACCGTTTACGGTTTACAGTTTACCGTTTACGGTTACAATTTAATGAAATTCGGGATAATGAAAACAGACATTGAAATAGCGCGGGAAACGCCGTTGCTTCCTATTGCAGAGATTGCTGGGAGGCTCGGTATTCCTGCAGATAAGATAGAACCTTACGGACGATACACAGCGAAGGTTCCTGAGTCGCTTATCGACGACAACAAAGTAAAGCAGCACAAGCTCATCCTCGTTACGGCCATCACGCCCACGAAGGCAGGCATCGGGAAGACTACGGTCAGCGTGGGTCTCGCTCTTGGCATGAACCGCATCGGAAAGAAGACCATCGTGGCTCTTCGTGAGCCTTCGCTCGGACCTTGTTTCGGCATGAAGGGCGGAGCCGCTGGTGGTGGCTATGCTCAGGTGCTGCCGATGGACAAGATTAACCTGCACTTCACAGGCGATTTCCATGCTGTAACGACCGCTCACAACATGATTGCGGCCTTGCTCGACAACTACATCTATCAGCATCGCGAAGAAGGCTTTGCCATGAAGGAAGTGCTGTGGAAACGCGTCCTCGACGTCAACGACCGCAACCTCCGTTATATCGTGACGGGACTTGGAGCGAAGACCAATGGTGTGACGATGGAGAGTGGCTTCGACATCACGCCTGCGAGCGAGATTATGGCAATTCTTTGCCTTGCGAAAGACTTGAAGGATTTGCGTCGAAGGATTGAAAACATCCTGCTTGGAACGACCATCGAGGGCAAGCCCTTTCGTGTGAAAGACCTTGGCATTGCTGGCTCGATCTGTGTTCTCTTGAAGGATGCACTCCATCCTAACCTTGTACAGACAACGGAGCAGACGCCTGCCTTTGTGCATGGAGGTCCGTTCGCTAACATTGCACACGGTTGCAATAGTGCTCTTGCCACTCGTCTGGCACTTACCTTTGGCGATTATGTCATCACAGAGGCTGGCTTTGGAGCTGACCTTGGAGCTGAGAAGTTCTTCGACATCAAATGCCGAAAGAACGGACTTCAGCCGGCTTTGACCGTCCTTGTTGCTTCCACGCAAGGCCTCAAGTTGCATGGTGGCGTGCCTGAAGCCAACATCAAGGCGCCCAATCAGGACGGGCTTCGCGAGGGCTTGAAGAATCTCGACAAGCATATTGCCAACCTGAAACGCTTCGGGCAGAGTGTGGTGGTTTGCTTCAACCGTTTCGACTTCGATACCGACGACGAAATAGAGCTTTGCCGCCTTCATTGCAAAGTGTTGGGCGTGGGCTTTGCCGTCAACAATGCCTTCAGCGAAGGTGGCAAGGGAGCTGAGGAGTTGGCCCGACTCGTGGTTGATACCATCGAGCACAAACCAAGCAAGCCCTTGCAATATTGCTATCCAGATGAGGCTTCCATCGAAGAGAAGGCTGAGGCTGTTGCCACGAAGATTTACGGTGCAGACGGTGTCGTCTTCAGTCCTGCAGCCCGTAAGATGATAGACAAAGTCAACGAGATGGGCATTAGTCATTATCCCATCTGCATCGCCAAGACGCAGTTCTCGTTCTCGGCTGACGCGAAGGCTTATGGAGTGCCGACGGGTTTCAAGATCAACATCCGCGACATCGTCATCAACTGCGGAGCGGAGATGATAGTCCTTATTGCAGGCGACATCATGCGAATGCCGGGCTTGCCCAAGAGCCCTCAGGCAGAGCGAATCGACCTCACTCCGGAAGGTGAAATCGACGGCCTGTCGTAACTGGCTGTATGACGAGCGAATTTCAGTAAGTCAAATCTTTTCTTTTGGATAGGGATGCGCCGCTGCGTGTCCCTATTTCATATATTGTGGTGAGTAAGCAAACTTAATCTGTCAAGTAGAGCAACTTGGCGTGTCGAATTGCGCACTTCGACGTGCTGAGTCTGCAAACTTGGCGTGTTGTCTTTTGATTGACGATACAAAGGTACAACAGCGGCGTTGCGGTCTACGAATTTTCGAGTAACTTTTTCACGACTCAGACAGTTTTTCGAGTGGTGTCATGGTGTCATGGTGTCATGGTGTCATGGTGTCATTAAGCATTTTGAACTTCGAAAAAGTTTTAAATTATATATATATATAATTTAACTTCAAAATGCCCTTTCCTATCAGAAATCGTTAATGACACTTTGACACCGTGACACCGAGGTGGTGGCGATATAACCACCAATACACTAGAAGTGCAAAATCACCCATTTCATCGGCGTTTCACACCCTAAGTTGGAAATGATTCAATGGAGCGTGGAACATTTTTTCTGCGCCTTTGTTTGGCAGTTTCGGAAAATTGTTGTACCTTTGCCGCGCAAAAATTGATTTTGCACAAGCGATAATTAACTTTAATTACTAACTTTTAATTAATCTGTATGGCAGATTTGAAAAACGTTGCCCCCCTGGCCGACTTCGATTGGGAAGCATACGAAAAGGGCGACAGCAACACACAAGAGAGCCGCGAGGCTCAGACAGAGGCCTATGAAGGCTCTCTTAACAAGGTAAGTGACCACGACGTAGTCGACGGAACCGTCATCTCTATGAACAAGCGCGAGGTGGTGGTTAACATCGGCTTCAAGAGCGATGGTATCATACCTATGAGCGAATTCCGCTACAATCCCGACCTCAAGGTGGGCGACACCGTTGAGGTTTACATCGAGAACCAAGAAGACAAGAAAGGCCAGCTCATTCTTTCTCATAAGAAGGCTCGCGCATCTCGCTCTTGGGATCGTGTCAACGAAGCACTCAACAATCAGGAAATCATCAAGGGCTACGTGAAGTGCCGCACTAAGGGCGGTATGATTGTCGACGTCTTTGGCATCGAGGCATTCCTGCCCGGCAGCCAGATCGACGTGAAGCCCATCCGCGATTACGATATCTTCGTGGGCAAGACGATGGAGTTCAAGGTTGTCAAGATCAATCAGGACTACCGCAACGTCGTTGTCAGCCACAAGGCTCTCATCGAAGCAGAGCTCGAGGCACAGAAGAAGGAAATCATCGGCAAGCTCGAGAAGGGTCAAGTGCTGGAGGGTGTCGTCAAGAACATCACCAACTACGGTGTCTTCATCGACCTTGGTGGCGTGGACGGTCTCATCCACATCACAGACCTCAGCTGGGGCCGCGTAAGCGATCCGAAGGAGATTGTCGAGCTCGACCAGAAGATCAATGTTGTTATTCTCGACTTCGACGACGAGAAGAAGCGCATTGCTCTCGGCCTGAAGCAGCTCACTCCTCATCCTTGGGATGCTCTTGATCCCAACCTCAAGGTGGGCGACCATGTGAAGGGCAAGGTTGTCGTTATGGCCGACTACGGTGCATTCGTCGAGATTGCTCCTGGCGTAGAAGGTCTTATCCACGTCAGCGAAATGTCTTGGAGCCAGCACCTTCGCAGCGCTCAGGACTTCATGAAGGTGGGCGACGAGGTAGAAGCAGTCATCCTCACTCTCGACCGCGAAGAGCGCAAGATGTCTCTCGGCATCAAGCAGCTCAAGGACGATCCCTGGGAGAACATCGAAGAGAAGTATCCCGTTGGCAGCAAGCACACTGCTAAGGTTCGCAACTTCACCAACTTCGGCATCTTCGTTGAGATTGAAGAAGGCGTTGACGGCCTCATTCACATCAGCGACCTCAGTTGGACCAAGAAGATCAAGCACCCCAGCGAGTTCACTCAGATTGGTGCTGAGATCGAGGTTTGCGTTCTCGAGATTGACAAGGCCAACCGCCGTCTCTCTCTCGGTCACAAGCAGCTCGAGGAGAATCCTTGGGATGTATTCGAGACAGTCTTCACCGTTGACAGCATTCACGAAGGCACTATCGTCGAGATGCTCGACAAGGGCGCAGTCATCCAGCTCGAGTATGGCGTGGAAGGCTTCGCTACTCCCAAGCACCTCGTTAAGGAAGACGGCACTCAGGCTCAGAAGGGCGAGAAGCTGCAGTTCAAGGTGATTGAGTTCAACAAGGACAGCAAGCGCATCATCCTCTCTCACAGCCGCATCTTCGAGGACGTGCAGCGTGCAGAAGCTCGCGAGGCTCGTGAGGCCAAGAAGGCTACTCGCAAGGCCGCTCCGAAGGAAGAGCCCGTTGTTCAGAACCAGGCAGCCAGCACAACGCTTGGCGACCTCGACGCTCTGGCAGAGCTCAAGGCTAAGATGGCCGAGACAGCTGAGGCAAAGCCAAAGGCAAAGAAGGCTACCAAAAAGGCAGAGCCCAAGGCAGAAGAGCCTGCAGCTGAGCCCGTAGCTGAAGAGCCCAAGGCTGAACCCGTTGCAGAGGCAGAAGCTCCTGCAGCTGAGCCAAAAGCAGAGGAATAAACAACATTCCAATAAGCAATGACAGCCCCGACCCCAATAAAGGGGTGGGGGCTTTTTCTTTCTTCCATGAGCATAGCGAATTAACTTCCAATACAAATTTATTTTGATTTTTGAGTTAAACATATTGGGTTGCGGCTCTGCAAAGCCCACCACGCGTCACCAGCCAACCTCGCAGATACTGAATGTGAGGGGCAAATTCTTCATGATTGATTGTGGCGAAGGCGCACAGGCTCAGATGCAGCGGATGGGGCTCTCGATGATGAACATCGGGCACATTTTCATCAGCCACAATCATGGCGACCACGTCTTCGGGCTGCCTGGACTGATAGGCACGATGGACTTGTTGGGAAGAACAGCCGAGCTCCACATTCATGGGCCGCAGCAAGTTGTCGAGCTGCTTCAGTTCCTCATGAGCACTTACTACGCGGAGATTCAGTACAAAGTGCTCTTCCATCCTGTTGACGTAAGCAAGCATGAACTCATCTTCGAAGACCGAAGCATCACCGTTTACAGCATTCCCCTCCAGCATCGCATTCCCTCGGTCGGCTTTCTTTTCAGGGAGAAACCCAATTTGCCGCACATCAGAAGGGAGATGATTGATGCCTACAATATTCCCGTCAGCCAGATCAACAACATCAAGGCTGGAGCTTCGTGGACCACTGAAGACGGCACCGTTATTCCTCACGAAAAGTTGACCACTCCGGCTACGCCTTCCCGTTCATTTGCTTATTGCAGCGACACCATCTATTTGCCTGAGTTAAAGAGTGTTATTGATGGCGTCGATTTGCTTTATCACGAAGCCACTTACTTCCATGAACGCGCACTTAGAGCAGAGCAAACCTGTCATACGACAGCCCTCCAAGCAGCCACTTTGGCTCGAGATGCAAGGGTAGGGCAGCTCTGCATCGGTCACTTCAGTGCCTCCATCAAGGACGAAGCAGCTCTCCTTGCTGAGGCTCAGAGCGTCTTCCCCAACACCATACTTGCCAACGAGGGACTTGTCATCAGCATTTAATGGCAGGGACAACGTCCAACTAAGCGTGGTGAGTTGATTAATTTAACGTGGTGAGTTGATTAACTTAACGTGGTGAGTTGATTAACTTAACGTGGTGAGTTTTTCATCCCCGCAGGCGGCGTTTTCATCCCCGCGTGCGGCGTTGACCATTTCCGCGTGCGGCGATTGCTATCCCCGCGTGCGGCGTTTTTTTGCGTCTTATTCCAGAAAAATCGATGAAAGCTTTGCCGTGTGGCAAGAAATCACTAAATTTGTGCCCGATATCTTATTGAATAATGTATATTGAAAATTGAATATTGACTATGAAAGCTATTCTGAAGTCCATATTTGTCTGCTTCCTGTTGCAGACTTTGATGCTCGGCTTGGGTAATTCCTCTGCTTCGGCTCAGGCGCTCTACACCAATCCCGACACCATTCAGAAGTACCTGAAGGACCGCATTACGGACGTGAAGGAGCAACTGAAAGCTACACGTACTCAACTCAAGGAAGAGGAAAGAACGCTCCGTACACTCAATCGCGACCTTGAGAAATCGCGTACTCAAGCTCAGCGCGACAAGATGAAACTCAAGGAAGCCAAGCGCAACGGCAAGTACTACGAGGTGAAGCCCTACATTCCCGAAGAGCTTCAGGGCGACGTGGAAGCAAAGATAAAAGCCGCTAAGGAGGCGAAGGCAGCTAAACAGCGTGAAATAAAGCAGAAAGAAGCTGATAAGAAAGCAGAGGCAAAGGCTGCCAAAGACGCAGAAAAAGAGGCTAAAAAGCAGGAGAAAGAGCAGCTGAAGGCTTCGAAAAAGAAGCAATCTGCTCGTGCTAAGGAGAAGGAAGCCGAGAAGAAAGCTCAGGAAGAAGCTGCCAAGAATGCAGAGAAGGCCGAAGCTGCAGAGAAGGCTGACCCAGAGAAGGCTGACGGCAAGAAAGATGTCAAAGCTGACGACAAGAAAGATGTCAAAGCTGACGGCAAGAAAGACGCTCTACCCAAAGACAAAGAACTGGAGCCCAAAGCCGATGGCAAAAAAGATATAAAGACAGACAAGCCCGGCAAGATTGAAGGTTCAGAGAAGACAGACAAGCCCGGCAAGATTGATGGTTCGGAGAAGACAGACAAGCCTGGCAAGATTGAAGGTTCGGAGAAAATAGGCACCCCAAAAGATTCTAAAGATTCAAAGGAGCCTAAAGACACTAAGGGCTCTGTAGATCCCAAAGACCCCAAAGACCCCAAAGCCAAGGCTCCTGCTGGCAAAACCCCTTCAGGAACCGATAAGGACGAACCTGCTGGCAAAACCCCTAATGGAAAGGAAAAGGCAGAACCTGCAGGCAAACCTTCTGTTGGAAAGGATAAGGCCGAGCCAGTAGGTAAGGGCAAGGCTGCCCCCAAGAAGTCTGAGCGCGAACTTGAAAAAGAAGCCGAAGAAAAGGAGAAAGCTGCTGAAAAAGAAGAAAAAGAAAAGGAAAAAGCCGTGAAAGCAGCCTTGAAGGATGCTGACAAGAAGGCTAAAGAAGCAGAGCAGCGTGCTAAGGAATCGGAAGCAAAAGCAAAGGCTAAGACTCAGGAAATGGAAGAGAAAGTCGAGTCCTCTGAAGAGTCTGAAGAGGTCGAATCCGAAGAAGTGGAAGAAGCAAAGCCCAAGCGTAAGTACTCCGTTCGCGCTGAACGTCAAAAGGCTGCAAAGAAGAGCAAGGACAGCGAGGCAGAAGAGAAGACAGAAGACAGTAAGGAAGACAAATCTGAATAATATCATGCAATCACTGATTATCCCTAAACTTGCACAAACGGTTGCTTCAGCAACTGACATCCCTGCCGCTTTGCTTGCTGCAGGCATTAACTATACGCCCATCACCAACGTCAACTGGCCTGAAAGCTATCCCTATAAGCCCAAGGTTGAGTTCGCTGCTGCCCATGATGGCGAAGCACTCTTGCTGCACTATCGTGTTGAGGAGCAAAGCGTTAGGGCTGTGGCTCAGCAGGACCATCAGCACATCTGGGAAGACGCTTGTGTGGAGTTCTTCATCATGCCCGTCGAGGCAGATGGTCTCTATTATAATCTCGAATGCAATTGCACGGGCAAGCTCATCGTAGCTGTAGGTAAAGACAGAAACGGACGTGTGCCTGCTCCATTGCAAGTGATGCAAGGCGTTGACCGTTGGGCTTCGCTTGGCACCGAGCCATTCGACGTTCGCGAAGAGCCTACGAAATGGGAAGTAGCGCTTCGTGTGCCCATCACGACCTTCTTCAAGCACAAACTTGGGAGCTTCGACGGACTGAAGGCAAAGGGCAACGTCTATAAGTGTGGCGACAATCTGCCTGTTCCTCACTTCATCAGTTGGAACCCCATCAAGACGGAGAATCCCGACTTCCATCGTTCCGAGTTCTTCGGAGAAATGACATTCGAATGAGCCTCAAGCAGCGCGTTCTTGCTACAATGAAATCTCGTGACACAGAGGGCAACTTCGAACTCTACGTCACTCGCACCCCAGGCTATCTTTGGGCGCTGTTCTTTCGTTGGCTGCATGTTCACCCCATTGTGGTAACGCTGCTGAGCATCGTCATTGGCTGTGCTTCTGCTTATTTCTTTGCCTCCAGCGACCTTCGCTACAACCTCATCGGCATGTTCATGCTCATCTGGGCAAACTGGTACGATTGTGCCGACGGACAACTGGCAAGGATGACAGGAAAGACGACACTCATCGGTCGAGTCCTTGATGGCTTTGGCGGCGAGTTGTGGTTCATCTGCATTTACATCGGTATAGCTATCAGGCTTTATCCCGTTTGGGGCTTCTGGATATTCCTCATCATTCTTTGGGCAGGCTTCTATTGCCATTCGCGTCAATGCGGCATAGCAGACTATTACCGCAATGTTCATCTTTGGGCAACGCTGGGACAGGAACACAGCGAGCTCGACACATCTGTCGAACAGCAAAGACGAATGGAGAGCCTCAAGTGGAACAAGAAAGAGTGGTTCGAGAAGTTCTATCTCTTCTTTTATGTCCGCTACATGCGTACGCAGGAACGACAGACACCAGAGTTCCAGTTGCTGCGACCTCTGATAGAGAAGCTGCCCATAGACGATCCCGTTCGACAGCAGTTCCGCAAGGAAAGTCTGCCACTGATGCCGCTCTGCAACATCCTGACCTTCGACACTCGCGTCATTGTTCTCTTCATTTCAACGCTCATCGGATATCCCTGGATTTATTTCATTTTCGAGATGACTGTGCTCGAAGCCTTGCGACTCTATACCATCCATCGTCACGAATCCTTCAGCCATAAGCTGCATCAAAAACTTTGTGCAATATGAAGCAGAGCCACAACATAGCACTCATCTTGGCTGGCGGAACGGGCGAGCGAATGCATGCCTCTGTGCCAAAGCAGTTCATGGAGATAGATGGCGAATCGGTCATCCTTCATACGATGAAAGCTTTTCAGCAGCACCCTCTCATTCATGAGATATATCTCGTTTGCACATCCGAATGGGAAGGCTTTGCGCGACAAGAGGCAGAACGCGGAGGAATCAGCAAGCTGAGTGGCATCATTCGTGCCGGAGAAAGCAGTTTTGCTTCAGCTCGCAACGGTATCGAACATTTGGCAGAAGTCAAAACAGATACTGATGCCATTGTTCTCGTTCACGATGCTGTGCGACCCCTTATTACACAAGACATCATCAGCCGAAACATAGCCGTTTGCCTGACCCGAGGTAATGCCATTACGGCTCTTCCGAGCTATGAAGCATATCTCGTGACAGACAATGGCAGCACTTCCGACAGCTTCATGCCTCGAGAGGGCTTGATGCGAGCACAGACGCCTCATACATTCCCGCTTGCTGCGCTTTATCAGATGATGCAACTCGCAAAGGAGCACAACATCAACGAATCGCAGAGCATCTTCACCCTTGCTGGAGAACTGGGCGTCACGCCTCTGCATATCGCCAAAGGCGACTTGCGCAACTTCAAGATAACAGAGCAATCGGATATCCTCATCTATCGTGCCTTGAAAGCACTCGAAGAATGATTTACTACTTCTCAGGAACCGGTAACAGCCTCTATGTGGCTCGACATCTTGCCGATGCACTTGGCGAGAGGCTTTGTCCAATGACTTTGCCTGCACCGACCAATGACGAGGTGATAGGCCTTGTTTTTCCCGTCTATGGTTGGGGCATACCGAATGTTGTGGAGCAGTTTGCCCGTAATATGCGGTTCGAGAGTTGCTATCTCTATGCCGTCATGACTTGTGGCGACGATATGGGCTATGCCGATGAAGTCTTGGAGAAGGCTTTAGGAAGGAAGCTCGATGCGGCTTTCTCTGTGCTGATGCCCGATGTTTATGTCTGCTTGCCAGGCTTCGATGTCGATAGCAAAGAGGAGTGTAAAGAGAAGTTCGCACAGGAAGAATTTTCTGTAAAGGAAATTGCGGCTTGCATTAAAGAACGTAAGCAAGTTCGAAAACTGAAGCGCGGACCTTTCCCATGGACAAAGACCTACGTCATCCGTCCTTTGTTCAATCGCTACCTCGTGACGGACAAGTATTTCCGTGTTGATGCTTCTAAATGTATTTCGTGCGGGAGATGCCAAAAGATGTGTCCTGTAGGTAACATCCTGATAGTCGATGAGGTCCCTCAATGGCAGAAGCATTGTAGCGGTTGCCTCGCTTGCTATCATGCTTGTCCGCATCACGCCATAAACTTCGGCAAGATGACACAAAAGAAAGGTCAGTACAATCTAATGAAACAGCTTCATGAATAATAAGTTCCTTAAAACGCTCCTGCCCATATTGGTTCTCGTGGCGCTCTTGTTTGCGCAGAAGTATTTGAATAGAGAAACGCCTTCAGAAGAAGCTCCAGTAACGGAGGAGACGGTTTCGTCGAATGAATTTAACGCAGCCCAAGCTTCCCTTCCTGCAGAAGAACTCGGAGATGAGGCTCCTGTTGTTGCTGACTCAAAGGGCACCATTCTTGTCGAGCACGAAGGCTTCTCTCTGCTTTACGACACCAAGACGATGTGTCCTCTTTGGGTTGCATGGGAACTGACGGCTGCAGAGACGCGTGGCAAAGTGTCAAGACAAAACGTCGAATTCAAAGAAGATGAGTCCGTTCCGAAGCAGTATCAAGTCGCTTCGTGGGACTATAATGGTGGCCAGTACGGACGAGGTCACATGTGTCCTGCAGGTGATATGAAATGGAGCCAGCAGGCCATGCAAGACTGTCACTACATGACCAACATTTGTCCGCAGAATGCTGAGCTGAACAAGGTTTGGTGGGAGCACCTGGAACGCGCTTGTCGCGACTGGGCAAGAAAGGACGGAAGCGTTCAAATCGTCTGTGGTCCCGTCTTTCCCGAGAACCCGAAACACTTTGGCAAGAAGCACAGAATGGCGGTTCCAAAAGGCTTCTATAAAGTTGTTCTTTCGCTGAAGAAGGGCAAGGAGAAAGCCATCGGTTTCTACTACACCAACGACGATGCCCCGCAACCCATGGAAGATGCTGTGCGGAGCGTCGATGACATAGAACACATGACCGGCTTCGACTTTTTCTCCTCGCTGCCCGACAGCCAGGAAGACCGCCTCGAGGCTATGACCGACCTCCGCGTTTGGGACAAATAGGGGGAACTATTCTTCGAGGCCGTCGTACTGGCAGATTGCATGGCGCCAGGCGGCAGGGAAGGGCATGGACTGGTGGCGAACCAGGTCGTAGAGCACCATGACGGAGAGGCAGCGGCACTTCACTTCCTGCGTGTCGGTGTTGATGATGTCCTGATCCAACTGGAAACTCTTGTTGCCAATCTTCGTGACGCGCGTTCTGGCTGAAATGTGCTCGCCAGCTTTGATTTGCGAGAGGAACTCGGCCTCTATCTTCACCACGACGATGGCAACTGTTTCCCAATCGACATCGGGGCAGACGGCTGCAAAATAGTCGGTCTTGGCTGTGTCGTAGAACTGGAAATAGATGGTGTTGTTGACGTGCCCGAACTTATCCACGTCGTTGAAACGAATCTGGATGGGCAACACGTGCCTGAAATCTGTACTCTTTTCTTGTATCATGATTCTCGTTCTGTTAATGTCTTAGGTTTGCTCCGGCAGAGGATGCGATGCTGGCTATCTTATCGACATTCATGCTGCTCGCGCTTGCGTCGAAGATTTCCTTGTAGAGTCCGCCTTCACGATAGACTTCCGAAGGCGAGCCCGCCTGCACTACGTGGCCTTGCTGTAGGACGTATATCTGGTCGGCATCGATGATCTGGCCGATGTTGTGCGAAATGATGATGACGGTGCGGCCTTTCTTGATGGCATCGATGGAGGCTTTTATCTGTTCTGCGGCAATGGCATCGAGGCTGGCCGTCGGTTCGTCGAGGAAGATGATTGGCGGGTTCTTGATGAACATGCGGGCAATGGCGATGCGTTGCTGCTGGCCGCCGCTCAATTGAAGGGCTGACGTCTCGAAACCGTGTGGCAGAGCGATTATCTGGTCGTAGATATAGGCTTGTCGGGCCGCCTGCACCACATCTTCGTGCGTGGCTGTGGGGCAGCCATAGCGAATATTCTCCTCGATGGAGCCGTCGAAGATATGGTTTTTCTGGAGCACCAGCCCCACGTTTTCGCGAAGCCACTGGGTGTCCCATTCCCCCAACTCGTGTCCGTCGAGACGAATTGAGCCTTTTTGTGGCAGATAGAACTTGTCGAGCAGGTTGACGATGGTGCTCTTTCCTGCGCCGCTCAACCCGACGAGTGCCGTTATCTTGCCGCTCTCGATGTGCATCGAGACGTCGAAAAGCGCTTGGGTTCCTCCGGGATAGGTGAAGTCCACATTCTGTAGCACGAAGTCGCCTCGCACCTGCTCTGGATGGTGCTTTCCTGTGGGTTCCACCTCGTCGTCGGCTTGCAGTATGCCGAAGAATCCCTCAGCATAGATGAGGGCGTCGTTCATGTCGTCGTAGATGCGGTGCAACTGGCGGATTGGAGCGCTTACGTTGGCGAAGAGCATCACGTGGTACATGATTTTTCCGATGGACATTCCCGGGTAGTCAATCAAGACGAGATAGGCCGTCAGAATGATGATGAGCACTGTTCCAATCTGCTCGAGGAAACTCTTCAAGCCGTTGAAAAGGTAGGCTTGCTTGCGCGTGTTCAGTTGCAGATTGGTCATTTCTTGCTGTAAAGCCGCTTGCTTGTTGGCTTCGGTTTGTTCGCGATTGAACGATTTTATGACGTTCATACTCTCGATAATGCCCAAAATGCCTTGGCTGACGGCCTGATGACCTCCGAAAATTCCTCTTCTTCCGCCTTTCATTCGAGAGGCTTGGATGTAGGTAACCCAGAAGTAGAGCGGCACGATGCAAAGAGCCACGAGACCCACGTAAACGTTGGCGGCAAACATGAGGCAGAGGGCAAGAATGGCGCTCGTGAAGAGGGGCAGAATTTCGATGAAGAAGTTGTTTACCGTGTTGCTCATGCTCATGATGCCTCGGTCGATTCGCGACTGGAGTTTGCCCGTCTCGTTGCCTTCGCTATTGAAGAACGCCATTCGGAAAGAGAGGATGCGGTCCACCACCTTCAACGACATGTCGCGCGAGACCAGAATGCGCATTCGCTCGCCATAGTATCGCTGGCAGAAAGTAACGACGGCGCCAATGACTTCCTTGCCCAAAAGGATGATGGAGATGATGGTCAGAAGCTTGACTGCCTGGCTCCAATGAAAACCCTCGGGCTGTTGCATCATCGCATTAATGGCATCTACTGCGCGGTCTAGCACCACAGCATTTACCTGCGCCATCAACGAACCGATGAGCGTCAGGACGAGTGTCACAACAATCAGCCATTTATAGGGCAAAACAAAGGGCAGGATATTACGTAGCAGCCCCCAGATGTTCATTTTCATATCGCTCTCAGTTTGGTTTGATGCGGCAAAGATACAAAAATATCTTTATAGTCGTGCCACTCTGCGACAGAATCTTTCATATTGTCTGTTTCCGACAGCCCCAACTTTCCTCCCTTCTCTTTGGAAAAGGCATTGGGAGGCAGGGAATTCCTTTCTTGCCGACATAGCATTCTGAAGACGCAGGTTGCGATTCAAGAAACGCAGGCTGCGTTGCGACATCCACAAGCAGCGTTCCTCCATACGCAGGTTGCGAATGGAGTTCTTATCACGCCAAAGGCGGCAATTCCCTTGCCTCTGTGACATTTCCCTCCCTCACGGCATGGGATTTGCTCTATAAGGGCAGGCAAATGCGTTCTTAATGGAGATACTTACCAAGTATTGCCTTCAGAGCGTCTTCCTCCTTTATGTCGAGCCAAGCGCCTTGCAGTCCTTCTCTTTGGGCTGCCTCTACATTGAGGAGTGTGTCGTCGATGAAGAGGCATTGCTCAGCCGGTCGTCCTATCACGCGAACTGCATGATGATATATGGCTGGATCAGGCTTTGCCAGGTGTACTTCGTGCGAGACAAAGACGTGGTCGAAGAGGTCGGCACAGGTATAGCCTTCCTCGGAAAAATAACGACGTTTTATCTCTTCCCAATGCAAGTCGTTGGTGTTGGAGAGCAGGTGTGTGTGATAGCCATTGCTTCGCAGAGCTTTTATCAGGTCAAGCCTCCACTTTGGAATCAGTCCGATGCAAGCATCCCAAACCTCCATGATGTTTTCTTTTGTGATACCTTCGCCACAATGACTCAGCACGAGCGTAAGGAACTCCTCGCTTGTCACATTTCCGACCTGATAGGCCGTGATGACTTTGCTTGCAGAAATGCCTTGACAGACGGTAGATGTGTTCTCTGCGTCTGTTTTGACGAAGAACAGTTCGGGATTGATGCCGAGGCGTTTGCAAGCCTCTCCAATGCCCTCCATGTTGAGGTCGAGCAGCACACCTCCAAGGTCGAAGATGATATCAGTTATATAATTCAAAATTCAAAATGTATAAATCCAAAATAATAAGTTCTCTTTATCTCTTCATCATTTTTCGCCAACGAAGGTAGCCGAACACGGCGATGACGACGTAGAGGCCATAGAGAGAGGCCTTGAAGGGAATGTCCTTGTGGAAGTAGAGCACGCAGGTGACTATATCCACTGCAATCCACACGAACCATTGTTCCAGATATTTATGTGCTAAAGCCCAGATGCCAACGAGGGATAGCGAAGTGGTAAACGCATCGGCAATGGGGACAGTAGAGTCGGTGAAGGATGTCAGCAACCACCAGATTACGAACCACAAGACAAGGAAAATTGCCGTCCACAACAGGGCTAAAGGCACAGGGATGTGTGTGATGGGAAGTTCTTCTTTAACTCCTTCTTTATTGGAAAGCGTTTTCCACTTCCAATAACCGTAAGCCGTCATTGCCAAATAGTAGAACTCCATGCCGCAATCGGCATAAACGCCTTTCTGATAGTAAAGCACGATGCCCAGGATTTGCATGACTGCTCCGACAGCCCACATCCAAATCGAAGCCTTGTACTCCAACAAGATATAAGCAAGCCCCAGAAGGGTTGTAGTAATGTCGAGCCAATGATTAATCAAGAAGTCCATCTTATTGAGTTAAGAGATAAAAGTTAAGAGATAAAAGTTAAGAGTTAAGAGTTAAGAGTTAGAACCTCAACGTTACGCTTCCCATTGCTGTAAAGCCTGCAGCAGGGACGAAGCCAATCTGATAGTAGCGGTTCTCGTCGGGATGTCCGTAATCCTCGCAGATTGTGCTATACACCCAACCGTTTGCAGCATAGCGAGCATTGAAGAGGTTGGTAAGGTAGGTTCCAAAGACGACTTCACGAAGCCCAGCCCAACGATTGCAGGGTAGGGTATAGGAGAGGTTGAGGTTGGAGGTTGTGAAGGCAGGAAGTGAGCGGTCTTTGTTCTCGGTATTGTCGAGATACTGACGGCTCACGAAGTTCGTATGCCAAGTGGCATTGAGCCTCTTCCAATGGAAATTGAGGAAGCCGTTCAAAAGTACAGATGGTGAGAAGGCGATGGTGGATTTGTCGTGATGGATGATACGCCAATCATCTTCCCAGTAAACGCTAGCCACTTCGTCGAAGTTCTTCAGCTTGTTCTGACTCAGAGTGGCATTGCCTTCAAGCGTCAGCAGCGGACAAATGTCCCAAGCTGCAGTCAGCTCCATTCCCATACGATAGGAGTCCTTGATGTTTGTGGTCAGAGGTTCTCCAATTTCGCTCAGCTCGCCTGTCTGCACGAACTGGTCGGTATAGTCCATATAATAAAGGCTCGCGCCTAAGCGTACCTTATTAGTATTGAAGTTGTAGCCCAATTCGTAATCGAGCATCTGTTCTGCCTTTGGGAAGGGGTACTTGTAGTTGTCGGTGAAGTTGTCACGTTCCGGTTCACGATGGCTCATCGCTACAGAAGCATAAGCATTGTGCGGACCCTTGCTCCAACTGATGCCGGCCTTTGGGTTTGCAAAATTGTAATGCTCATTGACGTTGAGTTCCTGATTGTACCATCTGTTGCCTTCTTCATAGAACTTGTCGTTAATGCCGCTTGTCTTATAGCTTACGTGGCGATACTGCATATCGGCAAAGACTTTCCATTGCTGACTGATTTTGTAGGCAGCCTTCAGATAGATATTGCCGTCGAACTTGGAAGCATCGGAGTCGTAGTACTTGTAGTCGCCATTGTTGAGGAATGTTTGGCGAACAATCTCGTTACTGGCGTACGTGAGATAGCCGAAGTGATCACCCTCGAAATTCTGTACTGAAAGACCTCCGATGATGTCCCATCGCTCGTTCTTATAGTTCACGCTTCCTACCATTCCGTAGGCATCCTGATAAAGGCCTTTCTTGCGCACAAAATCGGAATACTTGATGCTTTTCCCATTGGTATCAGTCGCTATGAGGCCAAACTTCTTCAACTTGTTCTGAGGACGGAACTCATTATAGTAGCCATAGCCGTGAGTGTAGTGCAGAGTAACTGTCGAAGACCAATGGTCGTTGATGTCCCAAGCCATTGAGAGCAAGTTGTGGTTCTGCCAGAAGTTGTCGGTCGTATGCTTCCAGAATGTGCCGTCGCTCATCTTATAACGTTGGGTGAGGTAGTTGCCGTCAGCATCTGTGGCAAAGCTGCTGTAAGGGTCATCCGGGTCTGAGTGCAGAAGCTGCTCGTAGAGTGGGTTGAACTTACCAAGACCGTGCTTGTAGAGGTCGCCGTAGGTCTTGATGCCTGTTGCGTCACCATATGTGCCGTCCATGAGACTGAGATAGTCATCACCTGCAATAATGCCATTCCATGCTTGGCCTGTTTTCTCGTAGTTGCCGATATTCTTGTAGCGAATCGTCAGACGATTGTTGGGCATCCAGGTAATGCCGCCATAATAAGAACCAGATCGACCGTCTGTTCCATGAACGAAACCGTCAGTTTGGGTTTGATGCCAAGCACCATCGATGACCAGCTGATTCCAAAGCAGACCCGTAGAGGCCGAACCGCCGTAGTTCATCGTGTTGTAGGAGCCATAGGAAAAGTTGATTTCACCTCGAGGCGTAAGGAAGGGAGCTGCCGTAGAGAGCGCAACTGTGCCACCAAAGGAGCCGTCACCGTTCGTACTTGTGCCAACGCCTCGCTGCACTTGCACACTGCCCAGCAAAGCAGAGTAGCTGTTCATGTTTGCCCAGAACACACATTGGTCTTCGGGAGAATTGAGGGGGACACCATCCAGAGTGACGTTGATGCGAGCACCTCGTACACCTCGAATACGCATATAGGCCGTTCCTGTCCCGATTCCGTTCTCGCCCCAACCCATAATGCCTGGCGTCTTAGCCAGCAGGAAAGGCAACTCTCGTCCGGTCTTAGAATGGTCCTGCAGTTCTTCCTTCTTGATGTTGGTTACAGCAAAAGGCGCGCTTTGAGGAGCTCGTACACCTCTGACCACCACTTCCTGTATGTGTTCCATGCGAATGGAGTCCTCATTCTCCAATTCCTGAGCTGTGGCCGTGTTTCCCATCAAGCCAATGAGGCCAATGAGAACGATAGTTTTCTTGTCTGTTGTCATTTTTATTCCTTTATTATTAAATTAACAATAAAGGGGTGCAGGCAGTTCCTGCTTAGAAGATTCCACTTATCATCCCTACGTCGGTATTGCCCGAATCAGGTATGGAGGGTTTAATCTCAGCCCATCACCTTGACGAGCACCCCTTGATAATTCGGCTGCAAAGGTACAAATAAGTGAGCGAAATACCAAATTTATTTGAGTATTTCCGAGCGAAGAAGTAGCATTTTCACTTTTTCACCTTTTTACCTTCTTCTCTTTCTTCGGAAACCAGCCTTTTTCCACTCTTTTTCTTTGTTGGAAAAGCTCCAGGATCGACCAGAAGCACGAGAAACTGAACACGCCAAGCAACACCGAAAAGTAGATGCTCTCTACGAAAAGCGACCCGATGCAACCAGCAATTCCGAGCACGAGAAACACTGGCCAGCACTTCACGCCGAAGTGGTATTCAGCCTTAATGACGATAGGGTGGAAGACTCCGATGCAAAGGAAGGTTCCCAGGCCAAGTATGATGCCGTGATAATTCATAGTCTTATTTTGGCCGCAAAAGTACAAAAAAATCGTGGAACCACAAAGGATTCGACTACGGAAAATGACAACTACTCAAACATCACACGTTAAGTTTGTCAACTCGACACGTTAAATTTGCCAACTCAACACGTTAAATTTGTCAACGAATCACGTTCGGTTTCGCTTCTTTTGGAGGAATATATTCGTAAAACGCGCATTTATATTTAATTTTTCCCTAAAAGATTTTTTTATTAAAATAAAAGGTGTATCTTTACACCACGAAATACATGGAAGAACCAAATGTAATTTCTCCAGAAGTTACGTCAGCGACATCCACTGACGGCGGCGGAGCCGTATCCGAAACCAAACCTAAAGGAAAGGATTCGAAGCCTTCCTCAGAGTGCTGGTACGTTCTGTGGGTCAATTCCAAAGCAGAGAAATCCGTTCGCGACAACCTCATCGAGAAAGGCTTCCAAGCCTATGTCGCAACAAGACAAGAGATACATACATGGCGGAGAGGTGAACGCAGAAAAGTCGAGAAGGTCCTCATCCCCTCCATCGTCTTCGTTCGGATGGATAGGAAAGACCAAAGGACAATCGAGGATTGCCCAGGTGTATCAGCTCTGATGCGCGACCCAGCCAGAAAGAAAGAAGGCATAAGCAGTTGGGACAAATTGGCACGAGTCAGCAACGACGACATGCAAGTCTTTCAGCAAATGCTCGGACAGGAAGAAACCGACGTTAACTTCACAACTACAGACTTCACTGTCGGAGAATATGTCCACATCAAAGACTTCCCTGAAGGCAACAATAAAGCACAGATAGTTCGCATCTATGGCGACACAAAGACCTACGTCGGCCTTCGCGTCAGCTTCCTTGGCTGTGCCTATATGCAAGTGCCCCTGAATCGTATCGTAAAATTGTAACACATCATATATTATGGCAAAATTCAAAGAGAATGGGAAACTGAAACTGCTCATCATCGTCGGAACTCGTCCCGAGATAATCCGCCTTGCTGCAGTGATAAACAAATGCAGACAGTACTTCGACTGCCTCCTTGCACACACAGGCCAGAACTACGACTACAACCTCAACGGTGTCTTCTTCAAGGACCTCAAACTTGCTGACCCCGATGTATACATGGAAGCCGTAGGAGCCGACCTTGGCGAGACGATGGGCAACATCATCGCAAAGAGCTATCAGCTCATGGTCGAAGTGAAGCCGGATGCAGTACTCGTGCTTGGCGACACCAACTCCTGCCTCAGCGTCATCGGAGCAAAGCGTCTCCACATCCCCATCTTCCACATGGAAGCAGGAAACCGTTGCAAGGACGAATGCCTCCCAGAAGAGACAAATCGACGCATCGTCGACATCATCTCCGACGTCAATATGGCCTATTCCGAACATGCACGTCGCTATCTCGCCGATACAGGCTTGCCCAAAGAACGTACCTACGTCACAGGTTCTCCGATGGCCGAAGTGCTCCACAATAACTTGGCCGAGATCGAAGCCAGCGATATTCACAAGCGTCTTGGACTGGAAAAGGGAAAATACATCTTGCTCTCTGCTCACAGAGAAGAGAACATCGACACCGAGAAGAACTTCCTCTCCCTCTTCAATGCCATCAACAAAATGGCAGAGAAGTACGATATGCCTATCCTCTACAGCTGCCATCCCCGTTCACGCAAACGTCTTGAAAGCTCAGGATTCCAGCTCGATAGTCGAGTCATTCAGCACGAGCCTCTTGGCTTCCACGACTATAACTGCCTTCAGATGAACGCCTTCGCAGTGGTATCTGATTCTGGCACACTGCCCGAGGAAAGCAGTTTCTTCACTTCTGTTGGCCATCCCTTCCCCGCAGTTTGTATCCGCACCAGCACAGAGCGTCCCGAAGCCCTCGACAAAGGATGCTTCGTCCTCAGCGGCATCGACAAAAAGGGACTCCTGCAGAGCGTGGATGTTGCAGTAAGCCTTATCAAGGACGGTCTGCCTGGCATTCCCGTACCCGACTACGTCGACGAGAACGTCTCCACCAAAGTGGTCCGCATCATCCAAAGCTACGTCGGTGTCGTCAACAAGATGGTATGGAGGAAAGAATTGTAATCGTTCAAGGCGAATAAACGAATTAAACATTTGAAACAAACACATTAATTATATAGTCATGTCAGTTTTTAAAGAAAAAGTATTGTTGATAACCGGTGGAACTGGTTCGTTTGGTAACGCAGTGTTGAACCGTTTCCTTCGCACCGATATCGGCGAGATTCGCATCTTCAGCCGCGACGAGAAGAAGCAGGACGATATGCGTCACGACTTCCAGGCTCGTATGCCAGAAGTAGCAAACAAGATCAAATTCTACATCGGCGATGTTCGCAACAAGAGCACCCTCAAATATGCCATGAAAGGCGTCGACTACGTCTTCCATGCAGCAGCACTCAAACAAGTACCCTCTTGCGAGTTCTTCCCCATGGAAGCAGTCAAGACCAACGTCATGGGTACCGACAACACCCTCGATGCAGCCATCGACGCAGGGGTGAAGTGCGTCATCTGTCTCTCAACCGATAAAGCCGCTTATCCCATCAACGCTATGGGCATCACGAAGGCTATTGAGGAAAAGATAGCTGTGGCCAAGTCTCGTTTGAGTGGCGACACCAAGATCTGCTGCACCCGTTATGGCAACGTTATGTGCTCTCGTGGTAGCGTCATTCCCCTCTGGATAGACCAGATACGCAAAGGCAACCCCATCACACTCACCGAGCCCAAGATGACCCGCTTCATCATGTCGCTCGAAGAAGCTGTTGACCTCGTCCTCTTTGCCTTCGAGCACGGAAAGAACGGTGACATCCTCGTTCAGAAAGCACCAGCCTGCACCATCCAGACACAAGCAGAAGCAGTGTGCGAACTCTTTGGAGGCAAGAAAGAAGAAATCAAAGTCATCGGTATCCGTCACGGAGAAAAGATGTACGAGACTCTCCTCACCAAGGAAGAAGCCGCCAAAGCCATCGACATGGGCAACTTCTATGCCGTTCCAGCCGATAATCGCGACCTCAACTACGACAAATACTTCAAGGAAGGTGATGTAAAGCGAGCAGAGATTGACGAGTTCAACTCCGACAACACCCGCCGCCTCAACCTCGAAGAGACCAAGGAGAAGATAGCTTCCCTCCAGTACATTAAAAATGAACTGGCGGGCATACCAAATCTGGTTTAAAAGCTCGGGGGCACGATTATTATGAAAGTACTCGTTACTGGTGCCAAGGGTTTCGTAGGCAAGAACCTCTGTTGGGCACTTAAGAACATACAGGCAGGCAAAGACAAGACCCACCCGGGCTTGACCATTGAGGCTGTCTATGAATACGATCTCGACAGTACACCCGAGGAACTTGATGCTTGGTGTCGCGAGTGTGACTTCGTGTTCAACCTCGCAGGCGTGAACCGTCCACAGAACCAGGAAGAGTTCATGCAAGGCAACTTCGGCTTCGCATCAACACTCCTCGACACCTTGAAGAAATACAACAACCGCTGCCCGGTGATGCTCTCTTCTTCGCAACAGGCATCACTCACAGGCCGTTTCGGTAACTCCGAATATGGTCGTTCAAAAAAAGCAGGAGAAGATCTGTTCTTAGAGTATGGTGCTGCTTGTGGTGCCAAGGTGCTGGTGTACCGTTTCCCGAACTTGTTTGGCAAATGGTGTCGCCCCAACTACAACAGTGCTGTTGCCACCTTCTGCAACGCCTTTGCCAATGACTTACCCTATACCGTCAATGACCCCAGTGTTGAGTTGGAGTTGCTCTACATAGACGACCTCGTAGACGAGATGATAAGAGCACTCAGCCCCCTCCCGACCTCACCCTCAAAGGGAGGAGAACATCGGTGTGAATTTGATGGACTAGAGGTGATACCTAAGGAAGATGGAACCTACTGCTATGTCCCTACTGTATATAAGGTAACATTAGGTCAGATAGTTAACTTATTGGAGTTGTTCAAGGCTAATGGCACCACACAAATCCCTTTCAAAGAAATAGCTCTTCCCCTTGAGGGGGGAGTCGGAGGGGGGCCGTCCTTCGCCAAGAAGCTCTACAGCACCTACCTCAGCTATCTCCCCTACGAGAAGACCGCCTTCCCGCTCAAGATGAACGTCGATGAGCGTGGCAGCTTCACAGAGCTGGTGCACACCCTCAACGCAGGTCAAGTCTCCATCAACATCAGCAAGCCAGGCATCACCAAAGGTCAGCATTGGCACAACACCAAATGGGAGCAGTTCATCGTCGTCAAAGGTCACGGACTTATCCAACAACGCAATATAAGCCCCCTCCCGACCTCCCCCTCAAGGGGAGGAGAAAGTCCAAACTACAATACAGCCGATCCTGCATTGTATGAGGAACTGAAGGAGAAAGCTGAGAGTATGCGTAAAAATCCTACAGAAGCTGAATCTGCTTTGTGGGAAATGCTGAGAGGTAAAAACCTTGATGCCAAGTTCCGTCGTCAGCATATCATCGGAGACTACATTGTTGACCTTGTCTGTCTTGATAAGCAGTTGGTTGTAGAGATAGACGGCGGTTATCACAATGACCCAGAACAAAAGGAACTCGACAAACAGAGAACCGCCTTCCTCCAGTCAAAAGGCTTCAGCGTTCTACGTTTCACCAACGAAGAAGTAATCGGTAACACTGACGAAACCCTTGGTATCATCAAGAACGCCCTGAAATACCTCCCCCTTGAGGGGGGAACAGAGGGGGGCTGTTGGTTTGTCAGTGGCGACCACATCCAAGCCGTTCACATGCTGCCAGGTTATACCCACAACATCATCAACCTCTCCGATACTGAGGATTTGGTAACCGTGATGTATTGCAACGAAATCTTCAATCCCAATAAACCCGACACCTTCTTCGAGCCCGTAAAACAATGAAAACCATACTCGTCACCGGTTCGGCCGGATTCATCGGATCCAACCTTGTCAAGCGTCTCTTCAAAGACATGCAGGAAGGCACCATCGTAGGCATCGACAACATGAATGCCTACTACGACGTCTCACTTAAAGAATACCGGTTGAAAGAACTTGAAACCCTCCACTCACAACTGACTCTAAACTCTCCACTCTCCACTATCAACTATCACTTTGTGAAGGGTTCCATTGCCGACCGTGAACTAATCAATAAGTTATTCGAGGAATATCACTTCGACATCGTCGTCAACCTCGCAGCCCAAGCAGGAGTACGCTACAGCATTGAGAACCCCGATGTCTATATCGAGAGCAACATCATCGGCTTCTACAACATCCTCGAAGCCTGCCGTCATCATCCCGTCGAGCATCTCGTCTATGCAAGTAGCAGCTCCGTCTATGGCGGCAACAAGAAAATACCCTTCAGCACCGACGATCGCGTAGACAACCCCGTCTCCCTCTATGCAGCCACCAAGAAGAGCAACGAGCTCATGGCACATTGCTACAGCAAGCTCTACAACATACCCTCCACAGGACTGCGCTTCTTCACCGTGTATGGTCCCGCAGGTCGTCCCGATATGGCCTACTTCGGATTCACCAACAAACTCCTCAAGGGCGAGACCATCCAAATCTTCAACTACGGCAACTGTCGCCGCGACTTCACCTACGTCGACGACATCGTCGAAGGCATCGTCAGAGTAATGAAAAAGGCTCCAGCCTCACCCCATCCCTCCCCTAAAGGGAAGGGAGATAGGGGGGTGCACACAGCAGATCCGATGATGTATGGAAAGCTGAAGGAACGTGCGGAAGAGATGCGCAAGAACCCTACCGAAGCCGAGAGTGTTCTTTGGAACGCACTCCGTGATAACGGGTTAGGCGTTAAGTTTCGTCAGCAGCACATCATCGAAGATTTCATTGTGGACTTCTATTGCAACGAGTACAAAGTCACAGTGGAAATTGATGGGAAGTATCACGATAGACCAGAACAGAAAAAATCCGACGAAGAACGTACAGCACGCTTGAATGAGTTAGGCTATACCGAACTGCGTTTCACAAACGAAGAAGTCTTTCACGATCTCGATAACATCCTTAAGAAGATAAAGACCTTCTGCAGCGGAACCCCCTCTCCTTCAGGAGAGGGTCGGGGAGAGGCAGGAACTCCCCTCCTTCAGGAGGGGTCGGAGGAGGCTCCCTACGCCGTTTACAACATCGGAGGCGGTCAGCCAGAGAATCTGCTCGACTTCGTCAACATCCTGCAGGAAGAACTCCTACGAGCAGGAGTGTTGCCCCAGGACTACGACTTCGACGCCCACAAACAACTCGTCCCCATGCAACCCGGTGATGTCCCAGTCACATACGCAGACTCCTCTGCCCTCGAGCGTGACTTCGGCTTCACCCCCAAGATCACCCTCCGCGAAGGACTACGAAAGTTCGCCGAATGGTATAAGGAATACTATGGTAGTTAATAGATAAAAGTTAATAGATAAAAGTTAATAGATAAAAGTTAATAGATAAAAGTTTGGGGATTATATGGCAGTTAATAGTATTGTTGGAGAGAAGAGTCTTGCTTTTGGGAAACGGATTGCAAAATGCTATCGCCATCTTAATGATAAGAAGAAAGAAATTGTGATGTCTAAGCAGCTTTTGCGTTCAGGCACAAGCATTGGCGCTAATGTGCGTGAGGGCCTTTATGCACAAAGTCGTAAAGATTTTATCAATAAACTTAATATCGCCTTGAAAGAGGCTGGAGAGACAGACTACTGGCTTGATCTGATTCATTCGGCGGAATACTTCACAGACCAAGAATTTGACTCGCTAAAAGCTGATAACGATGAATTGATAAAAATGCTCGTCTCTATTATTAAAT
Organism: uncultured Bacteroidales bacterium; assembly: GCA_902778625.1. GTDB lineage: Bacteria > Bacteroidota > Bacteroidia > Bacteroidales > Bacteroidaceae > Physcousia. The sequence goes on from CACYYM010000016.1 coordinate 40,660, forward strand.
CGACAAAAGATAACACTGAAGTGAATTAGATGCCATCTTTTCTCTTTTAACTATAAGAATTAGATGCCAACTTTTATCTTTTATCTTTAAGAATTAGATGCCAACTTTTATCTTTTATCTTTTATCTATTATCTATTTATAATATTCATGCTCTACGATCACATTCATAACCTCGACACCTACGCGAGCCTCTCACCCGACATCATGGCCGGACTCGAGTTCCTTCGCGATGCCAAGCCCGACATCGAGAACGGCGTCTACCAGCTCAACCCACGCGTCAAAGCCATCGTCTCCGAGTACGAGACAAAGCCACAGAACCCCAACGGCTACGAAGCACACCGTCAGTACATCGACATACAATATCTCCTCAAAGGCACCGAGAAACTCTGTTCCTCACCCCTGGAGCACCTCACAGAGACAAAGCCCTACAGCGAAGACGACGATTACGCCCTCTATGACAACCCCACAGTCCCCCCACAGGAAATGCACATCGGAGCCGGTTACTTCGCCATCTTTTATCCCCAAGACGGCCACATGCCCCAGCTCAGCATCGACACCCCAACAAAAGTCAAGAAAGTCGTCGTGAAAGTAAAAATCTAGGATGTAAAGGTTACAGTTTACTGTTTACTGTTTACCGTTTACAGAATAAAGGTTAAAGTTTACAGTTTACCGTTTACCGTTTACAGTTTACTGAATAAAGGTTAAAGGTTACGGGTTACAGGTTAAAGTTTACAGTTTACTGTTTACCGTTTACAGTTTACTGAATAAAGGTTAAAGGTTACTGGTTAAAGTTTACAGTTTACCGTTGAGACGCTTCGCGTGTTTACTGTTTCCCGCTATCATGACACAAGAGAATAAAGACAGATTGCTCGATTTGCTCAAGCAGCATAAAGAGCTTGGCATATCAGAGCAGATAGACTATAACAAGTTCTATCTCTATTCTCTTATTACGCACTCAACAGCCATTGAAGGCAGTACCGTGACAGAGGTTGAGGCACAGCTATTGTTCGATGAAGGCATCACCAGCAGTAAACGAACCATGGTAGAGCAGATGATGAATCTCGACCTGAAACTCGCCTACGACTACGGGATACAATGGATTCTTAGGCATCAGGCAATCACTGTGGATTGGCTCATCCTGCTTGCATCAAAAGTAATGGCCAGAACCGGAAGCGAGTATCATACGATAAGCGGAGATTTCTCAGCAGCAAAAGGAGAACTTCGTAAACTCAACGTCACAGCAGGGCGGGGAGGGAAATCATATCTTTCATATCAGAAAGTCCCCACAAGATTAGCAGCATTCTGTGAAGAACTCAATAAGCGTCGAAAGAGATTAGATATCACAGATGCGGTTGCCGTCTACGAACTAAGTTTCTGGGCACACTACGAGCTAGTAACCATTCATCCCTGGGCAGACGGAAATGGCAGAACAAGTCGTCTTTTGATGAATCTTTTGCAGATAGAGAATAACGTCTTGCCCACCAAAGTACTCAAAGAAGATAAGGCCGAATACATACAGTCACTCATTGATACTCGCGAGAACGACGACATAGAAATATTCCTCAATAGCATGGCCCATTTGCACTGTCAACACCTGAAGACAGATATCGACCAATTCAAACAGTCAATAGGAGAGAAACTGGTCGATAAACAGGCATTGCAGAAGGAAATGGTCGGTAAATGGTCGATAAAGCCAACTCTGGCAGAGAAATTGGTCGATATTTTGCAGTATATGGCCGATAAAGCCACCATCACCACCGAGCAAATCGTCAACCACTTTGGCTTTACCCCCACAACAGCAAAACGTTACCTACGCCAGCTTACCCAGTTCGGCTATCTCGAATCCCAAGGCGGAAACAAGAACAGAACGTATTGTATAAAGGTTACAGAATAAAGGTTAAAGGTTACAGGTTACAGGTTACAGGTTACAGGTTACAGGTTACTGGTTAAGGGTTAAAGGTTACAGATTACAGTTTACAGAAGTGTTATGGGGAATAGAAAAGATACATTCTCATTTGAAAACTTGGAAGTTTACGATGTTGCAAGAAAACTGATAAAAGACGTATACTTGTTACAAAATCAGTTCCCCAAGGAAGAGCGATTTGCTCTTGGTGATCAAATACGTCGTGCAGCGACATCAATAACAGCCAATCTGGCAGAAGGCTGCAAGTAAGCGAGAGCAATGATAAGTTCTCTTAATCATTGCCGAGTGAGAGCAGGCTCGACGAAGTCAGGGTAGTGGAAGGAAATCCGTAAAGGAGAAAGTACATTTCATAGAGATTGCCTTTGGTTCTATGACAGAAGTGTTCTGTGAACTCCAAACAGCCTGTGACCTAGGATATATCACAGAGTCGCAGTTTGACGAACTGCGTCCACAATTCTCAAATGTAGCCAAGATGTTATCAGGCTTACGAAATAGATTCCAGTCCCAGCTTAACCCGTAACCCTTACATAAAACCTCCGTAACCCGTAACCCGTAACCCTTAACCCTTACATAAAACCTCCGTAACCTGTAACCCGTAACCCTTAACCCTTACATAAAACCTCCGTAACCCGTAACCCTTAACCTGTAACCCTTATCAATTATGCCAGAGATAATTTATAATAAAATAGGTTTTGTGTCAATGATAGTAACACTCTTTGCCAAGAAATATCATTGCAGTGAACCTGTTGCCTATCAGTATCTTTGTCAATATGGAGGCAATAAATTGTTGGTAGATCACTATGGCTACCTTCATACACAAGACTACAATCAGGTCGTAGACGATTTGAGTGACTATTGTCGTCGTCAAGGAGGAACATTATGATAAAGTTATATCACGGAAGTAATGTCGAAATTGAAAAGATAGATCTCACTAAGTCACGCCCTTTCAAGGATTTTGGCAAAGCATTCTATCTTTCTGCGAACGAACAACAAGCGTGGGAACGTGCCTATGCAGCTATTACATTGTGGGGAGGTAACCCCAGTGTTACACCATTCGAGTTTGACGAACAACTGATGGACTCAGGTGAGTTAAAAGTAATGAAGTTTGATGCTTATACCGAGGACTGGGCAGACTTCATCTTCGCCAATCGCGATCGTCGCAAGCCAGCATTTCATCACGGATATGATATAGTATATGGTCCGATAGCTAATGACAAAGTGGGTGAGCAAGTTGCACTGTTCAAAGGCGGATATATCAGCAAAGAACGTTTTCTCAAGAAGTTAAAACTCATGCGAGGTATTACGTTCCAGTATGCATTCTGCACAGAAGCAGCCATAAGTAAATTGAAGAAGCTATGACGGCAATAAAACGAATGGAGTTTTTGAAACTTAATCTGACCGAAGAGCTTGTAGCAATCTTGGTTGAAGAAAAGGGTCTCACCATAGAAGATGCATTTTCCGTATTGTATCGCTCACAAACCTATGCCCGTCTCTCAGATCCCCATACACAGTTATATATCCAAAGTGCAGGATATATATACTCCATGCTGGAAGAAGAACTGCTGAATAAGAAATAAACGCCCTTAACCCTTAACCCTGTAAACCGTAAACGGTAAACAGTAAACTAATTAAACGCCCTTAACCTGTAACCTGTAACCTGTAACCTGTAACCCGTAACCCGTAACCCGTAACCCGTAACCCTTACATAAAACCTCCGTAAACGGTAAACTAAATAAACGACTCTCGACAAAATAATTGAAAATTAAAAAATATAAACAATATGATAACGACAGTAATCCCCCAATCACAAAAAATCTCTAAGGTAGATGCACTTTGGGTACTTATTCAGAGTCAAACGAAAGCTGTTCGCAAGGTTTTAACAGAAAGGTTGCTTGCAGAACAGTCTCAGACCAAGGCAAAAGCACAGCAACAGATGGTCAAAGATAGCCTCACAAGAGCTTTCGATGAGTTGCATGCCGGAAAGGTTCATCGGGATGCACGCAAACTATTTGCCAAATAGTACGCCATGAAGGTTACATTTGACTATCTTGATGAGTTTGCTCGTGGTGCCAAGGCGCTTCGAAAAAAGTATCCCTCATTCGAGAGCGACTACGAGAAGTTTCTTGAAGAACTGGAGAAAAATCCTTTTTCTGGCGAGTCACTAGGTCTGCATACCTATAAGTATCGTATGGCCATTGCCTCGAAGGGTAAGGGAAAGAGTGGCGGCGCACGTGTGATTACCTATAATGTTCAGCAGAAGGGAAAGAAGTAACTTTTATCTTTTATCTATTATCTATTAACTTTCACCTTAAACCGTAAACATTAAACCGTAAACCGTAAACTTATTAAACGCCCTTAACCCTTAACCCTGTAAACGGTAAACGGTAAACAGTAAACTAATTAAACGCCCCTAACCCCGTAAACAGTAAACCGTAAACAGTAAACTAAATAAACAAACCTTGACATGATAAGATAAGTAGAATCATTCATATATGCAGAAAAAGTTCTAAAATAGAATGAAATAGAAAATACTTTAAACAATCTTTACATTTTATATTAAAACATACACTTATGGCAACTACAACATATTCTGGTAAGATTTCAACATTAGATGCCCTGTGGGCATTATATCAATCCCAGTCAAAGCTTGTTCGTGATGCTTTTCGGATGCGTGTCCTTGCTGAAAAGACATCAAAAAAAGATGTGGAAGTAAATCAACCTTATGAGCAGCAATTGCCAGACGAAGTCCGCAAGTCTGTATCCAAGATAGCATTTTCAATCAAGAAAAGTGCAGACGAAGTTCGTCAAGCGGCACTCAACAATACCCATATTGGTCGCCGTGCAGAGGATTTTCTTAATGAGTTAGAACAAGAAAAATCATGAAAGTCACGGTTTATACTCATCCCGAGTTTGAGCGTAAGTTCAAACAATATAAGAAAAAGTACCACTCGTTGGTATCTGACTATCGTGCATTTCTTGACAGTATTAAAGAGAATCCATTTCAAGGTAGGAGTATGGGTTCTGGGAACGCTAGCGCATTTAGGACACTTAGCGGAGTAACCCTTCACCATGAATCATGCGCTCGGCTTTGCCCCTGAAACTTGAAACCTGAAACTGGGCTTTGCCCCTGAAACCTGAAACCATTTGTAGAGCTGCGAGAGAAAGAAGTAACTTTTATCTTTTATCTATTAACTTTCACCTGTAAACCGTAAACCGTAAACAGTAAACTTTACAACAATACATGTTCAACTTAGATAAATTCATTTCTGACAGTGTGACGTTTCGTCCGGTCAGTATGTTCGTGCCTGATATTGAGGCGAACAAAGATACTCTTACTAAAGAGATAAAAGGCAAGAAGGTCTGCGTCATTGGTGGTGCAGGTTCCATTGGTTCCAGCTTCATCAAGGCAGTTCTCCGCTTCGAGCCAAAGAGCGTTGTGGTTGTTGATCTCAACGAGAATGGCCTCGCTGAGCTGGTTCGTGATGTGCGTAGCACAGAAGGGCTCTTTGTGCCTGACGAGTTCCGCTGCTACACCCTCAACTTCGCTGACCCTATCTTCGAGCGCATTTTCCGCGAAGAGAAAGGCTTCGACATCGTGGCCAACTTCTCAGCCCACAAGCATGTTCGCTCTGAGAAAGACCGCTATAGCGTCCAAGCTCTCATTGAGAACAACGACATCAAGGCCAAAAAGCTGATGGACTTGCTCACCGTCTATCCCCCAAAGCATTTTTTCTGCGTAAGCACCGATAAAGCTGCTAATCCAGTCAACATCATGGGAGCGAGCAAACGCATCATGGAAGATTTGGTAATGGCTTACAACAAATACTTCAAAGTCACCACAGCTCGTTTTGCTAATGTAGCATTCAGCAATGGCTCTTTGCCTGATGGTTGGATACATCGTATAGCAAAGTTGCAACCTCTCGCAGCCCCCAGTGATGTGAAGCGTTATTTCGTCAGCCCAGAGGAAAGCGGCCAAATCTGTATGTTAGCCTGTATTCTCGGAAAGCCAGGTGAAGTCTTCTTCCCCAAGCTGGGCGAAGACCAAATGCTCACCTTCAGCAGCATCTGCGACAAATTCGTCACCGCTAATGGCTTTGAAAAAGATCCCTGTGCCACCGATGCCGAAGCAAAGTTGAAAGCCTATCAACTTAAAGTCTCTGAACTTTCCACTGACTCTAAACTCTCAACTCTGAACTCTCAACTTGTGAAGTACCCCACAGTGTACTTCAACAGCGACACTACCGGCGAAAAAGCCTACGAGGAATTCTACGTTCCCGGCGAAAAGATAGACATGCAGCGCTTCCAAGCATTGGGTGTTGTAGAGCAAACCACGAGACACGAGATGAACGAAGTGAATAGCTTCTTCGAGAAGTTGGAAGCCATCTTTGCCAAAGAGGACTTCACGAAAGCTCAAGTTGTAGATGCAATTAGGGAATTCATACCCAATTTCCAACATGAGGAGAAAGGTAAAAACTTAGATCAAAAGATGTAATACATAACTAAATATAACATGGAAAGAAGAAAAGAAAGAATATTGCTCTGTCTTTGCCATCTTTCTGGCAACGAACAGAAGTTTGTACAGGAAGCATTCGATTCCAACTGGGTAGTGCCTCTTGGCCCCAATGTCAATGGTTTTGAGAAAGACCTAGAAGAATTTGTAGGAGAGAACAAACGTGTGGTAGCACTGAGTGCTGGCACAGCTGCAGTTCATCTGGCTTTGCTCAATTGTGGCGTTGGTCCTGGGGATGAAGTTCTGGTGCAGAGTTTCACCTTCTGTGCTTCAAGTCACCCGATAACCTATCTCGGAGCAACTCCTGTATTCGTGGATTCAGAAAAGGACACATGGAATATAGACCCGGACCTGATGGAAGAGGCTATCAAAGACCGTATAGCCAAAACAGGCAAGAAGCCTAAAGCCATTGTGCCTGTGGCATTGTATGGTATGCCGTACAAGATTGACCGCATCATGGAGATAGCCAACCGCTATGACATCCCTGTGGTTGAAGATGCGGCAGAAGGATTTGGCTCCAAGTTCAATGGTCAGGTTCTCGGAACATTTGGCAAGTATGGTGTGCTGTCCTTCAATGGTAACAAGATGATTACAACCTCAGGTGGTGGTGCGCTGATTACAGAGGATGATGACCACTGGCGCGAGATTATGATGTACGCTACTCAGTATCGTGAGAGCTATCCTTATTATCAGCACGAGAAGATTGGCTACAACTACCGTATGAGTAATATCTGTGCTGGTATTGGTCGTGGCCAAATGACGATAGCCAATGAGCACATTGCCCATCACAAGAAGGTTCAAGCACTTTATGAAGAACTCCTTAAGGACGTTCCAGGAATCCATGTCCACAGTCAGCCAAATCTCCCTTCCGGAAGGGACGGGGGTAGGCTTTACGACTCGAATTATTGGCTTTGCACGATGACCCTTGATCCCGACCTGAAGGTCAAAGGACAGGAGAATGCTTACAAGCAAATCATTACAGGAGCTGTTGGTGGAGCTGCTGGAGTTATTCATGCTGCCGAAAGCGCTCATACCGACTGCGAGCCAAACGCCAATGTCGAGGCTATGCGTATGGGTTTGGATGCTCTGAATGTAGAGAGCCGTCCTCTTTGGAAACCCATGCACAAGCAACCAGTTTACAAAAACGCTCCTGCTTACGTCAATGGTGTGAGCGAAGAACTCTTCAAGGTTGGCATGTGTCTCCCCGCAGGACCGTATGTAACAGAAGATGATGTTCGTTTCATCTGCGAGGCTATTAAGAGTCTGATTGAAGACTGATGCATTTTACGCTAAAGAAAAGAGATAACATTAAATGTAATTATAAACAATATAACAATGATTAACGTTGGAATTATTGGATGTGGCTTCGTAGGCGGAGCCCTCAAAGATTGGTTGGAACACAACAACCCTGAGTGTAAACTATTCATCAGCGACCCTCCAAAGGGCTATAATGATGACCTGAGCAATATTGATATTGCTTTCCTTCAAATTCATGTTCCTACCGAAGATGACGGTACACAAGACCTCACGCTGATGAAGGAACTTATCACAAAGCTCCCGGATGTGCCCGTGTTTGTCCGTACTACAATCCTCCCTGGTACAAGTGAGATGTTGTCCAAGGAAACAGGTCATAAGGTACACTATATGCCCGAGTTCCTTACCGAGCGCACACACATTGAGGACTTCAAGAAGCAGACCATGGTCTTCACAGGAGCCCATGAGTTGCTCACAAAAATCTTTGTTGGTAAGAAGTTCACCGTGATGACCCCCCTTGAAGCAGAGTTGACGAAGTATATGCACAATGTATTCGGAGCATATAAGGTCACCTATTTCAATGCATGTCGCGAGTATTGTGAGCAGATGGGTGGTGATTGGCGTAAGGTGCATACTGGAATGCTCCTTTCTGGCTATATTAACGACACCCATACCTATGTTCCTGGCCCCGATGGTAAGTTTGGCTATGGTGGTAAGTGCTTCCCCAAGGATGTCAACGCCTTTGCCATGATGACCAAGGGTACGCCACTTGGCACTCTGTTGGAGCACCTGCATGAGCTAAATGTCCATTTCCGTGGATTTGAAGAACACATATAATACCATTGGTTTTCAGAAATTTATAATGATTTTTGTGGGTTAATCTTAAAACAGTAGAGATGGATAAAGTCTTAGTTGTGGCGGTTCACCCTGATGATGAGACATTGGGTTGTGGCGGTACAATACTGAAACATATCAGTAATGGAGATAATGTATCTTGTGTCTTTGTGACTTCAGGAAATGAGAGTCAAAAGATTATTGTTGAGAAGGTGGCAAAGGCATACGGTTTTGAAAGCGTTTTCTATTTGGATGTACCAGAGCTATCGCTTACAGACAACTCTTTAAATGATGTTATTCCTGCTTTGGCGAAGGTCATTAAGACGGTAGAGCCAGATGTGCTGTACATCCCCAATCGGACAGATGTACATTCCGACCATAGGGTTGTTTTTGAAGCCTGCTTGCCATTTACAAAGCAGTTTCGCTATCCCTTCATCAAGGAAGTGTATATGATGGAAGTATTGTCTGAAACAGATTTCGTTCCAGCAATCTCCTCTTTGGCTTTTGTACCAAATACTTTTGTAGATATAACCCCTTTCATGGAGAAAAAGATGGAAATAATGTCCCTCTATGATTCTGAAGTGATGGACGAAGTATACACACGAAGCGATAGTAGCATAAGGGCACAAAATAGAACAAGAGGCAGTCGAATAGGAGTCATGTACGCCGAAGCTTTTGTCCAACTAATGAGAATTGAATAATGTCTCGACAACGTTATGAATCTGTAGATTGTGCAAAGGGCATAGGTATAATGCTTGTAGTCTTTGCTCATGTTATCGCTTCGCATAATGTGGGATGGAAGATAGAAGAGATTATAACTTCATTCCATATGCCTTTGTTCTTTGTACTATCTGGAATGTTCTTTAGTCGAAAAAAATCATTTGCTGATTTTATAGTTGGCAAGATTAATCGTTTGGTAGTACCTTTCTTCTTTTTCTACCTGACAATATCGATTCTTCTACCTTTTACCTATTTTTGTTATCAAGGAACGGCATTATGCAAATTGCCGACATTGCTGTTGGGATTCTACAATGAGAATCTTTATATTGTTGGAGCTATCTGGTTTTTACTATCACTATTCTTTGTCAGTATAATCTTTTGGCTAATTACCGTTACCGAAAAGTTTCGGTATAGTAGTGCAGTTTTGTTTTCAGTAGTATTGGGTATTATCGGATATTATATTGGCGTAAATTACATAAATCTTCCTTGCTGGCTTGACACATCACTAACATGTATGCCCTACTTTGCGGTGGGTTATATCTTAAAAAATAAAACCCTACTATTAACTACAAATATAGGTAATAAGTATAATATAATTTGTTTTTTGCTTAGCATTTCATTTGTTATATTGGTGGCTGGGCATACATGCTATAGGGCAAATCATTTTGATATTTCAATATGGCGTGTTGGAGTATGTGGAATGTTAGGTTTCTTTGCTGTTTTCTTTGTCTCAAACACGGGGATTAAGAGAAACGAAATAATTCAATTTATCGGCAAGAATTCAATAATTATTTTAGCTATTCACCAATTGATAATGATGGCAATAGCAGCAGGGTTAAAATATATCCAAATTTATGGATGGTTGGCAGCAATACTAAATTTTGTTTTTACAATGGTTGTATGTTGCTTGTTAATCCCTATTATGTTGAAGTATCTGCCGATGGTAACGGGAGAGAAAAACTTGTTCGAAAAACATGAATAAAACAGTAAGGCTGTCTAATTTTGAGTTACTTAGAATCATTGCAATGGCAATGATAGTATTGCTGCATTGCAATTATTGGATGATAGGCTCTGTCGGTACTATCGATGTTGCTGAAAACCCGTCAGGGTCCTTTTGGCGAATTTTAGCTCAGCAAATTTGTATAGTTGGAGCGAATGTTTTTGTGATGATTTCAGGCTGGTTTGGTATCAATGCAAAAGTTAAAGGTGGAAGTAATTTCTTGTATCAGGTAGTGTATCATAGTCTCGCAGTTCTTTTAGTAGCATGGCTCGTAGGTTTAGACATTAGTAAAGCGCAGATAATTCAGAGTCTCTCTCTTGGTAGCTGGAATTGGTTTGTCCCTTGTTATTTAGGTCTATATATATTGTCGCCTGTTTTAAATGCTTATGTGAACAATGTATCCGTTAAAACACAAGGGAAACTTTTATTATGTTTTTTAGTGTTTGAGGCACTTTATGGATGGATTTTAAAGCCAAATTATTTCAGTGGGGGATATTCTATTATATCTTTCATTGGGCTTTATCTTTTAGCTAGATATCTACGATTACGTGAAGAAAACATTAATCAGCATAGCGCATTGAAGTATTTTCTTGGCTATTTAATTATAATTATTTTACCTGCATGGGTCTCATTCCTCGGTCTTAAACTCACGGGACATGGTTTCTTTTTTGTGGCATATTCTTCTCCGATAGTCATAATAGCTTCCGTTCTATTGTTCCTTTGCTTCTCAAGGATTAAGATTAATATTTGTGAGAAAATTATTAACTGGGGGGCGTCAAGTATGTTCGCGGTTATTATGATACATGTTCATCCAATAATTGCGCCATATTTTAGGTCATTTATGATAGGTGTTTATACTAATGACGGTATTGTTAAATATACATTTGTTGCAGTAGCTGTTACTATAATAATTCTGGTAATTAGTGTGTTATTAGATCAACCCAGAAAATACACGTGGAATAAAATATGGGAAGGGTGTTTGCATCCTTTCTTATCAAAGAGGAAATTAACAGATTAAATTTAAATTATAGAATTATGGAGAATAAGCAAGTTGAAGCACCGGTCTTGTTAATCATGTTCAATCGATTTGATGAGACCAAGATGGTATTTGATAAGATTCGTCAGGCAAGAGTAAAAAAGTTATACTTGGCATGTGATGGACCAAGAGACGGGAATGAAAAGGATGTTGAAGAGCAAAAACGCCTTAAGACTATCCCTGATTTGGTAGATTGGGATTGTGAAGTACATACTTTGTTCCGTGAAAAGAACATGGGATGTGGACGTGGCGTTTCATCCGCAATATCTTGGGCGTTTGAAAACGAAGATCGGCTAATCATTTTGGAAGATGACTGTGTGCCATCTATGCCTTGGTTTTCATTCTGTAATCATTGCTTAGAGAAGTACAAAAATGATACTCGAGTATGGACAATTAATGGACGCTCGCAGCATTTGAATCATCCATGTTTCCATGGCTATGATTATACATTCTCAATTTATGCCCATAGCGCAGGTTGGGCTACATGGAAGCGTGTCTGGGATGGTTTCGATATCAAGATTCCATATATGGAACAGTTTATGAGAGAAGGTGGGTTCCGTAACATCACAGGTAGCCGATTTGAACAAAAAAAACTTGAAGAGTTGTTTGTTAAACCATTTAAGAAAAGACCAAATCTTTTTCTGACTTCATGGGCAACTCCATTCGATTTCTATATGTTATCTCATGGAGGGTTGGCTATAACACCTCGCGAAAATCTTATAAAGGTTTATGGTATGGTTGGAACACACTCAAACACTTCCAGTAGCTCATATGTATATAGTATTCCCGCGTCAGAGACTTTCACTTTTGACAAGGAGCCATTGTTTGTCATCCCGAATGCTGAATATAACGAGGTTCATTTGAAGAAGCACTATTTGCGAATGAAGCGTGATAGATATAAACCTGCCAATATTCTCCGTATTATTAAGAAATTGATAGGTAAAAAAATTTTAAATGGAAAAATCAAGTAATATAAAGAAAGGGGCAATCATATCCTATGTGGCGATATTCTTGAATATTGCCATCACCTTCTTCTATACTCCTTGGATGATAAGGAAGATAGGAGTGTCAGACTATGGTCTATATAGTCTCGTTTATTCTTTTATCTCTTACTTTATTCTTGACTTTGGGTTGAGTCAAGCAATACAAAGATTTATTGCGAAGTATCGATCAGAAGGGAATGAAGATAAAGTGGCGAAGATGATCGGAATTACCACAAGAGTTTATTTAATCATTGATGTTATAATCTTCTTTGTCCTATTTATTCTTTATTTCTTTATATCTGATATTTTCAAAGGTCTCACACCCGATGAAATAGAGAGGCTTAGTGGCCTATATATTATCGCTGGCACTTTCAGTGTACTTTCTTTCATGTTTAAGCCTATGGCAGGAGCCATGATGGCCTTTGAATACTTCGTGGAGGAAAAGGCACTGGAAATGTTTAACCGTGTTGGTGCAGTTCTGGGTGTCTGTATTGCACTCTACTTTGGTGCAGATGTTTTCGCCTTAATACTTATTAACGGAATTTTTTCTCTGGGTTCTTCTATTCTTAAACTTATTGTATTCGAAAGGAAGTCAAGGCTTAGTATTCAATGGCTTTATTTTAACAAGGAGGAACTGAAGGGTGTTTTCTCCTTCTCTATGTGGACATTCGGAAGCGGGCTTGCACAAAGATTACGTTTTTCTTTAGTTCCTTCTGTTTTAGGAATACTATCAAATAGTAGCGAAATTGCTATATTCGCAATGGGCATTTCATTGGAAGGTATGGTATTTACCATATCATCTGCTATTAACGGATTATTCCTTCCTACAGTTTCGAGGATTGTTCATAAAAAGAAGAGGGAAGAATTGAATCGTCTAATGATTCGTGTGGGGCGTATTCAACTATATATAATAGCATTAATTTTTAGCGGATTCGTTATATTTGGGAAAGCATTTATACATTTGTGGGTCGGAGATAATTTCGCAAATGTCTATTGGGTTTTAATCCTTCTCATCTTTAGTAACCTAGTATCACTTACTCAACGTATTGCCGAAGATTTAGTATATGTGGATAATAGGATAAAGGATACGACTGTTCGAATACTCATATGTTCAGCTTTAGGTTTAGGTGTGGGGTGTGTGCTTGCTCCTATGTTTGGTGCTATAGGAACTGCTGTTGGAACTGGTCTCGGACTGTTGGTTTATCAGATAATAATTAATGTATACTATCAAAAGAAACTAGGATTAGACATACAATCATTTTTTTATGAATGTCATTTAAGGATTTTACCCTTACTGATAGTATTCGCTATGATAGCATATTATTTTCAATCTTTGATTGTATTTGACTCATGGATAAAACTAATTGTTTGTGGTTCTATTTACGCAACAATTTTTCTTATTTTAAGTTTTGTATTCTTATTCAATAAAAACGAGAAGCAGTTAGTCATTTCATTAAAACGATAATAGCAATGGCATATAAAAGAATTAAAGTGGCCATGATATGTCACTTCAGCAACCCAGTAGTACGAAGCCACCTTCCATTGGATAATCGTAGGCTTTATTCATTTGCTCGTAAACTTTTAAGATTGCCTGCAAAGGGGATGGGTTATGGAGATATAGCACTTTGGGATACTAATATTATAGAGGGATTAAAAGACAATAAAGATGTAGAATTACATGTGATTTCGGCTCACACTGGATTGAAACGCATGGTGGTTTCATTCCAAGATGGTGGCGTAGATTATCATTTTGTAAGATGTGATCAGGCTACAATGTTGAAACACATTATTCCGTTTCCTAAAGTATGGCTTCGATTCAATCCAATGCGTTCAAGGGTAAAGAAAATCGTTGATAGTATTCAACCAGACATTGTACTTCTCTTTGGAGCCGAAAATGCCTATATATCCAGTACAATTCTCGACCTTGGTAATTATCCTCGGATGGTGATGTGCCAAACCATATATAATAATCCCCAGCGAAGGAAATTCTCAGTTGTTGATAAGAAAAATGCTTATACTGAAAGAAAGATATTTGAAGAGAACAAGTATTTTTCAACAATTAGTGATATGCATCGCAATCTCCTTCGAGAGATGAAACCGGATGCCACTATCTTTCATTGGGAAGCAACCACACCATTGCCGAAAGTAAATACGGATCTTGAAAAAGAGTATGACTTTGTTAACTTTGCGCTTGAAATGAACCTAAAAAAGGGATTTCACGACTCAATAAAAGCTTTGGCCATTGTGAAACGTGAATATCCTGAAGTGAAACTAAATCTAACAGGAGGGTGTCCGTCTAATGTTCGTAAAGAATTAGAACAAATAATTGAAGAATTGGACATTAGAGAGAATGTAATATTCACGCCTTTCTTTGAGAAGCAGGAAGATTTGTTCCAACATATCCAAAAAGCTCGCTTTGCCGTGTTGCCTTGCAAGATGGACTATGTAGCTGGAACGATGATGCAGAGCATGCATTATGGCTTACCTGTTGTGGTGTATGAGACCAGTGGTACCCCTACACTCAATGCTGAAGGTGAGTGTGTGTTGATAGCTAAGCACAGTGATATTGAAGATTTGGCCCAAAAGATGCTTTGGATGCTGGATAACCCTGAGCAGGCAAAGTTGATGGCAGAACGGGCAAAGGCATTCGTTGACAGTAAAACAGATCGAACGAAAGCAGTTAACGAGATAGTGGAGAACTGCCAAGCCATCGTCAGACACGAAAAAGAAGGCATAGTAATCCCCGAAGAATTACTGTTCTAAAAAAAGAAATTATGATTAGAAAAAACATTAAAGTGAAAGATATTGTCAGCTATCTTGGTGACGAGGTGCTGAATGTGATAGGTGATTACACTATTAAGGAGATCGATAACATTGCCGACATAGAGCGTGTTACGGAAAGTACTTTGGACTGGGTAAATCCAAGCAGGAATGACCGTCAACAACTTGCAGAAAACAGCAAGGCGAAAGTGCTGTTGGTTGACCCTACGATTGTAATGACTGAAGGGATGAAAGAAAGTGGCAAGGTACTAATCAGCGTTGAAAATCCCAAGATGACACTGATGAAAGTCTCCCGACAATTCTTTGTGGTGAAGCCTACTCCAGGGATTGACCCAACAGCGGTGATACACCCGAATGCACGTCTTGGAAAGAACAACTTCATTGGCCCTCATTGTTATATAGGCGACTGCGAGATTGGTGATAATAACATCATTCATGCCAATGTCACCATCTATGACCGCACGATCATAGGTAGCAATAATGAGATTCTTGGTGGAGTTGTCATAGGTGATAATTGCTATATTGGCGGTAATACGCATATAGCCAGTGGTTCGTTGGCTGACACTGTGATAGAAAATGGTTGCAAGTTAAATGGAATGTGTTTTATCGGTTCCAATGACCATCTGCATGAAAACGTGTGGATAACAGGTTCTACTATGCTTGCTGGTACAGTAGAAGTGGGTAAGAATACTACCATATTTTCCCGTGTGGTAGCCCGGGAATGGATAAAGATAGGTGAAGGAGTGACCATTGGTATGGGGTCTGTTGTTACGAAAAATGTTCCTGACGGTGAGACTTGGTTTGGTTCCCCGGCAAAAAAACGTGAAAAGTGATGGAAGAAAGAATACAGAAACTGATAATATCGCCCAAAGCAAACGTCCGTGAAGCCTTGAGACAGATGGATGCTACAGGGCGAAAATTGTTGCTTGTGCTTGAAGATGGGCGTTTCTGCAGCCTTCTCAGCATAGGCGATATACAGCGGGCAATTATTGCTAATATCCCTCTCGAGGTATCCATAGAGCAGATACTACGCCCAGAGGTTAAAGTGGCAACCACGAAAGAATCTCGTGAGGATATTATTAATCATATTAAAGAGTTCCGCAATGACTTCATACCCATCATTGACGAGGAAAAGAAGGTGCGGGAGGTAATTTTCTGGGAAGACTTGTTTACACAGCGTACTACTTCGGCGAGGAAACAGTTAAATCTGCCGGTAGTCATAATGGCAGGCGGTCAGGGGACACGCCTACGCCCTTTAACCAATGTTCTTCCCAAGCCCCTTATTCCAATTGGAGAGCAAACCATGATGGAAGATATTATGGATAGGTTTGTAGAATGTGGCTGCAATAATTTCTATGTGTCGGTGAACTATATGGCAGATTTTATCCGTCATTACTTTGATAATTTCAGCAAGCATGAATACCGCATTGAGTATTTCCAGGAAGACAAACCACTTGGGACTGCTGGCAGTCTGCATTTGTTAAAAGACAAGATCAACGATACTTTCTTTGTGAGTAATTGTGACAGTGTGCTCGACGAGGACTACGGAGAAATACTGCGATATCACCGTGAGAACGAGAACGAGATAACGGTAGTGTCGGCTATGAAGAGTGTGTACATCCCATATGGCACGCTTGAAACAGGAGAGAATGGATTGTTGGAATCACTTAGAGAGAAGCCCGAACTGACCTTCAAGGTAAATACAGGTATGTATATTCTTGAACCACGTTTATTGAAAGAAATACCATCTGACCGTATTTACCACATCACATACCTCATTGAGAAACTGATTGCCGAGGGGCGTCGTGTGGGTGTTTATCCTGTGAGCGAAGGCTCATGGACAGATATAGGGAATTGGGAAGAGTATATGAAATTCATTAACAGACCATAATAATGACAGTAAAGAAAAAGATATTTCTGCTTGCAGCGTTATTCTATATCTTATATATAATATTTCCGCTGTTTTCGGATCTTATAAATATACCCAAATGGTTGCCAAGCATAGCAGCAAGTGCCATAATGATAATTCTTTATCCGAAGGCATTTACCAATAAAACATTTTATTGGTTTTGGGCCTATATATTTGTGTTAATAATGTATCTTTTGTTAGGACGCCCCCTTATGATAGGTATTGGGTCTGTTGCAGATAGCTTTAAAATTCTAATCGAATCATCCTATATTCTACCAACTGTAGGTATATTTTGTGTTTTATATTACCTGAATGATCCCAATCTTACAAAGAAATTGGTCGTATGGTCGCTAGGCATTCTTTTTGTATCTTTTATTGTGGAAATCCCAATAATGCAACAATACGAATCATTACGAGCGGCATACAAGGAAGAACAGCAAGATTT
>CACYYM010000017.1 GCA_902778625.1 uncultured Bacteroidales bacterium
AGTCTGAAGGATGACAATAGGAGGTACATCGATGGTTTTAAGACTGCAAGAGAAAAGGTCTTTTTAATAAAAACTGACTATGAACAAATGATACAGTCTATTTTAGACTTATAAATTCCAATTTATCTAAATAATTGTTGTACCTTTGCAGCCGAATTAAAAGGGGCTTGTTTCATGGCCTTGATTTTGAATCTTGAATTTATTTAATTTGAATTTAACATATTATGCTTAAACTTGACTATTCAAAGGCTCTGCTGAGTGCGGAGCAGATTGCAGCCTTCGCTCCGAAGGCTGAGGAGGCACAGAAGGCTCTCGAGGCCGGAACCTGTGCAGGTAATGATTTCCTTGGCTGGCTCCACTTGCCCAGCAGCATCACGGCTGAGTTCATGACGCAGCTTCAGGCTTGTGTCCAGACGCTTCGCGAGAACTGCGACACAGTTGTCGTGGCAGGCATCGGCGGCAGCTATCTTGGTGCCCGCGCTGTCATCGAGGCCCTGGGCAACAGTTTCCAGTGGCTCACCAACAAGGGCGAAAATCCCAACATCCTCTTCGCCGGCAACAACATCGGCGAGGACTATCTCTACGAACTCACAGAGTACTTGAAGGGCAAGAAGTTCGGCGTCATCAACATCTCCAAGAGCGGTACGACCACGGAGACGGCTCTGGCCTTCCGTCTGCTGAAGAAACAATGTGAGCAGCAGCGTGGCAAGGAGATGGCCCGCAAGGTCATCGTGGCTATCACGGACGCCAAGAAGGGCGCTGCACGCCTTTGTGCCGACAAGGAAGGCTACACTTCGTTCGTCATCCCCGACAACGTGGGCGGCCGCTTCAGCGTGCTCACTCCCGTCGGTCTGCTGCCCATCGCAGTGGCCGGTTTCGATATTGCCAAGCTCGTGCAGGGTGCTGCAGACATGGAGAAGGCAGTAGGCGCCGACGTCCCCTTCGAGCAGAACATCTGCCTGCAGTACGCAGCCGTCCGTAACGCGCTCTATCAGAGCGGCAAGAAGATTGAGATTCTCGTCAACTTCCAGCCCAAGCTCCACTACATGAACGAATGGTGGAAGCAGCTTTACGGCGAGAGCGAGGGCAAGGACCACAAGGGCATCTTCACGGCTGCCGTTGACTTCTCGACCGACCTGCACTCGATGGGTCAGTGGATTCAGGAAGGCTGCTCTTCCCCAGCGACGAGGAAAACCTCGACGGCCTGAACTTCCTGGCTGGCAAGCGTGTCGATGAGGTGAATAAGATGGCCGAGCTCGGCACACAACTCGCTCACGTGGATGGCGGCGTGCCCAACATGCGTCTCATCGTGCCTCGCTTGAACGAGTACTACATCGGCCAGATGATTTACTTCTTCGAGAAGGCTTGTGGCGTGAGCGGTCTCATCCTCGGTGTCAATCCCTTCAACCAGCCCGGCGTAGAGGCTTACAAGAAGAACATGTTCGCCCTGCTCGGCAAGCCCGGCTACGAAAAGGAAACCGAAGCAATCAAAGCGAGACTTTGATGGAACAATTTGAATTAACAGCACGGCCAAAAGCCGTGCTGTTCGATATGGATGGCGTGCTCTTCGACAGCATGCCGAACCATGCTTATGCCTGGTCGCATGCCATGACGCAGTTCGGCTTGGAGATGACGGCTTACGAGGCTTACCTGCACGAAGGTAGAACAGGAAGCGGCACTATCAACATCCTTGCCCAACGTTATTGGGGGCGTGATGCAACACCGGAGGAGATAGAGCGCATCTATGCTGCAAAAGCGGATTTGTTCAACACTCTTCCTGCTCCCAAGCCTATGAATGGAGCACTCGAAGCCCTGACTGCTGCCAAGAATCTTGGCTGCAAGATTGTCCTTGTTACGGGCAGCGGACAACCCAAGTTGCTCGAGAGCCTGGAGCAGCATTATCCTGGCTTTTTCCGTCAGGAACTGATGGTGACGGGCTTCGACGTGAAGCGTGGCAAACCTGACCCAGAGCCATATCTGATGGGCTTGGAGAAGGCAGGCATCAAGGCCGAGGAAGCTATCGTGGTGGAGAACGCGCCGCTCGGCGTTCAGGCAGCAAAGGGTGCAGGCATCTTTGTAATTGCCGCCAACACAGGTCCCCTCGAGGACGAGATATTAAAAGAAGCCGGAGCCGACATCGTCGTCCCCGGCCTGAAAGATGTTGCCCAGCTGCTTACTTCTTCATCTTTTTCCCGTTGAAGATGTAAATGCCGTTGGGCAATTTAACATTAGACCAGTCGCTATTTACTATTAGGCGGCCGCTGAGGTCGTAAACGTCATTTTGAATTTTGAATTTTGAATTTTGAATTGACTTTATCCCGTCAGGATTATCGAAGCCGACGATGAGGTCGCCAATGATGGGCATGTGGTCGGATGTCACTTTGTCGTTAACGACTTCGTAGCTGACCTTCTCTACACCTCCGATTGGGTCGTAGCTGATGATGTGGTCGATGATGTAAATACCGTCGCTCCAAGTGGGCGTAGTCATATCGGAATGATAGGTGAAGCCATTCGATTGCAGATACTCGGTAAGCACGCCTCGAGCGCCCTGCATCTCGTCGTCTGTGCCATCATCATTGAAGTCGCCTGCAATAATGAGCGGCTTGCCCGTCTCGACCCAACTCTCAGCAGCTGCTTTGATGATGGGACCGCTGCCACGCCTTGCATTGGCAGAGAGGCCGACGTGCAGACTTGCGAAGACATAGTCGTTGAACTCAGCCATCAGCATACGTCTTGGCTCGCCATCAGCCGTTAGTGAAACGACCTTGACAGAGAGCGGCAGTTCTTTTGATAGCATGCCGATGCCGTAGCCCGTGAGCGCGCTGCAGAAGATGCCGTACATTCCCGTAGCTTCGGACAGTTCCTTTATCTGGTACTTGTAGTCCGAACGGGAAGAGAAGACGCTGTCCACCTCTTGCAAAGCCACCACATCTGCGTTTTGAGCAGAGATGACACTTGCCGTGCGAGGCAAGTTCAGGCCGTCGTGATTACCTGCACAATGCCTTACGTTATAACTCAAGACACGCAGGGCTTTCTTCTGATACTTGTCGTAAACCGGCGCCTCGTATTCGCCCTTCGAGGCTGCATCAAGGTCACTGAGATATCTCTCATAGATGATGTCGTAGACACCCTTTAAGACGGCTTCGTAGGCATTATTCCTTAAATTATGGAGTATACGTGCCTGCTCCCATCAACCTTGCGGGCAAGTTGCAGCCTTAACTGTGCCGACGGGCTTTCCAACGTGGTTGCATCCACCTTTTGAAGTTTCCAAGTGTCCAAGTCATTATATGTGTTGGTGCGAGCAAAGATGTATTTGGTTTCACAAGTTTCCGAATCGTCAACAAAGAGTGTGTCTCCGGCAGCATTGCAGATATACAAAGACTTGCGATTGCCCTGTAAGGTTCTGAAGGTAAACGGCACCGGCTCGTCTGTCATTACAATTTTGCCATCTTCGGTAGTGTTGCCAACATATTGTTCTGTCACGTAATTGCGAATCGTATATTGCCCCTTCTCCCTGTCAACGGCTTCTATGCGGTAGATGCTGAATGGGTCGCCGTTGTTCAGTAAGCTCCAGATGAGGCTGGAACCGTCATAGTCTTCAATTGATTCAGTCCAGCAACTTTTCTCTATAGAGTTAGAGCACTTCCAACGTCCCGGATAGCCGTATGTAGCGCCGTCGCCCGGATAGTCATCATCGCCCACGTTCTGCTTCGCAAGGCTGTTGTTTGGTCGGTCGCTACGCAGATAGCCCTGGACGTGTGGCGAGTGCTCCGATTCATCATTCGTCATGAAGAAGCGTCCTGCACCGTCCTCCAGGTCGGTCAAGGTGTAGCCGACTGGGGTAGAGGAGAAGATGACGTCGGCCTCTGCAGGCATATTCATGTTGCCCAGATACTGCTCTTTCTCCTTGTTCTTGAACGCCCACTGGTCTTCGCCAACCTTTTCTGCTGTCCAGATGAAGCCGTCAGCCTCCTTGTCAAGGTCGGCCCAATAGACGTACTGGTCGCCCCAGTTGATTTTGAAGTTGTCCTGCAGGCAAGCCATACCTTTCGGCAGGCCTGTGCTGTTGCCGTTATACTTTGTGCGGTCGCTCACGATGTAGTACTCTTCACCTTCCTGAATTTCTTCTACATAACTTATATAAGGATTGCCCGTGTAGCTGTCAACCTCATAGATTTGCCAGCGAGCAGGGTAACCGTTGGTGGCCACATCATCTATATGCGTGGAAAAGCCAACTGTCTGCTTGGCAAGGCTATTGTTGGGACGAGCACCATTCAGGAAGCCCTGTACGTGTATCGAGTATGGGCTGTCGTCGCTAATCATGTAGAAGCGTCCTGCGCCGTCCTCGAGGTCGGTCAGGGTGTAGCCCACAGGCGTAGAGGAGAAGAGCACGTCATCGTCGTAACTGTTCTTTACGCCAAGATATTCTTCCTTTACCTTGTTCTTGAAGGCCCACTTGTCTTCGCCCACCTTCTCGGCAATCCACTGGAAGCCTTCCTCGTCCTCGTCGAAGTCGCCCCAATAGACGAAGTAGATGCCTTCAGACGGCTTGTCCCAACTGATTGTGTACTTGTCCAGCTTGTACGACATTCCCTTCGGTATGCCCGTTGTATTGCCGTTAAACTTTGTGCGGTCGCTGATGATGAAATAGGTCTTGCCTTCCTGCAAGTCCTCGGGATAAAGCACACGTGTGTAGCTTTCGAGGAGGTTCTGAGCCCCCATCGTAATGGCTGCCATGAAAAGCAGCAGAACAGAGTACAATTTTCTCATGATAGTATTATGTTTAAGGTTTAAGGTTTGTATTTTTTTGTTGTAGTTTATACTTCAAACACGACGTGCCGAAATGCCAAACTTAACGTGCCGAAATGCCAAACTTAACGTGCCGAAATGCCAAACTTAACGTGGCTTTGTCAGGCATCCCCTTGCTCTTCCATCTGGTCTGGTGCAGGAGGCAGGTCGTCCTCGTCGAGGGTATTGTTCGGCTCGATGCGGTAGCTGCCGTCGGGACCGATGATGAGGAAGAAGGGGCAGGACATGTCGCTGTCGGGAAAGCTGACGCAGGTGTTGAAGTAGAGCTTGCCTTCTTCGGCATGATTGAAGCGCAGTCCGTCCATGAGACCGTATTTCTGGAAATCGCCAGGGAGCTGGCTCTTGAAGTCGGCCTTTGTGAAACTGCGATTGAAGAGCTGCTTGCCGTCCTTCGTAATGACGAGCTTCCAGCGATTGTCCCTGTACTTTGTGCCGTCTTCGTCAACAACAATAGGCAACTCGTCGTCGCCTTCGCTTGTGATGGCATAGACGACTTTGTGGCTGCCTTGCATCAGGGAATCGGTGTAGGCATAGTTGGGCAGCTCCCATACACCGTCATTGTCCTGATCTGTCTGGTCAGAGCCTTCCTGTTCAATTTTCTGAGGTCCGCAAGATGCGAGAAAAACTAATCCGAGTCCTATAATCAAAAAACGTTTCATAATGTCGATATTGAGTTAGAATTGTGTTTAGAATTTGAATACGAGTTCTCCGCCTTTTTTAAGTTCCTTGACGGGGATTTGGAAGGTGGGCAACGGCTTGCCGTTCCAGGTGACTCTCTTGGCGGGTTGCTTCGGCGAGGTGCGACCTTCAGTCTTGATAATGACGTCTGTCTTGTTGTCTTTGCCAATGTGGAGCGTCACCTTGTCGAAAAGGGGAGGGAAGAGCTCATAGACAGCTTCGCCAACAACCAAGGGATACATGCCAATGCTGGCAAAGACGTACCAAGCACTCATGGCGCCATCGTCTTCGTCCATCTCGAAGCAGTAACCTCGCGGCTGATTGACGAAGGCACAGCCCACGAAAGGTGTCGGATAGGCATCGTTGCCGCCATAGCGATGCGTGATGCTCTCTGTGGCAAGACTGCGAACGATACCTCCTGTCAACTGTGGCATTCCGAGGCGTCCGAAGAGGAAAGGCACATGGATGTCCGGCTCGTTGCCTTGGTTGTATAGTTCTTTGTCGAAGAACGTCTTGAGTTGTTCGCCAAGCTCCTTCTTGCCGACCAGCTCAATCATTCGCGGCAAGTACATCGGCGCACCCCAGCGATATTGCCAGCGCGTTCCCTGATAGAGTCCGTTGCCCTTCATCTTTGTGTAGGTCTCATCGATATCCTTGAACTCCTTCGGCCAGATGCTGTCGAAGATTTCCTCGCCTCTGCGAGTCCACTTGTTGGCATCTGCCGTCCTGCCTTGCTCTTTTGCCAGTTGTCCGAGAGCCCAGAAGTCGCCGCTCGCTTCAAGGCACTGGTCGGGACTCTTCAGGCTGAGTCGCTCCACCTCTGCCACCATGCCTGGATAAGCGTCAAGAAGCGAAGGGATGCTGATGCCCTGACGATAGGCGTCGAGAAGCGTGGCTATGGCATGTTCTGTGCGGACAGTCGGCACGCATTCATAGTTCGTGCTCCAATCCTTCTTGCCTGTGATGTAAAGCTGTGCCAACGATTGCATGATGTCGGAACTGTGAGCTTCATCGAGGAGTGTGATGAGCGGGAACTTCGTGCGATAGGTGTCCCAAAGCGACCAGGAACTATAGTATTGGAAGCCTTTCGCCTCGTGCACCTGATTGTCTGTGCCGAGGTAGCGCGTCATGTTGCGGTCCGTCACTTGGAACGGGCTGTGGAACGTCCTGTAGAGCGAGGTGTAGAAGATGGTCTGCTGGTCTGCTGTGCCGCCTTCAACCTCGACCGTTGAGAGCAGACGTTCCCACTGGCGCTTGGCACGTTCCATAATGTCGTAGATGTCTGTCCGCCAAACTGCCTTCTCGTTCATCTTGTCGAGCTCGTCGGCAAAACCTGTCGAGACAACGATTCTCACTTCCACAAATCGTGCGGAAAGCGTTGGGAAGGTGAGGCGCTTGCGTCCGTCGGCAATGGTGTCAAGCACGAAAGGCGTGCTGGTATATAAGCGGTAATGCAGAAGGTAATGTCCTCGTCCACAGGTGTTTGCGCATTCTGCGAAGCCTTGTCCCATCGTCTCGGTCTTCTGCTCAAAGCTTGCGCCAAAGACTTTGTCGAAAGCAGAGCGAGGATTGAGCAAGAGGACGGCCTTCTCTTTAGAAGGGAAGGAGAAGATTTCCACAGCCATTCGCCTGTCGGCAGTCGCCGTAAACCATACGCCGTTGCTTAATCCAACGCTATAATAACCGGGTTTCGCCACTTCGGTATGCTTCAAGAGCTGCACGTTATCGCCTGTTGCATCAGGCATCAAAGAGACGTTTCCGCCACAACCTGAGCCGCCGACACCTGAAAGGCGGTTAATGCTGAAGCCCGATATCGTGGGCACTTCGTAGTCGTAACCCGGATGCTGGCGCGGTTTGCTGTCAGGACAAACCTGTATCTGGCCATAAGGAACAGTCGCTCCAGGCGTCATCTGCCCGTAGTCGTCGGCTGTGCCCATGTAGAGGTTTACTTTGTCGAGCAGAGAGTTCTGCTGAGCCTTTGCCGTCGTGCCAAATGACATCGCGATAAGTATGGCAAAAGCAAGTGCTTGGAATGCTTTTATCTTCATAAGGATGTTATTTTTTATGCAAAGATACGAAAAAATGAAAAATGAAAAATGAAAAATGAAAAATTATGTGTACCTTTGCACATTATTTATTATTAATGACGCAGAATTATGGCTACAGAGAACCAAAACAAGTACATCGCTGTGCAGTACAAGCTCTATACGAGCGGTGCGGACGGCAAGCCTGAACTGATTGAAGAGACAGCAGAAGGCGACCCCTTCATCTTCGTCAGTGCACTGGGTATGACGCTCGACGCGTTCGAGGCTCAAATCGTTCCGCTGATGGTTGGCGACAACTTTGATTTCACGCTCGCTCCGAACGATGCTTATGGCGAATATGACGAGGCTGGCAAGCAAGCTTTGCCGCGCAAGGTGTTCGAAATCAATGGTAAACTCGACTCACGCTTCATCTTCGAAGGGGCAGTTGTTCCCTTGAGTAGTGCCGATGGCGCGCGTTTCAACGGAACAATTGTCGAGATTGGCGAGGAATCGATTGTCGTCGATCTCAATCATCCGCTTGCAGGCAAGAGCCTGAACTTCGTGGGAAATGTTGTCGAAAGCCGTGAAGCATCGAACGAAGAGATACGCGACGCCCTCAATCAGATTACGGGTTGTGGTGGCGGCTGTGGCGGTTGCGGCGGTGGAAGCTGCGATGGCTGCGAGAGCAAGGATAGCGGCTGTGGAGGCTGCAAATAAGAGACAACAAGTAATTTCACGTGTGAAGTTTGCAAAGTTCTCGTGTGAACTTTGGGAAGTTCTCTGGAGGTAATGTAATAACTAATAAATCAAGTGTTGTGAATTCAATAGGAACGCTTTTTCGTTTGACGTCTTTCGGCGAGAGTCATGGCGCAGCAATCGGCGGCGTCATTGATGGGATGCCAGCTGGCATCGAAGTAGATATGGCTTTCATTCAGAGCGAGTTAGCCCGGCGTAAACCAGGGCAGAGCTGTCTCACGACGGCTCGCAAGGAAGACGACGAGGTGGAACTCCTTAGCGGTATTTTCGAGGGAAAGACGACTGGCACGCCTATTGGCTTCCTTGTTCGCAACACGAATCAGCACTCGGAAGACTACGAGAACCTGCGAAACGTGTATCGTCCCTCGCACGCTGACTTCACATACGAGCAGAAGTATGGCATCCGCGACCATCGAGGCGGCGGTCGAAGCTCAGCTCGCGAAACAATCAGTCGTGTCGTGGCTGGTGCCTTTGCTAAGCTAGCCTTGCGTCAGCTTGGCATCAACATCAAGGCCTATACGCAGCAAGTTGGCGACATCGTTTTGCCCGGAACTTATCTCGACTACAATCTCGATAAGACGGAAGAGAACGCGGTACGTTGTCCGGATGAAAACGTGGCAGAAGAGATGTCGCAACTCATCTTGAGAGTCAAGGCAGAAGGTGATACGATAGGCGGCGTTATTGCCTGTGTTATAAGTGGTTGTCCAGTTGGTCTTGGAGAACCGGTTTATGATAAGTTACAGGCAAAGTTGGGTGCTGCGATGCTTAGCATCAACGCAGTGAAGGGCTTTGAATACGGGCTTGGATTTGCCGGGTCGAGTGGTCGGGGCAGTGAACAGAATGATACTTTCGTGCCGGATGGCAATGGTGGCGTAACAACGACGACAAACAACAGCGGAGGCATTCAGGGCGGCATATCGAATGGTCAGGACATTTACTTCCGTGTCGCCTTTAAGCCAGTTGCTACTTTGCTGAAAGAACAGGAAACGGTTGACAATCTGGGAAATGCAACGACGTTAACTGCAAGAGGCCGTCACGATGCTTGCGTCTTGCCACGAGCCGTGCCGGTGGTTGAAGCGATGGCTGCCATCACAATCCTCGACGTTTACTTGCTCAGCAAGTCAACCCAGATGGGCAGGTGATCACTGACGCCACCTTTGTAAACAGGACCTTGGAAGGTGCGAAACGGTACGCCTTCTTTTGTCAAAAGGAACGAGAACTGTCCTACATTAATTCTTTTTTCAATCATTGGCAACATGCTGGGACTGACAAGGATATGGTCGAGGTAGCTCCATTGCTTTCGGAAAAAGTAAGTGCCTTTGGCTTGAAGTAATTCCTTTCGCCTTTGCGGCATAAGCGACGTCATTCTCTCGTAGATGTTCCGGAAGATTTTATCGTTCGGTTCGGCATTGAAGTCACCCATTAGCACAACACTTTTGCCTGCCAGTTCGTCAAGCAAACTACATAATGTCGAGACGGCGAGCCGTCGATGCTTCTCACCTTGGCGTCCGCTGTTTGCACGACTTGGAAGATGCACTAAAATAATATGTAATGTGTCGGGCAGAGTAGGACAAAGTCCCCAGGCATGCAGTATGTCGCGCGTTGGACTGAAGCCGTGCTCCTTCGAGGGAATGCGGACCATCTTGTGCCCAAGCAAACGAAATTGCAGGGAATCGTAAAGCAATGCGACGTCAACGCCTCGCTCATCTGGTCCTTCTTCGTGAATGTAGGAATAGCGAGCCCTGCGAAGTGGACTGCGACGAGTCAAATCGCGCAGCACCGTGTCGTTTTCCACCTCACACATCCCAATGACCATCGGCCAAGCATCATCGCCCGCAATAGCTGCAATGGTACGTGAAAGATTGTCGAGCTTCTTCCAATAACGGCTTCTTGTCCAGTGATAGCTCCCTTCGGGCAAGAACACGTAGTCGTTCTTCAACGAGTCGTGCTGACAGTCGAACACGTTCTCCACGTTCCACCAAGCTAACCTCTGCGCCCTTGCCTCATGGCAAAGACATAGAACGAAAAGGAAAGAAAGGAAAACAACTCGCCACATTGTCCTTTGACATTTGAGTTTATAAATTTTGAATTAAGAACGACGTATTGTACTGTCTCATTTCCTTTCGTAAGGTCTTAGCTTTGCCGGCACAAACTTCATCGAGGCGTGCCCAGAAGCGAGGGCTGTGGTTCATCTCGATAAGGTGCGTCAGTTCGTGTTGCAAGATGTAGTCCTGAAGGTGTCGGGGCAAGAGAACAAGAT
Organism: uncultured Bacteroidales bacterium; assembly: GCA_902778625.1. Lineage (GTDB taxonomy): Bacteria > Bacteroidota > Bacteroidia > Bacteroidales > Bacteroidaceae > Physcousia. The sequence goes on from CACYYM010000017.1 coordinate 10,528, forward strand.
AGAGCGAAAGGTTGATGCTGCCCTTTGAGCTGCAACTGCCCCAACGCCCTTTTGCAGAAGAAACCCTAATGGCACTAATGCTGAGGCTCCGCTCGGCTGCCATTTCGAGGAGTCGCGGCACAAGTCTTTCCCTAACACGTTTGCGGGCAAAGGCTTCTAGTGTCTTTGTAATCCAAGCCTGAATGTCTTTGTCTGCCAAGACGTCTGCCGACTGATAATAGCAGACGACGCCAGCTTCGTCCATTTCCGCCCTTACAAACGACACATCCTTTTGCTCGAACCTCAGCCGGAAGTCTTCTGCATCAATGCGAGTTTCAGGCGTAAACCTTTTCACCTTTTCACCTTTTGACTTCGTCGAGACTGCTCACGCTCGGCATAGTTCAAACAAGTTTGACTCTGCTCTCGCTTAATCGCAGCCTTCACCTTTTCACAACTTTACCTTCTTCTTGACGGCCTTCGATTCGTTCTGAAGGCGGTCGAGAGCTGTGACGGCATAGGTGTATTTCGTGTCCCCGCCTTGATAAGAGAGCGGCAGCATCGTGCTTCGAGTGATGCAGAATATCTTTGAGGCATCGTTGAGGTTCACTCTTTCGCCTGGACCGAAACGATAAACGACATACTGCTGTGCTTTGTCCATCACGCTTTTTGCCTTTGGGGCTGTCCAGAAGAGCATTGGCCCGTCTTCTGTCCAAACGACAGCCGTCTTGCGAGGCTTCTTCGGAGCTTTATGGTCGATCCAAGGCATTTGGGGCTGTAAGGCAGGCGTGTTGTGATAAATCTGTCGCAAAGCGTCCTGATAGCCGCCAATATTCTCGCAGACAGCAGCTGCATACCATTGGCAACTGCCTTGTATGCCTGGCAGAGAACGTTGCAACTGATACTTGCGTGCCATTTGATGTTGATTGGGATTCGTCAGGTCAGCTGCCTTGACTGTTCGGTTCACGTCCTGACCGACAAAGATTGGACGCTGGCCTGCATTTGCGCTCCACCAACGGACGAGTGTCTCGTAGTCTGCTGCCTTATGGCCTATCTCCCAATATATCTGCGGGATGTTGTAATCGACCCAACCTTGACGCACCCATTCGAGGACGTCGGCATAGAGGTCGTCGTAGTTCTGTGTGCCGTTTGTTGCGCTGCCGTTCGGATCGCTTCTTTGGTTACGGTAGATGCCGAAGGGAGAGACGCCGAACTTCACCCACGGCTTAGTCTGACGTATTTGTTGGCACATCTGCTGCATGAACTTGTTGACGTTCTGACGGCGCCAATCGCTCCGGTTCATGCCGCCTCCGTAAGCGTTGTAGGAAGCGTCGTCGGGGATGGGAACACCTGGAACCGGGTAGGGGTAGAAGTAGTCATCGATATGAATGCCGTCAACGTCGTAGCGGCTCACGATGTCGCAGGTGACTTGGCAGATATAATCACGATTCTCGGGCCGACCTGGGTCGAAGAGGAACAGCCCGTCGTAGTTGAAGAAACGGTCTGGATGGCGCGAGTATTCGTGTGTCGTGGCCAGGGCCGTTGTGCCTTTTGTCTTGGCGCGATAGGGATTGATCCAAGCGTGAAGCTCCATTCCGCGAGCATGGCACTGCTCAATCATCCATTGCAGAGGGTCCCAATAAGGGTTTGGAGGCAGTCCTTGCTGTCCGGTGAGGTAGCGGCTCCAAGGCTCTAACTGACTGGCATAGAGCGCGTCGCCTTCCACTCGAACTTGGAAGAAGATGGCATTGATGCCGTCCTTCTGCAGGTCGTCGAGCTGGCTTGTAAGCATGGCTTGCATACGGTCTCGACCAATGTTCTGGAACTGTCCGTTCACGGCTTGAATCCAAGCTCCACGGAACTCTCTCTTGGGATTCTGTCCCATCGCTGTTGCCGCCATCAAAAGCAGCAGAAAAAGTAATTTGTGCTTCATAATGGCACAAAGGTACACTTTTTTCTTTGAAACGCCAAGAGAAAGGTGAATTATTTAAGTACACAGATGTAAAAAAGAGGACAGGCTAATTGCCAGATTCCAAGAGTCCTGTTTTCAAACCCCGCAGGCGGCGTTTCAATCCCCGCACGCGGCGTTGGCCATCCCCGCACGCGGAAATTGCCATCCCCGCACGCGGCGTTTGAAATGCCCCTGTAGGGAGTTTCCAGATTCGGTTGTTTTAATATGACTTTATTCTCCTCTTTTTTCAGATTTTATTCATTTTGAATTTATTCATTTTGTATTTTGAATTATTTGTTGTACCTTTGCACGGATATACAGCAAGGCCATGAGCTACAAGACGCGTAAACCTGATGTGCTCCTCATCTACACAGGCGGCACGATTGGCATGAGGGAGAACCCTGAAACTGGGGCTCTCGAGAGTTTCAACTTCGATCTTATCCTCGACGAAGTGCCCGAGCTAAGGCGCTTCGACTTCAACATACACGCCTTCACGTTCAATCCGCCTATCGACTCAAGCGACATGGGCTTGGAGCATTGGGCGAGACTGGTGAGGGTTATTGCCGACAACTACGACCGCTTCGACGGCTTCGTCATCCTGCATGGCACAGACACGATGGCATACACGGCTTCTGCGCTCAGCTTCATGCTCGAGAACCTTGGCAAGCCAGTCATCCTTACAGGTTCGCAACTGCCTATTGGCAAGCTCCGAACTGACGGCAAGGAGAACCTCATCACGGCCATCGAGATTGCTGCTGCCAAGCACGAAGATGGCTCGCCAATCGTGCCTGAAGTCTGCATCTACTTCAAGGAGAAGCTGATGCGTGGCAACCGCACGACAAAGATAAATGCCGAGCAGTTCAACGCCTTCCGTTCGTACAACTATCCTGACCTTGCGACGGTCGGCATAGAGATACGCTATAACGAAGCTGCCATCCGCAAGCCTAATCCAAGCAAGCCTTTCAAGCCGCATTATCTGGTCGATTCGAATGTCGTGGTCTTGACGCTCTTCCCTGGTATCCAGCAGAACCTTGTTCATGCCGTGCTGAATATTCCTGGCGTACGAGCCGTAGTGATACGAACCTTCGGGACTGGTAATGCGCCTCAGCTGAAGTGGTTCAAGGAAGAACTCAAGGCTGCGAACGAGCGCGGACTGCTCTTGGTGAACATCACCCAATGCCAGTCGGGCAGCGTCCACATGGGGCTTTACGAGACGAGTCTGCCCTTGATTGAGGCCGGAGTGGTGAGCGGCTACGACAGCACTCCAGAGTGTGCCATTGCGAAGCTGATGTTCCTGCTTGGCCACAAGTTGCCGAAGGAGAAGATTCAGGAAATGATGGATAGCAACCTTTGCGGGGAGATAACAAAGTGATGGAGGATTGTATTAAGATAAAAGGTGCTCGGGTTAACAACCTGAAGAACGTCAGCCTTGAGATACCTCGAGGAAAGCTAGTTGTTATCACAGGTTTGAGTGGCAGCGGCAAGAGCAGCTTGGCTTTTGACACGCTTTATGCCGAAGGCCAGCGGCGTTATGTGGAAAGCCTGAGTGCATACGCCCGTCAGTTTCTTGGCAGGATGAACAAACCCGAGTGCGACTACATCAAAGGCATTCCGCCAGCTATCGCCATAGAGCAGAAGGTGACGAGCCGCAATCCGCGAAGCACGGTCGGAACAAGCACGGAGATTTACGAATACCTGCGCCTCCTGTTTGCCCGCGTAGGTCACACTTTCTCGCCAGTTAGCGGAAAGGAAGTAAAGCGCCACACCACGGAAGATGCTGTCCAATGCATGCTTTCCATGCCAGAAGGCACGAAACTGATGGTGATGTGCCCCATCACTTTGCCCGAAGGTCGCACCCTTGAGCAGCAACTCGAGATGTATCGCAAGAGTGGCTTTGCACGCTTGCTTGTCAACGGCGAAGTGATACGCATCGAAGAGTTCTCAGGGCAGAAAGGGGACATGTTCCTTGTCATAGACCGCTTAACGGCTGGCAGCGACCGCGATACGATTGCCCGACTTGTCGATTCCTGCGAGACCGCTTTCTACGAAGGGCACGGCACAGCTATCATTGTTGAAGGTGAAAAGTTGAAAAGGCTAAAAGGTGAAAAACATGAAGCCTCTTCAAATTCGCAATTCTTCACTTTTTCAACTTCATTCGAGGCTGACGGCATCACCTTCGAGGAACCGACCGACAAGCTATTTGCCTTTAACTCTCCAATGGGCGCTTGTCCTGAGTGCGAAGGCTTCGGCAAGGTCATCGGCATCGACGAGCAGATGGTCATCCCCAACACGGCTTTGAGCGTTTACGATGGAGCAGTCGTCTGTTGGCGAGGCGAAAAGATGAGCGAGTGGAAGGACTGGTTCATCCGTTTCAACTCAGAGCGCGGCTTCCCCATCTTCAAGCCATACTTTGAACTTACTCAAGAAGAGAAAGACTGGCTTTGGCACGGAACACCTCTTCCTTTGGGGAATATTCCTGCCGATTGGCAACTGTTTCCCGAGGAAAGGGAGTGGGGCTTGCTCTCCATCGATGCTTTCTTCGACTACTTGCGCCAGGGACAATACAAGATACAAAACCGCGTGATGCTGGCTCGCTATCGTGGCAAGACGACTTGTCCGAAGTGCCACGGCACCCGTCTTCGTCCTGAGGCGAACTATGTGAAGGTGGGTGGAAAGAGTATCACAGAACTGGTAAACATTTCGGTTAGTGAGCTATTGCCTTGGGTGGAGAGCCTCAAGTTGAGCGAGCACGAAGAGAAGATTGCGAAGCGCATCCTCACGGAAATCAAGAACCGCTTGCAGTACCTCTTGGACGTCGGCTTGGGCTACCTGACGCTTAATCGCCCATCGAACAGCCTGTCGGGTGGCGAGAGTCAGCGCATCAACCTTGCAACCTCGCTTGGCAGCAGTCTCGTTGGCAGCCTCTATATCCTCGACGAGCCCAGCATCGGCTTGCATAGTCGCGACACGGAGCGGCTCATCAAGGTCTTGAAGCAGCTCCGCGACTTGGGCAATACGGTTATTGTGGTGGAGCATGACGAGGAAATCATCCGCTCTGCCGACTGGCTTATCGACATAGGCCCTGAGGCAGGCAGGTTGGGTGGTGAGGTCATCTATAATGGTCCAGCCGAAGGCATCACATCTGTCGGCGAAGCCTCTCATACTTTGCGCTTCCTCACTGGTGCTGAAACCATTCCCCTGCCGCTTGCCCGTCGCAAGACGAACAGCTATATCGAAGTGAAAGGCGCTAGAGCTAACAACCTGAAGGGCATTGACGTGCGCTTCCCGCTTGGCGTGATGACTTGTGTGACTGGCGTGAGCGGAAGCGGCAAGAGCAGCCTTGTGCGCGACATCTTCTATAATTCGATGAAGCGCCAGCTCGATGAGGTTGCAGACCGTCCTGGCGAGTTCCTCGGCTTGGAGGGCGACATGAAGATGGTGAGCGCCATCGAGTTCGTGGATCAGAACCCAATCGGCAAGAGCACGCGCTCCAATCCCGTGACCTACGTCAAGGCATGGGACGAAATAAGGAAGCTTTTCGCAGCCCAGCCGCTTGCGCAGCAGATGGGCTTCACACCTGCCTATTTCAGCTTCAACACCGATGGCGGACGTTGTGAGGAATGCAAGGGCGAGGGCACAGTTACCATCGAGATGCAGTTCATGGCCGACCTCGTGCTGCCCTGTGAAAGTTGTCACGGACAGCGGTTCAAGCCCGAGATACTCGATGTCCGCTTCCACGACAAGAACGTCTGCGACATCCTCAACATGACCATCAATCAGGCCATTGAGTTCTTCACTGAGCACAAGCAGAAACGCATCATTGCCATGCTCAAGCCTTTGCAGGACGTCGGCCTCGGCTACATCAAACTCGGGCAGTCCTCATCCACCCTGTCCGGCGGCGAGAACCAGCGCGTAAAGCTCGCTTACTACCTTGGAATTGAGAAGCACAATCCGACCATCTTTATCTTCGACGAGCCCACGACAGGCTTGCATTTCCACGATATCAAGAAGCTTCTTGCTGCCTTCGATGCGCTTATTTCGCGCGGTCACACTATCATTATCATCGAGCATAACCTCGAGGTCATCAAGTGTGCCGACTACATCATCGACCTCGGTCCAGAAGGCGGCGATGCAGGCGGCTATCTCCTTGCCTGCGGCACTCCTGAACAAGTTGCCAAATGCGAGCATAGCTATACAGCCCAGTTCCTCCGAGAAAAACTAAAGGCTGGAAAATAGTTATGCCTTCGTTTTTGCTTCTTTATAGAGATTTCAAGTCTGGGATGAGCCAGAACTGGAACGTGCGGTTTTCGTACTTGACGCGATACTGCGGCAGGGCCTGAGCATCTTTGTTCCAAGAATTGATGCCGCCGACGCCCGTCTGCAACTTGTCGAGCGACAGCTCCGTGTATTTCGACTTGGGAACCTGCGGGGAGTGGCGCTGGGCTTTCTGCTTCCCCTCGTCGAGGTCCATGATGCCGTAGTGCAGGGCAGAGGCCGTGAAGGGTTCGTCGGCCTGAATGCGAAGGCCGATGCCATTCTGATTCGTCTGTCGCCACCAGCGGATGTCGGTCTTGGTGCCAGTCTCTTGCGGACGGATGTATGGGAAGAACTGCTCGTCGGCGGTCTGCTTGTGGAGCCCTATCAGCATGCACTCCTTGCGGTCGGCGTAGTTCTCGATGGGGCCGCGGCCATAGTACTCGCTCCGGTCGTAGTCGTACGGCATGTCCATCACCACTCCAAAGCGGAACATGTCGCTGACCTCGGCGCCCGCCATGGTGCTCATCTGCTCGGTGACGTGGATGGCACCGCCTTCCAGAATGATGTAGGTCATAGTGAGCCGGGCCTTTACGCCTGGCATGTCGTAGGTGGCCTTGACCGTTACGGGGTCTTGCTTCTTCTCCTTTTCGGCGGTCAGCGACGTGAGCTTCATCTCGGGGTTGCGCCAGGCAAGCATGCTCTCGTGCAGCCCGGCACCCATGTCGTTGTCGGTGACGGCTCGCCAGAAGTTGGGGCGTAGTGTGCCGCCGTCGCCCAGGAGGTCGCCTCCGTGCACGGTGTAGCCACTTATGAGACCCGTCTGTCGGTTGAAGCTAACCATGAAATTGTCGTTCGAGACAATGATGTCTTCCGTCCCCTTCTTGTCGAGAATCTTTATCTTTGACGCTGTGGCGGATGGCAGGGAGATGGGCTTGTCCTTGTAGGGGCGTATGGTCAGCTGGTTGTAAGCCACTTCCTGGCCGGCCTTCATGAGGGGCTCGTCGTTCTTCAGCATGAAGGAGATGTTCAGCATAAGCTCGGCGTCGTTGTCCTCAAGCAGTTCCGACTTGAAGGGAATCGTGTAGGACTTCGTTTGCTGAGGCTCTACGTCGAGGTCGGAGATAATGCCAAAGTCGGCGGGGAGGCCATCGACCTGAACTACCCATTTCAGCCTGTAGGCCGACAGGTCGCGGAAGAAGTTCTCGTTATAGACCTCGATGGTCTTCGTCTCAGCCAGGTTGCCCTTTGCCTTTGCCCAAATGCTCTGATACTGGTAGGCAACTTCGTAGGCATGCGGGTTAAGCTGGCGGTCGGGACCGATGATGCCGTTGCAGTTGAAGTTGTTGTCCGAGGGGTCGTAGCTGTTGTAGTCGCCGCCATAGGTGTAGTCAATCTTGTTGAGTTCCGGATAGGAAAGATTCGCCACTTTGTTCAGTTCGTCGAGCGAGGCTGTGAGCATCTTGGCGTTGGGCTTGCGATGGAGCGCCTGGTCTACGAAATCCCAGATGTATCCACCCTGATATTTCGGATACTTGCGGATGAGTTCCCAATATTCCTTCAGTCCGCCGCTGGAATTGCCCATGGTGTGGTTGTACTCGCACTGGATGAGGGGCTTCTGGAAGCTGTTGTCTTTGCAATAGGCCTCGCAGGACCAGGGCGTGTAGTACATGGGGCAGAAGATGTCGGTGTTGCGGCCTTCGCGATGTGCCTGCTCCCATTGGCAGGGACGGCTCTTGTCCTCGGCCTTCACCCAGTCGTAGGCTGCCTCGAAGTTCGGGCCGTTTACAGTCTCGTTGCCTAAGGACCAGACGATGATGGCAGGGTGATTGAAGTGCGAGCGCACGTTGTTCTGGTTGCGCTCCAATATCTGCTTGGCGAAGAGGGGCTTCTTGGCCTCGGCATCCTTGCCGTAGCCGAAGCCGTGGCTCTCTTGGTTGGCTTCTGCTGTCATGTAGATGCCGTACTCGTCGCACAGGTCGTACCAGATGGGGTCGTCGGGATAGTGGCATGTTCGGACGGCGTTGATGTTCAATCGCTTCATGATCTGTATGTCCTGCACCATGCGTTCGCGGCTCACCACATAGCCCCCGTCGGGGTCGAGCTCATGGCGGTCTGCACCCTTGATGAGTACGGGCTGACCGTTCACGAGCAGCTGAGCGTTCTTGATTTCTATCTTGCGGAAACCTACCTTCTGGGTAATGACCTCTACAGGTTCCAATTTGGCCAATTCCATTTTGATTTTATATGTAAGAGCTTTGCCATCTTTGGACCTTTCATATTCCTTGAGCAATTTTTCAGCCTGTTTCTTGCCTAGCAGCTCTTCCGAATTTTTGGCGTAAACTTTGGTAACGAGTGTAAATAAATAAGGTGTCTCTGCCGTCCAGGGTTTCACGTCGAGGCCTTCAATATTTGCCCATCCACATCCTGTGGGAATGGAAACCATCTTGTTGCCTTCCGCATCCAGCAGTTCGTAGATGATGTACTTCTGCACAGGCATCTTTCCAGTAACATCCAATATGCCATTCTCGTAGTTGTCGTCGAGCGAGGCATTGATACGGAGGTCATCAACGTGTATGTCTTTATTGCGGGCAAAGAGATAGGAGTCGCGAGCCACGCCCGAGAGTCGCCAGAAGTCCTGGTCTTCGCACCAAGAGCCGTCGCACCAACGGAACACCTGGAAGGCGATGAGATTCTCCTCTCCTGCCTTCACAAATGGCGTGATGTCGAACTCCGTAGCCACTTTCGAATCCTCGGAATAGCCTGCAAACTGGCCGTTTACATAAAGGTAGATGCACGAAGTGACCGAGCCGAAGCGAGCCACAATCTGCTTGCCGTCCCAATCGGCCGGGATGCGAAGCGAGCGACGGTAGGAACCCACATGATTGTCCTTTGTGGGAACCTGTGGCGGCTTCTGGTTGAAATGCCCTCTCCAGGCAAAGCCCGAGTTCACGTATTCAGCATCGCCGTAGCCGTTGAGTTCCCATATTCCCGGCACGGGCATCGTCCCCCAAGCCGAGTCGTCGAGGTCGGTCTTGAAGAAGTCGGTGGGGCGCTGGTCGGCATTCTCCACCCATTTGAATTTCCAATCGCCATGCAGAGAGAGGAATCGCTTCGACTTCGTCATGTCGCCCTTCAGAGCCAACTGCTCGTTCTCGAAAGCAAAGAATGTGGTATGGACTGGCATGCGGTTCACATTGTTTACTTCCATGTCGTGCCACTCTGTCCAGGTGGGCGCAGTCACTTGTGCGTTGAAATTTATCGCCAATCCCATAAGGGCGGCCATAAATGCGATTCTTTTCTTCATATTTCGTGTAGTTTTAGTTTTGGGGTTGGCGGGGTTACAACTCGAGGGGCAGGCTCTCGTTGCCGAAGCGGTCGAGGGCTGTGATGGCGAGGTGATAGTCGTGATAGTAAGCGCAGAGAAGGCTGTAAACGTAGCTCGTTTCGTACGTCATCTTGACTATGTTCGCTGGATTGCTTGTATCGATTGGAAGCTTTGAGCTGGCATAAATCACGTAGCGGCAACCCTCCTGACCGGTCCATTCCAGCCTTTCGTTGATGCCTTTTATACGTTCTCTTGAGACGAGCCGAGGCTTTTCTGGCTTCTCGGCATTTTCCCAAGCCAAAGGCGGCAGCAGGGCAGGGTAGGGATAGAAGGTCTTCTGCAGATATTCGTAGATGCCCTTCGTGTTGTCCGTCAGGAATTGGCTGCGGAAGTAAGCCTGTCCGCCGAGCCCAATCTGTCGCAAATGGCAGAGCTCCCGCTGGATGATGCCCCATTCCCAATCCTTCTGCTCGGGGTGTAGGAAGTAGATGCCCAGGCCGGGGCAGACGGTGCGACCGTATGTGTGCTCGGCCCAGTCGATGGCAAAGGGGAAGAAGTGGTCGCCCTGAAAGTACATCATGGGCAAAAGCATGTCCATGATGCCCTCTTTGAGCCACAACTGAGCGTCCTGATAAACTGCACCATAAGCCGACCAGCCCTTCGCAGAGTAGCGGCTCAAGTCCTTATATTTGCCTACAGGTGAACAGCTTACACGTACCCATGGCTTCAAAACTTTAATTGCTTTGTAAGCGTCTCGAACCATGCGAGTGATGTTGTCGAGTCGCCACTGACGCTTGCTCTCGCCCTTACCATACTTCTTATATGTGGCACCATCGGCAAAGCTTTCGGGGTTCTCCGGGTAGCGAATGTAGTCGAAATGAATGCCATCCACGTCATATTTGCTCACAACCTCATTGCAAAGGGCAGTAAGATAGTCGGAAGAGCCCGGCAGCCCTGGGTCGAGGTAGTATTGGTCGCCATGCTTCTTAAGCAGTTCGGGGTGAGTGCGAAACAGACTTCGCTTGCCCATCTTCTTCGCATTCACTATCTTGAAGGCAGGCACGGCGACCATCCAGGCGTGCAGTTCCATCCCTCTTTTATGGGTTTCCTCGATGGCGAAAGCAAGCGGGTCGTAGCCAGGGTCGCGGTCAAATTGTCCAGTAAGACAGACGTCCCAAGGCTCGATGTCGCTTGGATAGATGACCGAACCGCGGACTCTCGTCTGCAGGATCACGGTGTTGATGCGGCAAGCTTGTAGTTGGTCGAGGATTTCGCAGAGTTCTTCCTTCTGTTGTTCCCTCTTCGCAGCACTCGTGGCCAATGTCTTCGGCCAGTCGAGACCGCTGATTGTCGTCAGCCAAACCGCACGAACCTCGTGCTTCGGAGAGGCTGGAAAATAGGGAAAGAAATCGTTAATCTGTTCTACTTGGCTATGCTGAACTATGGGTTGAGGCCTCGAATTAAGCCCCCATGCTGTAATTTGAGCCCTCGTTTCAAGGCAGAAAAGAGCCGAAACGACACTTAATAATATATAAAATGTGTATTTCACGGCACAAAGGTAATGTTTTTTCGCGGATTTTTTATAACTTTGTGGCGATAAATGTAGAAAAAGAAGTTGTTCATGGTCACATTTTGTATTGCATTAGCTTGCCTGGTGCTTGGTTACTTCATCTATGGCACGTTTGCGGAGAAGGTGTTCGGCGTTGACACAAAGCGCACAACACCTTGCTATACGAAACAGGACGGAGCCGACTACATCCCGATGCCAACTTGGAAAGTCTATACGGTTCAGTTCCTCAACATTGCTGGCACAGGACCTATTTTTGGCGCTATGATGGGCGTTCTCTACGGTCCTGCAGCTTTCCTTTGGATTGTCTTCGGCTGCATCCTTGGAGGTGCCATGCACGACTATATGGCAGGCATGATAAGCATTCGGCGAGGCGGAATGGGCTTGCCGGAAATAATCGGTGACGAACTTGGCAGCGTCTGCCGACTGGTAATGCGTGTTGTGACGCTTGTCTTGATGATTTGTGTGGGCGCAAGTTTCGTGCTGATTCCAGCCGGACTGATGGAGCAATTGACCTTGAGGCTGTTCGATGTCGCTGATACTTACCTGATTTGGACAGTTTTGATTCTTGTCTTCTACCTCGCCGTAACGGTCTTTTCCATCAACAAAGTCATCGGAACCATCTATCCCATCTTCGGTGCGGCCCTGCTCATTATGGCTGTTCTCATCGGTTTCGGCATCTTTACCCACGAAGGCAACATCCCTAATCTTGCAGAAAGTTTTACCGACCATTATCCGGTAAGTTATACGCCCTTGTTCCCAGGCCTCTTCATCACGATTGCTTGCGGAGCTGTAAGCGGGTTTCACGCCACACAGAGCCCCATGATGGCTCGTTGCATCAAGAACGAGAAGTACGGCCTTCGTTGTTTCTACGGAGCGATGGTGACCGAAGGTGTGGTTGCCCTCATTTGGGCAGCGGCAGCGATGAAGTTCGTCGATATGCTCGATATTGCTGGAGCAACTCCTTACGAAAAGCTCTACAACGCCATGACAGCTTGCGGAACGGTCAAGATGAATCCAGGCCTTTTGGTTGAGCGAATGTGTAATGATTGGCTGGGTAATGCAGGACTGGTGCTTGCCGTGCTTGGTATCGTGGCAGCCCCGATGAGTACTGGCGGCAGCGCTTTTCGGGCAGCTCGCATGATTGTGGCCGACTTCAGCCACTATGACCAGAAGCCACTCCTTAAGCGACTCATCCTCACAGCCCCCTTGTTTGCCGTTGCCATCGCCATGTTGAACGTCAGCAGCTTCAAGGTTTTGTGGCTTTATGTCTCATGGTTCAACCAGGTGCTGGCCACCTTCACCTTCTTCACCATTGCGCACTTCCTGAAACATCGGACAGACGGAAAAGGCATCTTGCCCGGTTGGTCGTGGCTTATCGCATACTTCCCAGCTGTATTTATGTGTGCTGTAAGTGCCTGTTTCATCTTGATAGACAAGGAAAACGGCTTTGGCCTCGACCAAACTATGGGTTATATGATAGGTGGAGCATTTACCACAATTGTGGCTATATGGTTTATAATAAAGAATATAAAAAAAGAATAAATAACAACTGCCCTCAAGTTCTTCCCCTCGGGGAAGTTAGAAGGGGGCCACGATTATGATTACATTTAGTATCTCTTTACTTTGCCTCTTGTTGGGCTATTTGCTTTACGGCACAGTCGTTGAGCGTGTCATCAAGCCCAGCAGTACAGCTCAGATGCCCTGCTACACCAAGCAGGACGGAGTCGATTTCATTCCCATGCCAACATGGCGAGTCTTCCTCATCCAGTTCCTCAACATTGCCGGTACCGGCCCCATCTTCGGAGCCATTATGGGCATCCTCTTTGGCCCCGCAGCCTATCTTTGGATAGTGCTTGGATGCATTTTTGCCGGAGCCGTTCACGACTATCTTTGTGGCATGATTTGCATCAGACAAGGCGGCATCTCGTTGCCTGAGATTATCGGAAACGAGTTGGGCGAAGGAATGCGATTGGTAATGCGAATTGGAGCCCTTGTGTTGCTTGTCCTTGTTGGTGCAGTCTTCGTGACGACGCCAGCTGCTTTGCTCGACAACATGACGCCCGACAAAGGCTGGTTCTTGTCGAATGGTTTCTGGTTGGCAGCAATTTTCTTCTACTTCATCCTTGCCACGCTTTTGCCCATCGACAAGCTTATCGGCAGAGTTTATCCTTTGTTCGGACTTGCTTTGCTCGTGATGGCATTAGGCATTTGCTGGGGTATTTACACGAAAGAAGGTTGGATGCCGGAGATTACAGATGCTCCTTTTGTGACGCATCACCCAAAAGGTTTGCCAATCTTCCCAATGCTTTGTATCACAATTGCTTGTGGCGCGATTAGTGGCTTCCACGGAACCCAGAGCCCACTTATGGCGAGATGCCTCACCAACGAACGTCATGGCCGTCCTGTCTTCTACGGAGCCATGATTACAGAAGGTATTGTGGCACTCATTTGGGCTGCTGCTGCGGTTAAGTTTGCCAGCATGCTTCCAGGCGAAGAGGGTGCTACGGCTTACGAGAAGCTTGCCGCTCTGGGCAATCCGGCAATTGTGGTAAAGGAGATTAGTGTAGGTTGGATGGGTACGATAGGCGCTATTCTTGCCATACTTGGCGTGGTTGCAGCGCCCATCACGAGTGGCGATACGGCATTCCGAAGCGCCCGTCTCATCGCTGCCGACTTCCTTCACGTCGACCAAAAGAACATCTGGAAGCGACTCATGCTTTGCCTTCCGCTCTTTGCCATCACAACAGGTCTCTTCTTTATTGACTTCAATGTGCTTTGGCGCTACTTTGCATGGACCAATCAGACGCTTGCCTGCTTCATGCTTTGGGCTGCAGCGGTATGGCTGACCAGGAGAGGTTACAATTGTTGGATAGCATTCATTCCAGCACTCTTTATGGCAGTGGTAACCACGAGCTATATCATTGTTGCCCCCGAAGGCTTCGGCCTTCCCCTTCCCGTGGGCCTTATTGCGGGATTTGCCTTAATGGCTTTGCAGATGTTCCATTTCCTGAAATACATTTATAAACAACCTAATAAATAACAATCATTATGAAAAAAGTTATTCTTTCTCTGCTTTTCGCAGTTGTTTCAATGGGTGCTTTCGCACAGTTCGAGCAAGGTACGAAGTATGCTAACCTTTCCCTCACGGGCTTTGGCATGAATTACAGCAAAGCTGGAGGCTTCAATCTTGGCTTAGATGCTACAGGCGGTTACTTCGTTGCCGACAGTTGGATGGTGCTTGGTCAGTTTGGATGGTCGCATATGGATGGCGATAATGTCTTCGGACTGGGTGCCGGAGCACGCTACTACATGGTTCAGAACGGCCTGTTCTTCGGTGGTGGCCTCAAGTACAACCACGTTGGCCCAGACTTCAAAACTGACAATTTCTTCCTGACACCCGAGGTTGGTTACTGCTTCTACCTCAACCAGTACGTCAGCGTAGAGCCCTCTATCTATTGCGACATGTGCCTGAACCACTTCAAGGACTTCACCAAGATTGGCTTGAAGATAGGCTTTGGCTTCTACTTCTAATTGGTGAAAGAGTGAAAAGAAAGAGGCGGGCATTGCTGCTCGCCTCTTTGTTTTAATAGTTTAGAGTTGATGGTTTAGTGTTTAGTGTCAGTTTAATAGTTTAGAGTTTAATAAGAACTTTCAACTATCGACTTCAATACTGTCTCTAAACTCTACACTCTAAACTCTCAACTTTCGTCTAGTTGTTCTCGGGACGAAGTTTACGAACAGTCTCTGCTGTGCGCCACATCTCGCTGTCGTGCAGAGCAGCCAGTTCCTTCTCCAGACCAACGCGGTAGTCGGGCTTCGAGTTGGCGTCGATGCTGATCTGAGCTTCGTTGCCGCACTTCACGCTTGCATAGAGCTGTTCTACGACGGGCTTGATGGCGTCGTGGAAACGGGGGAACCAGTCGAGGGCACCACGCTGTGCTGTGGTAGAGCAGTTGGCGTACATCCAGTCCATACCCTTCTGAGCGAAGAGAGGCATGAGGCTCTGGGTGAGTTCCTCTACGGTCTCGTTGAAAGCTTCGGAAGGTGTGTGACCATTCTCGCGGAGCACTTCGTACTGAGCCAGAAGCAAACCCTGAATGGCGCCCATCAGCGAACCGCGCTCGCCAGTGAGGTCGGATGTTGCTTCGCGCTGGAAAGTGGTCTCGAAGAGATAACCTGAACCGATACCGATGCCGAGGGCAAGTGTGCGGTCCAGAGCACGACCGGTTGCGTCGTTGTAGACAGCGTAAGAGCTGTTCAGGCCGCGACCTTCGAGAAACATAGTGCGCAGGCTTGTTCCGCTACCCTTCGGGGCAACCATGATGACGTCGATGTCCTTAGAGGGCACACAACCCGTGCGGTCGTTCCAAGTGATGGCGAAACCATGAGAGAAATAGAGTGCCTTGCCGGGCGTGAGGTACTTCTGCAGAGTGGGCCATACGCTCATCACAGCAGCATCGGAAAGCAGACACATCACGATGGTACCCTTGTCGGCAGCCTCTTCGATGGAGAAGAGCGTCTCACCGGGAACCCATCCGTCGGCCTTTGCCTTCTCGAAAGTCTTGCCCTGACGCTGGCCTACAATCACGTTGAAGCCATTGTCGCGCAGGTTGCAAGCCTGGCCGGGACCTTGTACGCCGTAGCCAATGACGGCAATCGTCTCGTCCTTCAGAATCTCACGTGCTTTTTCAAGAGGGAACTCCTCGCGGGTCACAACTTCCTCGATGACACCGCCAAAATTCATTTTTGCCATAGTCTAGTAGATTTATTGTTGTTGAAAATGTACTTTCTTTTTGTTGTGTTATCCGTTTAATCGCGTGCAAAGATACAACAAAAAATTGAAAGTCCGTTGCTTTTTGCTTAAAAATATAGTCCCAAGTGCTAGAGAGGGGGAAACAGTCCCTAATTCTCACAGAACATTCTTCAGTATAAAATTCGGTTCGTAGCGGGCGCCGTGAATATTTTTGGCGGGCGCTAAAAATTCACGAGGCACGTTAAGTCTTCCAACTTAACACGTTAAGTTCGCCAACTTGACACGTTAAGTTGCCCAACTAAGCGTGTTAAGTTTGCAAACTGGCCGTGTTATGTTCTTGCTCTTTCCTTGTTGGATACTTTCGGTTGAACCAGTATATTCCGCAAGACAGAACGAGGAGGCTTACGATGAGGACGGCTGCTTTGGGGACGATGCTCAGTTCGTCGAAACTTTCATCAACGTAGTTGGGCAAAAGGAGTGCGGTGGAGTTGTTCACGACATGAACCACGATGCCCGGAATAAGGCTTCCTGTTCGGCAGCATAGCCAGCCAAGCAATATGCCATAGAGGGTGCCGTAAACCATTTGGCTGGGGTCCATGTGAATCGCTCCAAAGATGAGTGCCTGAACCAGAATGCAGATATAAGGCTTGCGAGGTATCATCTTCATAAGCGCAGTAAGGATGGCACCGCGACAGAGCATTTCTTCGGCGATGGGCGCTAAGATGCCTGTGTCGATGAAGCCGATCACACCGCCTGTCATGTCGCTGAACTCGTCGTCAGACAGGTCGCTTGGAACATCGATGATGCTCATCAGGTAATCTTCAGGAAAGTACCAGCCGAGGAACAGCACCACGCCCATCAGAAGAACCATCCAGACGTCGCTCCGCTTGATACGGCCTAAGTTTAGGCTCGCCCAACGTTTCCATTGAAAGCATGCAATGATAAGCGCGGACCCCAGCATCATGCCTGTTGTCATGAAGGGCGTTTGCCAGAGTTCGTCGCTGCTCATCGTGCCGCCTTGCAGCCTGTCCCTCACCACTTCCCAAATTGCGATAATGACAACGGGCATTACCAAAAGCACCCCATAGACAATGAGGTACTTGATGATGTTGGCAATCTCTCTCTTCATAAAGATGTAGGGGCTGTTATCACTTGAAACAAACTTTTGCCTGACAAACCACGTCGCCTTCGTTCTTGCGGACCTCAATGTCTGTCTCGTTCTCGCTTATTGTCTGTTCGTAGAAGCTGAGACGGTCGCCCATGTAAGCCTCTGCCTTGTAGGCTATCTCGAAGCGGCGGATGCCTCCCTGCTCGAAGCGCTCGCGGGGGAAGAGGTCGAGGATGTGTTCGATGTACTTGATGCTGTTGATGTGGCCGTTGATGTCAACGTCGCTGTAGTAGGTGTCGATGGTGCGGACAAGCTGTGGCTCGCGGAAGCGGAAGCGTCCATGGCCCTCGATGGGGCAGACGTTCTCTTCCTCCGGCACAATATATCGGAGGATGTCTCCATCGTAGAGTGTCAGCAGGTCGCAAGGCTTGCGCGTCTCCAAGTCAATCATCGCCCACACACTTCGTGCATAACCAAGGGGCTTACCGTCAGCGTTATGGATGGAGAAGTTACGGTTTGTGAATAGCTTCATCACGCTCTCAACCCAAGTTTTCACTTCGCAATGCTCATATTGCCGTGGCATCTCGTTCATCTCAATGCTGAGACGAGAAAGCACCCAAGTGTGCCTGGTCTCGTTTAATGCACCGATGCCCCAACCGCGCTTCTGCGAGTGATTGCCCGCAGCATTGAGCAAGTGATTGCCAAGCACGCCAAGAAAGATGCGACCGGTAAAGTCGACATGAAAAGGCTCGACAAAGAAAGGGTAGGAGTCGATGCAGTCCACGGCCCCCCTCTGTCTCCCCCGAGGGGGAGGAATTGTTTGTCGCCTTGTCGCTTCCATTAGTAATTAGTGTTCTCCCCTCGGGGAGTTAGAGGGGGCCTCTCTCTCCTCTTCGCGCTTTGCAATGTAAGCATCTAGGCGCTCGATGCACGACTTCGTGACTGCAATGCGGCCTGTACGGACAAACTGCAAGACGCAACCGAGCGCGTCGAGCTGGGTGAAGAGCTCTATCACATCCCTCGTGATGCCGGTATTCTCGACGATGGTGTAAGTGGGATTTACCTCGACGATGCGGGCGTCGTAGCGACGAACGATGCACGAAATGTCCTGATTGGCAAGCACCATCGGCGTGGAAAGCTTCAGCAAAGAGGTCTCGAGGATGAATATCTCGTCGTCCACAAAACAGTTAGCCTGCAAGACATCAACCTTCTTTTCGATTTGCTTGGTCAGCATCTCTGCCATCTCCTGCTTGCAGTAGCAGGTAATCGTGTACTTGTGGACACCAGGAGTGGAAGAGGCGCATACATTGAGGCTCTCGATGTTGACCTGCCGACGGGTAAAGACGGCGGTTATCTGGTTGAGAATACCTGCGAAGTTCTCGGAATAGACGATGAGCGTGTAGAGTGTCAGGCCGTCGTGACTGAGCAAAGCACCTTCGTGACCGGGCACAGCAGGACGAGCCACAGCATTACGCTTGAATGTCTCTTGCTGACCGCCTTTCGCCATATCCTGAGCAAGTGTGGCACGACGTTGGCGCGCGAGGTTCTTCTCGAAGCTGTCACGCTCTATCGCTGCAGCTGCATAGACCGCCTCATTGAAACCTTGCATCTCTTGAGCCTGCTCCAGCTCTTCGCATTTACCGCATGTATTGCAATCGCCGCACTCTGCGGCACCCATTTTCTTCTTTGTCTTCATTACTTAACTTCTAAAAGCATTTCGTCCACATTGGCTCCTGGTGGTGTCATTGGGAGCACGTTATCTTCTTCCTTCACAGCACACTGCAAAAGGTAAGGCCCCTTTGTCTTCAACATTTCATTGATAGCAGCATCGAGGTCCTTGCGGTCGATGACTGTCCGGCAGGGAATGTTGTATCCTGCAGCAATCTTCTCGTAGTCGGGATTGAGCATCGGCGTGAAGGAGTAGCGTTTGTTGAAGAACATGTACTGCCACTGCCTTACGTTGCCGAGGAAGTTGTTGTTCAGGAGAATCATCTTGACGGGAATCTGATTCTCCATGATGGTGCCCAGTTCCTGAATGGTCATTTGGAATCCTCCGTCGCCACAGAACATGCAAACCGTTCTGTTAGGAGCGCCATAGCAAGCACCCATAGCAGCAGGAATGCCGAAGCCCATCGTACCGCAACCTCCGCTGGTCACTATCGAACGAGGCTTCGTAAACTTGAAGTAACGGCAGCCCATCATCTGGTTCTGTCCGACATCGGTCACAAGGATGGCTTTATTCTTTGCTGCTTCGCTGACTTTGCGCACCACTTCGCCCATCAAAAGTGGACCTTTCTTGGGATTCAGGGCAGCATTGATAACCTTCGAGTATTCCTTCTCTTCGTAGGGCTTGAAGCCTGCAATCCAAGACTTGTGAGTGGCCTTGTCCACGAGTTTTGTCACGGCAGGCAAAGTCTGTTTGCAGTTGCCGAGAACCGAAAGCGTGGGCTTCACGTTCTTGCCCAATTCAGATGGATCAATCTCGAAGTGAATTATCTTCGCTTGCTTGGCGTATGTCTTCAGGTTGCCCGTCACTCGGTCGTCGAAGCGCATACCAACAGCGATAAGTAAATCACACTGATTGGTCATCACGTTTGGCGCAAGATTGCCGTGCATACCAAGCATTCCCATGTTGAGGGGATGGTCGGAAGGAGCGGCAGAAAGGCCGAGAATGGTAGAGCCGAAAGGTATCTGAGCCTTTTCGCAAAGGGCAAGTAGCTCCTTGTTCGCTCCAGCCAATTCAACACCCTGACCGACAAGCATGAAAGGCTTCACGCTCTCGTTAATCAGCTGAGCCGCCTTCTCTATTGCACCCTCTTCGGGGTGCGGGTTGGGATTGTAGCTGCGGATGAAATCAACCTTCTGCGGAGCGTACTCAATCATTGCTGTTTGAGCATTCTTTGCGAAGTCGAGAACAACAGGACCAGGCCTTCCGCTCTTAGCAATAAAGAAAGCACGAGCCACAGCCCAAGGAATGTCCTCGGCACGTCGAATCTGGTAGTTCCACTTTGTGATAGGTTGCGTTACGCCCACCACGTCGACCTCTTGGAAGGCATCTGTACCGAGCATTGCAGCTCCGACCTGACCGCAGATAACTACCATCGGAGTAGAGTCAATCATGGCATCTGCAACACCAGTAATCGTATTCATCGCTCCAGGTCCACTCGTCACAATGGCACATCCCACTTTGCCACTCACTCGGGCATAACCCTGAGCAGCATGAACGGCAGCCTGTTCGTGACGAACCAAGATGTGATGCAAGGTCTTCTTGTGGTCGTAAAGAGCATCGTAGGTAGGCATGATAGCGCCTCCAGGATAGCCGAAAAGCACATCTACGCCTTCGTGCTCAAGGCATCTCATCAATGCCTCAGCACCGCTAATCTTTGTATTCATAATCTTACTCCTCCCTTATCTGCACTGCTAACGCTTTGAGCATAGTGCTGGAGTGCTTTACTTACTATTCTGTTACGGCGAAGAGGCTGTTGCGGACGAGCAGCGAGTTCTTCGTCGCTAAGTTTTACGTTGATGGAACGGCTGGGAATGTCGATGACGATGATGTCGCCGTCCTTTATCTTGCCGATGTTGCCGCCGCTTGCTGCCTCGGGACTGATGTGTCCGATGGAGAGGCCGCTTGTGCCGCCTGAGAATCGTCCGTCAGTAATGAGGGCGCACTCCTTGCCCATGTGCATCGACTTGATGTATGAAGTGGGGTAGAGCATTTCTTGCATGCCGGGACCACCTTTAGGACCTTCGTGCGTAATGACGACACAATCGCCTTTCTTAACCTTGCCGCCAAGAATGCCTTCGCAAGCGTCTTCCTGAGAGTCGAATACAACTGCTGGACCCTCGAAGTGCCAAAGTTCAGGAGCAACGCCAGCCGTCTTCACTACGCAGCCGTCCTGAGCGATGTTTCCGAAAAGCACAGCCATTCCGCCATCCTTCATGTAAGCATGTTCGATGTCGCGAATGCAGCCGTTCTCGCGGTCTGTGTCGAGGCTTTCGAAATATGTTTCTTGCGATCCCATCACATTGCTGAACTTGCCGCCAGGAGCGCTGCTGTAAATGCGCTTTGCTTCTGGGGCGATAGTCTCGCCCGTAATGCTGTACTTCTTGATGTCTTCGCCCAGAGTTGCGCCATTCACACGCTTGCAAGAGAGGTCGAGCAGGTTGCCTTTGGCCAGTTCGCCAAGGATGCCAAGGATGCCGCCAGCGCGGTTCTCCTCTTGAATGCTGTACTTCTGCCAATTCGGAGCGAGCTTGCAGAGGAACGGCACTTTGCGACTCAGTTCGTCGATATCCTTCATCTTGAAATTGACTTCAGCTTCCTGAGCAACTGCCAAAAGGTGGAGCACCGTGTTAGTGCTTGCTCCCATAGCGATGTCGAGCGTCATGGCGTTGAGGAAAGCCTGACGGGTTGCGATGGAACGAGGAAGAACAGATTCGTCGCCGTTCTCATAATAAGCGAGGGCATTCTTTACGATAAGTTTGGCTGCATCCTTGAAGAGTTGGATGCGGTTCTTATGCGTAGCGAGGATACTTCCGTTTCCGGGCAAGGAGAGGCCGATGGCTTCTGTCAGCGAGTTCATCGAGTTAGCGGTAAACATGCCAGAGCATGCACCGCAACCCGGGCAAGCCATCTGCTCAACCTTTGCCAGTTCTTCATCGCTGACGGTCGGGTCTCCGCCCTTCACCATAGCAGTGATGAGGTCAGCGTTCTCTCCATTGAGTTTGTGCGATTCCATTGGGCCGCCGCTCACGAATACTGCGGGAATATTAAGCCTCATTGCAGCCATCAACATGCCAGGCGTAACTTTGTCGCAATTGGAGATGCAAATCATAGCGTCTGCTTTGTGGGCATTTACCATGTACTCCACGGAGTCGGCGATGATGTCGCGCGAGGGCAGGGAGTAGAGCATTCCGTCGTGGCCCATTGCAATGCCGTCGTCGATGGCTATGGTGTTGAACTCAGCGGCATAACAGCCGAGAGCTTCTATCTCTGTCTTGACGATTTGTCCTATTTCGTGGAGGTGCGTATGACCAGGCACGAACTGCGTGAAAGAGTTGACGACTGCTATGATTGGCTTGCCGAACTGTTCTCGCTTCATGCCGTTGGCTACCCAAAGCGCACGGGCTCCAGCCATACGTCTGCCTTCTGTACAGACGGAACTTCTTAATTGATGAACCATATCCTTAATCCCTAACCTTTAATCCTTAATCCTTAATCCATTTGCTTGAATGCGTTCCGCACTTTATTGGGGGCGTCTCGGTGCAAAAGCATCCAAGAATTGGGTGCAAAGATAGCATAAAACTTTCGTTTAGCCAACAAAATGCTACATTATTATATATTATATGCGCGAAATGACGCTTCGGTTGCATATTTACTTACAAAAATCGGCAGCCACTCAAAGAAAGAATGACTGCCGAAGTTACTGTGTGTGTCTAGCCTGTTAGTGTTTCTTTAAAACGTCGAACTTCAAACCTACTGTAATCTGAGCCACTCGATTCCATGTCTTCTCCTCGCTGTCCACGATGTTTGTTACGCCGAGGTTGTAGCGTGCATCAATCACGAGGAACTTGTACTCGTAGGAAAGGCCAAAGGGAATGGAGAGGTCGAACTTCTTTATGTTAATACCCAGGTCTGAGAGGTCGCCTGAGGTGTTGCTTCCGCTTGTGTAGCTGGCGTTGACGTTGATGCCGGGCTGCACACCAAATTTCAGGGCAAGACCTTTATAAAGGTAAATGTTGGCAAGGATGGGGAAGTTGACGTAGTCTGTCTTCGCAGTCATCTTCGCAGTTGAACCCCAGCCGTTGCTTATTTTTGCCTTTTCGCCTTGCTGCGAATAGATTGCACCTGCCGACAAACCGACCTTCTTGTGCACTTGATATTCCAGTTCGATGCCTGCAGCAACGCCGATACGTGGCGAAGTAGATGTCTCATACATGCTGAAAGAATTCTGAGACTCGCCGTAGTATGCGATGTTCACGCCTGCTCTTGGCTTGATGCTCAGAGTTCCGGCCTCGCGTTGTGCAAAGGCACTTGCCGTCAACATTAAGGCAAATGCCAAAAGGAAAAACTTTTTCATTGACTTTGTTTTATGTGTTAGTAATAATGATGCAAAGATACGAAGATTAATTCAAAATGCAATTTTTCTCCTTAAAAACTTCGCCTCTTTTCTTATATAACGCAGATTACCTTGTTTTGTAACACACTTACTACGAAAATGTTTTTTCTTGAGTGCTATTTGCAACTTAAGAGTTAGCAATCACGGCACGTTAAGTTTTCCAACACGACACGTTAAGTTCTCCAACTCGACACGTTAAGTTCTCCAACTCGGCACGTTAAGTTTTCCAACACGGCACGTTAAGTTAAAAACGCCTGCAAGTAAAGACTCACGGGGAATTTCGTCACACAAGGGCAAGCAGTCTTGAGATAATAAGACAGCAAGTAAAAACAAAGCAGGGGCGCAATTGTGCGTCCCTGCTTCCTTTGTTATCTGAGTATTTGGATTACTCTGATTATGCTTAGATGCTCCAGTCTTCCTGTGTCTTGCGGACATAGGTCTTGTAGCGGCGCTGAGCAGCTGCCTTACAAGCGTCGTAGAGTTCCTGAGCCTCTTCGGGAGCGGCCTTCTTCAGAGAGAGGAAGCGCACCTCGCCCTCGAGGAATTCCTGGAACTTGTCCCAATCGGGCTCCTTGCTGTCGAGCTGGAAGGGAGTCTTGCCCTCTTCAGCCAGAGCGGGATTGTAGCGCCACAGATGCCAGTAGCCGCATTCAACAGCCTTTGCCTCCTCAGCCTGGCTCTTGCCCATACCGCCCTTAGCCTTCAGGCCGTGGTTGATACAGGGAGCGTAAGCAATGATGAGCGAAGGTCCGTGCCAAGCTTCTGCCTCGCGGAAGGCCTTGAGGCACTGGCTCTGGTCGGCACCCATAGCCACCTGAGCCACATAGACGTTGCCGTAAGTAGCTTGCATCAGGCCAAGGTCCTTCTTGCCCACGCGCTTACCGTTGGCAGCGAACTGAGCAATGGCACCAATAGGAGTTGCCTTCGAAGCCTGACCGCCTGTGTTGGAGTAAACCTCGGTATCGATAACGAAGATGTTGACGTCTTCGCCAGAACCAATCACGTGGTCGAGACCGCCGTAACCGATGTCGTAGCTTGCGCCGTCACCACCGATAATCCATTGGCTTGCCTTAGCCAGCTTGTCCTTATTCTCCAGCAGTTCGCTTTCGAGAGCACATCCGCGACACGGGCAGATGGGGCTGCCTGCCGCCTTGGCATCCTTGGCTTCCTGCAACTTCTGTGCAGCCACCTCGGCTCCATACAGTTCCTTGCCCTTGCCTTGCCAGAACTCAATGGCTCCATCGATGGGCAGTATAGCCTTCTCCAGAGCGGCAACGAATTCATCGGTTGCTTTGCGGTTGGCAGTAGAGTCATCAAATGTGTCGAGCCAATTCTGAGTGGCCTCGCGCATCCAGTTGACCCTTCGCATTCTTGGTGTAAGGTGTGGAAGGAATAGAGCCGGAGTAGATGCTGGAGCAACCTGTAGCGTTGCTGGCCATCTCGCGGTCGCCGAAGAGCTGGCTGATGAGCTTCACGTAAGGCGTCTCGCCGCAACCCGAGCAAGCGCCGCTGAACTCGAACAGAGGCTGAGCGAACTGGCTGTTCTTCGGGCTCTGCTTGATATCGACGAGGTCTTGCTTCGAGCTGACCTTCTTCACGCAGTAATCCCAGTTCTTTGCTTCCTGTGCTGCTTCGGCGCTGGAGTCGTCGTAGGCCACCATCTTGAGTGCAGGACCGCCAAGCTTCGGGTTGCCCGGGCAGACGTCGGCACAGTTGCCGCAACCCAGACAGTCCTTCACGCCGACCTGCATGACGAAGTGCATACCCTTCATGGCAGCAGGAGCCTTCATCTCGATGGTCTTGCCTTCGAAGCCCTTCACCTCCTCGTCGTCCATGACGATAGGACGGATGCAAGCGTGAGGACAAACGAATGCACACTTATTACACTGGATACAGTTATCAGGATTCCAAACAGGCACGAAACCTGCTACGCCACGCTTCTCGTAAGCTGCAGTACCCTGTTCCCAAGCGCCGTCTTCGTAGCCCTTATAAGCGCTGACGGGCAGGTCGGCACCATTCTGAGCGTTGATGGGACGCACGAGGTTCGTGATGAACTCGGGCTCGTCGTATACGGGAGCCTCGTCGGCTGGCAGATTCTTCCATGCAGGATCAACAGGAAGCACTTTGTACTCGCCACCACGATCAACGGCAGCGAAGTTCATGTTCACTACGTCCTCGCCCTTCTTGCCGTAAGACTTCACGATAGCCTTCTTCATCTGCTCTACAGCAAGCTCAACGGGGATGACCTCAGTGATGCGGAAGAAGGCGCTCTGCAGAATGGTATTCGTGCGGTTGCCGAGGCCAATCTCCTGTGCAATCTTCGTGGCGTTGATGTAGTAAACTGTGATGTTCTTCTCGGCAAAGTACTTCTTCACGTTGTTCGGAAGGAAGTGTACGAGCTCTTCGCCCTCGAAGATGGTGTTCAGGAGGAACTGACCATTCGGACGCAGACCGCGAATCACGTCGTACATCCTCAGGTAAGCCTGAACGTGGCAAGCCACGAAGTTAGGTGTCTTGATTTGATATGTGCTGCGGATGGGCGTGTCGCCAAAGCGCAGGTGAGAGCAAGTGAAGCCGCCGCTCTTCTTGGAGTCGTAGCTGAAGTAAGCCTGGCAATACTTGTTGGTGTTGTCGCCGATAATCTTGACGCTGTTCTTATTGGCACCAACAGTACCATCGGCGCCAAGACCGAAGAACTTAGCTTCGAAGATGCCTTCGCCACCCAGAGCCATCTCCTCCTTGACGGGCAGAGAGGTGTAGGTGAGGTCGTCCACGATACCGACGGTGAAGTGTTCCTTGGGCTGAGGCAGTTCGAGGTTCTCATAGACGCTGAGCATCATGGTGGGCGTTACGTCGGCTGAGCCGAGACCATAGCGGCCGCCTACGATGATAGGAGCGTTGGGCTGACCATAGAATGCGTCGCGAACGTCGAGGTAGAGAGGTTCGCCGTTTGCTCCAGGCTCCTTTGTGCGATCAAGCACGGCGATGCGCTTCACGCTCTTGGGAACTGCAGCCAGCAGGTGCTTAACGCTGAAGGGGCGATAGAGGTGAACGCTCACCATGCCGTACTTCTTGCCGTTGGCGTTAGCATAGTCGATAGCCTCGCGAGCTGCCTCAGAGGCAGAACCCATCAGGATGATGACCTGCTCTGCGTCCTCAGCACCGTAGTAGCTGAAGAGCTCGTATTTGCGGCCAGTGCGTTCGCTGATGGCAGCCATGTACTTCTCTACGATAGCGGGAACGGCATTGTAGTAGCGGTTGCAGCTCTCGCGATGGGCGAAGAATGTCTCGGGGTTCTCGGCCATACCCTTTGCCTGAGGATGTTCGGGCGAAAGGCAGCGGGCGCGGAACTCGCTGAGGGCTTTCTGGTTGACGAGGTCGCGAACATCGTCCTCCTCCAGCAGCTCAACCTTCTGATACTCATGAGAGGTGCGGAAGCCGTCGAAGAAGTTGATGAAGGGCACGCGAGCCTCGAGGGCAGCAAGGTGGGCAACAGCACTGAGGTCCATCACTTCCTGCACGCTGCCTTCTGCCAGCATTGCAAAGCCAGTCTGACGGCAAGCCATCACGTCGCTGTGGTCGCCGAAGATACACAGAGAATGTGTAGCGACGGTGCGAGCAGAAACGTGGAAGACGCTGGGCAGCAACTCGCCTGCAATCTTGTACATATTGGGAATCATGAGCAGGAGGCCCTGGCTGGCAGTGAAGGTGCTTGTGAGGGCACCAGCCTGCAACGAACCATGAACGGCACCAGCTGCACCGCCTTCGCTCTGCATTTCCTGAACCATTACTGTGTCGCCGAAGAGGTTCTTACGACCTTGTGCGGCCCACTCGTCAACATGCTCCGCCATGGGAGATGATGGAGTGATGGGGTAGATGGCAGCTACTTCGCTGAACATATAAGCTACGTGTCCGGCACAGGTGTTGCCATCCCAAGTTACGAATTTCTTTTCTTTTGCCATAGTGTTTTTATAATTCTGTTACCTTAATTTTCTTTTTGTTAATAGAGGAAGCCGTACATCCACAAGGGAATCTCCTGTTCCAGTCCTTCTTTCACGCCGGCGAGGGCATAGAGGACGTCGGTGTTCTTGCGCTTCGGTTGCTCCAGGCAGATACGGAACCTCATGTTCTTGTCGACCACGAAGGTGCAGCTGCGGTCGCCCTTCTGCACTTGATGACGGCCCCAAAGGGCGTTCTGGAAGAAGGTTTCCATTATCATCTGTTCGTCGTTGAAGTCGGGCATCATTGCGTAGATGAGGTTCGTGTTGTGCAGGAGGATGCTTGCGGGCTTTTTGGGGAAGTCTTCGCCTGGGCGATAGAGCATGTTGAGCAGTCGGGCGTCGCTGAGATACTTAATGTAGTTCACCACGGTTGCACGGCTGGTCTGCAGGTCCTGAGCGAGTTGGCTAACGTTGGGAGCTCCGTAGTCGCCAGTGGCAAGCAGATAGAGCAGCTTCTTAATCTTTGCGAGATACTTCAGGTCGATTTGCTTGATGAGCAGGATGTCCACCTCGATCATCATATTGATGGCCTTCAGCAGGTTCTCGATGAAGCTTGCCTTCTCGAGGAAGAAGGGATAGTAGCCGTGGTGGAGGTAGTCGTTGAAGTAGTCGAGCGGATTGACTTGTGCCAGCACCTCTTCTGCGATGTGTTCGTGGCGGTTCTGAATCTCGCGGATGGTGTAGGGACGGAAGTTCGTTCCTGCCCTGAGGTTCAGATATTCGCGGAAAGAGAAGCCGCGCAGGTTGTAGCTGGCGCAAATGCCGTTCAGCTCGGGGTTCTCTTCTTTCAGGCGCATCACGCTGGAGCCGGCAAACACTACTTTCAGGTGCGGGCAGCGGTCGTAGATGAGGCGCAGGTCGCGGCTCCATTCAGGGTACTTGAAGACCTGATCGATGAGGAGGACTTTGCCGCCGTCTGCCATGAATTCCTGAGCGAACTGGAAGAGTGTCTTGCCTTGGAAGTAGAAATTGTTCATGTTGATGTAGAGGCACCTGCGGTCTCTGGGGCCGAAGTTCTCTTTGGCATACTGAAGCAGGAAAGTTGTCCTGCCGACGCCACGGCTTCCCTTGATGCCGATAAGTCGTTTGTGCCAGTCAATTTCATCCATCAAGGCGCGTCTGATGGGCGCTTGTGTGCGTTCCACCAGATACTGATGCATTCTGTAGAAAGAATCGAACATAATATAAAAATAGTATTATTTGCGCTGCAAAGTTATAAAAAACTTTCCAAATTGCAAAGTGTAGATAGCAAAAAGTGCGTTTTTTGATAAAAAAAGTAGCACATTAAAAAGAGAGGCTGAATGATCAGGTGTTCAAAATAAGCCGTCAAATGTAAAGAATTTGGAGAGAATGTTTGGAAAAATCTCTTTTTCCTCGAAGCGAAACGGCAAGTTTTTCGCACCCAAAATCAGTCTGAAAAAGACGATTTCCAACGGATTGGTACACAGATGTTTACAACGTGGTGTTGGAAAAATCAAAACGTCGCCTGCGGAATTTGTTATTTCCGCGTGCGGCGATGGCGATTTCCGCGTGCGGAGATTTTGATTTCCGCGTGCGGAATTTGCCGATTCTGGCAGCGAAGATTTCTTTTCCTGCTTGCCGGAATTTGAAAGATGTCAAGAATTATCTTAAAATTCCGACTGCCTTTTGGCGTCGCGTTGAATTTCGGCTTTAATCTTTCTTTCTTGGGAATACGTCGATGTGGCGCATCTGCGTCATGATGGCGGTCTGCCGCTTAAGCATGTAGGCAGAAGGGTCTTTGCTGCTGAACTTCAATGGGTTGGGCAGTGTGGCAGCGATGAGAGCGCAGTTGGGGCGCGTCAGGGTGATTGCCCGTCTTCCGAAATGCTGTTGGGCAACTGCTTCGGCGCCATAAATGCCGTCGCCCATCTCGATGCTGTTGAGATAGACTTCCATGATGCGCTCTTTGCCCCAAAGGAGCTCGATGAGGACGGTGAAATACGCCTCCAGCCCCTTGCGAAGCCAACTCACTTTGGGCCAGAGAAAGACGTTCTTGGCGGTTTGTTGCGAGATAGTGCTGCCGCCACGGAAGCGCTTGCCGGAACGGCGTTCCTCGAGGGTTTTGTTGATTTCGATGAAGTCGAAGCCATTGTGGTCCAGAAAGCGCTGGTCCTCGCTTGCCATCACGGCCACAGGCATGTAAATGCTCATCGAGTCGAGCGGCACCCAGTGGTGTTTGAGCCGAAGCTGTTCGCCGCGACTGACTTGCTGGGCGCAACGAATCACCATAAGCGGCGTCACATAGACGGGACACCACCTATAGATTAAAACAGCGAGGATTGTGCTCCCAAAGAACAGGAGCACAATCCATCGCAAGAGTTGTTGTAGTTTTCGGAGCACGCTTTACTGCAGTGTACCAGCGTTAGCAGCATCAATCATAGCCTGGCTTGCATACAGATAAACCTCCACGCGGCGGTTCTGCTGCTTGCCTGCGGCTGTGCTGTTGTCGGCTACGGGATTGCTCTCGCCCAGACCAACGACTTCCTTAATCTGGTTGGCAGCTGCGCCGTGCTTCTTGAGGAAGCTGCTAACGGCTTCTGCGCGCTGTTCAGACAGCTTCTGGTTGGCAGCTACGCTCTGCTCTGCAGTCTTGCCCTTCCAGGGGTCGTTGTCGGTGTAACCAACGATGCCGACGTTCATGTCAGCGTTGGGACCGAGGACGTTGGTAGCGAACTGTGTGAGAGAGCTCTGTGCAGCTGCATTGAGGACAGACTTGCCACTCTGGAACAGGATGCCGCTGTCGAAGGTAACCTTCACAGCCTGGTAGCCGTTGTTGTCCACAGCGTCTGAAACCTGAGCGTTTGCGATAGCTTCAGCTTCCTTCTTCGCCTTGTCCATCTTCTTACCGATGAGCACACCAGCTGTTGTGCCACCTGCTGCACCTACGCCAGCACCAATTGCAGCGCCCATCTTGGCACCGCTGGAGCCGTTAATCAGAGCACCGATTGCTGCACCAAGGCCAGCACCAAGTGCACCACCACCAGCACCGCCGATGAGGCCGCCCTTGGTCGTGTTGTTCATGTTACAGCCAGAGAGCAGCAAAGCCATTGCCAATGCTCCCCAAAGAATCTTCTTTGCTTTCATTGTAGTTTGTATTTAGTTAAACAATAAAATTTGAACCTTTTTCTTTTGCAAAGATACGACATTAATTCAAAATTCAAAATTCAAAATTCAAAATTATTTGCCTGCGTGCTATTTTTTTTGTACTTTTGCACCCGAAATTAACAAATATCCTATAAAGAAATGGCAAAAGAATTGGATTTCCTCACAAAACGCAGCGAGGACTATAGCAAATGGTACAACGAACTGGTGGTTAAGGCCGACCTGGCGGAGCAGAGCGACGTTCGCGGCTGCATGGTCATCAAGCCTTATGGTTACGCAATATGGGAGAAGATGCAGCGCACGCTCGACGATATGTTCAAGGAGACTGGCGTGCAGAATGCTTACTTCCCACTGCTCATCCCCAAGAGCTTCCTCTCGAAAGAAGCCGAGCACGTGGAGGGCTTTGCAAAGGAATGTGCTGTGGTGACGCATTATCGCCTTAAGACAAATGATACCCACGACGGCGTGGTCGTTGACCCGGCTGCCCGTCTGGAAGAAGAACTCATCATACGTCCCACGTCCGAGACAATCATCTGGAACACTTTCAAGAACTGGATTCACTCTTATCGCGACCTGCCGTTGCTGGTTAACCAGTGGTGCAACGTCATGCGCTGGGAGATGAGGACACGTCTGTTCCTGCGCACCAGTGAGTTCCTTTGGCAGGAAGGTCACACCGCTCATGCCACAAGAGAAGAGGCAGAGCAGCGTGCCCAGCAGATGCTCAAGGTCTATGCAAAGTTCGCTGAGGAATACATGGCAGTGCCTGTGGTTCAGGGCGTCAAGAGCGAGACGGAACGTTTTGCCGGTGCGCTCGACACTTATACAATTGAGGCAATGATGCAGGACGGCAAAGCTTTGCAGAGCGGCACCAGTCACTTCCTCGGCCAGAACTTCGGCAAGGCATTCGAGGTGCAGTTCCTCAACAAGGAGAACAAGCCCGAATACGCTTGGGCAACTTCTTGGGGCGTAAGTACACGACTTATGGGTGCGCTCATTATGACGCACAGCGACGACAACGGCCTCGTGCTGCCTCCCGCTTTGGCACCCATCCAGGTGGTCATCATCCCCATTGGCGGCAAGCCAGAACAGGTGGCAGCCGTCGATGCAGCCGTCGCTCCCGTTATCGACGAGCTCAAGAAGATGGGCATCAGCGTGAAGTACGACAATGCCGACAACAAGCGTCCGGGCTTCAAGTTCGCAGACTACGAGCTGAAGGGCGTTCCCGTTCGTCTTGTGCTTGGCGCAAGAGACTTGGAGAACGGCACAGTTGAGGTAATGCGTCGCGACACTTTGGAGAAAGAGACACTTCCCTTCGAAGGCATTGCAGAGCACGTTAAGGACTTGCTCGACGACATCCAGAAGAACATCTTCACGAAGGCCAAGACCTTCCGCGACGCTCATATCTACGAGTGCGACAACTACGAGGAATTCAAGGAACGCGTCAAGGACGGCGGCTTCTTCCTCTGTCATTGGGACGGCACAGCCGAGACGGAAGCCAAGATCAAGGAAGAGACGCAGGCAACCATCCGTTGCGTCCCCTTCGGCTTCGAGCAGACGCCAGGCGTGGATATGGTAACAGGCAAACCAAGCAAGGCACGTGTCCTCATCGCAAGAAGCTACTAAAAGGCCTCCTCTTCGTGGAGGATGGTTCCTGACGCTCTTTGCCGCAGAAGAAATGCCTGCGGCAATTGTCACCTATGTTGCCCTGCTGATGTTTCTCCAGCTGGAGATGGCACCAGCATTGGCAACACTCCTCTCCGCTTTTCTCTTCCTGCCTTGGGTGCTGAAGTCCTTCATGCGCTCGTGGGTAAGGCGGGTAGGGCACTTCAAGCAAGTGCTTCACATCATCGAGGCCTTGCTTTTCGTGAGTCTCATATTGCTTGCCTTCTCCTTTGGAACGGTAAACGATAAATGGCTAAACGGAAAATGCCTTGTCTTTCTCGCTCTCTTTCTCGTCAGTCTGCTATGTGCTTGGCACGAGTTGGCAGCAAGAATGTACTACGAGCGAATGCTCCGGCCTGTCTTCCAGCGCATCCTGACAGCTCCCAAGCTTGCCAGTTCGCAGGTTGCCGTCATCTTCACCTATGGCGCCCTCATCTTTCTCGTAGGCACCCTTCAGGTCTATTTCCGCCAGATGATAAGCTACTCGTGGGCGATGGGCTGCTACGTGGCAGCAGGTCTCTTCCTACTCTTTGCTTTTCATCACATGATATGGCTCAGAAACCCACGCGTTGGCGATAGCGGCGCAAAGCACAGTCTTGGCGGTTCTGTCAAGGCAGAGCTTCGTATCATAGACCGCATCAGAGAGCAGAAAGGCTGGTGGCGACCCGTTCTTATCCTCTTCCTGTTGCTCTTGCCACAAGGTCTCATGTTCCACGCGCGCGTACTATATTTATATATGCCTCGCGCGAACAATGGCTTAGGCTGTTCCATTCAGGAGATAGGCTTTGCGCAAGGCACCGTTGGCGTCATTGCCTTCAGTGTCGGACTCTTTCTTGGAAGGCGACTTGTCAGGCACTACAGCCTCGAGCGCATCTTCTGGCCTTTAGCTTTGAGCCTCGTCCTCTCGCCCTTCGTTTACCTTGGCATGACCATCTGGCCGCCACAGGCACTTTGGCAGCTTTGCCTCTGCACCATGATTGCTCAGCTCTTGTTCGGCTTAGGGCTTGGCATTTGCCGCTTGCCCATCAGCGCCATCTCAGGAGCCCGCTATCGCAACACCATCAACATGCTGCAGATACCGCTCGTCTCGGCTGCCCTCTTTGTACCCATGGCACTGAGCGGTCTGCTTGTAGAACAGCTCGGCTTCAACCTTTACTTCCTCATCAACGCCCTTTGCGCTCCCGTCTGTCTGCTGGGGGTCAAACTGCTGAAGCCTAAGCTTATATAGCATGCGTTTTTGCGTGTAAGCGGCGTTTTTTTTCATACTTCCAAACGAGTTATATTGCAATATTGCAATACGTCAAACACCTCGTCGGGGTGCGCAACTCTGCACACTGAAATAAAAAACCCGTCACGCTATATATGAAGTATGGACACGCAGCGACGCGCCGACCCGCTGCCCATGCTACATCGTTAGGCTTATCCCTTATCCCCCGAAAGCGTAGGGAAATTCCTCTCGCACTCTAGGGAAAATCATCCTCCGTGACTTAGAATCTTGCCGTACCTTTGCACCAGAAACAAAAAGGAAACGGATTGTTTAACACATTAAAAACAAAAGTCATGAAAAAGATGAATTTCTTCGCAGCATTAGCCATCATGATGGCAATGGGCATGAACGTGAATGCAAAGGTTGGCGCAAAGCACAACGAGTTTCATAACAACAAAGGCATAGTCGAGGTACGCTACGATGGTCATCACGACATGTACGCTGGACATCGCGATCACTTTGACATGCATCATGGTCACAAACTGTCCAAGCACGAACTCAGAATGATTGAAAAGCGTCGTCGCATGGAAGAGCGCAGAAGGATGGAGGAAATGCGTCGCATAGAAGAGATGCGTCGCATGGAAGCACACCGCCGTCACATGGCTCACCACAACGAAGTCGTAGTAGTTAATGGCAATGCAGCTGCCGGAGTTGCTGCAGGCGTAGTGGCAACTGTTTCACTCGCAGCACTCATCGGAGCACTTGCACACTAGATAATTCAAAATAAATAAATTCAAAATGAAAAAATGAAAACAGACACATAAACAGAGGCAGACGAACTGATTGATTCGCCTGCCTCTCTTCTATTATAGTCCCCTCTCCTTGGAAAGGGCTAGGGTGATGCTGTTACCATTCGTTGTCCCAGACGTTGACGTCGGTAATGCCCTTGGCTCCAATGTCAGTGCCATCACCCTCGCCACCATCATCGATGATGTTACCATAGTCATCGCTTGCAGAAAGCATTGCTACACTT
Source organism: uncultured Bacteroidales bacterium (assembly GCA_902778625.1). Classification (GTDB taxonomy): domain Bacteria; phylum Bacteroidota; class Bacteroidia; order Bacteroidales; family Bacteroidaceae; genus Physcousia. The sequence continues at coordinate 44,616 of CACYYM010000017.1, forward strand.
CTCATGCCAAGTTCAACGGCAAGGAATGCCGGAGTCATATATATCTTTTTCATACTACTTGAGAATTTTTTTGCCGTTAATAATGTTGATGCCCTTCTGCATCTTGTTGATGCGCTGACCAGCAAGGTTGTAGATAGCACCTTGAGCCTCTTGAACTTCTTGAACTCCTTCTATGCCTGTTGCATCATCGTCGAAGATGAAGTCAAGAGCCTTGACTTCAATGTTATCGACTGTGAAGTAAGCACGGAAGCCCTTCAGTGTGGCAGAAACTGCGGTGAGTTTCTTCAGTTGGCTTGATGTGTTGATGTAGAAGCTACCTTGTGGAATAGAAGTCTGGCAAAGGTTGCCAACCATCGTTACGCCACCAAACGAAACATTCGTGCTTTCAGTGGCAATCGCCTTGTTTGTAGCAGTGATATTTGTAACAGCTTCTGTCGGCTTAACAATATAAGGCTTGCCTGCTTCAATGCTTGATGCAGAAGCGAAGACCATGCTTGCGCTTTCGCCACTACCGTTTACGTGATCTAACTTACGAACATCCCAACCGTCGGGTATGTCGTAATCGAAGGGCAGACAGAGACCAATCCATTGACCAGCAGGAATGTTGCGTGCAACGCTTACATTCTTGGCTGTCAACGTGAAGTTAGGATCTAAATTGAAGATTGTCTTTGTTTCGTCAAGATTCAAAACATAAGATGTTCTGCTAGAACCTTCCTCATTATAGAAGACATCCCAGTCGTCATTATTGAACCACTTGCCAGCATGAACTACTTTGGAACCGAAGGTGGGATGGTTTGCGTCGCTAAGGTCTTGAGTGAAATCCGTTCCTAAATTCCAGCAAAGTTCACCAGAAGTGAGAGCTGCGTCTTCAACCATAGTGATGCTTCCATTGTCATGATTCTCTGTTGAGTTGTCAGTTCCGCTTGATGCTGTATAGTAGCAATTGGTGAAGTAGCAACCGTTGTTACGACCGAAAGCCTTTGAAGTGGCTCCGTTATTCTTAATTGTTCCGCTGTTGTAGCAGTTGCGGACGTTAGACCAACCTCCGCCGAGCCATCCAGACATGGCACCGCCTTCACGGTTAGATGTAATATTGCCTGTGTTATAGCAGTTAAGTAAAATAACGGACGCACTACCATCCTTATTAACGCCAATGATACCAGCGCCGTTAGCTCCATTAGCTGTGATGGTAGCCTCGTTACCGCAATTCCAGATGTTGGTCTTCTTGGCATTGCTGCTACCGCCGTTTGTGCCACCAGCGATACCGCCTACATAATCATTTCCAATGACAGTTCCCTTGACGATGACTTTCTCTATGGAAACGCCATCGGTTATGATACCGAAGAGTCCTTGATAGCTGTAGCCTGGGTTGTCGATGTTAAGCGTAACAGAGTGACCTTGACCATCGAAGTGGCCTGTGTAGGGATAAGTTGAAGAGCCAATAGGAGTGTATCCATATTGGTTTGCAGATTCCATGGTTATGTCTGCTGTCAGTTTTGCGTTTACGCTGGGATTTCCTGCAATCACATATTGTGAGAACCAGTGTAAATGTTTCATGTTGTTTAATTCGTAGAATCCATCAACGGGAGTCAGGTACGCAACGTCAATGGTGTGGCAATAAGAGCAGAAGCCATCTACATAATTGTGGTCGTCACGATTCTCACCTTCTGTATTGCTGTAAGTAACCTCACCTTTGGGAGTACCGTCACAATTGAGGTTACCGTTTGCATAAACCAGACTATGGGTGGAGAAAGGAACAGGGGTGGAATCAACATTACTCTCAAGATTCTGATACCAATTTGTTCCAGCACTCACGTTCCCATTCAGTATGTAGCAGAGTTCGCCACTTCCAAGGGTTAATGCGTCTAATTTTGTACCTTGATTGCCCACATTTGTCAAGTCATAGCAATTGGTAGCTGTTGTTTGACCAGAGTTGCGATAAAGCTGGGCTTGACTTTCAATGTTATTGATTTCTCCGCTGTTCCAGCAGTTGGTAAAGGTAGTACCACTTTGTGTCCAACCAGCAAATGCAGCACATTGACCATCCTGACCTTGTATTTTACCAGTGTTGGCACAGTTCGTAGCCTCAATTATAGTTCCGCCTTGACCACAGCCAACAAGACCAGCTGCGTTGGCACTACTATTGCCTGTTGAAGTAACATTGGCCATATTGATAACATTAGTTAGTGTAACTGTTCCGCCTCCTTCAGCCGAACCAATGATGCCGCCGATTTTTGCAGTTCCTTTGAACGAGCATCCGGTGCCAACAATCAGATTCTTAATGACGGCACCATCCGTTGCATAGCAAAACAATCCTGTATATCCAAAAGATGTGCCATAATCTACCACTAAATTGGTAATTGCGTGGCCCTGACCGTCGAACTCTCCTGTGAACTTGATCGCATTTGCACAACTGATTGGAGTAAAGTCTGTTCTGCCAGACATATCTATGTCTGAGGTAAGTTTTGCCTTAACGCTGGGGGCTATTGCTCCTTTGTTGATTGCATCAGCAAAGTTTACGAGGTCATCAGCAGTACCAATTTGATAATATCCATCCGTAAGGGCGGGAATAGTCATCGTTGCTGACTCTGCCTTAATTGTTTTGTCACTTGTATTGACGGTAATTTTATAAACGCCATCCGATGCAACCTTCCATTGGTTATCCCCTCCACTACGGTCTTGTATATCGCTGTTTTGGTCAGATAGGGTTACAATTGAAGAAGTAGCATTGTAGCCATAATCCCAACTGTCTTTATTAGTTAAGATCTTGAATTGGCCTGATTCCTTGAAGTATCCGGTCCATTCAAAAACACTTGGACTTGTTTCTGTCATTTTGGTTGCTCTCAAAGCATTGTTAATGTTCCAATCGACAGAAACTGCATTGCCTACCAAGTACAAATCCTCTGCCCAGCTAGGTAGCGCTGCTGCCGCGAGCAAAAGCGTAAATAATAACTTTTTCATTGTTTTTGATTAAAAGAAAATTAATATTTAGTTTGTTTATAATTTGCACATATTCCGTCACAAATTTACACATTATTTATAATATAGGATAATTTTTGCAGGGAAAAACATTTATTTGCATGAAATAATGACAATTTGGTCGTAGCATGTGACAAAAAGGACCATTTCCCACACGGAAATACAACTTTGGCCCGACGAAAAGACACCGTGGTGTGTTTGCAAATTCGACGTGTCGAGTTGATGATTTCGACGTGTCGAGTTGATGATTTCGACGTGGTGTGTTTTGGACAGCATCATGGTGAGATAAAAAAAGCATCAAGACGAGGGGCCTTGATGCTTTGTGCATGTTAATAAGATTGCCTTGTGGATGCTGTTATTTCAGGCGGGCCAGTGTCTCTTTGATGCGCTTCATGGCTTCCGTGATGTTCTCGTCGCTTGTGGCGTAACTCATGCGGAAACACTCGGGAGAGCCAAAGGCATCGCCACCTACGGTTGCCACATGTCCCACTTCCAGCAGGTACATAGCGAGGTCTGTGCTGTTCTTAATCACTCTGTCGCCGTCCTTCTTTCCAAAGAAGCTGCTGCACTTAGGGAAGAGATAGAAGGCTCCTTGAGGATTGTTGACCTCGAGACCGGGTATCTCTTTAGCGAGGCGAACGATGAGGTTCTTGCGACGCTCGAAAGCTTGACGCATGTCCTCGACACATTGTTGCGGGCCTGCAAAAGCAGCTTCTGCAGCTTTCTGGCTGACCGAGCAAGGTCCGCTGGTATATTGTCCCTGCAGCTTGTTGCAGCCCTTCACGATCCACTCTGGTGCTGCGATGAAGCCAATTCTCCAACCTGTCATGGCGTAAGCCTTGCTGACACCGTTGATGACGACTACTCTCTCCTTGATTTTGGGGAACTGAGCCATGCTGGCATGCTCGCCGACATAGTTGATGTGCTCGTAGATTTCGTCAGCTATGACGATGACTTCTTCATGACGGAGCAGCACGTCCTTCAGCGCTTCGAGCTCCTTCTTGCTATAGACGGAGCCGGTTGGGTTGCTGGGAGAGCAGAGGATGAGGGCTTTTGTCTTAGGTGTGATGGCTGCCTCGAGTTGCTCTGGCGTAATCTTGAAGTCCTGCTCGATGGTGGCCTCTACGAAGACAGGTGTGCCTTCTGCCAGAAGCACCATTTGCGGATAGCTCACCCAATAGGGTGCGGGAATGATGACCTCGTCGCCAGCGTTCACGATAGCCATGATGGTGTTGCAGACGCTTTGCTTTGCGCCATTGCTGCAAAGGATTTGCGATGGAGCATAGTCAAGGCCGTTCTCGTTCTTGAGCTTAGCCACGATAGCCTTCTTCAGCTCGGGATAACCTGGAACAGGAGAGTAGCGGCTGTAGTTCTCCTCAACTGCCTTGATGGCTGCTGCCTTGATGTGGTCGGGCGTATTGAAGTCGGGTTCGCCCACACTCATGTTGATGACGTCCACACCTTGTGCCTTGAGCTCGCTACTGCGCTGACTCATGGCGAGGGTAGCGCTGGGTGAAAGTCTTTGAAGTCTTTCTGAAAGATTTGTGTTCATTGCGGTTATGTTTTTTCGTTATGACGTTATTTCGTTATTCTGTTATGAAGACATAGGGTCTTTATAGTTTGTGCCCCATTCTTGTCTTCTTTGTCTCGAGGTAGCGACGATTGTAGTCATTAGGCTCGACCACAATGGGAACGTTCTCCACGATAGTGAGGCCGTAGCTTTCCAAGCCGACACGTTTCACGGGATTGTTCGTGATGAGGCGAATCTTGCCGACGCCCATCTCACGGAGTATCTGGGCACCTACGCCGTACTCGCGTTCGTCGGGACGGAAGCCGAGATGTATGTTGGCATCGACCGTATCGTCGCCTTGCTCTTGGAGCTTGTAGGCGGCAATCTTGTTCATGAGCCCGATGCCTCGACCTTCCTGGCTGAGATAGACGATGAGGCCTTTGCCTTCCTTCTCAATCATGCGCATCGACTTGTGGAGCTGCTCGCCGCAATCGCAACGCTGGCTGCCGAAGATATCGCCCGTCATGCAGCTCGAGTGCATACGAACCAGCACGGGTTCGTCCTCGGTCCATTCGCCTTTGTAGAGGACAACATGCTCCAAGCCGTTGCTCTTCTGGCGGAAAGGAATGATGTGGAAGTGCCCGTCGGCTGTCGGCATGTCTGCTTCGACGCCTCTCTCCACAAGGGATTCCTGTTTGAGGCGATAAGCGATGAGGTCCCTGATGCTGATAATCTTGAGTCCATGCTCGCGGGCCACCTCTTTGAGCTGCGGCATACGCGCCATCGTGCCGTCCTCGTTGAGGATTTCTATCAAGGCAGCTGCTGGCTGAAGGCCTGAGAGACGAGCAAGGTCGACTGCCGCTTCTGTGTGTCCAGCGCGGCGAAGCACGCCTTTGTCCTGTGCATAGAGCGGATTGATATGACCCGGGCGACCGAAGTCTGTCGGCTTGCGATTGGGGTCGGCAAGAGCGCGGATGGTAGCAGCTCTGTCGTGCGTGCTGACGCCCGTCGTGCAGCCCTCCAAGAGGTCTACTGTTATGGTGAATGGTGTGCCGAGCATGCTGGTGTTGTCTTCAACCTGATGGTCGAGTTCGAGTTCAGCAGCACGGCTCATCGTGATAGGTGCACAGAGCACGCCTCGGCCGTTGCGAAGCATGAAGTTGACCTTCTCGGGCGTAATCATCTCGGCAGCTGTGATGAAGTCGCCCTCGTTCTCTCGGTCTTCGTCGTCGACCACGATGACGAACTTGCCTTGGCGGAAGTCTTCGAGTGCCGCTTCGATAGTACTCAGTTGTATTTCTTTATTATTGTCCATATCCTTGCTTAAGTATTCTTTGGGTAATGAGGTTGTTTATGTTTTGAATGCTATGCAGGTCGCTTCTGAGCCTCAATCTGTATCGCCAGATGCGCAGCCAGACGAGTAGTCCCAAGGGGAAGACAATACCGAAAATCATGTTGAGGCGTTTGTTGTTGAAGGGACGTGTATGTGCACTCGGGTTGATTGTCGGGTATTGGTTGATGTACATGAGGATAACGTTGTCCCTGCTGTTGTGTAGCTCCTCGATAAGCGTTTCGAGCCGGTCGCTCAGTTCCACTGCATGCTTGTCCTGACCCGGATTGAAGAAGATGTCTAAGTAGTTTGGGATGCGGCGCAGATGCATAGTCTTGCGGCATTCGATGCAATACTCCGAGAGCTCTGTAAGGCGTTGGGGCAGGGTGGTATAGTTGGGGTCGTTGATGATGACTTCCTTCCTGTCGAGCTTGCGGCTTGAACGTAGGCCGAACAGTTTCATGAAGAAGTTTTTGTAACCCTCGATGTTGAAGACGACGCTGTCGCTGTTTGCCTTGTGAGTCAGGAAGATGCCTGTGCCGAGCAGTACAACAGAGCTGAGCCAAGTGCCGCTCTCTATCGTCCAGGCCGCCACTTTGGCATTGTTCTCGCCTGCTTGATTAACGATGTAATAGAAGATGAAGATGATGACGCTCACCACAACCGGCACGCCCAAGCCGCCTTTCCTGATGATGGCTCCGAGCGGCGCGCCAATGAAGAAGAACAGCAGGCAAGCCAGGCTCATCGTGAACTTCTTGTACCATTCAATGCGGTGCTTGCGGACGTTGAGGTTGCGGTCGCTTGTCTCGAGGGCACGGAACTCGCATTCTGTCTTCATCGTCTCCGATTTGTTCAGAGCTCCACGCCAGGCCTTGACGCGTTGTTCATCGCGCATTGCCAGGTAGAGGGAATCGAAGGGTGGCATCTGCTGGGCTTGAGCCACGATGGCGAGCGAGTCTGCTGTACCGACAGGCAGGCTCTTCTTCAAGTACCATTGCATCATGTTTTCGTAGATCATGTGCCTTGCGCTGTCTGCCTTGTGGGTTAGGGAATCGACGCTGTGCTGAATCTCGCCCAGATTCTTGGTTTGTGCGTTGTGCGAGAAGAGCTCGGCATCCATCAAGTTAAAGTTGCCATCGAAGGGGATGATGTCCTCTTCCTTCACGAACGACTCGCGCATGTATGGCACATTTGCCCTGAGCATTTCGCTGCTTTGTGCGTCCATGTTGCGGAAGCGTTCACCGCCCCAGAGTGTCAGCTTGAGGTGCATCTTGTCGGCCGTGCTTTGCAGACGTCCGCTGTCGGCAAGCACAATCTGCGTATCGTTGTAGCCGCCAGCATTGGTGTAAATCATCACGCCATATAGCATGCCCGTCTCGCGGTCCTTGTGCTCGACGTAGAGATTATAGCCTGGGATTTCGCTGTAGAAGATGCCTTCGGGTATTTCCAGCTCGGGGCTCTTCTGCTTCATGCTCCATGCAAGTCGCGACAGTTCTCGCATAGCATAGGGACTCACTCTGTTCTGGAAGACGAAGCTGGCTCCGGCGATGATTGCCGCCACGAAGATGAGCGGCGCGAGAATGCGGATGAGCGGGATGCCGGCCGACTTCATGCTGAGAAGCTCGAAATGCTCGCCCAGGTTGCCGAACGAGATGAGGCTTGCCAAAAGGACTGCCAAAGGCACCGACCTGGGGATAAGCGTCAGGCTGCTGTACCAGAAGAACTTGGCAAGCAGGTCGATTGTAAGTCCCTTTCCGATGAGGTTGTTCATCCACATCCACAGGAACTGCATGACAAAAATGAACAGGCAAATGAAGAACGTTCCTGCGAAAAGAAGCAGGAACTCCTTTATGATGTAGATGTCGAGTTTCTTTATAATCTTCATTGCCTTGTGCGCACTTTGGTGCGCAAATTTACGAAATTATTTTGTAACGGCAATAAAAAGACGCGTTAATAAACCTTATAATGTAAGGTTTTGCTGTGGGGCATAAAAAACGCCGCATGCGGGGATTGCAATTTCCGCGTGCGGCGTTGGTCATCTCCGCGTGCGGCGATTGCAATCCCCGCACGCGGCGTTTTTAGTTTCCTTGATTCGTGAAGCGTTGCTGCGCTCGTTGAAAATCTTGACTTCGTCGAGATTCTTGCGTTGCTGCGCTCGTTAAAAATCTTGACTTCGTCGAGATTTAGAGCTTGTTGTTGCTGCCAAGCACCTCCACAATCTTGTGGATGTACATCTTCTTCATGTTCTCGCGAGCGGGCTTCAGGTACTGGCGGGGATCGAAATCGCCGGGCTTCTCGTCGAAGTGCTTGCGGATGGCAGCTGTCATTGCCAGGCGGCTGTCGCTGTCGATGTTAATCTTGCAGACAGCGCTCTTGCTGGCCTCGCGGAGCTGCTCTTCGGGGATACCCACTGCGTCGGGCAGCTTGCCGCCATGAGCGTTGATGGTGTCCACCTCTTCCTGAGGCACGGAGCTTGAGCCGTGGAGCACGATGGGGAAGCCGGGCAGACGCTTCTCGATCTCGTGCAGGATGTCGAATGCCAATGGAGGAGGCACGAGCCTGCCGGTCTTCGGGTCGCGGGTGCACTGCTCGGGAGTGAACTTGTATGCGCCGTGGCTTGTGCCGATAGAGATAGCCAAACTGTCGCAACCGCTGCGAGTGCTGAAGTCAACAACCTCTTCGGGCTTCGTATAGTGAGAAACCTCGCTGGCAACTTCATCCTCAACACCTGCCAATACGCCGAGCTCAGCCTCGACAGTTACGTCGAACTGGTGAGCATATTCAACAACCTTCTTCGTGAGGGCGATGTTCTCTTCATAAGGCAGAGAAGAGCCGTCGATCATGACGCTGCTGAAACCATTGTCGATACAGTCCTTGCAGAGTTCGAAAGTATCGCCGTGGTCGAGGTGAAGCACAATCTGAGGATTCTTGCAGCCGAGTTCCTTAGCATATTCTACTGCACCCTGTGCCATGTAGCGAAGGATGGTGCCGTTTGCATAGTTGCGTGCGCCCTTGCTGACCTGCATGATGACGGGAGACTTTGTCTCGACAGCAGCCTGTACGATGGCTTGCATCTGCTCGAGAGTGTTGAAGTTGAAAGCTGGGATGGCATAGCCGCCAGCAATTGCCTTTGCGAACATCTCACGGGTGTTCACCAGGCCGAGTTCTTTGTAACTTGTCATGATAATTTACGATTTAACGATTTGCTATTTACAATTTGTTTATTTTGCGGGTGCAAAGGTACGAAATAAAGTTTAAAGTTTAAAGTTTCAGGTTTAAAGAATTCCTCTTTAATGTCACTTTGTAATGTCCACTTTGCACTATGTAAGGGCACTCCGCCAAAGGTGGAGGAGTAAGGGGCTTTTACATGGCCTTCACCAGATATGTGACAGTCGGCAAGTGGTCGCTGAAGCCGTTAAGCCAAACCCCTCCCGCGTGCGTGCGCTTGGGCGAACCTTTATATTTGCCTTCCTGCTGGAGCAGATAATCGCGCTTGAAGATATTGTAGCCATAAAGCGTGAGCTCCTTGTATTCCTTTGTGCCTTTCACGTCGAGCATGTTCTTGGAGCAGACAATCTGGTCGAAGAGATTCCATCCGCCATCGTAGGCGAGCGTGCCTTGTCCTTTGCCTCGCAGAACTTCCCACCAAGGATTGAAGAAGTCGCCGTCCTCCACATCCTTCATCTTGCGCTTGGCTCCCAAGTACTTGGCCATCGAGGTGTTGTCGGGGTCGTCGTTCATGTCGCCCATCACCATGATGTGCTGCGAAGGGTCAGCTAGGCGGATGCTGTCGGTAAGGGCTCTAACCTGACGGCCTCCGGCATCGCGGAAGACACCTTCTGAAGCTCGGCTCGGCCAGTGACAGACAATGACGGTGAGGTTATCGCCTGCCAATTTGCCCTGAACGCAGAGGAAGGGACGTGTGGCACGAGTTGTGTCGCCATTCTCATATACATATAATTTATGGAAAGCCTTCTCTACTTGGAAAGCCTTTGGGTTGTAGATGAGGGCACAGTCAACGCCTCGCTTGTCTGGACCTTCGATGTGAATGAACTTGTAGCCTCGCTGCCGCATGTTGGGCTGAGCCATGAGGTCGTTGAGCGCGTTGTCGTTTTCCACCTCGCTCACGCCAATGATGCTGGCACCGTATGGCAACTTGTCTGTACCGAGGTCGCAAAGTGCACGAGCCATGTTCGCAAGCTTGTTCTGATATTTGTTCTCTCCCCAATGGAAAGAGCCGTCTGGCAGGAAATCGTAGTCGTTTTTGCCCTCATCGTGATTAGTGTCGAACAGATTTTCCAAATTGTAGAAGGCAACGGCATGAACCATAAGTTTGCGGTCCTGCGCGTTAGAGGAGGCAACGCTACACAGCAAAAGTGCAGCAAGAAGTACTGAAAAAGAATGTTTCATTTCAGAAATTGTTTTATTTTCTTTGCAAAGTTAACACTTTTCGTGGAAGTTCATGCATTTAGCGAAAAAAATATGCCATAACTTGTCGAAGATAGCATAATTTTTTATAAGTTTGTGCCATAATAAACAAATTATAACATAAATCATACATGAAAAAGAAACAACTGCTATTGGTGTTCGCCTTTATGGTGACACCACAGATTCATGCTCAGTTCTACGACGCGGCAGAAGTAGATTCGCTGAGCGTAGCGGGGGGTAATTTGCAGACAGACGGCGCTGACGAATTTACCTTCACAGAGTCGCAGCTCGGCGAGAATGATGACGTCACCTCCGACGTGATTCATGTCGGCTCCAGCTCAAATATTTACACCAGCCAGATTGGCTGGGCGTGGAGTAGCATGTGGTTCAAGTTCCGTGCCTTGGACAATGCTTACAACGATGTCTATATGAATGGCGTCCAGGTGAACAATCCTGAGAATGGTCGCTTCACTTATTCTACCATTGGCGGCATGAACGACGCTACCCGCAACAGAGATGATGTGAGCCCCTTCGAGTCTAACAGCTACTCGTTCAACAGTATGGGTGGTAGCAGTAACTATGATTTCCGTGCCAGTTCGATGCCAGCAGGCCATAAGGTGACGCTTTCGGGCGCCAACCGCAACTATACGCTGCGTGGAATGTACAGTTATGGCACGGGACTCTCTAAAGATGGTTGGGCTTTCTTCGGCACTGTCGGTTATCGTTGGGCAAACATGCGAACGGCAGCCATCAAGGGCACGTTCTATAACAGTCTTGCTTACTTCTTGTCTGCTCAGAAAGTTATCAACGACCAGCACTCGCTGAACCTCGCAGTGTGGGGCAGTCCTACCGAAAGAGCAACGGCTGGCGCAAGCACGGACGAAGCCAACTGGCTCGCAAACAGCTATCAGTATAACCCCTATTGGGGCTATCAGGGTGGCAAGAAGAGGGCAAGTCGCGTTGTCAACACCTTCGAGCCCAGCGTCCTCCTCACTTGGGACTACAAAATAAAGGATGAGATGAAACTCACCACAAGCGCTTTCTTCAAATGTGCCAAGTATAGCAGCACAAGGCTCAACTATAACGGCACCAATCCCCATCCCGACTATTGGAAGCGTTTCCCGTCGTATAATTATGATGTGTGGGGTAGGGAAGGCGACTACAACTACGATAACGCGGCTTTTTGGCTAGCATACGACAATTGGCAGGACGAGTCCTATCGCCAGATAAACTTTGATGAGCTCTACTTCGCCAACACGCAGCTCAATAAAATCGGTGCAGACGCAATCTATTGGATTGAGGCGCGCCACAACAACCACTTGGTGACAAACCTTGCAAGCACTTACGAATGGAACATCAAGAAAGACGCAAAGTGGAGAGTGGGCATGCAGATTCTCAGCAATCGCGGATCGCACTACAAGACCATCGACGACCTCTTGGGCGGTGAGTTCTTCCACAACACCAATACCTATCTCGTGGGTGACTATACCGAGACGGCTTCAGAGGCGATGTACGACGTGAACCACGGTTACCAAAAGCTCATCGAAGGCGACCGCTATGGCTACGACTACGACCTATGGAATCAGGATGTGAAACTCTGGACAGGTTTCAGTATCGACAGGGACATCTTGCACAGTTTCGTGACAGCAAAGATGGGTGGCCGCCGTATGTGGCGTGAAGGCTTTATGCGTAACGGCCTCTTCCAGGACAACAGCTATGGCAAGAGCGGCAAGGCTCACTTCCTCGATGGCGGCTTGAAGATGGGTTCTACTATCAACCTTGGCAAAGGTCACGCCGTAACAGTAGGCATAGGCTATGAGTTGAGGGCTCCCAACGCATCGGTTGCTTTCATGTGTCCTGAGATGAACAATGACTATGCTCAGGACCTTGATAACGAGAAAGTGCTGACCACCGAACTGGGTTATGCTCTTGCCACCAAATGGTTCCGCCTGAACCTGACGGGCTACTATTACAAGATTAATGACGCAAATGAGTGGCAGCAGTTCTACAATGACGACATCAACAGTTTCTCCTACAACAGCTTAACGGGGGTTAATCGAGAATACTATGGCGTTGAACTGGGTTTGAGGGTTCAGCTTACCACCAACCTCAATCTTGTGGCTCTTGGAACGTATAGCGAAGCCAAGTACATTGATGATACACAAGTCAATTGGATGAGCAGCACGACTGGCGAGTTACATCAAGAACTCTGTCACAACAAAGGCATGCGCCAGAGCGGTACGCCTCTCGCAGCTGCCAGCCTCGGCTTGAACTATCGCATCAAGCGCTGGTATCTCAATCTGGCGGGTAACTACTATGACCGCATCTATCTCTCATATAGTACTAATATGCGTTATGAGAAGAACCTTCAAAACGCGGGTCGCTATCATGCAGGAGAGTATGATGTGCCAGCTCAAGCAAAGGGTAATGGCGGCTTTATGCTCGATGCTAGTATTGGCCGTCAGTTCTATGTGGCTCATCATCCGCTCAGCGTCAACTTGCAGCTCTGCAACCTCACAAACCGCAGGAACATTACAACTGGCGGTTACGAGCAAAGCCGAAGCAACTATAGCGTAACAGAGACAGAGAATTCGGGTACAGAGGTAACTACAAAGCCTCGTACCTATAACTTCGAGAAGAATGCCAAGAAGTTCTATGCCCAGGGCTTCAACTTCTTGCTCAACCTGAACTACAGGTTCTAATGCTTCGTCGGATTACACATTATATAATTATATATAGGAAACAATGAAAAAGCAATTATATATCATGGCCCTTTTGGCAGGAGCCTTTGTCTTTGTCTCTTGTCAGGACGGGGATTGGGATGTTCCCGAGGGCATTCCCTATGGTAATAACAGCCTCGAGGCTGGCACACCGGTTACCATTGCTGAGTTGCAAAGCAAATATGCCAACGTCATCAGCAGCGATAATTACAAACAGATAACTGACGACCTTTGGCTGCGTTGCGTGGTCAACGGTAACGACTACGGCGATAACCTTTATAAACAGCTATCCGTGCAAGACGAAACGGGAGGCATCATTATTGGCATCAACGGTTCCGACCAAGGTGCGTTCATGCCTGTCGGTCAGAAGCTCCTCATCAGTCTCAAGGACCTCTATATCGGTGGCTATGGCAATCAAGCTCAGATTGGCGGCCTTTATAACGGAGGGCTTGGACGTATGGAAATCTCTGAATGGAAGAAACACGTTCGTCTCATTATGGATGGCATGTCTGAGGCATTGGCTTTCGGTACAATAAAGGTTGATACTATTGACTTCGATGCTAACAAGACAATGGCTCAGCAGGCAGGTAGAGTAGTGCGTCTCTCGGGTGTCACTATCAGTCGTGACGGCACGCCTATCATCGCCCCCGACGACGGTTCGGTCAGCCTTGTTAGCAACTGCGTCAACAGAACGCTTTCGGGAGGCAATGCGGGCAGCAAGTGCGTGCTTCGTACCAGCACCTATGCTGCCTTTAAGGGCGTTGCCATTCCCACCACTCCCGTAGAGCTTTACGGCATCGCCACTATTTATCGTGGCACTTGGCAAATACTTGCACGTACACAGAGTGATTTGACTTGGACTAAATAAAGTAGAAACAAACAATAACACATATACATTATGAAAAAGACTTTCAAAACATTTGCACTCATGTTGCTGACGGCTTTTGCTTTCAGTAGCTGTGTTGACGTTCCTGCTCCCTACAATCTGCCAGACAAGAGCAGCAACTCTGGTCAAGGTGGTGGCTCAGGGACAAACGAGGGAACTCCTGTCACTTGTGCTGAGGCAGTTGAACTGACTAAAGCCCTTGCCGACGGCGCAACGTCTTCCGAGACTTACACCATTACAGGTTATATCACAGAGGTGATTGGCAATGTCAGCCGCAACCAGCAAACCTTCTGGATGGCTGACACCAAGGATGGCGGCCGAGTCTTCGAGGCATATTGGGCAAACCTTCCCGAGGGCGTGGAAGCTTTCGTGGCTGGCACAAAGGTAAAGATTACGGGCAAGCTGATGAAGTTTGTCAACAACTCTGGCAGCGTTATTCCCGAGATGAAGAATGCCGTAGTGACTATTCTTGAAGATGATGGCGGCGGTACGACTCCTGTGGAAGAAGGCACGCAAGTCACTTGCGCTGAGGCTGTTCAGTTGACCAATGCCCTTGCCGATGGCGGCACTTCTGCTGAGACTTATACCGTAACGGGTTACATCACAGAGGTTATTGGCAACGTCAGTCGCAATCAGCAGACCTTCTGGATGGCAGACACAAAGGATGGCGGCAGAGTGTTCGAGGCATACTATGCTAACCTTCCCGAAGGCGTCAGCGAGTTTGCTGTCGGCACAAAGGTGAAGATTACAGGCCAGCTGATGAAGTACGTGAACAATAGTGGTCAGGTAACTCCCGAGATAAAGAATCCGACCGTTGTCATTCTTCCGGATGATGGCGGACAGGGCGGTGGCGAAACGCCCATTGAAGGAACTGGCATTACTTGTGCTGAGGCTGTTCAGTTGACTAATGCCCTTGCCGACAATGGTACTTCTACCGAGACATATACCGTAACTGGCTACATCACAGAGGTCATCGGCAACGTCAGCCGCAACCAGCAGACCTTCTGGATGGCAGATACACAGGATGGCGGCAGAGTCTTCGAGGCTTATTGGGCAAACCTGCCAGAAGGTGTGAGCGCATTTGCTGTAGGCATGAAGGTGAAGATTACAGGTCAGTTGTTGAAGTACGTGAACAATAGTGGTCAGGTAACTCCCGAGATAAAGAACCCGACCGTCGTTATCCTCGAACAAGGTGGCGGTGGCCAAGGCGGCGATGTCACTCCTATTGAAGGTCCGTCAATCACTTGTGCAGAGGCTGTTCAATTGACTAATGCCCTTGCTGATGGTGCAACATCAACTGAGGCATATACTGTTACGGGCTACATCACAGAAGTTATTGGCAATCCCAGCGCAAGCCAGCAGACCGGTGAGATGCAGCAGTCCTTCTGGATGTCGGACGACAAGGGCGGCAACAATATGTTTGAAGCTTATTGGGCCAACTTGCCCGAAGGCGTTGACGCATTCGTCGTCGGCATGAAGGTTACGATTACCGGCAAACTGAAGAAATATGTGAAGAATGGTGCAGTTACGCCTGAGATACAGAACGCCACTGTTGTTATCCTGGAACAGGGTGATGGCGGTCAGGGCGGTCAAGGCGGCGACGACCCGACGCCCGGTCCTAGCGGCGACCCTGTGACTGACCTCGTGAATGGCGACTTTGAGGAGTGGGTAAGTGCATCAGAACCCCTTGGTTGGAAGTCGGCAAGTACTGCAAGCAATGCAACCTTAAGTCAGGACCAGGAAGCTCGTAGCGGCAACTACTCTTGTCGCGTCGTTGCTCCTGGATCAACGAACAAACGTCTTGCGACTCAGGAGATTACACTCGAGGCTGGCACTTACACATTCTCTTATTATGCAAAGGCCACAACGGGTGATGTTTGTCAGACGCGTCCCGGCTATGTTCCCATTAATGCAGATGGCTCAGTCGGCGCTTACACGTATCCCAAAGAAGGTAGTACAAACATCTTCTTCGATATCAATAACAATGAATGGACGCCTGTTTCATTCGAATTCACTTTGACAGAGACGACAACGCTCTGCCTCATCGTCATGAATCCGAAGAACAGCACCTATTCTGTCTCTCAGGACATTCTTGTTGACGATGCAACGCTCGTAAAGCAGTAGCAGACGATGAAAGCCTTTGTCTCTTTCCTCTTCATACTGCTGTGCCCATCTGTTTGGGCGCAGCAGTATGCGACGATACTCTATCGCCAGAGCGAGTTGCCTCATGCTGTTCCTGTTGAGGAGATAGATTCCGTCGTGGTTCGTGATGTGGCTGAAGTGGACGCTACATACTTCGACACGCCCAAGGACACTGTCTATGTGGCACAGGTCAGGGAGTCGCATTGGAAAGGAAAAAAGGTTGCCTTCCTTGGCGACAGCATCACGCAGAATGCCGAATATGTCAATGCATATGCAAGTCTGACGGGCTGTGAGGCGCTGAACTATGGCATCTCTGCCACTCATATGGCAGCAAGGAGTAGTGACGACTCGAACGCTTTCGATAAGCGTTACAGCAAGATGCCCGTAGAGAGCAAGGTCGATATGATTGTCGTCTTTGGCGGCACGAACGATTTTGGCCATACCAATACGGCTGCATTTGGCGAGTTCTCCGACGGACCGAGGGTGGGCAAATACACTTTTTATGCTGGATTGCATCGTCTCTTCAAAGGACTGCAAAACCGCTACAAGAACACGCCCATTGTCATCATGCTTCCCATCCATCACGGTACGGAAATCGATGTGCCTGAGTATGTTATCGGAAGCAACAATTCGATCACAGAGGGTACTAACCCCACGACGGGCAAAACCTTCCGTGAGTACGTGAATGCCATCCGCGAGGTGGCTGCCTACTATTCTTTCATTGTGCTCGATGCATACAGCTACAGCAACCTCAGTCCGATGACGGAGATCGGCAGCGGCACCAATGGCTTTTTCAAGGACGGCTTGCACCTGAATGCAGCTGGCGGACAGCGTCTGGCTCGATGGATGTATCCTCAGCTTGAGGCTGTTTACGAAATGTTCTACGATTTTTAAATGCGACGGTTTCTTCTGCTTCTGCTCTTTGTGCCTTGTGCCTTGCTCCACGCCTACGACGTAGAGGTGGACGGCGTATACTATAATATTGTGGGGACAAGTATGGCGCACGTCACGCATAAAGGTTCTTACAATAATGTGGAATACAACAGCTATACGGGCGATATTGTTATCCCCGAGCAGATCAGCTACAAGGGGAAGACTTATCAGGTCTACATGGTTGGCAACAGTGCATTTGCCGGCTGTGAAGGGCTGACGTCCGTTCTGCTGCCTCCTACGGTTCACGGCGTTGGCAGTTGCGCTTTCATTGGGTGCGACAACCTTCGGCAGGTGTCTTTCACGACAGATATCAGACGCTATGGCAGCTGTGCTTTTACAGGCTGCACGTCTTTGCAGGAGATTACATTGCCGCGTCGCGCTGAACTGATTGATACGCTTACGCTTTATTGCTGTGCTTCGCTGAAGTCGATGGTGCTATATCACCGCATTCGAACCGTCTGTCATGGAGCGCTCGAGCATCTTCCTGCGATGAGGCATCTCTATTGCTATGCTTCCGAGCCGCCTGTGGCAGAGAAGGGAGCCTTTGCCCTGCAAGACCAGCAGCGCTGCACTTTGCACGTTCCGAGGGAAACGTTGGAGAAGTACATGGAGTCGCCCGGATGGAAAGACTTCTATCGCATTGTTGCTCTGAGCGATTCGGACTATGCTGCGCAGAACTATCAGAAGGGCGATGTCAACGACGACGGCAAGGTGGATGCCGAGGACCTCGCTTTGCTGCGCCGTATCGTCGTGAGTCTGCCGGACAATGCCGCTGTCCGCTGGGCTGCCGACATTAATGGCGACGGTAAAGTCAACTCGGTGGATTACGTGATGCTGGCATCGAAAATATAAAACGCCTCGTGCGGAAATTTAAACGCCTCGTGCGGAAATTTAAACGCCGCACGCGGGGATTGCCAACGCCGCACGCGGGGATTGCCAACGCCGCACGCGGAAATTAAATCGCCGCCTGCGGCGTTTTTTTTTGTCGAATGGAAACCTTACTTGTTCGCTAAGGTTCGAAGGACATCTATCCAGGGTCGGACAGCCATCGTGTAGCCCAGATTATTGAGGTGCAGGCCGTCGGCTGTGACGGCAGGCAAGTTCTCGTCCGTGATGCCCGACAAGCGGTTCTGGTCCACGAAATACCAGTTTGTATTATAGGCGGCACAGGTCAGCAAAGCCAGCTCGTAGTCGGCAAGCGTGCAGCCAACGGTGTTCTGGCTTGTGCTTGTGTAGTTCGAGTTGTTTCGCTTCACGGCATTGGCGAAGACGATAATGACGTCGCTACCCGACAACTCCTTTATCTTGTCGTATAGTTGACGGACCGCTCCGTAGAAGGTTGCAGGGCCTGTGGCGTTCTTATAGTCGGAGAATGTGCCGAGCGGCACGTTTCGCTTGAAGTCGTTGGTGATGAAGTCGATTGTCCAGATGGCGTTCTGCACGCTTGGCCAGCCGTTATCAGCCTGTTGACTGACGACGGCAATGCTCTTGTCGTCCGTTGCACTAGTTCCTCCCAAAGAGTAACCGCTGTAGCCGCCATTCGGCCCGAGCGAAGTCGCAGAAGGGAAGTCGAACACCTCTTGCAAAAGCGTCTGATAGCCGCGGCCTTTGAAAGTGCCAGTGAACGGCGTCACGAACGAGCCCGAGTTCTGATACTTCACGTAATAATTGTCGTTTCGCCAGATGCTGTGACCGAGGAAGACGATGTTCCGCTTCATCTGTATCTTGGTGGAAGGCGTGACGGGCTCTGTCGGCTCGTCGGTAAAGACGACAGACTCGACCTGGCTCGTCGGATAGACAGCGGAGTTGCCTTCAATGGTATTGACTACCATCGAATAGTCCTGTGCCTGAGCTGAAAGGCATAACAGGCCGAGTGGGGCTAATAGACAGAGGCGGTTGATTCTCTTCATTTCCGTACGATCTTTTTACCGTTTTTGATGACAAGTTTGCTTTGCTTCGTTGCTGGGCGTCCGCTGAGGTCATAACTGTTTCCCTCTTTCTCGGGAGTGGGGGCGGAGGAGATGATTCCTGTTGCTTCCGTCACGATGACTGTGCGTGCAAGGGAAGCATTCCGGTTATCGACGTACGAGCCTGCAGCTGTGCCGACGTGGAAGAGACGCGAGTCCGAGGCATCTGTGTAGCGGTTGTATTTGTCGATGCCAGCATCGTCTTCTTCGTCGCCGCCCATAAAGTCAATCGTATAGCGACCAGGCTTAGCGTCTTCGGGAACGGTGATGAGGAAAGTGATACGAATGCTGTCGCAGCCATTGCGCCAACAAGCAGAGATGTTCTTCGGTATCTTGTTCACGCTCTTGAAGCCAGCCCACGTGTAGCCTGTCTTGGGGCAAGCAGAATTATAGAACGAGGTGAGCTTCTCGCAGGGTTCCATGTTGTGCGAACTGTTGACTTTAGAGCCGTCTTGGTAGTAAACCCAGTCTTCGGCAAATTGCTGGTGCGCACCATCGGGAACGGTCACTGTCCAGCCTCTCGGAACTCGAACGCCAGCATAGCTCCAGTCCGTTACAAAGTTCTGAGTATCAGAGCCATCATCGACAATTGTGAAGCTGACCTCGAACGTCTGTCCCGGCTCAACCTCGCTCGGAGCAAAGGTGGAGATGAGCTTGTAGCATGAGGCAAACAATAAGCAAAGGAGAAGATATTTTATCTGTTTCATTCGTCAAAGATAGCTTTCCAGTTATAAATACGAAAGAAGAAAGGACGGTAGAAGTCTGCAGAGCCTTTCGAATTGAAGTTGTCGTTCCAGTTCTCACAGTCCGTATTGGTAGAGAAGACCAATTCGCCTTCTCTTGAAAGCGACTGGTGAAGGTGTGGCATATAGAACTTGCCGTAGGTGCGAATGCCTACCTTGTCGAGCACCCAAGGCATCGTCCATAGCTGGTGGCACTCCTCGAACGGTCCCCACGGATTGCGGCTTCGCATGATGTACATCTGCTTCGAGAAGACATAGCCTTGTGCCGTCATATAGTACCAGTCGCCGTCCTTGAAGACCCACGCCGTCGAGACGCTGCGAGAGCTGATGGCAGAGCGGTTCACTTCCGTCGGAGTGGGGTAGGTGCTCTGCCAGTGGAAGGTGCCGCTGGCGTCGGCAACATAGTATTCCCAAGTCGAGCGCAGATCGTGCGTCTCAGAACGCGCCACAACGGGCGATGACGTGTTGAGCATATCGTCGGGGTTCTTCTTGAATTGGTTGCAGGCATAGAGGTAAGTGTGTCCGTCCTCGTCCTCCCAAAGTGTCTGCCCGTAGCCAATCGGATCTTGCTCGAAGAAGTTGTGGTCCACGCTGAGGAGCTTGAGATATGTGCTGCTGCCGGGCTTCCCTTCGAGCGAATAGATGGCAAGGGCTCGGTTGTCGCTCTGCATCAGGTTCTCTGTGCCGTTATAGACGCCAGCCCAAAGGACTTGCAACTGCCCGTCGACCACAGTTCCGTCGCCTGCCCAATAAAGGTAGGTCTGGTCAATCTCGCCATTGCGAATCTGCGCGTCGGTCTTTTCGCCCTTTGGGTGGCGAATGTGCGTTCGAGCATGATAGTAACCATTTCCTGAAGCGTTGTTACGCTGCACCCAGTCTGCGAGCCACTTGAAGTTGCTCGTCTTTGTCCCAGGCAGCCCGTCGTCGCCAGGCGTTTGCACCATGATGGTGTTGCGGGGAAAGTTGCAGGACTTGCGGGCACGCTCTGGGGAAGCTGTTGCTACGCCATAGAAACTGTCGTTGAAGCTCCAGAAGACATTGCCGTCCGGCAGTGCCGTCGTCTGTACGCCGTCGCCTCCGTTCCAACCTTTAGTTCGGGTAAAGAGGGCGTCGTAAAGCTTATCTTTATAGACATAGACGTTGTGGTTGGCATTGTTGTGAGGCATGTATTCAAGTTTCCAACTCGTATCAAGTTGTGGCACAGGCCAACGCATCGTGTCTGCTTCCACCTCTTTTGTCATGTCGCCTTGTGCAAGCACAACATTAAAAGGCAGAAAACCGAAAAGGACAAACAGAAAAAGGTATCTCATACTTTCAGAAATTGCACTGCAAAGTTAGCTATTTCTCTTCTCCTTTTGTTATATTATTGCAAATAATTTGCGTTTTCCTACATTATTATATTAAAAAGCTGCTTTTTTGCTTGCATGTTTACGCAAATAAAACTAATTTTGCAGATTGAAATAGGATTTGATATGAAACGATTCACGATGATATGTTTGCTGCTTGCAGCAACGCTTTATGGCTACGCACAGGAGTCGACGAAACTCAGCGGAACGCCAATCGGCTCGCCCAACATTGACTATAGTACGGGTAGCTCAAGCTCAACGGTCAATACGCCTGCCGACGCTTTCGATGGCAGTTTCTCTACTTTCTATGCCTCGTTGGACCGCTCTCGCACTTGGGTCGGTCTCGATCTGGGCACGCCTCACGTCATTACAAGAGTTGGCTGGAGCCCTCGTACAAGCCAGGAGTCGCGCGTTCAGCTCGCTGTCTTCGAAGGCAGCAACAGCCCTGACTTTCTCGATGCGGTTCCCCTTTATCTCATACCCAGCAAGGGCACGAAGAATGAGATGAGCTATGCCGACATTACTGTCTCGCGTGGCTTCCGCTATGTACGTTATGTTGGTCCTAACGATGCACGCTGCAACATAGCCGAGCTCGAGTTCTACGGCTACGAGGGAGAAGGCGATGACAGTCAGTTCTATCAGATAACGAACCTTCCAACCGTCAGCATTCACATCTATGCAGGCTATGATCCAAAGGATAAAGTGACGGAGTTGCCATCCAACATCACCATTACCTACGACGGTGGCACTCGCATCCAGGAATATCCTATCACGACTCGCGGTCGAGGCAATGCATCTTGGGGATTCCCGAAAAAGCCGTGGCGCATCAAGTTTGCCGATGGCAAGAGCCACCATATGTTGCGAGGCTCTTCGATGGAGAGTCCTTCGAAAGCCAAGAAGTGGACACTCATCAACAACTGGGGCGACAAGACGCTCATGCGTAACTGCCTTGCGTTTGAGGTCAGCAAGCGCCTTGACTTACCATATACGCCATGGGCTCAGCCCGTTGATGTCATTATGAATGGCGAGTACAAGGGTTGCTATCAGCTTTGCGACCAGATCTCGGTCGATCCGCACCGTGTTCCTGTAACGGAGATGATGCCCGACGACAACGAAGAGCCGTTTGTGACTGGCGGCTATCTCATCGAAATTGATGCATACGCCAGCCAGGAGACGAGCTGGTTTAGCAGCAATCGTGGTAACCCTGTCACCATTAAGCATCCGGGCGACGACGATATCACGACGCAGCAGCATAACTACATCAAGAACTACTTCAACCTGATGGAGTCCTCTGTCTTCGCTTCCAATTATACTGACCCCGAGAACGGCTTCCGCAAGTATCTTGACGTTACATCGTTCCTCAAGCACTTCCTTGTCGGAGAGTACTCAGGGAATATGGACACTTACTGGAGCACCTATATGTATAAGGAGCGCGAGGAAAGCCAGTTCTTCGTTTCGCCTTGTTGGGACTTCGACCTCGCTTTCGACAACGACCAGCGCATCTATCCCGTCAACGGACGCAGCGACTGGGCATATAAAGGCGGAAGTGCTGCCGGCAACATGAAGTCGTTTGTCTCCCGTATCCTCAGCGACAATGCTGCCGATGCGCAGCTTCGACAGCTCTGGAAAGACAGCCGAAAGCCTGGCTGCCTCGATGAAGTGTCGCTCCTTGCTTACGTTGACAGCATGGCGCAGGCGATAGAAGCGTCTGCCAACCTCAACTTTATCCGTTGGCCTGACCTTCTTAATTCCAAGGTGCACCAGAACGTATTCGTGCCAGGCTCCTTCGAGGGCGAAATCGACATCCTGCGCAACTACATTCCGGCGCGTTTGGCTTGGATTGACAACTACATCGGCTACGAACCCGGCTCTATGTATGAGGACTCGACGTTCTACATCTCTACGCCTCAGCAACTCATCGAGTTCAGTCAGGCTGTTCGTGAAGGCGCACAGTACAGCAATGCATATCTTGAGAACGACATTGACATGACGGGCTTCGACAGCCAGTTCCAACCCATCGGATCCAGCACGAAGTCGTTCCGCGGCACCTTCGACGGACAAGGCCATCGCATCCTTAACCTGCACATCACAGGTGGCGAGTATACAGGACTCTTCGGAGCGGTAGGCGGTGGAGCCAGCATCAGCAACCTTGTTCTCGACAGCTCCTGCTCTATCAGCGGCAGCAACTACGTCGGGTTCATTGGCGGTTCTGCGGTAGCAGGCAGCGTCACCATATCGTGTGTGGGTAATGAAGCAGATGTGACAGCCACGGGCGTCAATGCGGCCGGCATCATCGGAACCAACAAGGGCTCGAGCGCCATCTTCAGCATTACCAACTGCTACAACACCGGCAACATCACCGGCACCAGCGAGAGCGCAGCCATCAGCGGATGGGTTGGCTCGGGAGCAACGATACAGAACTGCTACAACATCGGTACCATTACAGGTTATAACTATCGCAACGACTTCTATCGTGGCAGCGCTACAGCCCTCAACTGTTACAGCACTTCCACCACGCAAGTCACACGTGTCAGCGACGAGGATGTCACGAGCGGCAAGCTTTGCTACAGGCTTAATAGTGGTGTGACAATGGAGCCGATCTGGTATCAGACGCTGGGCGAGGATGCCTATCCTATCTTCGATAACTCGCATCTCGTCGTGCTTAAGAGTGATGACGACACTTATTATAATGTCAGCAACCTCGCTGGCGACGTCAACAGCAACAATGTGCTCGACGAGGAAGATGCTCTTTGGATAGCAGCCTACCTGACGGGCAATGAGCCCGACGGTTTCGAAGTCATCAATGCCGATGCGAACCTCGACAGCCACATCGACGTGGCAGACGTCGTGACTGTGCGCCGACTCCTCAATGACGAACCGCTCGGTACGCAAACGCTTACGGCAACCCTCTATTCCAGCAATGCTTCTGTTAAGGCCGGTGGTACGCGTAAGGTGACTGTTTGGGTGAACTCCAACCGAGCTGCAACGGCTTACGAAGCTGATATCGTCCTCTCTCAAGGTCTGTCAATACAGGAGGGTAGCGTCGCTTTCAATACGAAGGTCAACACTGCTTCGCACGTCACGACTGTCCTGCCAAACGTAAACGGCGTTCACATCGTTGTCTATGCTCCTGACAACACGAACCTCGGGGCCACGACGGGCACAGCCTTAACCTTTACCCTTGTCGGTGCCAACGACTTCGCTGGCGGCACATATCAACTGACGCATCAAGTCTTCGCTGCTGCAGATGGTGTCAGCGTTCGTTCTGAAGATGCCAGCTACGACGTCTCGCTTGCCAAGACTTACGTCACATCTGTCCTGCTCGAACCAGAGAATATCGAGATGGTTGCTGGATACGACACCACGTTGGTTGTTACGGTATTGCCCGAGACGGCGACCGTCAAGGAGCTCAACTGGATCAGCTCTGACGAAAGCATCCTGACCGTGAGCGATGGCGTCGTAACAGCCCTCAGTGCCGGCACGGCCATCGTTACGGCAAAGTCCACCGACGGCTCGAACAAGCAAGGCTCGGCCCGCATCGTTGTCTATAGCGATGCAACGCCAGCACTTCCCGTTGAAGAGAAGACAGAAGATGCCGAGATCTATACCCTCAGTGGTGTGCGCATCGACCGCATCACGAAGTCAGGCATCTACATCATCAACGGCAAGCGCGTCCTGGTAAACCGTAAATAATTTTCCATCGTAAAGACTTTTGCGTTCAGACGCAAAGTGTGTCATAACCTAAAACGCCGCACGCGGAAATCGTAATCCCCGCGTGCGGCGTTTGCCATTTCCGCGTGCGGCGATTGCCATTTCCGCAGGCGGTGTTTTCAACTTCTCCGTGCTGAAATTGAAACTTCCCAATAATCAGATACTTGACGTCGCCTTGTGTTAACTACTAATAAACGGCGGGCTTAAACTAAATAAATATGTTAAAAGTCGGCCCGCTTTGTCGCCTTTTTTCTCATTTCTCTTGTGGGCTTAGTCTAAACTCCGTTCCTTTGCAGTAGAAAAAGCAAATGTTATGACGGAAAAGAAGACTTTGAAGCCGTTGACTCGGGCTGAGATGGATGTGATGAACGTCCTTTGGGATGCAGAGCACGCCCTTACGGTAAACGAGATTGTGGATGGCTATGCCGAGCCCAAGCCTGCCTATACGACGGTTGCGACGTTCCTGAAGATTCTGGAGGCAAAGGGGTATGTGGAGCATCACAAGAAGGAAGAGACGGGCAGGACCTTCTACTTTTCGCCCATGCTCTCGCGCGAGAAATACATCACGCATGTGGTAAAGGACGTCAAGGACACGCTTTTCGGCAGTTCCGCCAAGAGTTTCTGCTCGTTCCTCATACAGAACGAAGAGCTCTCCGACGAGGATTTGCAGGAGATACTTGATTTAATTCAAAACTGTTAAATTCGAAACTCAAAATTGATGCGGACAGGTCGTCTGCTTTCCTAAATAATAATTATGTTCGCATACATTATAAAATCTTGTATCTTGCTGGCACTGCTCTACGGTAGTTTTGCCTTGCTGCTGAGCCGCGAAACATTCCATCGGTTCAACCGCCTGGCGCTGCTTGGTGTGCTCGTGGCCTCTCTCATATTGCCAGCTGTGCAGTTGAGCGTTAAGAAGCCCAGTTACCTCAACTATGAAGAAGTGCGAATCCCACATGTTGAGGTGATTGCATCGCCAGTCCAGAACGAGGTGCAGGACATCGAGACTCCTCAGTCAACCTTGCCTGCAATAGAAGAGTCAATGCAGGAACCAACCTTCCGCGTTGATATGATGCAGGTTGTACAATATCTCTATATTATAGGGTTGCTTGCTTCCCTTGCTATCTTCTTCGTTCAGCTTTTCCGCCTTTGGCGCGAGATAAGGGGAGGCGTGCAGACGAAGGACGAGCTGGGCAACACAATCGTTATTCGTGGTGGCAACTTCGCTCCCTACAGCTTCCTTCACTACATAATAATAAATGCTTCGGACTACGAGCACCTTCGCCGTCCCATCCTGGCTCACGAGCAGGCTCACATCCGACTCGGCCACACCTGGGACCTCCTGCTGCTTGAGGCAGTGAAGGCTGTGCAGTGGTTCAATCCGTTTGTCTATCTTTTGGGGCGCGACCTGAAAGCCGTGCACGAATACGAGGCAGACGACGCTGTACTGAACTTTGGCATCGATGCAAAGACATATCAACTCTTACTCGTGACGAAAGCTGTGGGCAGCCGACTGCAGACGGTCTGCAACAACCTGAGTCACCATTCACTCAAAAAGCGAATCAAAATGATGCACAAGAACAATTCCAATCGCTGGTTGATGAGCAAAGGACTCGTCTTGCCAGCAATCATGACACTGGCCATTGTTGCCTTTGCCAAACCGAAAGTCGAAGAAGTTTTCCTTTCGAACGAGGTGGCTTTGCCTGCTGTCGAAGATAATAATCAATTGCAAGACAATGGCCCCGTCACTGTGGCTGTGCCTGGAATGGGGCTCGTTATGACCGATGAGGTGAAAGGTTTCTCCGGCAAGAAGATGCTGAATGCCTTTATCCCAAAGGCTGACGCGAAGGACTTCATCAAGAAGCACGGACCGGCAATCACAGTCTTCTGGCTCAAGGGCACTTGGGTAGTGAAAGACGATGCCTCCTACATCGAGGAGCATCCCGACTGCCAGTATCCTTGGGCATTCCATACGAAGTACTATGACGTCATGCTCGACGGCAAACTTCTCGATGTCAACAACCTGCCCGACCTCCCTGCCTCGGCCTTGAAGAAGGTGGAGATGGAGATGAAGTCCAAAGAAGGAAAGCTAAAGGTGAACCTCATCACGAAACCTGTTCAGATACCTGCTGGCGTGAAGGGCAACATCAATCCTGAACTGACCATCCTCTTGACGGGAACGCCTCCGAAAGACAGCGGCTCCAAGACGACCATCTGGGAGAGACGAGGCGACTTCGACGGCTTCAGTTGGAAGAACTACACTATCTGTTCGTGGAAATGGGACGTTGACGACATTAGCGTGCACCTCAAAGAAGTTGCAATTCGCAAGGACCACAGCGTTCGTATCAATGTCTGCAAGGGCGTTCCGCAGAAGCACATCGACCGCATCAAAAGCATTATGAACGAGTGCGGCGTAACGAACTACAGGTTTGTCAAGCAGTAAGTGAAAAAACATAACGTGCTAAGTTTTTCAACTTAACACGTTATGTTGAAATTTTAGCACGTTAAGTTTGTCACTTCGGCACGTTAAGTTGGAACATTAACCACGTGTCGTTAAATGACGCACTATGTTCTCTGAAAAAATCAGCGACTTTATAAGTTTTAGGTTTTAGTTATTAAATGGAATTCCAGGGGTTTCGGTGCGCTGTGAGAGTGCGCCGAATCTGCCGTTTACCTTACGAGCATCTTTTTCCCATTGATGATGTAAATGCCTTTTGGCAAAGTGCCCTTATGCAATGGGAGAATTGGCAATTTGCGTCCACTGAGGTCAAAGATTGTCTCGTTAAGGTTGCTAAAGTCCATGGGGGCGTTAATTCCAGTCGTTGTGTCGAAGGGACCGTAGAAGTGCAGTCCGAAGCCTTCGTAGCACGTCCACCACGAGTCACCCGTCTTCGTGGAGCGTATGCCTATCTTCATTGTTGAAGGCGAGGCTATGTTGAGTGGCAGACGGTTCTGATAGCAACTGTCGGCAAACCAAATTTTGGCAGCTGCAGCATTGTTGGGAACGTACAGGTTGCCTATCTTTGCTCCATATCCGCTCTTTCTTCTTTCGCTGGCTCCGTCCCAGATGTTCAGTATGGTTTGGCTTGATGTATGTCCGCTAATCGTGGCGTAAAGCTGTGCCTTTACAACGTCCTTCCCCTCTGTCCAATCGTTGTATGTTTCCTGATTGGTGCCAGGACGTTGGAAAGCATTGAGTGTGAGGACGTAATTACCAGCTGGCAGCTGATAGGAGAGCGTTTGGTAAGTGTTGAAGGTTGTCTCGAGATATTCGCCGAAGTTTCTGTCTGCTATGAGCCACGAGATGGGAATGGGCTGCTCTTGTGAAGCCGGCACAACGTTTATGATGTAGTCCGCGAAAGTTGTTCGGAGGCTTTGGATGGCGTTCTCGATGGCCTCGATGTCGTAGCCAACTTTCTCTGCTTCTATCTGCTCCATCAAGTCGTTCATGGGCTGTGCTGCTTCTTCTGTGCTCATGTCCTCGGAAATCGATTGTGCGGGTGTTTGCATGGAGATGCGTGCTTCTGCCAAGATATCGTCAAGTTGAGGCATTGTCTGCTCGATGCAGTAGCTGTCGAAGGCGCTGAACTCTTCTTCGTTCAGCAAGAGCCAATGCTGCGAGGCATTGCTGTCGGAGGCATCGAAAGACGCTCCGCCAAATGTGGTTTTGCCTGTGGCAGCAAGCGCTTTCTTCCCAATCGTAATCCAATACGACGGCGTATCGAGGTTGCCTTTCTTGAAGTTCGACCTTGAGGGTAGCAATTGCACGCGTTCGTTTGCCGATGGAGTGGTGCGGGTCACGACTCTGTAGGTCTGATTGGAGCAGGACAGCAATCTTCCCGTTCCCACATTACGAAACGTATAGTAAGCCGTTTGCGGATCGTAAACAATGTTCCAGGCACAATTGTCGTTGGCCATTGCTTTCGTAGCACCCATCGGCATGTGAGCCAAACTGCCGTTTTCTGTCACGTAGAGAAGCGAGGTCTCGTTACCGTTCTCGCTGTCTGTTGTCTTGATGTAGTACTTCGTGTCATCCTCTTGCGTGAAGGTATATGCTGGCGAAGCAAAGCCAACGCTTGAGGAGCAGACCAGTCCGTCTTGATGCATGGCGTGGGTGATGAGCACGTTTCCATAATACAATAAAGTATTCTCGGGATTGTAGGCGTCTTCCCACGAGCCGTTGATGCCGTAGTTAGGCCCGCTGAACGACGATTGTGGCCACATGTGGGTGTTATCGCCCGTCATGTAGGCGGTGTTGTCTTTATTGAGGAACTGTATCATCTGTGTGGCTCTTGGCCCAAGCCATTTGCCTCGGTCGCCTTCTTCTCGATAGTTACCGTTCCACCACACATCGCTTGTGCCCACACCTACGCCGTGATTGGTCTCGTGCAGGATGGTTCCTGTTTGCTGGTACGACTCGTTGGCCCCGACGCGCATCCAGCCTCCATAGGAGCAATCGGCTGTAGGTGTCCCTGCGCTGTAGTGAACGCTCAGGTTAATGCCCCTGACGGACGAAATGTTGTTGTATAGCCACTTTATCTCTTCTATGGCTGAGGCTATGCGGTAGTTCTCTTCTGTCGAGCCTCCGTTGTCGTAATCGGCCGTCACTGTGCCTTTGGGCAAAGTCGGTGCCTTAATGATGTCGCCATAAGCGAGTTTGTACTTGTTGGTCAGGATGTATGGCCGCACATAGTACATCGTGCCTGGCTCAAGCCTTTCCATTCGATAGATTTCACCATTTGCAGAGAAGTATTTTGTCGAGCGGTTATCGAAGATGGTCGGTTCGGGATTCGTGCTCCAACAGAAGCCTTTCTCCAAGATGCCCGAAGTGAGGTTGGTGGTCATTCGTCCTAACAGAACGGTGGCTCCGGCGGCGATGAACTTGTTTGTGACAATCCTTGGCGTCGAGCCTGTGGCGTTCAGAATGCGATAGTTGAGTGTGGCGTCACTGAGCCGCTTTGCCAGCGGGCCAATACCTTCGTTACTGCCAGCTTCAATCAAAGCATTTGCTTCGTTTATGGCGGCTTGCAGTTCTGCTGCTCCCTCTCCTTCGCCAACCACGCTTTCTGCTTCGCCAATAAGCTTTTGCAGTTCTGCATGTTCTGCCTCGATGTTGGTGTCGAGTAGTGTCAGCTTCACATTGTCTATGGCAGCCCAGTTGGCATTTGAAGAGGCGATTTTGAAGCCAATGCGTGTTGTGCCCTGAAGCACGGTAAACGTCAGGTCGTATCTTTTGCTTTGGCTTACTGCAATCTTCAGATTATTGACATAAAGTGATGCTCCTCTGCAGGAATCAATTTGGCCCGACTGCTGAATGTTCTGGCAACCTGCACTCAGTTTATAAGTGCCTGCAGGCAGATAAAGGTCTTGACTGATCTCTACATTAGGAATCCTGCTGCCCGAAGCCACCCAACGCTCCATATATATCTTGCCGTGCTTTTGGCCGAAGTTCGAGTTGGTTACGAAGTAGAAGCCGTTGTTGTTCCATCCGGCAAATCTCGCTTCAAAATCGGGGTTTTCTATATAGGTGCTTGTCACGTCTGTGTCTGCCAGCACGACAAAACTTGTCAGCAATAAGCAGCAAAAGAAGAATGTCCTTTTCATGATCAAAAATGCTTAAATGATTATTTGCTTTTGTTTGCTCGGAAGCCGATGCTTTCTACTGCAAGCAGGATGTCGGCTTCGTTGGGCGAACCCTTGATGCTTGCTGTGCCTTCGTGGAGCGAGACTTCCACATGTTCTACGCCTTCCACGGCAGCGATAGCCTTCTCGACGTTCGCGGCACAATGGCTGCAGTTCATGCCTTCTACATTATATATAATACATGCGTCAAGTTCTTCGTCATGATGGTGGTGGTGATGGCCAGCGAAGAGAGCCCTCAGCAAGAGCACGAGCAGCAGAGCCGTGCAGATGTAAGAGAAGATGCCGATACCTTCTTCGTGACAAGCAGCATCCGTAATGCCGCTTTTTACTGCAAACCACTCTCCTGGCAGAAGATAGTCGATGCCAAGTCCGAAGAGCATGGCTCCGATGATGATGGAGAGAAGATAGAGCCAAAGGGTACGCTTGCCGAAGACTTTACCGATGACAAGCATCGAGGCAGAATTGACGGCAGGGCCTGCCATCAGCAACACAAGTCCTGCTCCTGGCGTAAGGCCCTTAGCCATCAGGGAAACGGCAATGGGAATGCTGCCTGTTGCGCAGACGTACATGGGGATGGCAATGGCAAGCACGATGAGCATGTTGAGCAGTTTATAGTCGTGTAGTGCAGCCAGCCATTCGTTGGGAACGGCGACGGTGATGAGTGCGGCTATGAGCAAGCCGACGACGAGCCATTTGCCCACGTCTTCCATCATCTCGACAAAAGCGTAGTCGAGGGCTTCCTTTACTTTTTGCAGAAGTCCCGTCTCTTCGGCCTTGACGTGAGCGCATTCCGAGATGGACGAATCTTTGTCTTCCATCGCTTCATCCTTGTTCGTATACTTATTGACCAGCCAACCGCCGAATATCGCTGTGAACAGAGCAGCGAGGGGTCGAACGATTGCAAAGGGAAGGCCCATGAGAGAGTAGGTTGCTGCAATACTGTCAACGCCCGTTTGCGGCGTGGCAATCAGGAAACTGGTGCAAGCCCCGTGGCTGGCACCTTCACGTCGAAGGCCTACTGCCGTGGGAATAACGCCACAAGAACATAGTGGCAGGGGAACACCCAAGGCTGCAGCCTTTATGACACTCTTCATGCCTGGCCTTGCAAGATGCTTTGAATAAAGGGTTCGTGGCACGAATACACGCAAAATGCCTGCAATGAGGAAACCCAGCAGAAGATAGGGAGCCATCTCTGCTGTCATCAGCACCAGAGCATCCCAATATTGTTCAATCCATTCAAATACCATAAGATGTTTTTTTAGTTTTCTGCTGCAAAGGTACGGCGGATTTCGTGCAACTGGGTTGCAAAGTGCTGTTTATCGGGTTATTTTCTTTTTGGAAGCGCATTTGGGGCAAAGACCTTTAGCCATGTAGTT
The DNA here is from genome assembly GCA_902778625.1 of uncultured Bacteroidales bacterium. Classification (GTDB taxonomy): domain Bacteria; phylum Bacteroidota; class Bacteroidia; order Bacteroidales; family Bacteroidaceae; genus Physcousia. The sequence continues at coordinate 76,330 of CACYYM010000017.1, forward strand.
GATGCTTTCAAGGACGTATCCCTGTGGCAGGCTGACGTTCGGAATGGGAATGTCGTTGATGCAGAATGTGCGCCGGCAGCATTCGCAGAAGAAGTGAACGTGCTGGTCGTCGTCGTGTTCGTGGCCGTCGGTGCTATGGCAGATTTCATATCGTACGCCGTCGCTCCCGTCCTCAAGAACATGAACCAGATGATGCTCGCGAAACAGCGACAAAACCCTGAATACGCTGGATTTGTCGAGCGACAGGATTTCGCATTCCAGCTCGCTGAGCGACATGGGTTGCCTGGCTTCTGCAAGTGCCCTGCAGACCAATATGCGATTGGCCGTAGGCTTTATTTCGTGCGACTCGAGCAGAGTCTCGATGGGCGAAGTTTCGTATTTCATGCCTGCAAAGATACGAAAAAAAATGAAGAATGAAGAAAATAGAATGAAGATTTATTTACGTGAAGGCACAGCGATAGCAAATTTTTCACTCCTCATTTTTCACTTTTCACTTAAAAATTTCATATCTTTGCACCAAAAATCATCATTAATGAGTATGCAAAAGACTATAGGCGTATTGGTGGCGATGAGTGTCGAATATCGTCAGGTTGCTGCCATAATGCAAGATACAGAGACGTTGAAGAGTGGTCCGCAGGAGTTTCTTGTCGGTCGGGTTGGGGAGAACAAAGTGGCCCTGCTCCAGTGTGGTATTGGCAAGGCAAATGCCGCTTCTGGCGTAACGAACCTCATTCTCACTTTCCATCCCGATTGCATCATTTCTACCGGCGTGGCTGGAGGCATCGATGCGAAACTCAAAGTGATGGATGTCGTCATTAGCAAAGAGGCCTGCTACCACGACGTCATTTGTGGTGACGATTGCGACCCGGGACAAGTGCAAGGCCTCCCCAAGTTCTTCCGGGGCGACGAGCGGCTCGTGGGCATAGCATCCTCGCTCGAAGCCGATGTCCGTATTGTGCCAGGCTTGATCTGTACTGGCGACCAGTTCGTTACGAATCGCGACGAGTTGAACGTCATCAAGGAGAAGTATCCCGAGGGTCTTGCCGTCGATATGGAAAGTGCCGCTATTGCACAGGTCTGTCATCTCTGGAACGTACCTTTCCTCAGTTTCCGTATCATCAGCGACACTCCGGGAGTGGACCAACACTTCGACCAGTACCTCAACTTCTGGGACACAATGGCCGACAAAAGTTTCACCGTCACAAAAGAATTCCTCAGCAAAATATAAAGCAAAAAGGCAACCATTTCGGTTGCCTTCTCTTTTGCGGAGAGACTGGGATTCGTTCCGGCTCTGCCGCTTGACCGTAGGGAAAAACCCCTGGGTGAGAATTTCAGGAGCGGAGAGACTGGGATTCGAACCCAGGGTACCCGTAAGAGTACGCCGCATTTCGAGTGCGGTCCATTCGACCACTCTGGCATCTCTCCTTCGATTTGCGGTTGCAAAGATACAAAAAAATGAAGAATTAAGCGTGAAGAATGAAGAATTATTTTGCTAAAAAGTTCTTATTCGTCAATCTAAATGAAGAAAAGTGACGCTCCGGCCACCGCAATGACGGCTCCCACCACTTCCTGCAGGCTTACTTTCGTGCCGAACATCAGCCGCGAAGGCCAAAGAATCAGAACTGGCGTGAGCGACATCAAGGTTTGGGCTATGCCCGCATTCGTCATCCCGACCGCCATAAGGCTGAGACTCACGCCAAAGAACGGCCCGAGCAAAATGGCTCCCATTGCAGCCGCTGCGCCCTTCAGGTCGGTAAAAAAGCAGAGCATCTTCCGCCATTTCCTCAGGAAAATCAGGGTCGCACCAAAGCCAATCAGTCCCATAATGGCTCGTATCTGCGTACCGGCAAAAGGCATCATGGCAGCCACATCGGTCGCTTCCGTCGGGATGTTGGCCGCATAATGCACCAAGCCCTGCTTGCTGAGCACAAGCCCCACACCTTGTCCCAAGCCTGCCCCAATGCCGAGCAGAATGCCCTTTCGCGGAAGCTTCAAGTGCCGGGAGCCCGCTTCGTCCTTTCCCATGATAGAAATACCGATACCGGCCAGCGTGACCACCATACCGAGCAGCGCCAACCCGCCCATCGTCTCGCCCATCATGAGCCAAGCGGCAATGGCGGCAAAGGGACTCGCAAGCGTCATGAAGAGTTGACCGAAACGGCTGCCCATCACGATATAGGCGTTGAAGAGACAATAGTCGCCAAAGACGAAACCCATGAAACCGCTAGCCAGGAACCACTTCCAGACCTCGGGGCTAGCATACATAGGGTAGGGCTTGCCGCAAGTCCACCAAAGCACGATGCCGAGCAGCACGATAGTAATGAGCATGCGCCAGACGTTGAGCACCAGAGTGCCCATGCGTTTGCTTGCCACCTCGGCAAAGAGTGCCGTGAAGGTCCACATCACGGCGACAAGCAGGGAAAGCAGTTCGCCGCTCATTTATTCAAAGTCGTACCGGTCGAGCAACTTGCCACACTTCGAGCAGAACACCTCGTGTTTGTAGATCACGTTTCCGCAATCATTGCAGCGAAACGTCTGTACCTGAGCGTCTTGCGCTTCCTGGGGCTTTTGTTCGGCGCCGCCAACTTCTTTCCTGTCGTTATCCTTTGTTTCCATAGATATTGCCATTTGCCTTGCAAAGATACGATATTTAATTCAAAATTCAAAATTGTTTAATTCAAAATTCAAAATTCTTGGCGCCGAGTTTGGAGCAAAACGAACACGAATCTCTCGAATTGACACGAAAAAATAAGATTACTCTTACTGATGATGAGTTTTGTTTTGGTTGAAGACTTATGAAAGCGAGCTTTCAATCAGTCCTCCAACAAAACAAAACCTTTTATCACGATAAAAGCAAACCAATGGTTTGTCATCAGTAAGAAACGATTCGTTAGATTAGTGTCATTCGTGTTCAAAGATACGAAAATCTCCCTTACCTACAAAGGATTTCACAAAAAACCTCGCTATTCTCACGAACGGCGAGGCTTAATTCGTTTATTCTTCATTAATACTTGATTCTGAAATAGTCAAGTGTCGCTTTATATTCATCTTGTGCCGAAAGGCAAGTGTCGGTCAGATAGCCGTTGATATGCCCCCATTCGCGCAGGCCACGATAATAGAACATCTTCAACTCATCGGTGATGATGAAGGGAACGATGCTGCTTCGCAAACATTCCTTAAACATGACGAGCCGCCCCACGCGGCCGTTACCATCCTGGAACGGATGTATCTTTTCGAAGCGTACATGAAAGTCGAGAATGTCTTCCAATGTGAGTTGTCCTTTGGTATTGTAGGCATCGATAAGCTGCTCCATACTCTCGTGAACCAGCTCAGGCTCGCAAGTCTTTTCTCCACCAACCTCATTGGGCAGACGTTTGTAGTCGCCAACGGCAAACCAATCCTTGCGGCTGTCCGATGTGCCTGATTTCAGGATGCCGTGCAATGTCTTAGCCAGTTCTTCCGTAAGCGGTTCTTCTGCCTTATCGATAATCAGGTCTATGCAGCGGAAATGATTCACAGCCTCTACGATGTCGTTCACGTTTACCGTATCATCGCCGGAAAGACCGATGGTGTTTGTCTCGAAGATGTATCGTGTCTGGTCGTGCGTCAATCGACTGCCCTCGATATGGTTCGAGTTGTAGGTCAGGTCTATCTGTGTCTTGTGATAGATGCCGCCTTTCATTCCTGCCTCCTTCTGCTCACGGAGTGCAGCGAGTAGTGGCATAACTTTATGTTCCATTTCTATTTTATTTCAAATCCAATCGAGGTGGTATTGTCTTTCTTTGCCATAGATATTGCCATTTGCCTTGCAAAGATACGATATTTAACTCAAAATTCAAAATTGTTTAATTCAAAATTCAAAATTCTTGGCGCCGAGTTTGGAGCAAAACGAACACGAATCTAACGAATCTTTTTATTCGTGTCAATTCGTGCAATTCGTGGTTAAAGAAAAAAGAGACAGCCAATTCGTGTAGTTCTTTTCCTGAACACGAACTGAGGTCGACGGCCGTAGGGAAAGTCAATAACACGAATCTAACGAATAATATATAGTCTGAGGGCGTAGCCTATTCGTGTCAATTCGTGCAATTCGTGGTTAAAGAAAAAAAGATTGGTCGTTGTGATGCCTTCCTACTTCCTAATCAGGGTCGAGCCCAATTGCCCTACCTGAACGGCATAGACGCCTGGAGCTGCTGTGTAAGGCAGACTGATGCTGCCATCCTTGAGGACTGCGTTCGCCACGAGCATGCCATCTGTGGTATAGACGCGGATGGGCGTTCCTTCTGGTGCACCATCAATGGCGAGACGGTTGCCGAGGAAGTGAATGCTGATGTCTTTCAACTGTTTGCGGCTCAGTTCGGGAATGCTGGTTGTAATGCCCAGGATGCGGAGCAGTCCGCCATAGGCATCAATCTTGCCATTGCCATAGCGAATGGGATAAGCGTCCGTGAAATCGTCTTTGGTGGCCGTTGCTGCCATCACCTTTTTGATTTCGTCGTAAGTGATCTCGGGCTTGGCCTCGAGCCACAGAGCGACAATACCGGCAACAGTAGGCGTGGCCATCGAGGTGCCACTCATTGTACCCCAGCAATAACCGCCATCCACGGCTCCGACAACATACGGGCTGTACTCGGGCTCGCCGGCATCATTTGTCTGGACGAAGTCGCCATCGTTGCTGTTCACGGCAGATAAAATCATATTGCCAGGAGCCGAAATGAAGGGCTCGGTGTGGCCTGCCAGGTCGGTACCGTAGCTGGAGAAAGGCGAATACATTCCCTCAGCAATAACGGCTCCGTCGCCCATTTCCAGACCGTCGATGTTCGTATAGGAATCCTTGGCTGCCCAAGAGCCGACAGTAATGATGCTGCCACCCGTTCCCCAGTCGCCCAGAGATATCGAACTGCTGCCATTGGTATAGTAGTCAGAGCCGGTCAGGTTGACGAAAGTGGTACCCGAGTCGCCCCAAATATCGACGATATTGCCTGGAACAGAGGTCAGGTGGAAGGTGAACACATAGGGCTCCTTCAGCTCACCATTCGTCTCGAACTGCACACAGGTATGGCCGTTTGGCTGAGTGCCGACACCTATGTTGACCACACCACCGATCACCTCGGACAGCGTGTTCTTGAATTCCTCGATAATCTCGGGCTGGTCGTCGAAGCCCACATCATTCACCTGGTCCGACTCAAGGTCGAGGCCCAGCAGCATATTGCCGTTCTTGTTGGTGAGCAAGGGCGAGCGCCACTCCTCCTCCATCGTCTCGGTATTGAACAGACCAATCTGGCAACCCATCTCGGCGGTTTCGCGGCTATAGACATAAACCTCTACCGCCTGAGGCAGGCAGGTGTGCAGAGTGTCGTTTTCGGCAAACTGACGGTTGATGTAGCAGGAGTCCCCACCCTCGTTGCTGGAGGCCAACACCATATAGGAGCCGTTCTGAATCAGTTCCTCAAATGTCGTAGCGACCAGGCTGGTGCCGTCGTGTGTGCCATCCTGACTGTTCAAACTGAGGCTGATGATGTAGGGCTTACCCTCCTTCTGGGCATAGTCGCGAACAAAGCGGATGCTATTGAAAATGCCCATCACAGCCTTGTCGTCGTCATCCTCTTCCTCGCCACCTTCTTCGTCAAAGTCTTCGCCACCTTCTTCGCCATCCTCATCTCCCAGGGAGTTCTGCTGGAAGGGACAGAGCACGATTTCAGCATCGGGAGCCATACCACCTAACACGTTGTCGTTCACCGTGATATGGCTGCCAGCAACAATAGCGGCACAGTGAGTTCCGTGAGATTCATCGGGATAGTCGGTCCCCATCTCCAGAATCTGCTCGGGGTCGGTAACCAGCGTACCATCCAGCTCTTCCCCATCGGCAGTAGCCATAGGCTCGTCACCAGGCACGCTGGCCATATAGACAGCCTTGATGCGCAGGTTGCCGTCCTTGTCCTTAAAGGCGGGATGGGTGTAGTCGAAACCCTTGTCGAGGATAGCCACAATGACACCCTTTCCCGTGTAGGCCTGAGGCAGCGGAGTCACGCCCTCCAGGGCCTGATTGACACCCGTCACTTCGCGAGAAATATGGGTTTTCTGCTTCACACGCGGACCTTTTGTGATGTAGTGGATGCCTTCGATGCTGGCCATATTTTCGACCACATCGAGGGGAGCGCTCACCATAATGGTCTTGGCTATCGTGCCCTTCAGATGGGCTCCAAGGGCCTTAATCTGAGCCTTCACGGCACTCACATCAGCCTCGGGCTTACAAACCACAAACAGGTTGGCCTCTCTCTGCTGGGCCTTCGAAGCACGCCTCGTGTTCGCATGCTGGTTCTTCACTTCGAGTTGCTTCAGGTACAACTGCGTCTCGGCAGTAATCACGCTGCCCACTTTCGCTTGAGCCCATGCCACCTGTCCCAAAGCCAGGAACAAGGCGAGAAAGGCCGCAAATCTAATCGTCTTTTTTTCCATATCGTTACACTCTAATCGTCAAAGTGTTTAAACAAAGCTATAAAACGGGTGCAAAGGTACGAATAAGCGAGTGAAATACAAAGAAAATTGAGGATTTTCTTTTATTTCCGAGTGGAAGGACTCCGGCTTTGCCGCCTGCTCCGCGACTACCTCCGCAACTAACATTGCGCCTTGTCGCTAAAGCGTGCAAGAACCCGCCTTTCCGCTAGAGCGTGTAAGAATACCTACTGGAGCGCAAGAAGTTCGAGATTCATCTCAAATTTACGAATAAATCTCGACATTGGCAAGGATTTCACAAAAAACCTCGCTATTCTCACGAACGGCGAGGCTTGGTGAAAAACACTTTTGCTTCACGAATATAATCTAAATCTAACAAAATGATCATATTCGGCTGCAAAGTTACGAAAATTCTCCCTAACCTGCAAGAGATAAGGGAGAAAATTTGTCATAGCGCGGCCATACAACTGGTTACGCCGAGGGTGGTCAAGATAGCAGTCAAAATAGCCACTATCGTTTGAATGATGAATTTCCAAGTATCTTTGTTCATAGCATTTGATTTTTTAATTTTGAATTTTGATTTTCCTTGAAGAGGTGGTAGCCTTTCAGGATTGTCTCTTTCGATATAGGGGCACCGCACTCCACGAATGCCATAGCACAGACCAAGGCAGGGAGCTGGTCTTCTACGAGCCTTTCTTTTCCTCCGAACCCTGTGAGCCTGCATACGGTTTCGACGTATTTTCTCGTATCGTTTTCGCTCGGTGGCGCCCATCGATTTATTATGTCTTCTATACATACGGCTTTGTATTTTAGGCCATATTCGACGCTAGAGAACTGCACGAACTCCCTGTCCGTTTGTTCTGCTCGTTGCCCCTTCCATCGAGTACCTGCAACCCGCCGAATGTTCAATGGATTGTTGTTCCTTAGTCCTCGAGTCATCATCTTGCGATTTAGTTTAGAGTTTAAAGTTTAGTGTTTAGAGTCAGTTTAAAAGTTTAGAGTTTTTAAGTCTTTCTACTCTTAACTATGCGCAAAGCGCTACTGTCTCTACACTCTCAACTCTCCACTCTCAACTTTATTCAGGGCTCGAGATTTATTCGAGCCCCTGAATCGTGTCGGTGTTCTTGATGACCTCGATGGCGTCGTCCTGCATCTTGCGGGTAGGAACGAGCTGGAACTGAGCCTCGTCGCGGAGGTTCTTGAAGTCCTTGCCAGGATTCCAGCAGACGTTCACGGCCTTGATGTTCGATGCGCCGAATTCCTCAGTCGTCTCTGCGCCCTCGCAGCCAAGTTCAACACGGAAGCTGCCGAGTTCACCGAGGCTGACAATGTTGCCGGCGAGAAGCTGTTCGCGAAGGCAACGAATCATGTCGGTGATGACACCGCTGATTGTGCCTTTGGAAAACGGTGTGTTGTGGTCGGCCATGTGCTGGACGAACTGGTCGTAAGTGAGTTTGGCGTTAGCTTGTGCGGAACCATAAGCCTTGGTGCCGCCGGTCTCTGCGCTAATGTCGGCCTTCTTTGTGCCGGGCTTCGCGCTCATAATGCAAATACTGTAGTTAATCATGGTTTTTGTAAAGGTTAAGGGTTAAAGGTTACGGGTTACTGTTTACTGTTTACGGTTTACTGTTTACGGTTTAACGAACACGGATTGCACGGATTTACACGAATTTATAATGGTACTTTTTATGTAGATGATGAGTTGCTATTGTTTGGAAGCATCTTAAAAGCAAGCTTTCAGAGTGCTTCAAAAAATATCAACCTTTGCATGCAAAGCAATCTATAGGATTGTCATCTACAAAAAAAGATTCGTTAGATTAGTGTCATTCGTGTTCGTTTACTTGGTTTTGGTTAGTTAATTTAGCTCAGTTAGTTAACTCTTGCCGAGTTATGCAACTTGACGTGTTGTGTTGCGCACCATAACGTGTCGAGTCTGTTCACTCGGCGTGTTGTGTTTTGGAGTCTCAAGCTTCAGTTCTTCGCAGAGAAATTGGCCAGTTTTCGCTGCTAAGAGACTTTGTCTCTTAAATCCGATGCAAAGGTACGACATTCTCATTGCGGTCTACGAATTTTTGAGCAACTTTTTTCATGTTTTTCAAAAAAAAATTTTATAGGTTCACGTGTGCGCGAAGATCACATATTTTGTCATGGATTTTCACTTCCGAGGGCGGGGTGCAGTCATTAAGTCATTAAGTCATTAGTCATTAAGGACAAATGAACTGCACTCGGAGCCAATATATATATAATAATATATATATATATATATTATTATATATATATTGAATTATATTTAATACTTCTTTTTAGGGTTAGGGGAGGGTTGAAAGTTGCTTAATGACTAATGACTTAATGACTTAATGACTTAGTAGGAAAAAGTAACGTAGTCATTATTAAGTCATTAGCCATTTTGCCCTAAAAACCACCCATTATGCATCTTTAAGTACCTCCTCAACCCCTTGTTAGGAAAAACAAGATTTTCTCTCAGGAAGCGTGTCATTTTTTTTCTACTTTCTCTTGCGAGTAAGGGAGATTTTTCGTAACTTTGCAGTCGAATATATTCAAGTGGTTAGATTATATTCATGAAGCAAAAGTGTTTTTCACCAAGCCTCGCCGTTCGTAAGAATAGCGAGGTTTTTTTGTTAAAATGCTTTGCTTATGATGATTTTTCTCTCTTCTCTTGCAGAAGAGAGATTTTTTTTCGTAAATTTGTAGGCGAAAATTAAGAAAAAGTAGATGTCATAAACATCCTTGGTTGGCTGATTAAGCAGAACTACCACTAAACCTGAACACATCAGTCGGACAAGCAAATGGGTGTTTACGCTCGTAAAAAGGGGCGTGGACTGCTAGTTTGTTGTCTGATGTGGGCTGTGGTAGGCCTTGCTTAAGCACATTCTCTTCCACGCCCTCTTTTCAAAAAGAAAAGGGGGCTTTTTGTAAGCCCAAGGAAAGAAATGACAAAAAAGAAATATACTTTCATAGATTTATTTGCCGGTGCAGGAGGCCTTTCCGAAGGATTTGTTCGGGCGGGCTTCTCTCCGATTGCCCATGTGGAAATGGACAAATATGCTTGCGATACGCTAAGGACACGATCTTCATATCACTACTTATCTGCCATTAACAAACTCGAAATATACAAAAAATATCTAATTGAGAAAAAAGAAGGAGAAAACGGCCAAAAGCTATGGGACCAAGTTCCTCCACATGTAACAGATAGTGTGATACAAGACTCTATATCTTCATCGACAATTGAGACAATCTTTCAGAGAATTGATCTTTTAAAAGGAGAGGATAATGTAGATTTAATCATTGGAGGGCCTCCATGTCAAGCCTATTCAATAGTTGGCAGATCCAGAATGGGGAAAACAGTTGAAAGCGATCCAAGGAACGAATTGTATAAGTTCTATGTTCAGTTTATAAAAAGATATAATCCCCAAATGTTCGTTTTTGAAAATGTTCTTGGATTATTCTCGGCTAAAAAGGGAAAGCCATTAAGCAATCTAAAAGAGCTTATAGATGAAATTGGATACGAAATGCAAATGCAGGTTCAAAATGCTTCAGAACATGGAGTCCTTCAAAAACGACAGAGAGTTATTATTGTTGGATGGCGCAAGAATAGTGTGAACTCCAAAGGTAAAAAGTATTCTTATCCTAACTTAAAAGGGGAGAATAATAACTACTCTGTGATGAAGGATCTTTTTTCAGACCTTCCAACAAGAAAAGCTGGCGAGGGCTGTCTGACAAAAGCTGTTTCATATACAAAATCCTTAGATGAGATGGCCTATTTAAAAAAATCCTCTATTCGAAATGATTTCTTTGACTTTACCACGCAACACATAGCTCGACCACATAACTTAAATGACAGAGAGATATATTGCTTAGCAATAAAGCAATTTTTAGAAAAGGGGAAACAATTAGATTATTCGAAATTGCCTGCTCATCTTCAAACACACAATAATAAAAAATCATTCTTAGACCGGTATTCTGTCGTTAATCCCAATGGTTGTTCTCATACGGTTGTTGCACACATATCAAAAGATGGACATTACTATATTTACCCAACACCCAATCCTACTATCGAGAATGTCCGTTCAATTACCGTAAGAGAGGCTGCCAGACTTCAATCCTTTCCAGATGATTATTATTTCGAAGGAAGCCGAGGAGCGGCATTTAAGCAAATAGGGAATGCTGTTCCTGTTCTTCTGGCATATAAAATTGCACAAGAAATAAAAAAGCAATTGTAAGCCTATGGATTATTCATTATTGCAAAAGAAAGAAGCAGTGCCCGAGGCTGCTTCAATGATTGAAACCTTTAGGGCTATAGGCTATAACCTAGAGACCGCAGTTGCTGATATTGTGGATAATTCTATATCTGCTGGAGCTAAAAACATTTACATTGATAGAATATGGGATGGGGGCAAAACTATTATCACAATAAAAGATGACGGTTGCGGCATGAGTGGTGGCGACATTGTGGAAGCCATGCGCCCTGGAGCACAAAATCCCTTGGAAACTCGTTCTGCTAATGACCTTGGACGTTTTGGCCTTGGAATGAAGACTGCTTCCTTCTCGCAATGCAGAAAGCTTACAGTCATTAGCAAAAAAGTTGGCTATCATACAGCTTATTGGACATGGGATTTGGATTATGTTGCAATGACACATAAATGGGAACTGATTCGATGGGCTCCAAATTCATATACCAATGTGCTGGATAAACAGAAGTCTGGCACAATGATTATTTGGAATGATTTAGATAGAGTTATTCCTCCAACAACGTCAGCAAATGACATCACTGCCAAACAGAAATTCTCGGATGCATGGGCGAGAGTAAAATCCCATATAGCAATGACCTTTCACCGTTTTGTTGAAGGCAACGACGTAAAGATTTATTGGGGTGAAAATACTATTGATGCATGGAATCCTTTCTGCTTGTCAGAGAAGAAGACTCAGATTTTCCCAACAGAGACTCTATATTTTGGAAATAACAAAACGGAGGTTAAAGGATATATTTTACCGCATAAGAACAATTTTAGCAATGAAGAAAACTATAAACGAGCTGAAGGAATAAACGGTTATCCTGCTTCTCAGGGATTTTATGTCTATCGGGGGAAGAGATTATTGCTAGCTGGCAGTTGGCTTAATCTATTCAGAAAAGAAGACCATTACAAACTTGTCCGTATAAGTATTGATTTGCCAAACACATTAGATTCAGAATGGCAGATTGACATCAAGAAATCTACAGCGACACCACCTCTTTCATGTCGTGAGCAACTCCGCTCCTATGCTCTTGATGTAAGAAATAAAGGGATGGAAGTATACAGACATCGAGGTAAGATATTAAAGAAAAAAGCTGGAGAAAACTTCCAGCCATTATGGCTTGAAAAGAAAAAAGGAAACAAATGGTCATTTGTAGTCAACAGAGAGAACCAATTAATAAAAGACCTTCAAGAAGAGGCAAAGAATAATCCTGCTCCAGCAATCAATAAGTTGCTACGGATTATTGAAGAGTCCATACCTACACCAACTATTTACGTAAAGCAATCAAGTGAAGAGGAATTACAGAAAGAACCTTTTTCGGATATGGACATGTCTCTTGTTAAAGATATGTTAAGACAATCGTATGATAATCAGTTAAAAGCAGGCTTAACATCAAAACAGGCGAAAGCAATACTTAAAACTATTGAGCCATTTAACAATTACGAAGAACTAATCGAAGAGTTATGAATCTGGAATCATATCAGAAAGCCATTGAAGTCTGTAGGACTCTGATAGGGATTAAGACTACTGTAACAGATGAGGACATTGATAACGCTGTTAATAATGTCGTCTTGATGTTCCCTAATTTCAGTAAAGATGTTCTCAAAACTAAACTGATGTCGATATATAGCGTTCGTGTGGAACCTATGCAGATATTAGAAGGCCGAGAAAGACGCAAACCTTGGCTAATGGCGTTTAAAGCTGCAGAAACGAGCAAATGGTATTTTTGGAATAGATACAAGTATTATCTGGAACATCAAAAAGGATTCGAACCAGCGACAATCCAAGGTGTTGATGACATGACAGATAAGATTTTAGACAGGTTCTTTAATCCTCAGAAAACAGATGTCATTATAAACAAGAAAGGACTAGTTGTTGGTCAGGTTCAATCAGGAAAGACTGCAAACTACACAGGATTAGTATGTAAGGCCGCTGATACCGGTTTTAACTTAATCATCGTATTAGCTGGAATACATAACAATCTGCGTAGTCAAACACAATTGCGACTTGACGAAGGATTCTTAGGCTTTGATACTCAATTTGAACGAGTAAGTACAAAGAAAACCACGAAAATAGGTGTCGGATTGATTCCTGGCTTTGATGATGCAATTGCGAACTCATACACAACGAATGCTGAAAAGGGTGATTTTACAAGCCGTTCGGCTAATACTGCTGGCTTTAATTTTAATGCGCCACAACCAGCATTACTTGTAGTCAAGAAAAACTCTTCTGTACTAAAACGCCTCAATACTTGGCTTAATACCCATACAGAAAATGGAAAGATTAACAATAAGTCACTTTTGATGATAGATGACGAAGCAGATAATGCATCTATCAACACCAATGCATCAGGTGATGATCCGACAACAATTAACAAACATATTTGTTCAATATTAGCCAAGTTTAATCGCGCTGCATACGTTGGTTATACAGCGACTCCATTTGCGAATATATTTATTCCATTGGATGATTCAAATCTGTTCCCTCGCGATTTCATTATAAACCTTCCTGCCCCATCAACGTATATTGGTCCTGATAAGGTTTTTGGCACTTCATTAGTTCCAGATGATACTAATGACGAATTATTGCCGATAGTTGTACCTATTAATGATTTTAGTACTTTTGTTCCCAACAAACACAAGAAAGATGATATAAAGCCTACGTTATCTGAAGTACCAGAGTCTTTACGACTTGCAATAAAGTGTTTTATCGTAACTTGTGCTATTCGGATTCTTCGTGGTCAAGAACACAAACATAATTCCATGTTGATTCACGTTAGCAGATTCCAATCATGGCAAAACCACATCAAAGATTTGGTCGAAAGGATTTTCAATTACTATAAACAAGAGATTGAGGTCGGAGATAGAATGGTTCTTGAAGAACTACGTCAGGTGTTGGAGGTTGATAATGCTGATTTTAAATCCTATAAGACAACGACGCAATCTATCCTTGAATCCAAATATAAAGATATCGATGATGAGCTAATTGTTCATGACTGGGAAGATGTTAAAAGCCAATTATTTAAAGCGGTACAGAAGATAACTGTCAAATCTATTAATGGCTCATCAAATGATGCATTAACATATTATGACAATAAGGATGAAGGCATTTCAGTAATTGCAATTGGTGGGGATAAACTCTCTCGAGGTCTCACTTTAGAAGGATTAACAATAAGTTATTTTCTCAGGGCATCCAAAATGTACGACACTTTGATGCAAATGGGACGATGGTTTGGTTACCGTTCTGGGTATGTTGATTTATGTAGACTCTTTACAAGTAGTGAGCTTAATGAATGGTATCGCCACATTACACTGGCAAGCGAAGAACTTCGCGAAGAGTTTAGCTATCTATATGAAGTAGGAGGGACTCCTGAAGATTATGCGTTGCGAGTTCGAAATCATCCAGGTGTTTTGCAAATTACATCATTGACAAAAATGAGATATGCAAATACAGTTGAGGTGTCATGGGCTGGGCGTTTGGTGGAAACATATCAATTACTGAAAGACAAAAACTCAAAACATTCTAATTTTGTTGCAGTTGAACAATTGACATCTAGTCTAGGATTAAACTATGAATTAAAAGGTAATAATTATTTATGGAGGCATATTTCATTAGAACCGGTTTTGGAGTTCTTTGAAAAATTCCATTTGCCCTCTTCGTTGGTCAAAGTAAACTTGAAGGCGATTACCGAATACATTAAGGAAGTCCATTCTTCCGGAGAATTATCAGATTGGAGTATTGTGCTGATGAATAAGCCTACAGGAGAAATTGCTAACAAATTTGATATTTGTCTATCAAATGGGATTGGGATTAATTACTTCAAGCGCGTTCCATCAGAAGATTCTTCGGAACACTATTTGATAAGAAAGAACCACATTCTAGGAAATCCACGTGATGAATTTATAGATTTAGATGAAGGAGTTTTGGCTGACGCTTTATCCGAAACAAACAAAAAATATAAAAACAGGAATCAGTCATATCCAAGTCCGAAACTTGTAAGAGAAAAATTTAGGAAAGTCAAGAATCCTTTATTGATAATATATCCTCTTAAACCGAAAGATAACTTCATTTCATCATATGGAGCAGGGAATGAGCCATATATGAGTTTTGCCATATCATTCCCCCATACCAATACTGATGTAGCTGTTTCCTATTCAGTAAATCAACTGAATGATTTCGCAGATACAGAAGATATCTTTGAACAAGATAACGATAATGTATATGAACAGAGTTAGTTCGATAAAAGATATTTGGCAAAGACTTGAGAGTGAAGGTACAACAGGACTTGTTAAAAGAGCACTTGATACACCATCTCTTCTTAAGACCTTTTGTACATGCAGGTTGCCAGAAAGATATTTTGGTATAGCATTTTCATTTCATCAGGACATTAAGCTTGACATTGCTGGTTTTCAAGATTTGTCTGAATTGAACATATCCTTGTTTAAGGATAACTCTTTCCCTGATTCCAAGCTGCTCCTTATTCAATTAAACAATAGGGAACAGCGTGTAAACGATATCTTTTCATCCATCTGTGCCAATATTGTTGGATCAATTCTCGAGGTTGAATCAGAAAGAGAAGGTGTTAAATTAGTAATCAGCCAATTGCGTAAATGGAAAGATCTTTTTTCCAAAAGGAGAAATCAAAAACTATCTCCACAAGAACAACAAGGTTTGTATGGTGAGCTGTATTTCCTAAGAAAATTACTATATTCAATTGATAAGACTAAAGCAACATCTATATGGGTTGGGCCAGAGATGGCGCCAAAAGATTTCCAAAGCGACATGTGGGCTGTCGAGGTAAAGACTACATCTGCTACAAGTCATTCTGGTATATCAATTAATGGTGAACTTCAGTTGGATGAATCTAATATAGAACATTTATTCCTTTATAATCTTGTTGTTGAGGTATTGGAAAAAGATGGACAGACATTACCCGAAATAATTGCTGATATACGCAATTACTTTGTAGGAGATAATAAAGCTGCTGAGTTATTTGAAAGCAAATTATTACAGTCAGGTTATTTTGACATTGACGAAGGATTTTACAAAGAGCGACATTATCATATTCGAAAAGAACAATACTTTCAAGTCAAGGATAAATTCCCAAGAATCAAGCAGAACGAATTAAGAACGGGGGTTTTCGAAGTAAAATATAGCATTTCGTTAGACTTCTCTACTGAAAATATAGTCATTGAAGAAAACGTGATTAACACCATTGTGTCATATGAAGGAAATCAGTAAATTCTATAAATCACTTATTCAGGAAGTTGTAACTCGTCAAATTGCTAATGAAGAGGGTGATAACCAAGAGCAGACTTTTACTCGTATGTGCTTGGAACTTCTGAGTGAAGCTGGTGAAACAGAAAACTCCGATGTGGCTTTTTATGAAAGAGATCTTGGAACAAAAAACCAGCTAAAAATCAATGGATATGCAATTGCTGACAATTATGAAACTGTAGATTTGTTCATTTCAATATATGAGGGAGCGGATGAACCAGTTACAATATATAAAGATAATATTGATACAGCAGTCAAAAGACTGACAAACTTTTTTAGGAAAACTATTTATTCTGATTTAGGAAACGAAATCGAGGAGTCATCTTCTATTTTTGAATTTGTTAACACATTGGGAACATACAAAGAATTGAGAGACTCACTTATTAGGGTTAATGCTTTCATTTTAACTAATGGTATTTACAAAGGAGAGATACCAAGTAACATAGAAATAAGTGGTTACAAGATTATATATAGGGTGCTTGACATAAATTATTTATATCAGATATCTGAAGAGGCTCATGCACCAATTACAATTAATCTCGAAGAAGGTGGATGGAAAATTCCCTGTTTGCATGCCCCTTCCAGAAATGAGGATTATGATGCTTATGTGGCAATCTTACCAGGAGAATTCTTATACGACTTATATGATGTGTATGGAGGTCGTTTATTAGAGCAAAATGTACGTTCTTTCTTGCAATTTACCGGTAAAATTAATCAAAAAATCAGAGACACTATAAAGACTGCCCCACACATGTTTCTTGCGTATAATAATGGTATTGCTGCGACTGCTGATGATATGGATGTTGATTCCAATGGATATATTAGATCCATATCAAATTTTCAAATTGTAAATGGCGGTCAAACTACAGCATCAATATATCATACTAAAAAAAGAGACAAAGCAGATATTTCGGACATATATGTCCAAGTCAAATTCTCAATTGTAAAGAAGAAAGATGAATATGTAAAAATTGTTTCTGATATATCAAAATACGCAAACACACAAAACAAAGTAAACAATGCTGATTTTTCAGCAAATAATCCGATATTGGTAGAATTAGAAAAGGTGTCACGATATGTTATGACTCCAATAACGCCAGAAAGGTCTATTCAGACTTATTGGTTTTTCGAACGCGCTAGATCTCAATATAAAAACATTCGACTTAAGGAAGGCTTTACGCAGTCAAGACAAAAAGCATTTGACCTTAAATATCCTAAAAACCAGATGTTTACAAAAGTCGAGTTGGCTAAATACATAAACTGTTTTGAGGAAATTTATGAAGGTAATAAATTAGTAATAGCTCCTCATATTGTAGTAAGAGGTTCTGAAAAGAATTATGCGCAGTTTATAGCCAAAAATCTTCCCACTAGTCCTAGGAAGATAAATAATATTTATTTTGAGGACACAATTGCTAAAGCAATATTGTTTAAAACTGCGGATGAATTATATGGGACAAAAAGAAAGGGGAATAATATAGGAGAACTTAAATCAGTTGTGGTTCCTTATACTCTCGGATTATTGAATCACATGATTGGTGGTAAAATAAATTTATATAAAATATGGAAGAATCAAAAAGTCTCAGAACCACTGAAGAATCTTATTTATTCCATAATGTTACAGGTAAATCCATTTATTATCAATATATCTCCATCCAATAACTACTTAGAATGGGCAAAAAAAGAAGAGTGCTGGATTGCTGTAAGAGATAATAAAGAATGGAAATGCGATTTGGACTCAATCAAAGAAGATTTAATAGATCCTAATAATCCCATTACAAGAAAAGTTACAGTTAATTCTGGATTAGAAGATGACAAGTACGAACATGATTTAAGAGTTCTCAAATCAATTCCTTATAGGATTTGGCTTAAAATTGCTAATTGGGGCGCAGAATCTGGAATGTTAAATCTTAATCAGCAATCTAAAGCAAAAGAAATAGCAAATGACCTGAAATACGATCAAAAATTGTCACCTGTGACTGTGACTCGTGGAATGAATATATTTAATATAGTATATGACGAAAACTATGAACTTTTGGAAGAAATAGACAACCCTAGTAAAGAAGAACCAGAAAAGGAGCTTCCAAAGGTAGAGAATATTGCTGTGAAGAAGGGGTTCAATGACATTGATATAGAATTAGTAAAAAAAATGGTTGAATGGGATAGGAGAAATCATGTTTTGGAAAGTTGGAAGTTCCAAATAATGCAAGATGTGGCAATTGGACTTAGACCTTTGACGGGGAAACTCAAATGGGTGCTTAGATATAATCTCCAAGCTATGATTTCGAAAGGTTTCAAGTTAGATTAAGAAGCAATTATGAATAAATATATTGAAAAAGAGGTTGCTATAGAAAATAGCAATTTAAAAGAGGTTTGGATTTCAAGCCGATACACGTTGGTTCGCGCTGGAGTTTTTAATTATGATCCAAGTATCTATTCGTTAATAATTCCCAATCCTGTTAAAAGAATCTGTAACGGTGCATTTAGGGGATGTGAGGAATTAACTTCCGTGAGCTTACCTGATAGCCTTGTTTCTATAGGTTATGGTGCATTTAGTCGATGTCCCAAGCTAACTTCAATTACTATTCCTCAAAACGTGACAGAAGTAGGGTATGGTATATTTCGTGGATGTCGTGAATTAACATCAGTCACAGTCTTGGGAAGTGTGCTTCCAGAATTCTGTATGAATAAGAAGCTTTCTACTATTAAAATAGGTGAAAAATTAGATATAATTAACCTTTATGCATTTGAAAAATCATTTATTGGATGTAATAATATAAAGACGATAATAGTTGACGAAAATAACAAGTATTTTGATTCACGTAATAATTGTAATGCAATTATCCATACTAGTAGTGATACTTTAGTATTGGCATGTAATTCTACAGAAATTCCTGAGGGAATAAAACACATTAGTGCAGGAGCTTTCAAAAATTGCGGCAGGAAAAAAAATCTTTCTCTTCCTGAAAGTATAGAATCCATAAAAAGTCTTCCAGAAAATGTCAAAAAAATCATTATTCCTAGAGGACATAAAATGGAATTCAAAAAGAAATTACCTCGTACTAGGGGAATTGAATTAATAGAACGATGAGCAATTTCGTATAAGTTATTTTCCAATGGACAAACTTTCTCCACAGCAAAGGCACGATTGTATGGCTTCCATCCACTCAAAGGACACGAAGCCGGAACTTATTGTGCGGAAAGGTTTGTGGAGCAAGGGTTTCCGATATAGACTGAATGACAAACGACTGCCAGGACATCCTGACCTGGTACTCAGAAAATACAGAACCTGCATCTTCATAAACGGCTGCTTCTGGCATGGTCACGAGGGCTGCAAGTACTACACCATTCCCAAGACCAATCGTGAGTTCTGGGTGGCAAAGATCAGGCGAAACAAAGAGCGAGACAAGGAGGAACAGCGCAAACTGGCCGAGATGGGTTGGCACTCGATAACGGTTTGGGAATGCGAGCTGAAGCCCAAACAGAAGGAACAGACGCTCGACTCCATTGCCTTCACCCTGAACCACATCTGGCTCAAAGACCGCGGGGCTTATCCAGAACTGGAAGAGACCTACCTCCAAGCTGCAGAGGAATAACAAAATAACAAAACAACTATGAAATACAAGATTCGCGCTGAGATTAGCATGTATAAGGACTTCGATGTTGAGGCTGATGACCCTATGAAGGCAATGGAAATGGTTGGGGAACAAATGGCAGGAAAGGGTATTCGTGAACTTGGTCTTTCTCAGCCTAAGGTAAGCTATCATTTCCTTGAAGGCTTCACTGTAAGCTAAACTGATTCATCCTCAGATTTTTAGTGGGATTGGTTAACTAAAATCCTATCTAGGAAACATGTGTATGCGTCTGACTTTCAGGCGCATATGTTGTTTTTGGGCGCTCAGTTTTTCATACCTTTGTGGGCTCGGAATCTTGCTGATGCGTTGGAAAAAAGCGAAAATTCCTTCGATTTTGCTTGCAGAATTTCAGAAGTTGAAGTAATTTTGCAGCGTAGTCAAGAGTAAACTCTTTAGCAGAGAAAACGGCTGTTTCTCTGCATGAGCTGACGCTCAACGACATACGCTGCGAGAACAGGCTTCGGCTCGGCAAATCTGAGAGCTAGCTCTCATTTGCGCTCGCCTTGCACTGTCCTTGCACTCAGGTTTTGATACCACAAAGTTTACTGCACAACGAGGTCGCGGACTTGGTCTGTGATAGGATTACTTTGGGCCGAAATTAAGGGATAACAAACTAAATATTAACAACTTAAACCCACCCAAAAATGGATAAGAAATTTAATTTCAATGAGTTGGCGCGTGATGCGCGTCGTGCGCTCGACGAGGAGCGCGAGTGTTTAACTGAGATGGCAAGGAAGGTGGACGACCAAACTGAACGAGATGAATAAACTGGTGGCTGGTGTGGCCAAGAAAACCTCGGAAGATGATGTTATCAAGTTCATCCGTGTCTTCGTGAACAAGTCGAAGCAGAAGACGATTAAGAAGCGTACCCTCATCAAAGAGATGGTGCTGGAGTTCACGTATGCGAACGGGATTGTTCTGCCAGACGACTTGATGGCGACGATTTACGCCCTCGACGACGAGCAGGAAGTGCCAACGGTTGTGAATGTGAATGCTGGCGGTATCAATGTTCAACAGGCTAATACTGTAAGACCATGAACAAGACAGAGAATAAGGATTTTTCGGGCGTAACACATTATACACAAGTAGATGTGCAGCCTGGAGGTATCAACATTCAGCATGTTGAACACCTTCATCAAGCCGACATTCTGGAAAAACTCGGCATCGAGTTGGAAGTAAAGAAGAAAGGTGTGCCCAAGCAGGAAGAAACCACCATGCCCACAAAAGAGCAGATGTGTGCTGCGATTGCCGAATCGGTAAAACTGGGTATGTGGTGGAGCAGCCGTTCGTGGGCTGTGGTCTATCGCGTGTATCAAATAAAAGGATATGTGAACGGCTTCACCAGTTTCGTGCGCGAGGTAAGCACTTGGCCTGTAAAGACAGGCTTTGAGTGCAACTACGATGCCCTGCAGAAACCTGTTTCGAGCGGTGCGCTGCTGGGGAATCCCGAAAAATGGGAGGCACAAGGTGGCTCTCGTCAAGCGGTCAAGTTGGCTCAGTTTTTGATAGATTTCTTGGAGAAAAGTTCTTAAAACGCTTCTGAAAGTTCTTAAAAAAGTTCGTAGCTCCGACATAAGTTGTCGGGGCTTTTTTGTTGCCGTACCTTTGCACCAGAATCAAGAGACAAAAGCCTCTTTAGCATAGAAACCGGGCCCGTTTCTATGCGAAGAACTGAAGCTCAAGATTCTGCCGCGAGAACAGGCTGCGCCTCAGCCATTCAAACAAGTTTGATGACATTCGGTTTGCACTGTCCTTGCACTCGAAAACAGTTGAGATGTGCACAAAATCAACTACAGTAAACAAAAAAGTTAAACCTTAAACATTAAAAATTATGCTTACAGTAGAATATCAAAAAATGAATCTGAGGGTGACTCAGCAAAGCAACAAGTTCAGCGATATGAAAAAGGACGTGCGTGGACTGTTGCACGTGAACAACAGAGAAGGTGTGGCTAGCTTCGTGGAAGAGGCGAAAGGGCCTGGGGACATTAAGAACCCCATCGTCTGGAACGGAAATCATTTGACGCTCCGCATCGACAAGGAGGGCAAACTGCGCGGTACTTTCCGTGTGGCTATCCCTGAGACTTACGAGGCTATGAAAGGGCTGTTGGACGACTTGGACTACGACTTTGGCTCGGCCACATATCACATCGAGGAGTTGTCGTGTGCTCGTCAGGCTAGGCAAATTCACATCTTAGGAGGAGGTGCAGCATGAGTGTATACATTATTAGAATTAAGGACGGGGCGAAGATGATGCGCCCTGTCCTTACCAGAGATGAGTACATTGCCCTGAGAAATTCGAACAAACAGGTCTCGCTACTCGCCTCTGTGAGAAAAGGAAAGACGCCCCTTAAGATGATGCTCCTCCAAATGAACTATTCGTGTCTGCCCAACGAGGACGGGTCTTTGAAAGGCTCCACGCGAATGAGCACTACGATTGGTATGGATGTGGATCACATTGCTCCCTCCGACCTGGAACGGTTGAAGGAGACAATCCTCGAGAAGAAGGACGAGTTGGGGCTGCTGATGTTGGAACTGAGCGCGAGGGGCGAGGGCTATCACTTGGTATTCAAACGCAAGCCCGAACTCACTCAGGAAGAGAACCTCAAGTGGGCTAGCGATTTGCTCGGCGTGGAATACGACAAGGGTGCGAAGGACATCACTAGGGTGTTCTTCACGACTTCGGCAAGCAAGGAAGACCTGCTTTATTTGGACGATGAAATCTTCGAGATAGAAGAGGTCGAGGAAGTGAAAGAGGGAGTTAAAAGGGAAGTTAAGACCGTGAACGGTCTGGAAGTTAAAGAGGAAGTTAAAGAGGACGATACCAAGTCCGTTGAAATCAACGAGCGAATTCGCTTCATTGCTCAGGGTGTGATGAAGGAGAAGGGGTTGGAGAAGAGTGATTTCCTCTGCGAGGGGGGCAGACACACTTCTGTGAAGATTTTCCTGAGTGGTGCAACACAACTCCTCACTAAGCCCGAGACGAACGCCATCCTCGCAGAACTGATGCCTGAACATTGGAACGACGAGAACATACAAACGCTGGTCAACGACTTCTACCTGAACTACGCCAAACCTAACCAAAGGCTGATGAAATATCAGGAGCAGCTGTTCACACAAAGTCAAAGGATTGCTGAAGGGAAGGGCGATACAGAAGAGGTTTTGGAGGCTCAGGATGAACCTTTGTACTACGAGCGTTTGCCGAAGATGCCGATGGGGGTAAGGGAGTCGATTGAGGCTGTTGGGCCGAGCCTTTCGATGCCTACACTGACTGCTATTTGTCCTTGCATTGGGGCTTTGGCTACGGGGGTCAAGCTGGATGTGCATGGCACAAAGAACTCGCTGAACCTCATCAGCTACATCGCTGGTGATTTCGCTTCGGGCAAGGGAAACATCGATCCTGTGATTGAGGCTTGGACGAGCGAGGTGAAGGCTGTGGACAGGGCTTACCTGGAGCAGGAAAGTGAGTGGCGAAGGAAGAAACGGGCTGCAAAAAACAAGGAAGAGCAACCCGAGGAGCCTAAACTGCCTGTGCGTATCCTGACGCTGAACAACACTGTGGCGAACTTGGCTGAGAGATTGGCCAACACTGATGGCAAACATGCGTTCTCGTTCACTCCCGAAGCGGACACTGTGGCGCAGAAGTGGAAGACGTCGATGAGCGATTTCTCGGTGATGCTCAGGCAGAGCTACGATGGCAGTTCGTATGAGCGTGAGGCCAGAAGTGCTGAAGCGGTGAATGTGCACATTGACCGTCTGCTCTGGAATGTGACGATGTGCGGAACGCCTGATGCGCTGTATCGAGTCGTGAGCAACTACACGGATGGCTTCCAGAGTCGTCTGGCTGTGGCTCGCACTCCCGACAATACTTTTTCTCCGCTCGAAGAGAAGCCCTACGTCATCACTGAGGAACAGAAGAAACGGATTGCTGAGGTGGCTCATTTGCTCATGCTGATGAATGGTACCGTAGAACTTCCGAAGCTGGAACAGAAGGGACGTGAGTGGCTGGAACAAATCAGACAGGAGACGATGATGAACGACGACAAAGTGAGGGCTCGTCAACGATTCCGCATCTGTGTGACTGCTCAACGCATGATATGCTGCTTGATGCTCTGCAAGGTTGCGGAAGAACTGATAGAGAAGTATGGCTTCGAGGGGGCAGAGAAGGAGATGAAGAGCAAGCCCGACCTCTGGAAAGAGATGCTCGTTGAGGTGCAGACTCCTCAGGCCTTGGCGGCGTATGATGTTGTGGCTGATTATCTCTTGGACTGCGCTCTGTTCTTCTTCCGTGAACGCATAGAATTTGCCTTCAACAGTCGTGAATATGCGGGAACGCAGGAACGTCGGCGAACAGGGAAAAACGACTCTATCTTCGAATGTCTGGACTTTGAGTTCAACTTCGACAGTGCTTTTCAGTACAGTGCAATGATGAAGAAGGGGAGTGTCTCGCGTAATCAGGTACAGCAAATGCTGAAGAACTGGAAGAGACAGGGGCTTATCGTGCAAACGGAGTCGGGCTTCAGAAAGGTGCAGGATGCGATGTCATTAAGTCATTAAGTCATTAGTCATTAAGAACTCTTGTTATGATTACTATTGAGAATACTCTGGAATGTTTCGTGCAGCTCTGGCTCAGGCTGGAGCGCACGAGGCAACTCCTCGCAGGGCAATACAAACGGTTCTGCGTCCACAACATCCTGCGTTCGTGGTTCGGCCTTAGGGCGACAGATGACTTCATCTGGGAAGTTTGCTTCCGTGCTTCCACAGAGGAACTAACACTCAACGGCTACGACATTCTGCCGCCTCCTTCTCTCTATCCGCGCAAACACCGCGAACTGCTCCGAGCCCTCGTGGCTGTCTCTCTGGGTATTGGTATGCGCAAAGTGCACCTCTCGCAGCTCGACAAAGCCTACAGCCAAGCTTTTCCAAGAAGCACAGCCATCAAGGTGAACAAGAAGAAAAAGCCTCCATAGTGGGGGCTTTTTTAGTTAATAGATAAAAGTTAATAGATAAAAGTTTAGAGTTGAGAGTTTAGAGTCAGTTCTAAAGTTTAGAGTTGAAAGATAAAAGTTAATAGTTTACTGTTTACTGTTTACTGTTTACCGTTTACTGTTTCTTTGATGCTCTAGCACAAAGGCGGGTTCTTGCACGCTTTAGCGACAAGGCGCAATGTTAGTTGCGGAGTCCAGGTTCTTGCGCTCCGTAGGTATTCTTACACGCTCTAGCGGAAAGGCGCGATTGTAGTCGCGGAGCAGGCGAGCAAGCTCGGAGTCCAGGTTCTTGCGCTCCAGTTGGTATTCTTACACGCTCTAGCGGAAAGGCGCGATTGTAGTCGCGGAGCAGGCGAGCAAGCTCGGAGTCCTGGTTACAGGTTACAGTTTAGCAGATTTCTTCCAGAGCACCTGTCTCGGAGTCGATAATGAAGCCTCTGACCACTATATCCTTTGGCACGAGGGGATGTGTCTTGATGGTCTCGACTGTCTTGCGAACTGAGGTTGGGGTGTCCTTGAAGCCCTCCAGCCAATGATGGAGGTCGATACCGCACTTGCGGATGGTGTCGAGTGTCTGGTCTGTCACGCCTCGGGCAATCATTTCGTGGTGGAAGTGGTCGTAGCTCATGTGGCAGGCTCCACAATGGGAGTGAGCCACCACCATTATCTCCTGCACTCCCAACTCATATATGGCGACAATCAGGCTGCGCATGGCCGAGTCGAAAGCGGAAATCACCAAGCCACCAGCATTCTTGATGATCTTTGCGTCACCATTCTTCAGTCCCAGAGCGGCTGGGAGCAACTCTGTCAAACGTGTGTCCATGCAGGACAGCACAGCCAGCTTCTTGTCGGGGTACTTGTCCGTGAGATACTTCTCGTAGCCTTTCTGCTCGACGAAGGACTTGTTGTAGTCAATAATCTGGTCTATCATGGTTCATTTATCATTTTTCTCTGCAAATATACGAAAAAGTTGCAATTTACGATTGAAAGTAGCGGGTGAAATACCAAATTTTTCGTAACTTTGCAGCAGAAAAAGGATGAGGCTGGCATGAGCAGGAAGTCAATACGTTTCTATAATGACCGCGAGGTAAGAGCCGTTTGGGACGAAGATCACAGCAAATGGTGGTTTTCGGCTACAGACGTTGTGCGCGCCATCAACAACGAGGAAGATTATGTGAAAGCCGGCAATTATTGGCGTTGGCTGAAAAAGAAACTCAACAAGGAAGGCGTTCAACTCGTGAGCATCACTCACGACTTCAAATTTGAAGCTCCAGATGGCAAGCAGCGCCTGGCTGATGCTATGGATGCAGACTGCGTCCTGACTCTCTCTAAGAACTATCCCAACAATCGTGCCCAGGCTTTCCTCGACTGGTTCACCTATAGCGACAACAGCATAGACGGCAGAAGCAAGAAAAAGGCATATACGCTGGTGGAAAGCGGATTGCTGGAAAGCATGGAACCGGGAACAGTGAAATCCCTCCAACAGATTCACGCTTACCTCTTTGGCGGACTGTATGACTTTGCAGGCAAGATTCGCACCAAGACCATCTGGAAGGACGGCACGCTATTCTGTCGTGCTGAATATCTGCAAGAGAACCTGAGGAAGATTGAGGAAATGCCGGAGACAACCTTCGACGAGATAGCCGACAAGTACGTGGAGATGAATGTGGCTCACCCTTTCATGGAGGGCAATGGACGCTCTACCCGCATTTGGCTCGACCTGATATTCAAGGCCCGACTGAGGCTTTGTGTCGATTGGAGCAAGATAGAGAAAAAGGACTATCTGGAAGCTATGCGTATGAGCACGACAGATGCCTCTGCCATCAAGGCTTTGCTCCGTGGTGCCTTGACTGATAAGATTGACGATCGTGAGATATTCATGAAAGGTATAGACTATTCGTACTATTATGAGCAAACGGAGTAAGAGGTTAAGAGGTTAGAGATAATAGATAAAAGATAAAAGATAAAAGTTAAAAGTTGAGAGTTTAGAGTCAGTTCTAAAGTTGAGAGTTGAAAGTTTAGAGTTAATAGATAAAAGATAAAAGTTAATAGTTAAAAGTTGAGAGTTTAGAGTCAGTTCTAAAGTTGAGAGTTGAAAGTTTAGAGTTAATAGATAAAAGATAATAGTTAATAGTTAAAAGTTGAGAGTTTAGAGTCAGTTCTAAAGTTGAGAGTTGAAAGTTTAGAGTTAATAGATAAAAGATAAAAGTTAATAGTTAAGAGTTAAAAGTTGAGAGTTTAGAGTGTAGAGTTTAAGGGTTTGAGAGTTGACTTCGCTATCGTTATGAAATATATTCTTATAGCATTTGCATTAGCCTTTGGGGTGATGAATGCTCTGGGACAGTCGAACTTGATTCCGGTGCCGGTGGAGTATTCTGTTAGCCCGGGTTGCATCAGCTCCAAGGAGATGGCTGGCCTGCACGAGAAGGTGCGCATTTCCCCCAAAGCGCTCCTCCGTCTTCTGAAGGACAGAAAACTGGAAGATTGGCAGTTGAAGTCGGCCTACCAGCTGGAGCTGAGAAAGAAAGGCGTCAAGATTGTGGCAGCTGACGAGGAAGGTGTGTTCTATGCCCGTCAGACGCTCAGGATGATGGCCTCGATGGACAGCTCTGTAACCTGCTGCACCATCCTCGACTGGCCGCGCTTCCGCCACAGAGGCGTGATGCTCGACGAGAGCCGCCACTTCCAGGGCAAGGCCTTCGTGAAGAAGCAGTTGGAGATGATGGCTTTGCTGAAGATGAACCGCTTCCACTTCCATCTGGTGGACAATCCCGGCTGGCGTGTGCAGATTGATGCCTATCCCAGACTCACCAACCTGACTGCTTGGCGACCTCTGGCTTTCTTCTGGGACTGGGAGAAGAACGAGATAGGCGGGCCTTTCGTGAAGGAAGGTACGCCTGATGCTTATGGCGGATACTACACGAAGCAGGACATAGCCGACATCCTCTCCTTTGCCGAGGAGCGACACATCGAGGTGATTCCGGAGATAGAGATGCCTGGGCATAACTACGAGACGCGATATGCCTTCCCCGAATTGGCCTGCAGTCTGCCAAATGGGGGGAAAGACCCTTGGGAACTGTGTCCGGGCAAGGAGAGTACCTTCGAGTTCTTGGAGAAGGTACTGCTTGAGGTGTTCGACATGTTTCCCTCGAAGTACATCCACATTGGTGGAGACGAGGCCAGGAAGAACAACTGGAAAATCTGTCCCGACTGTCAGGCCAGGATGAAGGCTGAGGGGCTGGAGAAGGTGGAAGAGCTGCAGAGCTATTTGATCAAGCGAATGGAGCGTTTTGCCCACGAACACGGCAAACGCATCATTGGTTGGGACGAAATTCTGCAGGGAGGCTTGGCTCCGGATGCTACCGTGATGTCGTGGCACGGGATAGAAGCGGGCATTCAAGCCGTCAAGGAGGGGCATGATGTCATCTTCACCCCCACACATTATTACTATCTCGACTATCATCAAGACCCTGCTCAGTTCCGAGCTGTTGGCCGCTATCTGCCTCTGGAGAAGGTCTATTCCTTCGAACCGATGGCAAAGGACATTTCCGAAGCAGATGCCCATCACGTCTTGGGTGTGCAGGGCAACCTGTGGACAGAGCACGTTCAGGACGCTTGGCATGCAGAGATGATGCTCTATCCGCGAGTCTTCGCCATAGCAGAAACAGGCTGGAGTCAGGCTGAGAAGAAGAATTGGCCCGACTTCGAGCGTAGAGCCTCAGTCCTGTCCGCAGAAGCCCGCAAATGGGGTTATACCGTTTATCCTCCAAATTCGCAACAATAAAACTTAAATAAACTAATGACTATGCACAAACAAATCTTTCATTCAATCCTGCTACTGGTCGTTTCGTTGGCTTTGATGTCGTTCAAGACAGCTGATGAACAGGCTGCAGAAGCCCTGGCTCGCAGAGTGATGGGCAGCAAGGCAAAAGCTGTTGTGTTCGAACAAATGGAATCGCCTGTTGATTCCTACGAACTGCTACAGGAGGGCAAGAAAGTTCTCATCCGAGGCAATAACGCCAATTCTATGGCAGTCGGCCTGAACCGCTACATCCAGCAGTATTGCCTGGCAAACGTGAGCTGGTTCGACTACAATCCCGTAGAACTTCCGAAGAAGATGCCGAAGGTTCCCGAAAAGGTGACGGGCAAGGTGGAAGTGCCTATCCGATTCTTCCTCAACTACTGCACTTTCGGCTACACGATGCCTTGGTGGAAGTGGCCACAATGGGAACGCTTCATCGATTGGATGGCCTTGAACGGCGTGAATATGCCCCTCGCCATTACGGGCCAGGAAGCAGTTTGGCAGAAGGTGTGGCGCAAGTATGGCCTGACCGATGAGCAAATCCGTGCTTACTTCACAGGTCCTGCCCATCTGCCTTGGCAACGTATGATAAACATAGACCGCTGGCAAGGTCCGCTCCCGCAAAGTTGGATTGACGGACAGGCTGAGTTGCAGAAGCAAATCCTTAAGCGAGAGCGCGAACTGAACATGACGCCTGTGCTTCCTGCCTTCGCTGGCCATGTCCCCTCCGACTTGGAACAGGCCGTGCCTGGCATCAGAACCTCGAAAGTGAACCGCTGGTGCAACTTCGACGAGAAGTACCGCTGCACCTACCTGAACCCGTCAGACCCCATCTTTGCCCGCATCCAGAAGGATTTCCTCGAGGAGCAGACCAAGATGTACGGCACCAATCACATCTACGGCGTGGACCTCTTCAACGAAGTCTCGCCCCCATCATGGGAACCAGATTCGCTGGCCAAGATTTCAGCCGGTGTCTATCAATCCCTCGCAAGTGTTGACCCCGAAGCAATCTGGCTTCAGATGGCTTGGCTCTTCATTAGCAACAAGAGAGCCTGGACGCAGGAGCGCATCAAAGCCTACCTTGGTGCCGTTCCCATAGGCAAGATGATTATGCTCGACTACGAGTGCGACTACACCGAGATTTGGCGTATGACGGAGCATTTCTACGGACACAAATTCATCTGGTGCTACCTGGGTAACTTTGGCGGAATGACGGAGATAGAGGGCGATTACAAACATAATG
Source organism: uncultured Bacteroidales bacterium (assembly GCA_902778625.1). GTDB lineage: Bacteria > Bacteroidota > Bacteroidia > Bacteroidales > Bacteroidaceae > Physcousia. The sequence continues at coordinate 105,976 of CACYYM010000017.1, forward strand.
CGAAACTGATTGCCGGCGCGAAGAAGGAAGGTGGACAAGAGTTCGTGGGCATCGGCTCCACGCTGGAAGGCTTTGGCGTAAACGAGCCTATCTATGAGGCTTTGCTGACTCAGGCTTGGGACACGGGCATCGGCTTTGATGAATATATCGACAATATTGCAGACCGCCATTTGGGACGAGTGGATGCGAACTATCGGGCTTTCTGGCACACGATGGTGGACAAGGTCTGCACCACTCACACCAGTACTGGTGCTGCTGGCATCATTAACGCTCACCCCAACCTGGAAGGCGAATGGAACTGGACAACAGAGCTCCGCAAGGGCTACGAAATCAAGAACCTCGACGAAGCATTAGCTATTCTGGAGAAGGTGGAAGGCTCGTCCAACTATCTCAAGTTCGACCTCGCCAACACACGTAGGCAGTCCATTCGCAATAACGCTTTGGCCGTAAGGAAACGTTTCTCGGATGCTTATAAAGCAGGTGATAGAGAAGGAATGGTAGCGGCTTCCAAAGAGTTCCTGGGGATGTGCGACAAGATGGTCTCGGAGGTGAAGAAGTGTCACGACTTCTCGCTCGACGACTGGATTCGTGATGCTCGTGCTTGGGGCACGACTGAGGCAGAGAAAGACTACTTCGAGATGAACGCCCGCACCATCATTACCGTCTGGGGCGACACGTACCGACTCACGGACTACGCCAATCGCGACTATGACGGCCTTGTGGAGACCTTCTACAAAGTCCGCTGGCAGAAGTTCTTCGATGCCGTTCTGGCAGCTTATGATGCAGGCGAGCCGTTTGTCAACATGAAGGGTCCAAACATTCCCAAAGGCAAGACAAAAGAGGAATGCGAGCGTGCCCTGAAGTATGATGCCGAGATCTGGGACTTCGAAAAAAAATGGGCTCACATAAAGTAAGGCTGATGTGATGATTACGGAGATAACGGAAGCTCCCTATTATGTGCAGGCTGACTCTCGTTTGGCAGCACCTCTCCTGAGCAAGCCTTTCAATCATGGAGAGATTGGCATCCTGATGCGGAAAGGACAGGACGACCTGCTGCAAATGGTGAACGGCATCATTCGGAAGATGAAGCGGAACGGCACGCTTCGACGTCTGAAGAAGGAGTGGGGGGTGAGAAGCTAGCTATTCAAAATTTTACTACAGATGAACCAAACTGACATTCAAGCCCTAAAGGATTTCTTCCTGCATGACGAGTTCGCTCGGCAGAATGGGATAGAGATAGTAGAGATAGCAGAATGTTATGCTCGTACACAAGTTCGCATAGAGCCCCGCCATCTGAATGCTGGCGGCTATGTGCAGGGAGGCTTGCTCTTCACGCTGGCTGACTTGGCTTTTGCTGCTGCCACCAATAGTCATGGCACCCTGACTGTTACATCTACAGCCAACATCACTTTCGTTCGTGGAGCCAGCAAGGGCATCATCTCGGCTCAGGCTCAGGAACTTGTGAACCACCATCATCTGCCCTTCTGCGAAGTTCGAGTAACAGATGAGGCTGGTAATCTGCTTGCTATTTTTACAGCCAGTGGCTATCGCAAGGAAGGCATCCCATCCATAAGTTGACCATTCATTAATCTTAAAAAAGGAAGAATATGAAAACAAAAGTTATGCTGCTTTGTTGCTTCGTCTTGCTGACCATTTCTTGCAGTCAGAAGAAGATAGCGCTTTTCAACGGACAAGACCTCTCGGGTTGGGTATTTGTAACAGACGAGAACAGTCAGGAAGATGCCAGCCAGACATTCACCTCTTCTGACGGGCTGATACGCATCTCGGGTCAACCATTCGGATATATGCGAACCGAACAGAAGTACTCCGACTTCGTGCTGCATACAGAATGGCGTTGGACTGCTGAACCTGCAGACGGAGGCATCTTCGTTATGCTTCAGGAAGGCGACCAAGTTTGGCCTACAGGCTTACAATGTCAGATGAAGGGCGAGGATTTAGGCGTGCTGATGGGTGGCATTCCTATCGAAGGCGTGGACGCTCCCAATGGATTCTACAAGAAAGAACTTGTGGATGACACGAAGGTCGAGAAACCTGCAGGAGAGTGGAACGAGACGGAGATTTCTTGCCTGGGTGGGCATGTGACGGTCACGATAAATGGCGTGATGGTGAACGAAGCCCAATGTGAGGCTAAGGAAGGATATATCGGCTTCCAGAGCGAAGGAGGTCCCTTGGAGTTCCGTAATGTATATCTGACTCCCGTAGCTGCAAAGTAGGAATGCTTTATATCTGCTTCCCCAGTATGATTTCTCAATTTCTCAAGAAGGAAAAAATTATATGTTCGCATGAAACTATCCGGTCTGTTGCTTCTTTCTCCAGTTTGTTGTTTGGCTCAAAAGCAAGTCAGGCCGAACATACTTGTTGCTATTGCGGACGACCAGTCCTATCCCCATGCCTCGGCTTACGGTTCGACATGGATACACACGCCAGCTTTCGACCGTGTCGCTTCGGAAGGATTACTCTTCAGCAATTGCTATGCTTGTTCCCCCGGCAGCAGCCCTTCGCGAGCCAGCATGCTTACAGGTCTTTTCCCCTGGCAGATTGAGGAAGCAGGGACACATGCCAGCAGTTTCCCCTCGAGATATGTCTGCTATACCGATGTTCTGCATGAGGCAGGCTATCAGGTAGGCTATACAGGAAAAGGGTGGGGGCCGGGCGACTGGAAGGTGTCGGGCCGAACACAGAACCCAGCAGGACCGGAATACAACAGGCATCGGCTCGAGCCGCCAGTCAAGGGTATTTCGGATATAGACTACTCAGCCAACTTCCGAGCCTTTCTCGATTCCCTTCCGTCGGACCAGCCATTCTGCTTTTGGTATGGAGCCAACGAGCCCCATCGCCCATATACGCGTGACGCTTGGAGAAAGAGCGGCAAGACGGAAGCCAGTGCAGAAGTGCCAGCCTATCTGCCTGATGTGAAAGAAGTCCGTGGAGACTTGCTCGACTATGCCTTTGAGATAGAATGGTTCGACAACCACCTCGGGCAAATCATTCAGGAGCTGGAGAGGCGCGGCATGATGCAGAACACTATTATTATCGTGACGGCCGATAACGGATTGCCCTTCCCAAGCGCTAAAGCAAATTGTTATGATGCAGGCATACATGTTCCATTGGCCATTTGCTGGCAGGGACACACTCTTCGTCACGGCATAGAGCAGACGACAGTCAGTCTGATAGATATCTTTCCGACCATTATGGAACTGACAGGAACTCCGAACTCCTCAATTCCTCTTTCCGGTCTGAGTCTCGCCCCCTTGCTTGGCTTAGGGGAAAACGAATACAAGCCCCATGAAATCTACAGCGGAAGGGAGCGGCATTCATATGCCCGTCCGAACAATTGGGGCTATCCCATTCGCAGCATGCGGCAGGGAAAGTATCTGCTCATACACAATTTCCATCCTGAACGCATGCCTGCAGGAGATGCCCTTCCGCAAGGAGAGAGCAACCCCGTGAACGGCTATTGCGACATAGACGGCTCGCCATCCAAGAAGTTCATCATAGAACATCGTGCAGACTCGGCCTTTGTACCTTATTTCCGTCATGCAACCCAGCAGCGTCCTGAGTATGAGCTTTATGATGTCGAATGCGATCCGGACTGCATGAATAATCTGGCAGAAGCACCATCCTGCAGAAGTGTCCTGACGCAGATGAAGAAGAAGCTATCCCGTTCACTTCGTAAGATGCACGACAGCCGAGCAGGCAAGAACCCCGAAATATGGGAGTCATATCCGCGCCTGAGAGGGCCGATGAGGAGCTTCCCTGAAGAAATGTGATTTTTCCAAAGTCTTCAATCTTTCTGTGACCAATAGCATTAAGGATAGAATCTTAAATCAATTTAATATATCGTCGTCGAGTCGGGTGGGGGATTGAGTTTTTTTGCTAAAGTTTGCTTTCGACAGGTATTTTCTTGTTGAATTATTGCGCTTTTTCGGAAATAAGCCTTAACTTTGCGGCAGAAAGACGGCAAAATGTGCGGAATTTAGCCTTCTGCCCAAACGTTGTCATGCATTTATTATGAGCAGACACATTCGACATATAGTTGCATTCGTAATCATTCTTCTCTTGGTTGGCGCCTATCTCTACAGCACACGAAATGGCCAAAAAGAAATGAGTGACGACAATCGCCGTGAATTGAATATTCTGGATGGGCTAATAAAGAAAAAACTTTTCTTTCGCGACAGCTTGAAGTGCCAGATGGACTCTGTCATGCTGCAACTCCATAAGCATACCGATTACAGTGACGAGTTCAGGTATTACACCAACCGCCGAATGCTTCAGGATGCCCAGATGTTCTCGTATGACTATGCCAGCGAGTTCTCTCAAAAGATGCGCATGATATCCGATGAGATTGGTGATGGAAACTTGATGGCTGAGTCGCGCATCCTCTCCAGTTTCAACATGGCGCAGGCCTGTCTGTTTGTCGAAGCACTGGACATGCTGAAGTCTGTCGATTTGGAATTTCCTAATGTAAATGACAGCATTCTCGGTCTGTACTATTTCTATTATGGCATAACCTATCAACGCCTTGCAGTATATGTGAATGACTCCATCAATGCCAAAAGATACAACAATCTGGGCATAGAAATGTTCCGTAAAAGTCTGGACTATTCAAAAGACCAGGGAATGAACAATTTCGTTTTGGGAAGAGTGTATGGCAGGCAAGAAAAGTATGATGTGGCACAAAAGTATTTCGAAGAGGCTTTGAAGTATATCAGGAAGGATGACAACATCCTCTACACGCTCGCCAATGCCTCTTTGGGAAAGTGCTTCAAGCATCAGGGCAAGCACGAACAGGCCACACTTTATTATATCGAGGCCACCAAGAATGACATCCTGAATGCCCAGAACTCGTCCATCGCTATCATCGACCTTACAGAGCATCTTTTCAAGCAGTATCATCTGACTCACAATGTGAGCAAATACGTAAACATTGCCATAGAAAACGGCGAGTTCTATGGGATGCGTTCGCAGATTACCCACATCGACAAAATCATTCCAGACATTACGAAAGAGAAATCCAGGCAGAATGCCATCCTGATTGTCTTCCTGATTGCCACAGTCTCCCTTTTCTTCTTGTATATTCTGTATATTCTGTTTCGCAGCGAGAAGAACCTGAAGCTGCTGAAGAATCATATTGATTTGACTGAAAAGGTGAATAGCGAGAACACGCTCCTTCATGGCGAGAACGAAAGCCTGTCCAGAGCCAACACATTGTTGCGCGACTCCAATCGGCTGAAAGACGCGTATCTGGGTAAGCTCCTTGAGTCGAACTGCGAGCTTACGAACATGTTTGAGGAGTTTGCCATCAAGGCAGATCAGAAACTGAAGAAGTCACAATATGAGCAGGTACAGAAATCCATAAAGGAGTTGCAAAAGAGTTTCAGCAAGAAGGAGCAGTTGGATAGGCTTGATGAGTTGCTTATGTCTATGTTCCCGACTTTCAGTGCCGATTTCAATGCGCTGCTTCTGCCTGAATATAGAAAGCATGAAGGGGATACTCTCCTGACTCCCTCCATGCGCATTTTTGCCCTTGTCCGGCTTGGAATAACAAGCAACCACCAAATAGCACGCGTGTTGAACTATTCATACAACACCATTCTGAACTATAGGGTTCGCACTCGTGCAATGGCCATTAACGCCGACACTTTTGAGCAAGATGTTCAGAAAATAGGCACATAAAGCCTTTGTCTGCGTCGCTTTTGCTTCTATATTTCATATATATATCACCCATAAAATATATCTTTTGTTCATTATGTATATTGTTTTTATTCAACAATATACATATTATGTCGTGTTATATTATGAGTATATATTTTTGTAGCTGCGTATAAGTAAACACAAAAAGTGCTAACTTTGCAGCACAAAACCTATTGATTTAACTAAATATAATGATGAAACAATAAGCAGTTTTAAGGTAAAAAGATTATGAGGAAGTATGCATTGACATTGTTGCCGCTTGGAGTGACTTCTGCTATGGCGCAGAAGCCGAACATCCTTGTCATCATCGCTGACGACATGGGACGATGCGAATTGGGCTGTTATGGAGGACAGAACCTTGCTACGCCCAATATCGACCGAGTGGCCAGCGAAGGTATGCTTATGACCAACAACTTTGCTTCGATGGCAATGAGTGTGCCGATTCGTGCCTCAATGTATACAGGTCTTTATCCCGCCCATCATGGTTCTTTCTTGAATCATAAAGCCACATATTCCAGAGTGAAGAGTGTGACGCACTACCTCTCCGACCTCGGCTATCGTGTGGGCAGAGCAGGAAAAGACCATCCAGTGAACCAGCCCAAGGTGTATGGCTTCGAGAAGATACCTGGCTTTGTGGTAGGATGCACAGTCTCGCATCCTAAGAAGTCCACGCCCGAAGGCATTCTCGAGTTTATGCAGCGCGACAGCAGTCAGCCCTTCTGCCTCTTCGTTTGCAGCATTAACAGCCACATGCCTTGGGATGCTGGTGACCCGACGGAGTTCAATCCTTCAGACATCAAGCTGCCGCCCAATTGTGTGGATAACGCTAAGACACGCGAAGATTTCTGCAACTATCTGGCCGAGATACGTCTTTTCGACGACGAAGTAGGCATGACGATGTCTGCTTTGAAACAAGCCGGAGCAGACGAGAACACACTTGTGATTGTGCTTAGCGAGCAAGGCCCTCAGATGCCTTTTGCCAAGTGGACGTGCTTTCGCTACGGGCAGTCGAGTGCAATGATTGTTCGATATCCTGGGAAAGTAGCAGCCGGAAGCGTCAGCGACGCACTTGTTCAGTACGAAGACATCCTGCCAACCCTTATCGAAGCAGCAGGAGGAGAACCTGTGGAAGGCCTTGATGGCATCAGCCAGCTTGATGTGTTCTTAGGGAAAGAAAGTGACAAACGCGAATGGGTATATGGCTTGCACAACAATAATCCCGAGGGACCATCGTATCCTATCCGCAGCATACAGGACAAAAGATACAAGCTCATCGAGAACCTCTTGCCGGATAGCTCCTATTATGAGAAGCACATGATGAAGGAGGGAGACAACATGTGGACGTCTTGGTTGCAGACAGCACAGACGAACGACTGGGCCAATTGGCTTGTCAACAAGTTTGTCCATCGTCCTGCAATCGAGTTTTACGACCACGAGACAGACCCATGGGAACTCAACAACCTTGCAGACGTTCCTGAACACAAAGAGCGGATAGAGATGATGCATCAGGAATTGCATCGATGGATGGAAGAGCAAGGCGACAGAGGCGTGCTGATGGACACGAAGAATCCAGAAGATGCGTCGCTGAAGACGCCACAGCCTGTCAGCTCCTATGAAGAGTTTAATGCCATTCGCGAGGATTTGACAAATAACTATTATCTTGCTTGCGACATAGAGATACCCGAAGGGGAAGAGTGGGTACCTATCGGAGCGTCGGACAAAGACGATGGCGACCCTGCACGTTTCGCCGGCATCTTGGACGGCAGAGGACACACCATAAAAGGCCTCAAGATAAAGAACGGCACAGCCTTCAAGGGGTTGTTCGGACGAATGGAACATGCTACGATAAGGAACCTGATTCTCGAAGACGTGGACATCACAGGCAAAGCTCCGACGGGAGGCATCACCGGAGCTATGATAGGAGCTTGCACGGTGGAACGGGTTGCTGTGACAGGCAAGATTACAGGCGACAGCGAAGTGGGCGGTTTGGCAGGCCGGGTGGCGCGAGACGGCACGAATACCGAATACAATACTATCCACGATTGCTATGTGGTGGCTGACGTAAAAGCCACAAAACTCAGCACAGACATGAATGCTCCCTCTTGTGCAGGAGGCATCGTGGGATTCATACATTCCAACAACGGCGCGTCAGTCGCTAAGCTTGACATCGCCCGAACCTATTTCGCAGGCAATGTCTCCACCAGTCAGAACAGCCACAAATCCGGCTGCGCAGCAGGTGTGATAGGCTTCACAGACAACAATCGGAATGTCCGCTTGCAGGATGTTCTGGTCCTTGCAAACAGCATAACGGGAGCAACGCCTAACTATTATTATTCCCGTCGCCTGCCTGCTGCGCCCGACAACGTCATAGAATATATGTCCGGGCTGTATGTCAGGAAAGGAATTCGGCTGACGTATTATGACGACAAAGGTGTAGGCGGGCAGATTCCCGAAGGCACCATTCGCGAGATGAGCGATGGTGTATTCCGCTCGAAAAGCTTCTACACCAGAACGCTAAAGTGGGATTTCGACAACATCTGGACGATTAAAGAAGGAGAATACCCCGTTTTCAAACTCGACACAGCAGACGGTTTGACTCCGATTAGAACGGATAAGAGTTCCTCCAGCCTGAAAATAGGGGGTATCTATGACTTGCAGGGCCGCTTCCTGAACTCGTTCAGTTTGCCGGGACTGTATGTCGCAAACGGGAAAAAGGTGAGTATAAAGTAATTGAATGAAATTTAATAAGTTGCAAATATATGTGGGACCTTGGAAAACTTGGCACGTTAAGTTGCTCAACTTGGCACGTTAAGTTGCTCAACTTGGCACGTTAAGTTGCTCAACTTGGCACGTTAAGTTTTCTCACCAAGCACATCAAGTTTCAAAACTAAACATAAATAGCCACTAAAAATAACATTATTTTTCAATATAGACTATGCGACACAAATATCAATGCGCCTTGACAGCCCTGCTTCCTTTGGTAGCTAATGCCCAAGGACAGACACAGCGTCCCAACATTATGCTCATTGTTGTTGACGACATGGGCTATTCCGACCTCGGATGCTTTGGCGGCGAAGTGGAGAGCCCTAACCTTGATGCGCTTGCCGCTTCGGGTATGCGCTTCACTCAGTTCTACAATTCCGGCCGCAGTTGTCCCTCGCGAGCCCAGCTCATGACGGGTCGCTATGCACAAACCGTAGGCATTACCGGCATGGGACAAAGCCTTTCGCGCGACTGCGTGACCATTCCCGAAGTGCTTCGCGAAGCTGGTTACCATACCGGAATGAGCGGCAAATGGCATCTCTCGCTCACTAAAGGCATTGGCAACAAGGAAGACCAGATGAAGTGGCTTTCCCACCAAAGCACCTTCAACAACCGTCCCTTTGCTCCCATCGAGACCTATCCCTGCAACCGAGGCTTCGACCAGCATTGGGGCACTATATGGGGCGTGACCGACCACTTCGACCCCTTCTCGCTTGTTCTTAACGAGGAGCCTATCTTCACGGAAAGCATTCCAGAGGACTTCTACTATGCCGATTTCGTGGCGGACAAAGCGATAGATATGATGGACGAAATGACCTCGGACGGCAAACCGTTCTTCATGTATGTCGCTTTTCAAGAGCCGCATTGGCCTCTTCATGCAAAGCCTCAGGACATCGCGAAGTACAAAGGCAAGTTCGACGACGGCTGGGATGCGCTTCGTGAGCGTCGCTACCAGCGTATGTTGGAACTCGGTCTCATCAATTCCGACGAGATGCCTGTTGCCACTAATGCTTCCGGACGAAAGTGGGAGGACGAGACCGACAAGGCTTTTCAGTCGGCAAACATGGAGGTGCATGCTGCCATGATAGATTGTGTGGACCAGAATATCGGTCGCATCATCGCGGAGCTGAAGCGTAGAGGCATCTTCGACAATACCCTCATCATCTTTACTTCCGACAATGGAGCCTCGTCTGAGAACTACACAATAGGCGATTTCGACCGTCACGACCGCACTCGCGACGGACAAATGGTAGTGCGAAACTCTCCGACGCCAGGTGGTCAGCTCACCTACAACTATCTTCATACCGGTTGGGCTGGAGCAGTCAATGCGCCTTATCGATACTGGAAGACGACCCAGTTCCATGGCGGCACGGCAGCACCAACCATAGTTCATTGGCCCGCAGGAATGGCCGAGGAAAAGGAAGGAACGATTATGTCGCAGCCTTGCACCTTCCTTGATGTGATGCCGACTTGTTTGGAACTTGCAGGCGCAACCTATCCTTCTTTCTATAACGGCAACAGTATCAAGCCGCTTTGCAACGAGGCTCGGAGCTTCGTGCCATTGCTTCAGGACAAGAATGGCTGGGACGATGAGCGCACTCTGTATTGGGAACACGAGAGAGGAAAAGCCATCCGCAAGGGAAACTGGCGGCTTACGGCCCTAGCCAATGGTGGCTGGCAACTCTTCGACCTCGCCCACGACCTCTCCGAGACCAATAATGTAGCAGCCGAACATCCCGAGAAAGTGCGCGAGATGAAGAACCTCTGGAACAATTGGGCCAAGAGTGTCGGTCTGAATGTCCCCGATGATATTCCTGAAACCAAGACCGAGCTCATCTTCCATTACCCTTTTGACGACAACACGGACGACGCTTCGCCTTCCAAGTACGTGCTTACTCCCAGTTCCAACGGCATTTCTTATGGTGCCGGAAAACTCGGTCGCGCACTCCACCTCAATGGTAATGCCCAGTATCTCGACTTGAATACAACAGGCATTTTCGACACGGGAACTACGCAGACCACCTTTTGCGCGTGGGTTTACGACGAGAATACTGCGGCTCCCAATGCCAGCAATCAAACAGAAGACGGCATTTATATTCGCGACGAAATCATTCTTGCTCAGAAAGATAATGCAGGCACGGGACGCATCTATCTGTATGCCCGAGCAGAAGCTCCCGTTGGTGGCGGCACGCCTTCATTCTTCTACAACAGTTTCCTGAGCGGCAGTCAGCACCGTGCAAACGTGGGTTCCCTCCAGCCGGGCACTTGGCAACATGTCGCTATTGTTTGCGACCCGGTCAGCCAAAGCCTTACATATTTCATAAATGGAGAGCGCGACTGTACTGTTTCGACAGGTTCTTTCGAGACCTGTACCGGCGGTTTCCGCATCGGAGGACACAAGACGGGCAAGAGCTACTTCAAGGGTTATATCGATGATGCCTGGTTCTTCAAAGGTCTTCTCACGCCCGAACAGATTCGTCAGATTCGCGACAACACCTTCGACCCCACGCCTTATTATCCAGATAGCACTGGTGGCGACCCCACCGCAACCGACTGGCCTCTGAAAGACCACGCATATACCATCCGCAATTTCTCTGCCACACCTGCTTATATGGTTGATAATGTGGAGAGCGACAACCGCATAACTTGCGAAGGAAGCACAAGTGATGCGGCCTATTGGATATTCGAACCAACCGATAACGCCCAGTGCTATTATGTCCGCAACCTTGTGACGGGACGTTACATTCAAGGCTATACCAAGACTTCTGGACAGATGATCAGCATGGGTAATGAGAGCGTAGAGTATTACGTGGCAGCCCAAACAAACGAAGGCGGCAGGTATGGATTTGCCTGCACCTCAGTCACGCCACACGACTTCTCATCCGGCACCATCGGACTCAACCTGCGTGCCGAGAGCAATCAGGCAAACTGCTACGTGCAGACTTATGCCGCTGCAGCCGGAACAAACCATCGTTCTTTCTGGACACTCGCCGTTGTGCCGGATGACATCATCACAGGAATAACCGATCTTCAAACTCAACAAAGAGTAAACAGCAAATCTTCAAATAGTAAATGGGTTGATCTGCAAGGTCGTTCCCTAAATGACATTCAATATCCAGGAATCTATATACGGAATGGCAAGAAAGTTGTTCATTGACATGCACCAAACAACAAATGATAAATAACCTCGTGTGGATTCTCTAAAATCCTCGTGTGGATTTATCGAAATCCTCGTGTGGATTTGCAAAACATCACGAGAGGAAAAAGAAAGCATCAAGAATTTCCTATTTACTACATTCGGAATTAGCAAAACCTAAATAAATAACCTTTAATAACATCATTATGAAGAGGACTTTACTTTTAATGCTGATGCCATTGCTGAGCTTGGCATCCGCCATGGGTCTCGAAATTAACGAGAACCTTTATTACACAATCTCCTCGCGTAACAATCATGACGCTTACATGAAGGACACTGGGAAGGACGTCCTGCAATGCAACGTAGGATTGGACACCTATTCTTATTGGCGTTTCATTCCAACAGGAAATGCGGGCTGCTACTATGTTCAGAACCTCTACAGCAAACGTTACATCCAGGCTGTAGCAGAGTCTGCTAATGTGGCGGTAAACATGGGAACAGAACCTGTTGAGATTTTCATCATGTCTGCCCCAAGCGAAGGCACCGATTGCTTCGGCATGACGAGTTCCGACCACGTTAATCTTGCCTTCAACAGCTCTGCCTGCTTTGCCATGAACTGGCACGAGGACAACAAGATAGTTCAATCGTATATGGCAGCGATAGGAACCAACCACAAGAGCTTCTGGTTCTTCCGTGAGGTTGAACCGCCATCGTGCCTCATTGGCTCACATGAGTTCGAGCATGGTGTATGCAACATCTGCGGTGCCCTCGACCTCAATTATGTTGAGCAAGCAGAAGACGGATTCTATAAGATTAGCGACGGATACCAATTGGAATGGTTCTCTGCTATGGTAAATACCGGCAGGCGACATGCAAGGCATTGAGCATACACCCATTGCAAAGAACGTTGACCTGCGCTGGCGTGGCACGTTCGACGGACAGGGACACAGAATCAAGAACCTTGTCATCAATCGTCCGACAGAAAACATTCAGGGACTCTTCGGTTACTTGCGTGGCAATAACGACAGTAATACGCGCGTATGTAACCTTATTATAGATAAGAGTTGCTCCTTCACTGGGCATCATCAAGTGGGAGCCATTGCAGGTTGCAGCCAGGGCAATACGGGTCTCATCACCTTGGAGAACATCGTCAACGAGGCCAACGTGACGGCTGAGGGCGGCACAGATGCAGCTGCCCTGGTGGGCGGTCAGACAGGCAATGCTCCAACATGGCGCATTCGCAACATCGTCAATACAGGAGCCATCACCAGCACTGCCGCCGACGGCTATGCAGGCGTCGTTGCTGGTTATTATGGAAATAATGCACAAAACCTCCAAGAGAACATCATCAACCTGGGTATCGTGACGGGCTTTGCCGGAAACCAATTGGGACGTCTCACGGGTACATTCATAAATGTATTTGATATCAGTGGAACCGAAGGTGCTACACAAGGCTTGGACCACGACTTCACGACAGAAGACGTGGCAAACGGTCGCCTCTGCTATTACCTCAATGGCAACCAGTCGAACATCTCTTTCTATCAGACACTCGGACAAGATGCCTATCCCGTTCCGTTTGCAACGAGTCTGCAAGTCTATATGCAAGGCACTTTGCTTTGCGACGGCACTCCCGTCGGCGACGAGGGAACATATAGCAACTCAAACGAGGGCAGCGTTCTGCCTCCCCATACATTCGTTGATGGCGACTTTTATTGCACTGTTTGTGGAGCTTTCAACGATAACTTCGTGACACCAGTGGATGGTGTGTTACACATGAGTACGCCACTTCAACTGCAATGGTTGGCTGAATATGTTGCAGCCGGACACGAAAACCTTGAGGTTGTCATGGACAATGACATTGATATGGAGGGTGAGTTTTTTGCCGGAATAGGTTCGCTTGCCATTCCCTTCCTCGGACATTTCGACGGACAGTATCACACCATCAGCAACCTGGTGATGGATGGCGTAGACCACGACTGGTCGGGCTTCTTCAACTTTATCCGTGGCGGCTCTACTATCGAAAACTTGCGCCTCGACGAGAACTGCTATCTGACAGGCATGAAGGGGACTGCTCTCATTGGCGGTTGCGGCATGCAGGAAATGTGCTGCTGCGCAATCTGGGATTTGAGGGCACATCTGAAAGCCCCACTACATGTGCGGGTGCTGTATTGGGAGCAAACTTCCAGAGTATCGCAAAACTGACGGTTGAGAACTGCTATAGCACAGGCACAATATCCGGTGGAGCTGAGAGTGCTGCCCTGATAGGTTGGCTTGGCAACAATGGTGCTGTCATCAGCAATTGCTGGACTTCTGCCACCGCTTCCGGCATCCAGGGCGAAGACAAATATGCTTTCCGTCACGACAACGCCATCGTCACCAACTGCTTCAGTATGTATGGCACTCAGGCACAACGTATTGGAGACTTTGAACTTGAAAGCGGCTCGCTGTGCTATCGTCTCAATGGCGACCAAAGCGTCATCCGCTGGTTCCAGAATCTTGATAATGGTGAAGAAGTGGACGGCTTCCCCACTTTCATTCCTACTCACGGAACAGTTGTGGTGCAGGCAGAAATGCGTTGCGATGGCACATACGACGAGGAGACTGCTTATTTCTCCAATAGCGGTGAAGTGGTAATACCTCCTCATACATATAAAGATGGCTTCTGTCAGGTTTGCGCTGGAGAGGATCCGGACTATCCCTTCATTCGCATCTTTGCCAACGCCGACCACGATGCTGCAGGCGGCTATATCAACAATCAGAGTAATGACGGTTCTGGCCTTGCCATCAACAATAGCGTGGCAGAGCATTGGAACCAGAAGTGGTTCGACTCCTACCAAGAACTGACAAACCTCGAGCCCGGTCTCTACAAGCTGCGTGTGCAGGGCCTCTCCCGCGTGAAAGCCTGGACGAATACCGATTGCGTGGCTTATGAAGATGCAGAACTGAACCCCGACTATGTGCAGCTCTACCATAATAGTCAGTATTATGCCGAGGTCAAAGGCCTTCGCATTGGCAATCTCTTCATGGACATTGCCAAAGGCAGACAGGAGAAGGCAATAGGCAGCGGAGGTCAGGCTTACCACGAGGCGACGGGCTATTATGTTCCCAACTCCCTGGCAGCATGCCGCGACTACTTCAGTAAAGGACTCTATTGGAATGAACCTATTTACTTCGTAGTCCAGAGCCAACAGGATACAGTGAAAGTCGGCTTGGAGAACCGCATGTATCTTCAGGGCAACTGGACCGTTTGGGATACATGGCGACTGGAACGCGTAAGCGATACCGATGCAGCTGCAGAACTTATCAGCGCTCAACAAGGAAAGAACCTTCAGGAACTTGACCAGTTGGAAGCACAGACGCAATTGATTGAAGAATATCAAGAGGCTTGTGAAGCTCTTGAAAGTTATACTTCGCTAGAACAAGTCTTGGACATAGCGGACCAACTCTCGCGTCTGCCAGAACAAATCCGTCTTAGCCATTTGGCATATATTGACTATGCTGCAGCTGTTCAGGCCGTTGCCCTCGACCTTGAAAGTCGTGAGCAACTTAATGGCCAATATGCCGAGTTGCTTAATACCTATCTCAATGAAGACGAAGAAGAGGTTGATGGTCTGCCTAACGGTACATACAAGCATATCATCGACGCCAAAACCCTCTCTGTAGATGAATTGGCTGCTGAGACGGCCTTTGTTCAGGAACTGCTCAACCTTGCTATCAAGAATAGCATCACGGATGGTTCCGATCTGTCCAACCTTATCTATAATGCCGACTTCGCAGAAGATGGCAACTTCAAGGGATGGGAGGCAAAGACAACTAAAACTGGTAATGGCTCGAACTTCTCTTCCCGCACCGGTTTCCTCGACATCTATCCCGTGAGTGCCAGCAAGAATACAGCATTCTATGTCTATCAGGATTTGGAGGAAGGTCTGCCTAATGGTCTCTACGAACTGATTGTTCCTGCATATCAGCGTACTGGCGACATCGGTCAGGGCGACCAGTCCGGTTGTGAACTGGTGGCTGCCGACATCTTCATCAACGACTTCCATACGCCCGTTTGGAACCTCTACAAGTGCGCTCTTCCTTATGATGAGGCCATCAATGGCATAAACTGCCGCTACGATCCTTCTAACGACCCCGATGCTCCGCATAATGGCGAGGAGACACATTCCTACGACAGAGATACTGGTACAGGTTGGGTTCCCGATGGTCGCTATGCCATGAGTATTGCCTTCTCAGCCGATCGTTTCATCAACCATGCATACGCTATCGTTGATGACGGCACTTTGCGCGTTGGCATTCAGAACACTGGTATGCCTTGGTACGAGGGAGGCGTGACAGCCTGGGGCAAGTTCCGTCTCATATATCGTGGGCAGAATCAGGATGCCATCCAAGCCATGATGGATAATTTCGGAGAGCATCTCGCAAACTTGCGTTTGGCACAGGAAGAGCAGAGCTTCTACATCAGCACAGCTATTCTGAATCGAATCTCCTCTCTCATCGATGAGGCAAATGCAGAAAACAATACAGAAGCAAAGTTGGAACTCGCCAAGCAAATCAATGCAGAATTCAATGCCATCAACAGCAGTTATGCTGTATATAAGGATTTGAATGGATTGATGGAATACTGCTACAATCAGGGCGATGCTATTCTTGAAACAGACACAGACCTGAGCAATGCGTTGTATGAAAAGGGTGACGAAATTCAAGAACATTTGCTAAGCGGCGACCTCACGGACGAAGAGGTGAAACAATACGAGACAGATATCAGAGATGATGTCTCGATTGGTGGTGGTTTCTATGTTCAAGGCGATTTGCTGGATGCCGAAGGAAATGAAATAGCTTATGGTTCAATGAGCAATGTCTATCCGCTTCAGCGTCAAGATGACGGCACATATACTGGCATCTTCAAGACTCAAAACCGTGCCAACCTCGTTCATGCTGATGCTCGCGCCGGCATCTATTTCACTCGTTTCGACCAGACCTTCAAGTCTAACCAGCAGTATAGAAGATTTGTCACGCCTCAGTACAACACCCATCCGCTCATAGCTGGCGCCGGTCAGGATTATCAGATGATAGGTGCAGAGATGCGTGTTACACTCAATCCAGAAGACAGCACAGTCGTGTTCGATCCGATTGAGTATGCATGGCACGACCGTGTATTCGTCTGTGGTTCTATCATAAACAAGGATGGAAACGAGCATCGCTGGAAGAACGACGAGATGGCACCGCTGGAGCATGTGGGCGATGGCCTGTATGTCGGAACGGTACGCTTCTTCGAGGACTATGTTTATCCCGGTTATGCCACCTTCATCATCATGGCAAGTCGTTCTACTCTCGAGGATGTGGAGAACAGCACGGTGACGCGTCCGGGCTGGCTCGAGGCAAGTTATACTTCGGCAGAAAACGATTGCTATCTGACTTTGGACAAGCTGACAAATGATTTGGTACGCGGCTGGGGCAACCAGCATCGTTTGCGCTTCGAATGGCCTGAAGGCGACGACCCAACAGACTATCTTGTTGTCTTCAACATGAACACCCGTTCTATTGGTGTTAAACTCGATGACGGCAGTGGCTATGATGGCATTCAGACTATCACTGAAGCACCTCTCAGTGCAAACGGCATTTATAATCTTGCCGGTCAGAAGATGTCCACACGTCAATTGCCTAAGGGCATCTACATCGTGA
Organism: uncultured Bacteroidales bacterium; assembly: GCA_902778625.1. GTDB lineage: Bacteria > Bacteroidota > Bacteroidia > Bacteroidales > Bacteroidaceae > Physcousia. The sequence continues at coordinate 123,275 of CACYYM010000017.1, forward strand.
ACGGCAAAAAGATAGCGATTAAGTGAAAACAAACAAACTGATATGGATTCCTGGCTTGGTCTGCTCTGCTGCATACGCAGGGCAGGCCACGCCGCGTCCAAACATTCTGGTTTTCATAGCCGACGATTTGGGGACTAACGAGATTGGATGCTATGGGGGCGAAAACCTGCAGACTCCCAACATTGACCGTCTGGCCAAGGAGGGCATGCTGCTTACCAACAACTTCTGCTCTATGGCAGTGAGCGTCCCAATCAGAGCTTCCCTCTATACGGGCTTGTATCCGCAGCATCATGGTTCTTTCCGAAACCATAAACCTGTGAATCGCGGCCTCAGAAGTGTGGTACATTACATGTCCGACCTTGGGTATCGGGTTGGGAGAACAGGCAAGGACCATCCCGTAAAGCAACTGAAAGTGTTCCCTTTCGAGAAGATTCCAGGTTTTGCTGTGGGCTGCACGATGTCCCATCCTCCTGTTTCCACGCCCGATGGCATTCGTGAGTTCATGAGCCGCGACAACTCGCAGCCCTTCTGCCTCTTCGTTTGCAGCATCAACACCCACGCTCCTTGGGATTCAGGCGATGCCTCCGAGTTCAATCCCGATAGTGTGCATCTGCCGCCCAACTGTGTGGATAATGCCGTAACCAGACGAATGTTTTGCGACTACCTGGCAGAGATTCGTATGCTCGACAACGAGGTTGGGATGACGCTTCGCACTTTGGAGGAAACTGGGCAATTGGACAATACGCTGTTTATCTTCCTTGGAGAGCAAGGCCCCAAGATGCCTTTTGGCAAATGGACTTGCTACCGTTATGGTCAGCACAGTGCCTTCTTGGCTCGCTATCCGCGAAAGATTAAGGGTTCCGTCAGCGATGCCCTTGCTCAGTACGAAGATGTTTTGCCCACACTTATCGACTTTGCCGGAAGTGCTCCCGTCGATACCTTAGATGGCCACAGCCTCTTGCCCATCCTCTATGGCAAGAAGAATGCGCAAGTCAGGGAGTGGGCATACGGCATTCACAACAACCATCCGGAAGGGCCAGCGTATCCCATTCGCAGCATTCAGGACAAGCGCTATCGTTTCATCATGAACCTGATGCACGAGAGGCCGTATAGCGAGAAGCACATGATGAAACCAGAAGATACCAACGATATGTGGGGTTCGTGGATTGTGACGGCTCAAACCGACGAACGGGCTTCTTGGCTGATAAATAAGTTCGTTCATCGTCCTGCACAAGAGCTCTACGACCACCAGACAGACCCCTGGGAACTCAACAACTTGGCCGAATTGCCAGAATATGCTACTCGAGTAGCGGAGATGAAGACTGCCCTGCTCGAATGGATGGAGCAAATGGGCGACACAGGCATCGGCATGGATGTCTTGGAATAAGGAGTTATATCCCCAAACGCAGGCAGGAGAGATTGCAAACTTGGCACGCTGAATTCTCAAACATCACACGTTAAGTGAATCAACTTCACACGTTATACATATTAACTGAAGTATCTGAAGTATGAAAGGGCTGTCTGTGACTCATGTTCCCCTACAGCAGGCCTTGAAACGCCGCGTGCGGCGTCAGCCATCCCCGCACGCGGAATTGACCATCCCCGCACGCGGCGTTTGAATTTCCCTTAAAGGGGTTAGGAGGCTAAGCCGCTGTTGTCATCACTTCCTCTATTTCTGAAACTTGAATAAATTAAACAAATCTATGAAGATTCAAAAGTCTCATTACCGCAAAGTGCTTTCAGGGCTTGCTGTACTGCCTGCTGCGCTATGCGCACAAGACAAGCAGCCGAACGTTATTATCATGTATATCGACGATATGGGCATAGGAGATGTGAGTTGCTTTGGAGGCTCTTATACGCCGACGCCCAACATCGACCGACTGGCTCAGCAAGGGCTTTCCTTCACGCAGTATTACTCTGCTGCTCCTGTCAGCTCGCCCTCCCGTTGTGGACTCATTACAGGCCAGTTCCCGCTGGAGCATGGGATAAACACATTTATGGACACGAGGGCTGCCAACAAGAGGGTTGAGCAACTCAATTACCTCAATCCATCCGCTCCAAGCATCGCGAGGGCTTTCCAGCAAGCAGGCTACGCTACGGCTCATATCGGCAAATGGCATCTTGGCGGCGGTCGTGATGTGACGGATGCTCCTGGCTTCGAGAACTATGGCTACGACGAGCACGTCTCAACCTACGAGAGTCCAGACCCAGACCCTATCATCACTTCAACCAAATGGATTTGGGCTGCTTCCGATAGCGTGAAGCGCTGGAACCGGACGGCATATTTCGTGGATAAGAGCCTCGAGTTCATCAGGAAACAGAACGGCAAGCCCTTCTTCCTGAACCTTTGGCCTGATGATATGCACACACCTTGGGTGCCTGAATTCTTTGCCGAGAAACGCGAAAAGTGGGAAAAAGAGGATGCCTTCGAACCTGTGTTGAAGGAGATGGATGTGCAGTTGGGACGTTTCCTCAACGAACTCGACAAGATGGGACTTGCGGAAAACACCATCGTCATCTTTACCAGCGACAATGGTCCTGCTCCCAGCTTCATGCAACGTCGCACCTTAGGGATGCGAGGCGCAAAGAACAGCCTTTATGAGGGCGGCATCAACATGCCTTTCATCATTCGCTATCCTGCCAAGATAAAGGCTGGAGAGCGCAACGAGACGACGATTCTTAGTGCTATGGACCTCTATCCCTCGCTCTGCAAAATGGCTGGCATCTCTACTGAAAAGGGGTATAAGAGTAGGGGAGAGGACATGTCGCGTCAACTTCTTGGAAAGAACAAAAAGAGTCGCAGCACAGACCTGATGTGGGATTTCGGGCGCAACAAGAGCTTCAACTTCCCTGGCAGGAAGGAGAACCGTAGTCCGCATCTGGCCATTCGTCGCGGCAAATGGAAACTGCTTTGCAATGACAACTGCACAGATATGGAGCTTTACGACCTCGAGGCTGACCGTAACGAAACAAAGAATCTGGCTGACCAGAACCCACGCCTTGCCCGCAAACTGGCAGAAAAGGTGTGTGCCTGGTACGAAGAAAACAGACTGAAAGAATGGTAATGGAAGGGAAAAAGACTTTGGCTTTGCTGGCGGCAGCAACCGCAGCAAACGCCTTTGGAGCCATGCGTCCTAATGTAGTGATTATCGTAGCTGACGACTTGGGGTGGGGCGATGTGAGCTATCACGGCAGCGTCATTCCCACACCAAATATCGACAGACTGATTGGCGAAGGCATCGAGCTGAATCGCTTCTATACGGCTCCCGTCAGTTCGCCTACTCGTTGCGGCCTCATGACGGGGCGCTATCCCAGTCGCTTCGGCATTCGCGAGACGGTCATCCCGCCTTGGCGAGATTATGGGCTTCCTGTTGAGGAAGAGACGATGGCAGACGTGCTTGGACGAAACGGCTACACAAATCGTGCAGCGATAGGCAAATGGCACATGGGACACAGTCGTCTGCGCTACTACCCGCTCAATCGTGGCTTCACGCATTTCTATGGAGCCCTGAACGGTGCCTTTGATTACTTCGACCATACGCGAGAGAAAGAGCTCGACTGGCATGATGATTGGGAGTCGTGCCACGAGGAAGGGTATTCCACAGACCTTATTGCTGCTGAGGCAGCTCGATGCATCAGGGAATACGCCAAGGGTGAGCCGTATTTCGTCTATGCCTGCTTCAATGCACCTCATGCTCCTTATCAGGCGCCCGAAGAGGAAATCCGTAAGTTCATCTCCAAAGAGGAGTTTGATGCGCTTCCGCAGAAAGACCAGAAGGGATGGACTTATCGGGCAATGGTCTCTCGAATGGATACAGGCGTGGGCACCATCCTCGATGCCATTCATCAGAGCGGCGAGTGGGACAACACAATCATCCTCTTTATGAGCGACAATGGGGGAGTGCCGGGTATGGAACCTTATTGCGTGAATCGTCCTTTGCGCGGCTCCAAGTTCGATGAATGGGAAGGTGGAGTCCGTACGGTTGCAGGCATCTATTGGAGGAAAGGCTTCCAGCAGGGCGGCAGGAAACTGGAGCAAGTGACAGGCTTTGTGGACATCCTTCCCACTTTGGCTGACATCATCGGAGCGAAAGGAAAACCTAAGAACCCGTACGACGGCATCAGCATTTATAGCGTGCTTCGCGGCAAGAAGAAACAGATAGACCGCGACATGTATCTGGGATGCGGTGCAGGCGTCTGCCAGCAATTCAAGCTCATCCTTGCCGGTCAGCATCTCGGCTTGCAAAAGGACTTCATCACAGACATCCTGCAGAACCCTTACGAAAAGCGCGAAGGCCGCATCTATGAAGACCCCAATCGTGTCAAGGAGCTTCGCAAAACGGTAGTGCAAGGCGACGCCATTGTGCCCTATCAGGAAGAAATACCTTATGGAAAGGGGCAGAAGGGATTCGTCGCACCAAAAGAATGGAAGGTAACGGAGTTTTGAGAGTGAAGAATAGTTTAAGTGAAAAGTATTTTAAGTGAAAAGTGAAAAATCAAAGTTACCTTTTAAGTGAAGAATGAAGGATGAGGGATGAAGGATGAAGTATGAGAGGAGTTATGAATAGGAGTTAAGATTAGGAGTTAAGAAAGAAGTTATGAGGAGCCGATACATTTGGCCCATTATAACTCCCCATTATAACTTCCTATTATAACTCCTCATCATAACTTCCAAATAGCTAAATCGTAAATAAATCGTAAATCGTAAATAGTCAAATCGTAAATAAAATAATGAAGAATTTGCTACCGCGCAGTAAATAGTTAAATAGCTAAATAGTAAATAAATCGTAAATCGTAAATTGTCAAATCGTAAATTAATTAGAATCGTCAAATCGTAAATATATCTTGCTTCTTTCTTAATTCTTAATTTTTAATTTACATGGAACAATGAATCGCATCATCATCAAAGGCAGTCTTTCTGCTATAGCGCTGCTGACGGCTTTCCCATGCTGGTCGGCAAAGAAGACAGACAAGCGTCCGAACATCCTGCTCATCATGGCTGACGACATGGGCTATTCCGACATCGGATGCTACGGAGGCGAGATTCCTACGCCCAATATCGATGCTTTGGCCGCTCGAGGGCTTCGCTTCACGCAGTTCTACAATTGCGGACGTTCCTGTCCCACCAGAGCCAGTCTGCTGACAGGTCTCTATTCCCATCAAGCCGGCATCGGAGCAATGTCGGAAGACCCAGAATTGAAAGACGGAGAAGACCCCGAGCATCAGGGCGAGCACGGATATATGTGGTTCCTGAACCGCAATTGCGTGACGATGGCCGAGGTGCTTCGCGATGCAGGATATCATACCTATATGACGGGCAAATGGCATGTCGGTCTGCATGGAAAAGAGAAATGGCCGCTGCAACGAGGCTTCGAGCATTTCTATGGCATACTGGCAGGAGCCACGAGCTATCTGCAACCTCGTGGAGGTCGAGGCTTGACGCTCGATAATATGCATCTTCCCGCTCCACGCCCGCCATATTACACCACCGATGCCTTCACCGACCACGCCATCACTTTCCTCGAAGAGCAGCAGGACGACAAGCCCTTCTTCCTCTACCTTGCCTACAACGCCCCGCACTGGCCTCTGCAAGCCAAGGATGCCGACATCGAGAAGATGGCCGGGCGCTATGCTGACGGCTGGCAGACAACTCGCGAACAGCGCAGGCAAAGAATGGTGGAGCTGGGACTCATAAAGGACGAATGGGGACTGGCGGAATGGGAGTCCAGGACATGGGACGAGCTTTCCGTAGAGGAACAGGACAACTCAGCCCTCCGCATGTCGGTCTATGCCGCACAGGTTCATTGCATGGACTACAACATCGGCCGAGTCATCGCCTACCTCCAGGAAAAGGGGCAGCTCGACAATACCCTCATCATCTTCCTTTCCGACAACGGAGCATGCGCTGAGCCCTACAGCGAGACAGGCTTTGGCACCATCGCCGACATCAACAACCAGCAGCATTGGGTGCAGCCGTCCTATGGCAAGCCCTGGGCAATGGTGAGCAACACGCCCTACCGTAAGTACAAGCGCCGTGCCTATGAAGGCGGCATAGCAGCACCGCTCATCGTCTCCTGGCCTGAGCAAACGCAGCTATACGCTTCACAGTTCAGGAATAACATCTGTCACGTCACCGACCTCATGGCAACCTTCATCGATGTGGCTGGAGCAACCTATCCAAAGACCTATCACGGCGGCAACGACATCATTCCGCTGGCAGGAACAAGCCTGATGCCAGCCGTCAGTCATCCCGACAAGAAGCTCCACGAATACATCTTCGGCGAACATGCTGATAACTGCTACGTCAGGTGGAACGACTGGAAAGCCGTTCGCGACGAGGTAACTGACAAGTGGGAACTCTATTTCATTCCGAACGACCGAACCGAGCGCCACGACCTCGCAGCTGAGAAGCCGGAGCAATTGAAGCAGCTCGTTGGGAAATGGGAGGAATGGGCCAACACCCATCACGTCTTCCCCAAAGGCAAAGGAGGACGGGACACCCGGCTGAAGGAATAAGCCTCCGCCTAATTATGGCCTGTTTCTGCCCGAACTGACAGCCATACAGGAGCGCCCGCCCGCGTCCGCCGATTCACCAACCTCATTGAGGAACTGTTCTTCGGTTTCTTTCCCCCCCTTCGGTCTTTGACACGAATTACTGATGCGTCCCGTTTCTTCGGCCCGCTCCGCCAGTGCCCGAGGCTCAAGCCGAAGAAAGGCCATTATGCTGTCATGGGGGAGCAGGTAATGAAGAAAACCTTTTTCATTTTGACTGAAGATTCGGAAGTTCAGGAAAAGACGATTTGACAAAGGATTTGTTTTCTTGCAGCTATGCATATTGTATGCCCCCCATAAGGGAAAATTAAACGCCGCACGCGGCGATTGCCATCCCCGCACGCGGAATTGGCAAACGCCGCACGCGGCGTTTTAATCCCCTCAGTAGGGAGAGATGAGTCACAGACAGTTCTTTTATATTCCCGAAACTTCAGTCATTTGACATACTTCTTGCCGTTTTGGATATAAATCCCTTGTTGGTAATCATGTTGCTGACATGTCAGGGAATAAGAAACACCGTCGTTGGCATTCCAGCGGCCGCTTCCCTGTTGCAGTAGCATTATCTTCACCGTTCTATTCGGTTGCACTAATCACTCTGTCCTCCTCTGGGTCATTGTTCCCGCAAGCGAGAGCAACAACAGTGAGGGAGAAGGTCATCCATGTCATAAAACCTTCTTCATTTTTATCCGTAGTTTTGAATAAGATATTTCACAAACTGCGGGTCTCCGAAGTTGATGGTGCCCATGTCGTGCTGGTTCATCTTAGCTATCTTAGCCATATCGTCATCGCTCAGCGAGAAGTCGAAGATGTCGATGTTCTGCGCCATGCGCTCCTTATGGCTCGACTTGGGAATAGCAACAATGCCGCGCTGGGTGAGCCAACGAAGAGCTACCTGAGCTGCTGTCTTATTGTACTTGGCACCAATAGAAGCCAATAATTCACTCTTTACGATGCCGTCAGTGCCTTGTCCACCAAGTGGATACCAAGCCATCATCTTGGTGCCAAACTCGCCATTAATTGGTTCGATTCCAGTCTGCTGAGAGAGGGTGTTGCACTCCAACTGATTCACCATCGGTTTCACGTCCACATAGTGGGCAAAGTCGAAGAAACGGCCTGCCTGGAAGTTGCTGACGCCTATGGCACGAACCTTGCCGGCACGATAAGCCTTCTCCATAGCCCGCCAAGTGCCGAACACGTCGCCGTAGGCTTGATGGATGAGCAACAGGTCGATATACTCCGTCTGTAACTTACGCAGACTCTCGTCGATGCTCTTGGCTGCCCTTTCCTCACCGTTATTCGAAATCCAGACCTTTGTCACGAGGAACAGGTCTTCGCGCTTCAGTCCACTCTTTCGCCAGGCATTACCAACGCCTTCTTCATTCTGATAGGCCTGTGCCGTATCAATCAGGCGATAGCCCACGCTCAAGGCATCGCTCACGCAACGTTCACATTCGTTTGGGCTTACCAGAAACACGCCGTAGCCCAAAGTCGGCATCAGAACGCCATTGTATAGTTTTATGTATTCCATAATATTCGTTGTTAATATCCTAAACCATTCAGCCACTTTTCGACCTTTTTCTTTTCTGTGCGAACCTCGTGGCCGTAGATGCCGAAGCCCTTCTGGACGTTGGCTCCAGGGAATGCATCCTTCACGTCCTCCACGCAGTTCGCCAGTCCCGAGCCTTCGTGAGTGGTAAAGGGGATAACGGTCTTACCCTTCAGGTCGTTAGCGTGCTTCTTGAAGAAGGTGAACATCACCTGCGGATAGGTGCCCCACCATACGGGTCCTCCGATAAACACAATGTCATAGCCGCTCATGTCTACATCGCCTTCGTACTCTGGCAGCTCGCCATTCCTTTGTTCCTCTTTGGCAAGGTCGCAAAGCGGTTTGTAGGCCATTCCGTCGTACTTATGCGTGACAATCTCGAACTGCTCTGCACCTGTCTGCTCCGTGATATAGTCGGCCACAATCTTCGTGTTGCCCACCTTGATGTTTCCTACTGCGTAGTTGTCTCCTGCATGCGAGAAGAACACCACCAATGCTTTTCCGTCTTTTACCATAACTGTTTTCCCGTTTGTCGTTGTTTGTTCATTCACACCAGTCTCTTTCTTGCTGTTCCCACCACAAGCAGTAGAAACCAGCATACACAGAGCTGATGCAAGTATCAGTTTCAATGACTTGCCCATATTATCCCAGAGCCTGATTAGTTGACCACTCGAAATACTGCTCACGTTCACTGATCCACCAACGACCATCAATCTTCTCGTATTTGTCATAGTAGCGTACTGCATGGGTAGTCAGCACATCCTTACCGTCCTGCTCTGTTACCAGCGTAGCCAGTGCATAGCAAGTACCTGTGGCGTGAGTCTCATCAACGAAATCTACGCTCTGTTGTCCGTTCATGTGGAACGACACCTTAGCGGCACCGAAAGCCTTGTACTGGCGGATCATGTCTTGCACGTCGTTTGCAGTCATGCCTAACTTGCCACCAAAATACACGTTCAGTTTGATATCAGGACGGAAAATCTCCACGTAGCAGTCCTGGTTGTTCTTGTCACTCTCTGTTGCATAGAAGTCTACTAATGCCTTCAACTCCATACGGTCTTGCATTCTGAAATCCATTATCTTATCGTTTTTAAGTTTCATGGTGCAAAGGTACTGCGATATTTCGATACTTTGGTTTCACAAATAACCTCATAATTTTCACTTTTTGCTGAAATCGTTCTTTTATTTACAAAATAATGTGTAATTTTGCAGCCATGAAGGCAGATTTTCAGTATTCCACAGACTTCTATGGGATGAATTCCCGCGAGTTGAGCCACACTTGTATGCATCTGCTCTGCTTGGCAGGGGAGGGTAGTTTCGTGTTTAACGAGCACTGCTACCACATTGTCAAAAACGATTTGGTTGTGATACCGATGCCTGATCGTATCAGCAACATAGCGGCTCATGCAGACTTGCAGGTGGAGTGGTTTGCTGCCGATTACAAGTTCCTGCAGAATCTGTTGCCATCAAACAATTACAGCATCGGTGGCAGTATCTCGCTGAACCAAGACCCCATCATCAAACTGACAGACGAACAAGCACGACATCTGCTTGATGACTTCCATCGTCTGCGTGACCGTATGTATGAAAGCCATCTGCAGTTCTATCGCGAACTGATGGGCAGTCTCTGTCTGACGATGATGTACGACATCTTCGAGGCCCATGCCCAACGAGAAGCTACAGATACCCATACCGACCGAACAGCCTACATCGTTAAACAGCTGATGACATTACTTTCCACTGGCATTAGCCGAACGGAGCGTGACGTGAGCTACTATGCAGAGCGACTGAATGTGTCACCCAAATATCTTTCTGCCACTATCAAACGCGTGACAGGACACAGTGTCACCTCATACATCGACCGTCATACTATACCTATATTAAAAGACTATCTGAATGATGAACGCTTGTCCCTCACTCAGATAACTGATCTGATGAACTTCACATCGCTCTCTTACTTCAGCCGTTACTGCACCAAGCATCTTGGCCAGTCGCCTAGCGAGTACCGTTTAAGTCTTCAACCGAAATAATTTATAATCTTATAAAAAAGAGACCTGCCCAAACGGACAGGTCTCTTTATAATTATGTGTGAGTTCTTTTACTCTTCCACTGCTGCCTGTGCGGCGGCTAACAGATGCTGATTATCAACAAGTTACAGAGTTTTTGTAAACTACTGGCGACTCTTTGGCGACACATTCTGCACGTTTTTACACGCTCATGGCAACAATAAACGTGTTTTTACGGCAGAATAATCTCTTTCTATGTCATATTTTCATTTTTTGGGTTTACAATAAATTGCTCGACTTAGGTCTCACAATCGTTAACTGTAAATGCTTCATGTAATCTAGAGAACTATAGCCCTCAGAAACACTCTGCAAACTTGTTTGCAAAGTTAATGATTTCTTCTGAAATTACGCTTATTTTGCACGTTTTTCTTGCAGAATGTGTTATATTTTTAACATATATAGACGAATTGACATCTCTTCTTGCCACAATTTGTCTCAGTTAAAAGAAAAACGGATGGATTCTTGCGGTGTAAGTTTAGGTTTAAGTTTAGATGTTCTTATATATATAATAAGGTAAAGTAAACCCTAACCATAATGATTGAGTTTGCCATTTTCAGTTTAGAAACTCATGTATATATACATGGGTAAACGTAAACCTAAACTTGTTTGACATGAGTTTCCTGGTTCCATATTTCTCTTTTTACCGAGGAAGTACCTATCGCCATTGCTCCCTCCCCTCTCGCTCTCTTTTCCTTTGACTGATAAATCTGTTTTCGATGAAAAGAAAAAGATCATACCGTCTGCCGTTCCTGCTTTCGTGAGTTGATGAAATTAGGTTGCAAAGGTAACTGTTGTTCCTTCATCTACCCAAGGTGAACCAATGGTATGACTCAAAATCTCCACGCCATTCGGGTTGTATTTGAAGCCATAACCTTGTGCTGATGGTCACAACACCTTGTGAAGCAACATAATTTCTAATCACTCCCGAAAGTAGAGAAATCTACAGTAGGGAAATAAAAAAA
>CACYYM010000018.1 GCA_902778625.1 uncultured Bacteroidales bacterium
TTTCTGCGTATTGCGTAGAAGTACAAATTATTGCTGTTTATTGCTGCAAAAAGCGGGCGAAAAACTTGCGTATGTCATTAATTTTTAGTACCTTTGTAGTATGAAAGCAATGTACAAATATGAGTTGGCAAATGCCGCAGGAGTGAGCCGCGACACCTTCCGTCGCTGGCTGGGTTTGAACAGTGTTAAACTTGCCAAAATGGGCGTAAGCAAAAGAAGCCAGATGCTGCCTCCTAAAGCAGTTGAATGGGTCTGCAGGGAATACGGCATCGATTTGTAGTTTGTCACAAAATCACAAAATCACATTTGTCACAAACGAAAAAAAAAACAACTAGTCTTTCGCTATATATATAATCAACTACTATACTTATTAATTATATATAATATATAGTCCTCGCACTTCTCTCGAAAATAGTTGTGATTTTTGTGATTTCTGTGATTTTTTCGTAACTTTACACCCGAAAACGTAAAAATGCTCCAACAATGAACAGGCAAGATATAGAGGAATTTGTTTCGTACGTAAAGAATAACCTAAAAGGTGACGAGAAAGGTCAGGCCCAAGTTTTTTGTGACCGTCTCTTCTGTGCTTTCGGGCAGAAAGGTGTCTTTGAGGCTGGAGGCAGTCTGGAGGCAAGGGTAAAAGTTAATGAGGGCGAGCGAGATACGACCAAATTTATCGATTGTTTGTGGAGTCCTGCCCATCGGGATGGAGTCCTGATTGAAATGAAAAAGAAGGACGTCGTGAATTTGGAGTCCCATTTCCCACAGGCACGCGATTATTGGATGAACCTCGTTCCTTCCAGAGACATTGGGCCTGGGTGCAGAAAACCTCGTTATATTGTGCTTTGCAATTTCGACAAGTTCATTATCTATGACGAATGCAACAAGGTCGATGAGGTCACCCTTGAGGAATTACCAGAACGGTATTCTTGCCTCTCCTTTTTGGAGGGCAAAACGCCTTCCTTCCAAAACAATACCGAGAGCATTTCAAGGGATGCTGCCAACCTGATTGGTGAACTATATCAGTACTTGACGATTGAAAAGAAGGAGAACATCACACGTGCCCAGCACTTCATCCTGCAATGTGTCTTGGCTCTATTCTCTGAAGATGTTGAGCTTTTGCCCAAGGACTTTTTCACGCAAATTCTTCAGGACTGTCTTGACGGCACTCGTGACCCCTATGATGAAATAAGTGGCCTGTTCCGTCAAATGGCAAGCGACAAACCTGCAAGGGCTGGCAGGTTCAAGGATATTCGTTACTTCAATGGAGGATTATTCAAAGACGTTGACCCTATTGAACTCGACCGTCATAGCCTTGAGGTGCTGAAAGAGGTGGCAAACAAAGACTGGACAAAAATCAATCCATCCATCTTCGGTGCTTTATTTGAAGGCACAATGAGGTCGAATGAGCGTCACAAATATGGCGCACACTTCACAAGTGAAGTGGATATGCTCCATGTCATTACGCCCACTATTATCCGCCCTTGGAAAGAGAAAATAATCAAGGCGAAAACAATTGAGGAACTGCTGGACTTGCGTCGCCAGATGGGCGAGTATCGTGTGCTCGACCCTGCTTGCGGATGCGGTAACTTCTTGTTTGTGGCATATCGCGAAATGAAAGAGTTGGAGTGTTTGCTTATCGACCGCCTTTACGAGTTCCCAAGTTTCAATAAAAAGAAGGTCTTCAACTTCGCTTCCGTCATTAACACGAAGCAATTCTTCGGATTGGACATTCAACCTATGGCCGTCGAGATTGCCAAGATGACGATGATGATAGCGAAGGAACTTTGCGAAACTACTTACCAAAAGCGTATTGCGGCACACGGCAGTTCTTTTGATTTCGAGAACGCCTTACCGCTCGACAATCTGGACGACAATATCCTCTGCGAAGATGCTCTGTTTGCAGATTGGCCTGAGTTTGATGTTGTAATTGGCAATCCGCCTTATCAGTCGAAAAATAAAATGGTTGAGGAGTTGGGAGCCGCTTATGTGGACCGTGTCCGGCAGAAGTTCCCAGATGTGCCAGGCCGCGCCGACTTCTGCGTCTATTGGTTCCGCAAGGCACACGAACTTATGAAGGAAGGCCAGTATGCAGGTCTCGTAGGCACGAACACAATCCGCCAGAATTATTCCCGAATGGGTGGCCTCGACTACATCGTTGGGAACGGAGGTACGCTTCTCGACTCCGTTTCAACAAAGGTCTGGTCGGGCGATGCGGCTGTCTATGTGTCCATTGCGACTTGGAAGAAAGGAGAGGAACGCCGAAAAAAGGTACTGACCTTCCAAGTGGGCGACAGCAAGGATTCGCCTTTCGAACATTACGAAATGGACGAAATCAATTCGGCCCTCAGCTTATCGGATGTGACAAAGGCTCAACCGCTCAAATGCAATAAAGATTCTTCTGCCTGCTATCAAGGTCAAACACAGGGTAATGCGCATTTCCTTCTAACTTTAGAACAGGCAAAGCGCTTCCTGAACGACAAGAAAAATGCCGAAGTAGTTCATCCATTTCTTATTGGCGATGAATTGTTAGGGCAAATAAATTCTCAGCCCCAACGTTATGTGATAGACTTCCGCAAAGCAAAAGACGTGTTCGAAGTGACCTCGTACAAGGAACTGTACGACCATCTTCGCAAAAATGTCTATCCTGTGCGCAAGGAAAAAGCAGAAAAAGAGGAAAAAAGGAACGAAGATTTAAGAAGGGTCAACCCCACTGCTCGACTAAATCACCACCACAAGAACTTCTTTGATCGCTGGTGGACATTGTCATATGCCCGCAACGAACTGATGGACATTATTGACAACTTAGACCGATATATAGTATGTTCGCGCGTGACGAAGCGCCCTATCTTCGAGTTTGTCAGCAACGGGATTAACCCAGGCGATGCCCTGCAAGCCTTTCCTCTCGACGATGATTATTCTTTTGGCATTCTGCAATCTTCTGTCCACTGGGAATGGTTTGTAGCAAGGTGCTCGACATTAAAAGGAGATTGGAGATATACCTCTGATAGTGTCTTCGACTCTTTCCCTTGGCCGCAGAGCCCAACCGTAAAGCAGATAGAGGAAGTGGCGAAGCAAGCTAAAGCCCTCCGCGACAAGCGAAACGAGGTGATGCAAAAATACAACTATACCCTTCGCCAACTCTATCGCTTCATGGACGACACACCAGAGAATCCCGTCTCGGAAATACAGGCGCGCCTCGACAAAGCCGTTCGCGAAGCCTATGGGGTAAACATGGAGACAGACATCCTGCAATATCTCTTGAACTTAAACGGTCGCCTTTACGAACGTGAACAAAGGGGCGAATCTGTGCAAGGTCCAGGCTTGCCAAACAAGGTAAAGGACAAATCCGCCGTCACCTCCACCGATTGCGTAAAAATGATATAAAAGAAGTCATGGGAGCAAAAAGAAAAGAAGTCTCTTTTTCAGAACAATTAAAAGAGCAAGACAAAAAAGAAAAGAAAATCAGATGTGCCTACAGGTGGAAAAGAATAAAGGAAAACAAGTGCCCATGGGTTGCCTTTGCTCTTTCTTTTCTGATACCCATAATCTGTTTAATCCTGAAAGGTGTCTTCCCATGTCCTGAATGCTCATTCACATATAAAGTTTCCACCTGGCTAGAGAATATCTCGTATGGATATTTCTCAGGATTCGTTGTATATCTCTTTATTTCTTTCTTCCCTGAGACAAAGAAAGATGTAAAAACAAAAGACAAAATATATTTTCAATTAAGCCTCATTTGGTTTCAATTGGATTCCTTTTACCACCAATTTGCGCCAGAGGGAAGTAAAATCGATTTTAGAATCTGTCAAACCTTTCTCTATAATTATCTTGTAGCAGACGCAAGAATAACAGACTTCAACGATGAAAAGCAATTGCTTAGAAATCCATCAATCAATAAAAACTACTTCAACTTCATTAAAGAAAACTTGGCAAATCTAAGTCAAAGTATTGATAAATTGATTATGGTTTTTGGTCACGATATGAATAGTGATGAAGTAGATCTGTTGATTGATTTGTCTAGGGCCGAAACAGAACTTATGAATTCTGTTAATGAAGAGGATGGCCATTACAAGGATGGTGACCTTGAATCATTCATCAACTACTTCTCGACAAAGGCATATATACAATTTCACCACATATATCATAGTTATAGCTTTTATAATTTTTGTGAAGCCGGTATCAAATTAGGAAACAGCGACTAAGTCTATTTATTTAGATAAAGAACAAATGACCGAACAAGAACTGATTGAATTACTGAAGAGCCTTGAAGAACACGGCTGGGAGCCGCGTCTCTGCGATACAGAATACACATATTATGACACGCCTATTGCGTGCGGAGCGCCAACGCCAATTGGCGATATCATAACCGAAACAACGATGATGCCCGAGGGGTATCTGAAAAAGTTGGAAGAATTTCTGATAAGAGCAAAAGGCGATTCGATGGAAGGTGCGTCGATTTTCGACGGCGATATGGTGAAGATAAACACCAAGGCACAAGTCTACGATGGCGATATCGTAGCGGTTTGGGCAGATGGCGATTATACGCTGAAAACTTATTGCGTGGACAAAGAGGGCATGCCTTGGCTCGTTCCGCAAAACCCTGCATACGAGGCTTTTACGCTCGAAGACCGACAGGATGTGCGAGTCGTGGGAAAAGCTCTTGAAGTGCTGCATCCCAATCCGCACGTCAGTTACCGCTCTTGCGAGAAATACATAAGCGAAGCTAAGGCAAAGCGCAAAGGCCCGACGGAAATCAGCCCTTTGCAAGTGGCGAAAGTCATTCGCGAGATTGCACCACAAATCACGGTTGCACGCCAATGGTACGCGGTCTTCAAGGCGATGATGGAAGCGGACGTGGTGAAGCTATGGGACTACGACGCTTTTTGCATCTTGATAAAAGAGGAAGTGCCCCATCACCACCACTTGCCAACCCGATTGGAACTGCAACGAATGGCTATCGGCAGCTTTGCAAAATCAATCGTTCTGTGGACGGAAAACGATGCGCCCGTCAGGGGCAAACGCTTTGACACCTACAAGAAGCTGGCGCGCCAGACAAAAGCGATGCTGGGGGACTAACTCTCACAAAATCACAAAATCACAAAAATCACAAGCAAAAATCGGAGAGAGCTCTCAATAGGGGGCTCTCTTCTATAGGATGGGGGCTTCTTTTCGTGTAATATGTTGCAATTTTGCAAAATAATCAATAAATTTGCACTCAGATTGTTACAAATTGCAAGGTTTGGCGTTATATGGATAAAGGGTAAATTATTATTATGAAACGCATATTTCTTTTTCTCTGCTTCTTTCCTTGGCTGCTTTCCGCTTCCAGCCAAGAGCTTTCGGACTCCATCTCCTTTGCGGAGATGGAGGACTCTATCAGCGGAATGACCATCGTCCCTATCAAGAAGCCTAAGGCGCTGTTGGACAGCATCGTAGAACAGGTCATACTCGATGCGCAGCAAAAGCCTATCCGCTGCAAGTATCAGACAATTAACACCACAAACTTGCATACTTCCCGTCCGACCACTTCCAGCTGTATTCATCATGCTATTGCAAACATAAAGAGGAAACCGTTGGGAGAAGCAGAGGAGTTCCACTATGAGGGGCCACCCCGCCTGAGGAACCTCCGCGACACCGCCACGATATACTATGCCTTGAGGGATTGCCTTGAAGGTAACTTGTTGGTAAATTTTCAGGAAAACAACTTATTTAATACGGTTCCAGAATATCAGGCATTTCAGGAATGGATGAATGCACATTATGTAAAAGTATACTGCATCAGCGACGAAAAGGGCAGAGGCGTATACCGAGTGGATTTCTCTCCGAGGAAATATCCTAAATACGGCTTTAACGCCGCTAAATATACCGGCACAGCATATTTCAACAAAAAGACGTTCCGCCTGATACAAGTCAAGGCAGATTTGATTTCCCCCTCTTCTTTTGACATCATGGGAAGGCAGGACAAGAAAGGCCGCCTCTGCCACTCAATTTGTCGCCGATTTCAGTGTGATTTCGAAGAGGTCGGCGGAGTGCTTGTAGTAAAACAGAAAGAATCCACATTCTTTGTGGACGAGCAGTTGACTGGAAAGAAAACAGTTCAAAGGCTTCCATGAAAATTTGCGGGGATTATCTCTCAACTATTTCTGCGGCAGTCCGCGGTGCAGTTGCATGGTGTTTCCTTTAAGCTTGCGGAGAGCCTCCCTGAGATAGGCATTGGCATCGGCTTCTTGCTGAGAGGGAGCGACGTCGTAGTTCGACCTGTTCCGCATGTGGAATGCGGTGTCCCCGAAAGCAACGCGCTCCTCGGCCTTTGTTCGCTTCACGATGTCCGTCATCTGCCAAAGCGTAGAGTCGTACCCCACCTCGTCGATGGTCGCAAGCATGTTGTCGCCCACGCGTTTTGACTTCTGGAACGTTATCTCCTTATCGCCAAGTCCATACATCAGGTAGCGAAGCTTTACGCTGTCCTTGACGATGGTGCCCGACATGTTGGCTATTTCGGAGAAGCCGTGGTCGTGACGGTAATCGATGTGCATCTCGTATTTTACCGTGTCGATTGAAGAGCGCCGACGAGCATTATCGTAAGTCCTGAGATATAGGTTCCTCATTTGTCCCTCGAAACGTAGCAACTGGCATTTCTTGTAATCGACATACATCGTTCCTTCCAGGATGGGACTGGAGACGACATCTGTCTTGCCCACGAGCCGTATCTTTCGCATTTCTGTGCCGTCGTCCTCAGTATATGCAAGGCAAGAAGCGTCGTAATAAAGTTTCCCACGCCTCAACAGAACCAAGTCGGCAGGAACAATTGCCAAGTCCCAGAAGTCGAAGTTTACCAAGACAGGAGCGAGCCGCAGAAAGACGTGCAGATTGGTTCGTCCAAGCCCTTTCAGGTCGGGGTTCTCGAACACATTCGTTTTCGCTTTCAGCCTGCCACGATTGCCGCTATGGAATGTCAGGTCGCGAATCTGGACACTCGACTTGGCACTCAAGAAAGCTTCTGCCAATTCGTCTGTCCCGGGGTATTGTGTGATGAGGCGAAAGAAGTAACGACCTTCTGCCTTCTTGTGTTTCTTGGCTTCTTTCTGCATCTTGCGCACCAATCGATACAGGACATCGTCAACACCCATTACGGTCAGCTCTCGCATTGTAGTGGAAATGGGGCTCATCTGGACAACAGAAGGCAGTTCGGAGGCGGTGAAGCTGACTTGCTTGTATCCGATGCTCGAGATGCGGACAACGTCAGATGGAAGGCACGCCAAAGAGAACTCGCCCTCGTAGTTGCTGATGGTGCCGCACGAGGAAGAGACATAGATGCTGGCATACGGCACAGGTTCTCCCGTCTCGGCATCACGGACAACAGCAGTCAACGTGTCTTGAGTTTCCTGCGCGAAAACCACGCCCGACAAACCAAGCAATATTATGAAAAGAAAACGTCTCATTAATTATCAATCATCCATCAACTATCAACTATTAACTTTTATCTTTTATCTATTAACTATTATCTTTTATCTATTAACTTTTATCTTTTATCTATTAACTTTTATCTTTTATCTATTAACTATTAACTCTCATCTTCATCTGTCTTCGGGATAGCTGATGCCAGTCAACACCTTTCCTGTCGGCGTGATGCCCTCAGCACTTACGGTAATGCTTGTTGTGAGGCTGTTGTTCCAAAGCACAACGTCGGCGCGACCTTTCTCGTTGAGCTGGAGGTTGGGGTTCCAGTAGAGGGTGCGGCGATAGTCTTTAAGAGTTGGAAGTGGACGCTTGCGATAGCAGGGACTATAGAACTCTTCGCTCACATCAAAGCCATGCAGGACGAAGTGGCGGTCGCGATAAGTGGGACGAACGCCTTCGGTAAGCGGCTCGTAACCAATGTCGACGGTCGGCTGGTTGGCTCCCCAGTAGCGACGGCTGCCTTCCATGCGCGGAGCATAGTCCGTGATGAGACTGATAGAGCGGAGCGAACGCAGGTAATCAAGCGACTGCGTTGTGGCATCAAGGCCTGTAAGCGAGTACGCCACTCTATTTGAAGTGCTCCAACCGCCACCGCGAAGGGAATAACTACCAAAGGAAGGCCATGTAATGTCGGCAGGGTCTGACCATCTGTTACGCGCAGACCACCAGTAATCGGGTTTAAGGGAAAGATACTGTTCATTGTCGAGCACGGTACCGCCGAAGCGTCCTGCTCCGTGATAATTGTCTATGGAACTGCCTCTCCCATATCCTCCGCTCCAACCAGAGCCGCCATATCCGCCACCACCAGAGGAGCTCGGCCAATCGAAACCTGGAGCGGGCTCATGGTAGGGATGGACGTACTCATTGTATGTCATGTAATCGCGGAACATGTTCATGTCGCCAACCAACAGGCGCTTTGTCCACATAGCAAAAGACTCCCTCCCTGCAAACCAGCCGGGCGTGAAACCTGCATCGATGCAATCATTGAATGTCTCGTAGGCATCGCGAGTAATGGCCGGATGCGAGGGGTCGAAATCGCGCAAACCTCCATGCTTGGAACGAACCGTCACTTGTGCCAAGGTGCGACCGTCGCGAAGAGCTGGTATCAGGACTGTGCCTTCGCGAGCCGGAGCAACATGTGTATGATAGTAACTGAACGGCTTGCAGAAGCGAGGATAATAGGGTGTCAGGCGAACATAGAACTCGGGGTAGTCCGTTTCGGTCGGCTTTATCCACTGATGCTCAAGCGAAGGAACGGCACGACCCTTGTCGAGCTTCTTCTGATGTTTGCGAATACGGCGCTTCGTTTTCTTGCTCTCCGGCTTGTTCAGCTTCCATTTCGTCGTGTCGGAAGCCGACAGGTCCATAATGCAATCATGATAGAAACCAGGCAGTTCCAGCACAAAGCGTCCGTTCTTTGTCGTGATGTCGCCATAGACGCTCTTCAAGCCGATGTCCGAGTTCTGACGATATTCAGCATGAACGCGCACCTCGCGCTTCAAGTTTCCCTCGTCATAATAGTTGCGACCATCGAAAGTAGCCGACTCGTTGTCCTTCAAGAGATAGCTGTAGGCATTGTGCTTGTCGCGCTCCTCGCCGGCATTGCCCAATAGAGGTATCATGCCCTGAGGTTTCCTGATACGCGTAGAGAACCACTCACCGCCCATGGGATTTGCGAAGTCATAATGCTTGATTTCCTGTTCGGTCATGTTTCCCCAGCCGTCCCAGCCTTCGTGACCTATGGCAACATAGCGATAGACGGCACCGAAATAGACGGGCGTCTTCTCGATGGGATGATTGACGCGGAAGATGCCGGGCGTGGCCATCGTTATCCAGTTGTGGCGTCGCCATCCCTGCACCATCAGCAAGAGGTCGAGGTGGCGGCGATGCTCCTCGTCGTCTTCTTCGAAATAATAGTCGGGCTGCTCCACGAAGCCACGTATCTGGCTGCACAGGAGCATCTCGGTCAAGATGTTACTGCTGTCATAAAGGTACTCGGAAGTAGAGGCATCGCGAACAGCCAACGAGATTGTCGAGCCTGCAGCCATAGGGTTCTGCACCGAGAGATGAATGGAGTCGAAAGGCTCATAAGTTGTCTTGATGTCACCAAAATGCATATCGGCATCCTCGATGTCCCGTTGATGACGGACGAAACAAAGCCTGTCGCTATAGACACGACCTTGGGCATTATAAACCGTTATCTGAGCCACACCCGTTGGAAGCGAATCGGTGGGGATGCTGATTTGTGTGTCCTGAGCACGAAACTTCTGGAAGTAATGCAGCGCACCGCCCACCATGACCGTGACACCCAAAGTCTCGTTGGCAGCCTCGCCACGAGGTTGCAGGGTGAGCAGCAACTTGTCTTCCATCACGTCAGCTCGAACAGCACACCCGCTCTCTTCGGCCTTTGGCATACGCATTCGAATCACGGCATTGCTGTCGCTCGTGAAAACACAGGAATAGGTCACACCATGCTCGTGGTCGAACTCCAATGTTCCACGTCCGCGATTCTCTGTCCGACATTCCTGAATCAGCTTTCCTCCCTTTCCATAAAGCCGCAACGTGCCCGACAAGTGTTCGCCATCTGCCTCGTTTGCCTCGAAAGCCACACGCGCCCTTGTGCCTTCCACTATCACACCACCTTCGGGATAAAGATTCAAGACTGGAGGCTCCTTCTTCACTTCCGTACGGAAATAGCGCATGTGTGGACGTTCGGTCATGTCGTGACTATAGACGCCTGGCACCTCGGGCTTGTCGTAAAGCGGGAAGATGCGGCAATAGAGTTTCTCGTAGTCGCGATAGAACTCCTTGGCCATCTTCTTGTTGAAGAACCATTGCTCTGCAGGCCAAGTGTGTGGGTGCTGATACTCACCCCAGTTCAGTTGCCAACGCGTATAGGCTCGCAACTCGTAGAACCCACCATAAAGCGAATCGCTGAGGACAAAAGAGCCTGTGCCTTGCCCGTCTTTAAGTTTTACCAAATGCCGCTCCAGCATGTAGCCCTCCTGATTCCAAAGTTCGGCATAGAGCAGCTGGCTCAGGTTCGTCAGTTTGCCGGTGTCGCTTCTGCGGACGTATGCCTTGAAGTACAATGTGTCGCCAGCAAAGTAGCAGGTATTATCCATATGAACGAACACCTCTTCTTGCGGGATGTTCCGGCCAAAGAGTTCGAGATGTTCTTTCCAGCCCTCCAGCGACGAAGGCAAAGCTGGACTTGCCTTTGTTCCGTGAAAGAGGTCGGTGAAGTCCCAGGCCAGGCTGTCTTTTTCTGCCAGCAAGAACGACGGCCGGCAGAACAGCAAGATGGGAAGAATTGCATAAAAGATATGATGACGTTTCATGAGCTTATTTTTGTTTTTTCAGGAAGTGCGACTCAATTTGTTTCAGGCTGGCTTTCCCTTCTATATATATAAGGATAAGGGACTCGTCGGTGCAGCGGTAGAAGATGAAGCGGTGCATTCCTCCCCGTCGAGGCAGCTCGTAGAGCCTGTGGCTGGCACTTTCTTCATTCAGTATCGCGCCTGCAACATCTGTCTGTAGCAGAGCTTCGATGCGCTGCTGCTCAGAAGCCTGCGGTTTCTTTATCTCGAGGCTGTGGAAGAGGCTGAGGTTGTACTTCTTCAGCCTACCCGCTCCCATCACGACTTCCGTGGCATTCTTGCTGACGGCAAACTCGTCGAAAGCCGCCTGCACAGCTAACCCCTTCTGTGCATTCGCGCCAAGGCAAATGAAGAACAGGAGAAGGAGTGTGAGGTATCGTATCCTTTTCATCTGTCGCTCGGGTTGATGGGGTTAAACATTTCAGTCATTTGCCGTTGCATGAGCAGAGAAGCGTCCGCCTCTGTGTCCTTGCCAGCTATTCGTACGCAGCTCATGTTGTGCTGCTGATACTGATGCCATCCAAGGAAGACAGCAAGGAAGAGGCATGCAGCAGCAGTTAACGTTCCCAAAGGATGCCGCATCACAAATGTTTTGCTCTTGGGGCGAGAGACATGCAGAAGAGACATCGTGGCCCTTACCTCGTCGAAGCGGTGGTCGCGGGCTGCGTCGCTGCAAAGGAACTTACGCAGCTGTGCCTCCTCCCGTTCGGAGGTCTCTGCCAGGAAGTAGCGTTCTGCCAAGTCTTCCCAATATGATAGGTCGTGCTGTTTCATTTCCTTTTCTGTTTATAGATTTCCCGTATTTTCTTTCGAGCTCTACTGAGTTGCATCCTGACTGCTGCTTCCTGCATTCCCAGCCTCTCAGCTATCTCGCTGTATGTCTCGTCGTTGATGTCGTGTCGCCGGAGTATGTCTTGTTGTAGGGGTGTCAGTTGTGTCTTTATCAGTTCCCATATTTGCTGGTATGTGTCTTCTGCGGCTTCTTCCTCTGGCGGCGGCTCGGCGATTTGCACTTCTGCAAGCGGACGTTTCGGATGCCGCGTACCGGTTCGCCAAAGGCTGATCTGTCTGTGTCGCATGCTTTGCCAGAGCAGTTTCCCAGCCTCTGCTTCGCCTTTCGGCCGATACTTCCCAACCCAAAGCTGCAGAAAGGCATCGTTCAGGGCATCTTCTTCGGCGTTCGAGAGACTGCGCAGCCTTACCATTGCCTGCAGCTTCTTGTAGGCCGCAATCAGGGACCAACGGTCGACGAAAGTCAAGTTTTTGCTCATTTTTTACAGCATGCTCTTTCTTATATAACGCCAAAGGTGCCGTTTTGTAACACAAAAATACAAAAAAGTTTAGATTCCATGCCTTTTTGTCCATCATTATTTTGTACCTTTGCACTCGGATAACACAGTTAACCAATATTAATTAACAAATGAACACTTTATTTAAGACTACGCTGGCTGTGTCGCTGGCCATCTTCAGCAGCACAGCAGCGATGGGGCAAGAATTGGCAGTTGCCCAAATCAGTGAATCATCCAACAGTCAGGAACACACCATGCTCCGCAAAGCGGTAGGCGAGAAGGCTCCCGAATGGATTAAGGACATCTCCGACCGCATCAATCTCCACGGCTACGCTCAAGCAGGCTACACCTACTCGCATCAGGGCGGCCAGGACAAGAACACCTTCGACCTGAAGCGTGTGCTCTTCTGGGCTGAAGCCAAGATAACAGACCGCTGGTCGTTCCTCTTCATGCACGACTTCTCGAGCGTCGTGCAGGAGTACTACACAGATTATCGCTTTACGAGGAACAAGGCCCTCATCGTCCGCTTCGGCCAGTTCAAGAACGGCCTCTCGCTCGAGAACCCCCTCTCCCCCACCGCAATGGAAGCCATCGACGTCTATAGCGAGGCCGTCACCTTCCTGACAGGCTGCGGCAGCGACCCTTTGCTGGGCGTGCAGTATGGCCGCGACCTCGGCCTTTCCCTCTTTGGCCTGACGAACAACAATAAGTTCCGCTACGAGCTGGACGTGATGAACGGACAGGGCATCAACCGAAAGGACGGCAACAAGTTCAAGGACATCATTGCCCGACTGGAGTACCGTCCCATCGAAGGACTGAACATCGTGACAACGGGACAGATTGGTCGCGGACATGCCGTCAACACTTCTCTCTATAACCCGACTATCGCACTCGGTCAGGACTACAAACGCCATCGCTGCACCTTCGGCGCGGACTACAGGTCGAAGGCCTTCAATCTGCACGGCGAATACCTGAACGGTTGGGACGGCGATGTCCACAGCTGGGGCGCTTACCTGACCGGTGCTGTTCCCTTGGCACGCTTTGGCTCGCCCGAAATTGGACAGAGGCTGGAGCTTGTGGCATCTTACGACTTCTTCAACTTCAACACCAACCTTGGCATGGACCAGCACAAAGCCATCGGCGGCTTGCAGTACTGGTTCTACAAGAAGTGCCGTCTGCAAGTTCAGTACGTCTATAAGAACGCCTTTATCTCAGAGAATCAGTTCGTCCATGGTGCCAATCATGGCATCCAGTGTCAATTGCAAGTAAGGTTCAACTGACCCCCATTTTGAATTTTGAATTTATTAATTTTGAATTTATTAATTTTGAATTTATTAATTTTGAATTTGAATAAATGTTTATCAAAGTTTTCTTGACCATCATCTTCCTGGCCGTGATGGTTGGCGTGGGCATCTATTCCCACAAACAGGCCAGAAGCGTTGACGGCTTCGTTCTTGGCGGACGTGCCGTCGGTCCGTGGCTCACAGCATTTGCTTATGGCACGAGTTATTTCTCGGCCGTCGTCTTTGTAGGTTACGCCGGACAATTCGGCTGGCGATACGGCCTGTCGAGTGCCTGGATTGGCATCGGCAATGCCGTCATCGGCTCGTTGCTGGCCTGGCTTTTGCTGGGTCGGCGCACGAAGCTCATGACGCAGCACATCGAGAGCCGCACGATGCCCGACTTCTTCGGCACTCGCTACAGCAGTCAGAACCTGCGCGTCGTGGCCAGCATCATCGCCTTCGTCTTCCTGATCCCCTACACAGCCGGTGTCTATAGCGGCATCTCGCGTCTCTTCGAGATGGGCTTCAGCATTCCTTACGAATACTGCGTCATCGGCATGGCAGCCTTCACGGCTATCTACGTCATCTTCGGAGGATACAAAGCCACGGCCATGAACGACTTCATCCAGGGCATCATCATGCTCTTCGGCATCGTTACCGTCATAGCCGCCGTGCTGAATGCGCAGGGAGGATTGACGACGGCTGTAGAGAAACTTGCCGCTCTTCCATCCGATGCCGACCCGTCTGCCAATGGTGGTTTCGCATCGTGGTTCGGTCCAGATCCCTGGGGACTGCTGGGTGTCATTGTCTTGACCTCGCTTGGCACGATGGGTTTGCCGCAAATGGTGGGTAAGTTCTATAGCATCACGGACGAGAGCGCCATTCGTCGTGGCACCATCATCTCCACCATCTTCGCCTTCATCATTGCTGGCGGCTGCTATTTCCTCGGAGGTTTCGGACGACTCTACGAGCCCGTCATCAACGAGGCGACAGGCAAGATTGCCTACGACTCCATTGTGCCCGCCATGCTTGTCACGCTTCCGGATGCCCTCATCGCCCTCGTCGTGCTGCTCGTTCTCTCGGCATCGATGTCCACGCTCGCTTCTCTGGTACTCACCTCATCGAGCACCATGACGCTCGACCTCATTTATCGCGACAAGAAGTCCTTGCCCGGAGAGGTGGAGGAAGGCAGCATCGATGATGTTGTAGCCGAGAAGGTGGAGCGCAGAAAGGTCGTTGTGATGCGCGTTCTGATAGTCTTCTTCATCGTCATCAGCCTGCTGATAGCCCTGAATCCGCCTACCTTCATCGCCCAGCTGATGGGCATCTCTTGGGGAGCACTGGCAGGAGCATTCCTCGCTCCCTTCATGTTGGGACTCTATTGGAAAGGCGTCACGAAGTCGGCCGTCTGGGCTTGCTTCGTTTGGGGCGTAGGCTTGACCGTCATCAACATGCTCCTGGGCAACCCCATCAACCCGATTAACTGCGGCGCGCTCGCCATGCTGGGCGGCTTCCCCGTCGTTTGGATAACGAGCCTCATCAGCCCGAAGCTCTCGAAGAACTACGTCAAGAAGATGTTCGAGTGCTACCGCATCAAATAACTTAACATGGTTAAATCAAAAACTTAACGTGTCGAGTTGAGCAATTTAACGTGGTAAGTTTAACGACTTAACGTGTTAAGTTTAACGTTTAGCCTCAGCGATATATTCGAGCGATTGGCGGCACATCTCCGTGATATGCTGCCAATCCTTGTTTTTCAACGTGTCCTTCGGAAAAAGCTTGCTGCCCATACCGACGCAAAAAGCACCCGCCTTGAACCAAGCAGTCAGGTTTTCTTTGTCGGGAGAAACGCCTCCAGTCACCATGATCTTGCTCCAAGGCATGGGAGCCAGCGTGCCTTTCACGAAAGCAGGGCCATAGACGTCGCCAGGGAAGACTTTCGTCAAGTCACAGCCCAGCTCCTGAGCCTTACCGATTTCGCTAACCGTTCCGCATCCAGGAACGTAAGGAATGAGTCGACGATTGCAGACCTTAGCAATGTCGGGATTGAGCAGAGGCCCCACCACGAAGCAGGCGCCGAGCTGGATATACAGGGCAGCCGTGGGCGCATCCACAATCGAACCGACACCCATCGCCATCTCGGGACACTCTTTTGCTGCGAACTTCACACATTCTGCAAACACTTCGTGAGCGAAGTCGCCCCTGTTTGTAAACTCAAAAGCCCGCACACCACCATCGTAGCACGCCCTGACGACTTGCTTTGCCACCTCAATGTCGCTATGATAGAACACGGGCACCATGGCTGTTGCCCGCAGTTTCTCTAATACTTGTATTTTGTCGAATCTTGCCATCAACTATTAACTCTAAACTATCAACTATCTCTCCACCCTTCCGTTGCCATTGCCATTCATCAGGCTCTCCACTTCTTGAAGCGAAACCATATTGACATCGCCCGGAATGGTGTGCTTCAAAGCACTTGCCGCAACTGCGAACTCCAACGCCCAATCCATCGGTTTGCCGTTTGCCAAACCATGAATGATGCCGGCGCTGAAACTGTCGCCACCACCGACGCGGTCAACAATCGGGTTTATCTCATAACGACGGCTCTCACAGAACTCCTTGCCATCGTATATCAAAGCTTTCCAGCCATTATGTGAAGCGCTGAAACTCTCGCGAAGGGTGCCCACAACGTACTTGAAGCTAAACTTCTTGACCATGCCCTGGAAGATACTCTTGTAGCCGTCGGCGTCGGTCTTACCATGCTCGATATCTGCTTCCGGACGGAAGCCCAAGCACTTCTCCGCATCTTCTTCATTACCGATGCAGACATCAACGTACTCCATCAAAGGGCACATCACTTCCTGTGCCTCCTTGGCGCTCCATAGCTTGTGTCGGTAGTTGAGGTCGCAGCTGATAGTGACGCCTGCCTTCTTTGCAGCGATGCAAGCCAGACGGACGCATTCGGACATATTCTTGCTCAAAGCAGGCGTAATACCGCTCCAATGGAACCAATCAGCATCACGGAATATCGAGTCGAAATCGAAGTCCTCGGGCATTGCCTCGCTAATGCTGCTGTGAGCTCGGTCGTAAATGACCTTGCTCGGGCGCAAACTGCTGCCCGTCTCAAGATAATATATGCCAAGACGTGAACCGCCTCGAGCCACAAAACCCGTATTCACACCAAAGCGACGAAGACTATTAATGGCAGCCTGCCCAAGCTCGTTCGCAGGAATCTTACTCACGAAGAACGCTTCGTTGCCATAATTCTGCAGGCTGACGGCCACATTTGCTTCGCCACCACCATAATTTACATAAAAACTGTCCGACTGAACGAACCGACTGTTGCCTGGTGTAGAGAGACGCAACATAAGCTCGCCCATTGTGACTATTTTTGCCATATTACTGCTATTATTTATCTTTTTTTGTCAATCTTGCCTGCAAAGGTATGAAAAGATTAGGGAATAGAAAAGAGCGACGAAAGATTTTTTCTGAATTTAACATGTTTTTATGCGAAAAAGGGGGAAAGTTGAGGAAAAAGCTGTAACTTCGCGGCATGAAAGAAGGCATATCGACGAAAAAAGGGCTTCTTGCACTCAGTCCGCTCATCGTATTTCTGCTGCTTTACCTGTTTTTGAGTCTTGTGGCAGACGACTTCTATGCCGTGCCACTAACGGTAGCTTTCCTTGCGGCATCGCTCTACAGCCTTTTCATCATGCGAGGCCTTTCCTTCGGGAAACGTTTCGAGCGATTGGCGGAAGGAGCCGCTTCGCCAAGCGTCATGCAAATGCTCTGGATATTTATCCTGGCAGGCGCTTTTGCGGCGACGGCGAAACAGATGGGAGCGATTGATGCAACGATACACTTGGCCTTGACTGCCGTCCCGCCGGGCTTCGTTCTAAGTAGTCTTTTCCTCGCTTCCTGCTTCATCTCGCTTGCCACGGGAACCAGCGTCGGCACGATTGCAGCCCTCGTCCCCATTGCCAGCAGCATGGCCGAGCAAACGGGAAGCAACACGGCAATGATGGTGGCGATAGTGGTGGGCGGCGCTTACTTTGGCGACAATCTCAGCTTCATTTCCGACACAACCATTGTGGCAACACAAACTCAGGGATGCGAGATGAAGGACAAGTTCCGAGCAAATATCTGGATTGCCCTGCCTGCTGCCCTCATTTGCCTTGCTCTTTATGCGTGCCTGCCAAGCATCAACGTCGTGCCCGACAACTTAGGCAACATCTTCTACCCAGCCATTATACCTTATATTTATATTATTGTGGCAGCCCTCGCCGGCATGAATGTGATGCTCGTGCTGGCCTCTGCAACGATATTGGCCGGCGTGATAGGCATCGCTTCTGGCGCCTTGACACCTTTCGGATGGTTTAGAGCCATGAACGACGGCATCATGGGCATGAGCGAACTCATTATTGTGACGCTCTTAGCTGCAGGCTTGATGCAAGTCATCCGACAGGCTGGCGGCATTGACTGGCTCATGCAACAGTTCAACAGTCGTAAAGGGACACGACGAAAGGCCGAGCTGAGCATGGCTACGATGGTGGTGCTGACAGACTTCTGCACAGCAAACAACACAATAGCCATCCTGAGCGTCGGCCCGCTGGCACGCTATTTGGCACTGCGTTATAGCATTGAGCCGAAGCGAGCCGCAAGCATTCTCGACACCTTCAGCTGCATGGCACAAGGCATTATCCCATACGGTGCACAGATGCTTATTGCCAGCGGCCTTGCAGCAGTCAATCCGCTCGACATCATCCCATACCTCTACTATCCCTACATCTTAGGAGCCGTCGCACTCATCTACATCATCATACCTCGTAAAACATGCAACTCATCAACAAATACTTTCCAAGCCTGAGCGACGTTCAAAAACAGCAGTTTGCGGCTCTCGACGCACTCTATCGCGACTGGAACAGCAAGATAAACGTCATTTCGCGCAAGGACATCGACAATCTCTACGAGCACCACATCCTGCACTCCCTCGCCATAGCCGAGCTCATTCGCTTCAAGCCAGGTACAAACATCATGGACCTCGGCACGGGTGGCGGCTTCCCGGGCATTCCCCTTGCCATCATGTTTCCAGAGGCAACGTTTCACCTTGTCGACTCCATCGGCAAGAAGATTCGTGTATGCGAAGAGATCAAGAAGGCCATTGGACTTCAGAACGTCACCACCCAATGGTGCCGTGCCGAAGAGGTACAACAGCAATTCCACTTCGTTGTATCAAGGGCCGTTATGCCCCTACCCGACCTTGTGAAGATTATCCGCAAGTCTATCAGCAAAGAAAAGCTCAACGCTTTGCCCAACGGCCTCATCTGCCTCAAGGGAGGAGAACTGGAGCAAGAAGCCAAACCCTTTGGCAAAGCTGCCCAGATAACATCACTTAGCGAATATTTCGAAGAGCCTTTCTTCGAAACAAAGAAACTAGTATATCTGCCATTATGAAGTACATCTCATTCACATTCAACCCCATACAAGAGAACACATACCTGCTTTGGGACGAGGCAACGCTTGAGGCTGCCATCGTGGACACGGGCTGTTGGAACCGACAAGAAGAGCAGCTATTAGAGGGAAGCATCAAAGCGCATGGGCTCAAGCTTAAGTATGCCTTGCAGACGCATGCCCACTTCGACCACACCTTCGGTTTACCCTTCATCCATCGTACCTATGGCCTTAAGCCCGTCTTCCACATCAACGAAGCCGAGACGTACAAGCAGATGCCACAGATGGCGGCCCAGTTCGGCTTGAACATCGGCGGCGGAATGCCTCCAATAGGGATGCTCTTGAACGACGGGAACGAACTCAAGCTCGGGCAGACCGTCATTCGCCTCATCCACACACCCGGCCACACGACCGGCTCCTCTTCTTTCTATGTTCCAAGCGACGGCTTGCTGCTATGCGGCGACACCCTGTTCCAAGGAAGCATCGGCCGAACCGACTTGCCAGGAGGAAGCTTCGATGCTGAGATAGACAGCATCAAGAACAAGCTTCTCCGACTGCCAGACGAGACAACCGTCCTCTGCGGACACGGACCGACGACCACCATCGGCTACGAGAAACAGAACAACTATTACTTTTAACGCTAAGGCTATAGTTAACCTTCAATCTATGAAAACTCGCTTCCTTCTCCTATTTGCCCTGCTTTGTCTTGCGGCAAATGTGACAGCCCGGCGCGTTTCTGTCGCGCAATTCGGAGCTATTCCCAACGACGGGAAGAACGACGCCAAGGCCCTGCGAAAAGCCGCGAATTATTGTCGCGAGCACAAGAACACGACGCTCGTCTTTCCTGCCGGCACTTATCAGCTCGAAGACCCTACCGCCCTCGACATCGAGCAACGCGCCATCAACGGAGCGCTCGGTCGCGGCTTGGAAGTGCAATGGAACCTGTTCCAGCCGCAGAAGCCTTACGTGAAGGGGCTCGACTTCACAGGTTGCGAAGGGCTTAGCATCGAGGCGGAAGGCGCGACGCTTTGTGTAGGAGGCTGGATGCAAGTGCTCTCCTTCATCCGCTGCAAAGACGTCAGCTTGCAGGGGCTCAGCATTACCCTTCGCCGACCTGCCGCCACAGAAGGGCGCATCACGGCAAGCACGGACTCGACTTTCGACATCGCCTTCGATCCGCTGCTCTACACCCATATCGACAGCATCGTGCAAGGCCGCTACTACTTCTACAGCCGCGAACGCCAGCATTTCTACTATGGCAACGTGGGAGAAGGGCAGCTGCTTAGCCCTGGACACATCCGCTTCCGCTCGCGATCGAACCCGGCCATCGACGACGTCCTCATCATCCGTTACTGTGGCCACTACCGTCCTTGCATCATGCTGCTTGAATCCCAGAACATCAGCCTTACGAACGTCTCCTTACGAAGCTTTTCGGGGATGGGAGTCGTAGGGCATCTGAGCAGCAACATCTGCATCGACGGCCTTCGCGTCGAGCCCGAGCCCGGTCGTTTCAGCTCGACAAGCACCGATGCCACGCACTTCACCTCCTGCAGCGGCGACCTCACAATCCGCAACTCTTTCTTTGCTGGGAACGGCGACGACTGCACGAACATACACAATTACTACTGGACTTTCCTGCCTCTGGCAGCAGAAAGACAAGTGGAGATTCGCGTAGAGAATGCCGACCTGCACGCACAATCGCTCGACATTCCCTGCCCGGGCGACACCCTGCGCATTGTTAGCCGCAAGGACATGAGCACGCTGGCAGAAACCGTCGTTGCGGCAGCCGACAGTTCCTGGACGGATTGGCGAGTAGTCGTAACACTGGACAAACCGCTCTCAGGCATCAAAGCAGAGGATTGTCTGATGTACAACCACAGCCGCTTCCCGCGCGTTCGCATCGAGAACAATCGGGTGGCGTACAACAACGGACGCGCTTTTCTCCTGAAAGCTCGCGACGTCAGCGTTACTGGCAATGACATCAGCCGCTGCACACTCTCTGCCATCAAACTCGGAGCAGAGCTCAGCTGGCGCGAGGCAGGGCCAGTGGAGCACGTTCTCGTCGAGGGGAACAACATACACGATACAGGCACAGCCGACGGCTATCGCGCCTCGGGCGTCATGCTCACCACAGAAGCGCCACAGACGCCACCACACGTCAATCGCAACATCACCATCCGCGGCAACCGCTTCCAGAGCGTACGCCCCGTCAGCATCCTGCTTCAGGACGCTGAAAACGTCAGCATAACGGGCAACACATTCATCGGTGGCAGCGGCATCGAGCAACAGAATTGCGACAACATCACCATACGTGACAATCAACAAAGAAAAACAGAGTGATTTTGTGCTCCCGAGAAGGTAAAAAAGAAAGAGTCCATTTTGAACCCCGCAGGCGGCGTTTTAATTTCCGCGTGCGGCGATGGCAATCCCCGCGTGCGGCGTTGGCAATCCCCGCGTGCGGCGTTTGAAATCTCCCTACGCGGCGTCAGCAAATTCTTCTACCTGACCAGTATCTTTTTGCCATCCCAAATATATATGCCCTTCCGGGGAACTGAAGCACTGAGAGTGGGAGACGTAGCAACATTCCTGCCACAGAGGTCGTAGAGGTTGCCTCCGTGTTCCTTGTCGTTCTTGAGATTCCCGTTTCCTTTAAGTTCTACTATCCCGGTCGGTCCCGTGATTCCTTGATATAGACCGGTGCAGCTTTTAACCCGCTACGGATATCGATGACGGCTGTCCAGCAGCTGCCTTTGGGCAGGTGACGGTTAGCCTGACGCTTGTAGAAGTGTCCGTCAGCATGTCCCAAATAGCCTTTCCCAACAGCGAAGTAACTACTGCCAAGAGTCCCGTCGTAAGCGATGCTGTGCTCCGCAGTAGTCTTGCCCGAGTACATGTCGGTAAGGTCTTTATCAAGATAAAAGGCGAAGTTGAAGGCGTCGTCGTTCACCTGCTCGCCAATGGCAAACGTGAACTCAAAGATGCCGCTCTGCGTCTCAGCCATCGCGATGGCGTTCTCGGGAAGCGTCTCTGTGCAAGGATAGTAGTAGAGGCAACCTACACTCTGGGCGGGGCCGCAGACGTAAACGTAAGAGGACTGAAGCAAGACGGAAGAAGCGGAGGGGGCACAAAGAAGAGTGCGGGCCACTTTGTCTATCTCGACTTCGTAGGTGCCGCCGAGGGGCAGGAAAGTCAGGGACTGGTTCGAGCCGTCGTACCAAAAGAAATCCGGAGCGATGTGCCACTGCTCCGGATTATCTATGAAGTTCTGCGTAAGACGCTCCAATTGTTCGACGTCTATCGTGCCCCGATAGCAGCCGAGTTACTTGGTGGAGGGTATGACAGTGTCGCCCAGCTGCGCAGAGGTTTCTTCCTCTCCACCCAGCACTACGGTGACAATGCTTTTGGCTGGCACGATGAAGCGCGCCACGACGTCCGTGCTGGCTCCCATCGACATCTGCTGATTCGAGCTGCCTTCGTTGAAAACGATGGCTCCATAGGTGCCGTCGGGGTTCTGGAAGGCAACGTAGCTGATGCCTGAAGCGCTGCCGCTCAAGGTTGCAGCGACGCGTCGGGCACCCGGATGGGCAGCGAGGCTGGCGTGTGCCATCACAAAGTAATGCGAGTTGTAGTGGAGTGTGTGGTAGTCGTTCTGGTCGATATCGACTGCTCCGTAGCATGTCTGGCAACCACCATCAAGGTTCGGGCCCATGTTGAGGTCGAGCATGAAGTTCCACACCATCACGGCTTTGCTCTTGCGTGTCACAGTGTTATAGACAAGGTTCTTCATGTCGGTCAGCAATCTCGCCGAGAGGTTGCGACCGTTATTCCAAGTGCCGATGCTGGTCTCGGTGAAGATGATTTCCTTATCGGGCGCCTTCTCGTTGATGTCGTCGAGCTCTGTAACACTGCCCCCATAGTCGTGCCAAGCGCTGCCGACGACTAGCTCAATGCCGTCCATATCGTGGTAGAGCGCCTCGTAGAACTTGATGGGATAGTCCTGCTGGTCGGAGATGTTATCGTAGTTATAGTTGTGGTCGAAGCAATAAATCTTGGTCGAGATGCCAGCATGGGCAAAGGCAGGAGCGAGCTTATTGACGAAGGCTGCTTCTTCTGCCCAAGGCATGTAGAGGCTGGCGCAGTTGCCGCGATTGAGGGGCTCATTCTGTGGCGTGACGGCATAGATGTGAATACCCTCCGCCTCAAAGGCTTGCACGAAACGAACGAAGTACTGGGCATAAGTCTCGTAGTGGTCGGGATTGAGCGAGCCGCTAGTCCAAGAGTCGTACCCCACCCTATCGGACAGACTTTTCACTTTCATCCATTTGGGACAGGTCCACGGTGCCGCCATTATCTTGAGGTCAGGATTGATGGCGAGTATCTCTTTGAGGATAGGAATGACATAGTTCGTTTCGTCCGAATGAAGGCGGAAGTGCTCAAGTCCGGGCTCGTCGCAAAGAGAGTACTCTGTGCTCGAGAAGTCAGAGCACCCGATGCTGATGCGGGCATAGCTGACGCCGTAGCCGTCTGTGCGCGAGTAGGTTCTGGTCAAGAAAGCACGTCGATCTGCTGGTGCCATCTTCAGGAGATTGTAGCAAGCACTGTAGGTTATGGCATAGCCAAAGCCG
The DNA here is from genome assembly GCA_902778625.1 of uncultured Bacteroidales bacterium. GTDB lineage: Bacteria > Bacteroidota > Bacteroidia > Bacteroidales > Bacteroidaceae > Physcousia. Next base: position 23,493 of record CACYYM010000018.1, read on the forward strand.
TCCATCTCCTGATAGGTCGTTTCGGGCGAAATGGCAATGTGCTTCGAAAGCTCATTGTGGATGCTTTGCGAAGTGGTGTATTCCATCTGCCGTCGGCCGTCGGCCGATGTCGTATAGACGCGAACCTGTTCGGCAAGCGCGATGGAAGAAGCAAGAAGCAAAAGGGGAAGCGTAAGGAAGGTGGCTTTCATATCTTATTATCTCGTTTTCCTAATTCCTTAATTTCTCTTTATCGAAGCGCCTGTCATGCCATCGAGATTGACAATTGCAGTAGGGTTAGGCTTGTAAGTAGCATTCTCGCCTTCTGTCTCGTAGATGCAGCGATGCAGGTCTTGCATTGAAATGCTGACTGCGTTGCGACTGAGCTCGGGAACATTATAACTCTTGAGCAGGAGGATGTTCCATTCGGGGTCTTCCTGTGGGATGACGAAAGGTTTATGTGCCTTGCCTTGCTTGTCGAAATAAGCAACGAAGAGGCGGGTGTAATTATGGTCCATTCGGCGAGAGCTGAACACAAACCAGCGGCTGTTTGAGCTCCAACTGTGGAAGCTGTCCACATCGGGCGAGTTGGCCTCCGTCAGGGCATAGCAGCTGTCTGTCTGCAAGTCCTTCACCCAGAGGTCGCTCGACTTGTGCCAAATGTGGAACTGCCCGTAATCGCCTTTCGTGTAGAGGACGAAGCGACCATCTGGCGAAACGCGTGGCACACTGATGCTCTTGTTCTCGGCCACAGCGTTAACCTCCATCTTTGGCTTGCCGAAGCTGCGTGTCTTGGGCTCGAAGGGGATAGACATGAGGTTGTAGCGAACACTGTCAAACTTTATAAGGAGTTGCTGGGTGACTGTACTGTCGGGCAGGGAAGGCTCGAGCAGCGGCTTGATATAGCTTGTGCAATAATATAAGGTTTTTCCGTCGGGAGCCCAGCAAGGGAAGGTCTCGAGATCGTCGTGAGTGCGGATGATGTGGCTCACTTCGTTCTTCGAAACATCATAGAGCAGCAGGTCGCTCCTTTCGTCCATGACTTCGATCTTCTCTGGATAAAAGAGGTGGAAAGCCTGTCCGGTCTTGTTCGTCGAGAAAGCCACGAGGTTCTCCGTTGGATGCCATGAGGGATAAACGCCGCTCGTTAGGATGGTGCTGTCCTTGAGCTGTATCTTGTGTGCCTTGCCGTCCTGCACAATAATGGTTCCGCCGTGATTGGAACGGACATGGAACAACATGCTTCCGGTATCGCCCCAACGATAGTTATGGCAATTGACGCAATGGTTCTCGCCATCGTTGTACTGGCGGTTGTTCTCATAGATAGGCACTTCGTCGAAGGTTGTGAGGTTGCGCTGATAGATGCCCAACTGGCGATAGAGCTCATAACCAGGTTCGATAAGACGATAGCTGACGAAGGCATCGATGGGCTCCTCAGCAACGCTGAACTTGTAGGGCTTGAAGTGCACCCAGCCATCAGGGCGTTTGGCATAGACATCAACGGAGACTTCGTTGCCCTTGCTTGCAGTCAGGAGCGCTCTCCACTCGGTTGTGTCCATCCTTATCACGCCGTCTTCAGATGCTCCAGCAAGGAGTTCTTGCTCTTTGCCTTTAAGCTGGGCAACGTATGCTGTAGCGGTTGAGTCGTGAACGATGAAGTTGAGAGCCGCTATGTTTGGCGGCACCACCACGTCCTTATAGTCGGGATAGATGTCTGCCTCGGCATTGGCCTCTATGAACTGCGACGGCACTTCTGCCTTTGGTTTGCATCCTACTATAATAAATAATAAGGAATATATAATATATAATAATGTGTATCGCCTCATATTATTGTCTGTTGTCTGTTGTCCGTTAGTCTGTTGTCCGTTAGTTCACACCCGAGCTGCTTGAGGACAGGCTGGTATAACCCTTCTTGGTTGCCTTGAGGTTGCCGAAGAAGTAGTAGTATGGGTAATATCCTTTGTATTTTGGGAAAAGTTCGTAAGCATAGCCCGGACGGTCGCTCATGTATTGTTGCGTTGCCTGAAGGAAAGCTTGCAGCTGTGGCTGACGATAGTTGAGGCCCGTGAAGTGCTGCATGAGTCCGGCGTTCTTGTTCTCAGCCAACATGATGCCGTCCATGATGATGCTTGGCGGTGTTGTACCGACAAGCGGCTCAAGGCGCTCGACAAACTGCGGCATCAGTTTGGTGTAGAGGCAAACGCAGAGGCTGTTGATGAGCGCTTGCTTGCTGCGTCCCTCGACGAGCAGGAGGTTATATCCCATGAAGAGAGGCTGCTGGTATTGGTTCTCGAAGCTGTCGTGAATAGGCTCCGTCAGGCGTATCAATGCCATTTCCCGGTCGGCCTCGATGAGGTCGTTGCGCCGAACCATCGGCTCATACTTCTTAATGAACGCTCCTTCAAAGGGAACGCGATGCAATACTGCCAGATACTTCTCTGCAAGCTCCCACTCTCCACGCATCAAAGCGCATTTTGTCTGAAGCTTCAGCAAACGAATGGTCGGGCCAGTCATCACCATCTGTTCCATGCAAGCATGTTGGGCAGACTCGAGGAAGCCGCCGTAGTAGTTGCCTTCGGGCACGTAAAGGACGCTTGCGTTGTTGTGGAACCAGTCAATACCGTGAATGTAGAGCGAATCGTAATCCAAGCGGATATCGTACATGCGCTCAGCTATCTGGTCTGTCTGCACGAGAGAAATGGCGTAGGAGCAAGCCATCGGACGGTTGCTCATTGTGGAATTAGCGCGGGCAAGCTTTTGTATGCCGACCCAGTCCTGACGGTATTCCATATCGAGAAGCTGGCAAATGACGCGGACGTAAGGACGCTTCCATTGGTCGAAGCCGATGATGGCCGCCAGCACGACGACGATAACGGCGAGCTGTATGCCTTTCTTTCCGTTCTCTCTTTTGCGGGGCTTAAAGCTGCAAATGATAATAGCCCAGATGCAAAGCACAACCAAGGCTGCGAAAGGAATGCCGAAGATGAAGCCAGTTCGTGCCTCGAAGAAGATGTCGAGCCCGAGCCAAGTGACGATAGCCACATAGAGCAAAGCCGGCACATACTGAATGGCTTGCCACGAGCCTTTAAGCCGCATGCAATAGCCTGTAAGCCAACTGCCTGCCGTCAGCATCAGAGCCATCAGCAATCCGCCAATCCAAGGATACTGATAGAGTTGCAGCATGGCTCGCCCGATATAGCGTAGAATGCCATAAGGCTGACTCAAGATGAAGGTCATCAGGCGAGCGTCCGAAGACCAGAAGCTATACTCGCGACTGACGTGGAAGACGCTACCGTAGTACCATCCTGCCCAAAGCCATGCAAGGGCGAAAAAAATGGCGAGAACGGGTATCTTAGCTATCAAGAGCTGAAAGGTGCCGACCGATGACTTTTGCTTCTGTTGGGGAGTTCCCTTTTGTGGTGCCGCTCTATGCGGCTGTTTTGCTGGCTTTTTTTGCATTTTCTTTTCTCGATATCAGGAAACCCCGCAGGCGGCGTTTCAATTTCCGCGTGCGGGGATGGCAATCCCCGCGTGCGGCGTTGGCAATCCCCGCGTGCGGCGTTTTAATTTCCGCACGCGGGGATTTTAACTTTTCCATTCTATTTGACTAAATATTTTTTGCCGCCTACGATGTAGAGGCCCTTCGTGGGCTTGCCTACACGCTGGCCTGCAATGGTGTAGATGATATTGCCGGGGTCTTTAAGGTCCTTAGAGTCCTTAAGGTCTTTAAGGTCTTTGATTCCGTTCGGGTCGTCCCAGACATAGGTAAAGGGAGAGATGCCCTCGGCAAAGACGAACGAAGTGCCGTCGAAGATGTAGCCGCTCTCTGTCTCAGCGAAGAAGCCGGGATGAATGTCGCGATGTGATATGTTAAGGCTTACAGGGCCATTGAAAAGGACTGGCTCGCCTGCTTCAAATGTTTCGATATCGCGATCAATAGAACCATCTTCGTTGACGATGCCTAAACCTTCAATATATTCGTTGAAGGGCAGACAGAGAGCCTGATAGCCTTCGCCGCTCTTGGTGAATGTGAGGTTCTGGGCCTTGAACTCTGTCGGGATGTAGAACTGCTTGTCGCCATCGATAACGATTGACTGGGCAACGCTGTTGGGACCGACGACGTTGACGTTCGCAAGCAACTCAGGCGTCGGCTGCTTCTTTTCGGTCTGATCAGGCTTAACGTAAGCAATGGAATTGGCTGGAAGCGGACTCATCTCACTGACGCCTGCCGTTCCCGTACCATAATAATATACCTTGTGAGCAATCGTGTCTCCTTCATAATAGACAGCCATCTCGCCACGATACATTGAAGTACCGAGAGGCACAAGCACTTCGTAACCGTTAGCCTCGCAAGCCATAATCTTGAAGCCGTCATTCACCTTCGCCTGTACGTAAGAGGGGAAGCTGAAGCTGTTCTTGTTGGTGAGGTAAACAAGGTTGCCGTCGTTGTCATAAATCTTGTAGCCAATAGCGCCCCTGCCCGAAATCTTATAGGTTGTCACGCCCTGACTGGTAGTCTTCGTATAGTAATAGCCATCCGTTTGGTACTCGTCGACAAAGTCGCTCCACTGGCCAACATCAGCATAGCCGATGGGAGCCTCACTGCTGTCGTAAGCCATGCGGTACTGTCCCTGAGGCTTGCCCTCGAACGGATTATCAGGAATGACAGGTGAGCGCTTGATGCGGTCGTCGATGAAGCAAATGCTCGGAGCCTTCGGATAACGGGCCATATAGGCCTTCGCCTCAGCAATATCCTGCTCGGTCGTCGTCACCCAATAGTTACCATAGTCGCCCACATAGAACTTTTCGTAAGGCACGAACATGCCGTTGACCTCGAATAGCTCGCTCAGGTCGAGTTGAGCTGCATCGCACATCTTTTTGGCCATGTGCAGATAGTCCTGCTTGCCATAGCTTATGTAACCGCCCTTGTTTCCATCGCCATCTTCGACGTTGGCATCCCACGTGCTCGACCTCTTCTGTATCGGGTCTTGACGAAGCATCTTGAAGAGTGTCGGATAGAAGTTGGGGTTGTGTCCCTGTGCATGGAAATAAAGGTAGAGCTGGAAGTAGAAGCGCGTCTGCTCCCAGATGCTCATGCCGAACCATCCTGTGCCCTTAGCGAAGTCCTCGAGCGTATTGTTCACCTTCGTGCCTCGCGTCGTTGAGATGCCTTGCAGATAGACGTTGACGTTCGAGAACAGGTTGTTGCTCACCTCGGTTGCTCCCACGATGTTGAAGCAAGCCTGATGGTTGTGGCCGAACTCGTGCGAAGGTCCCCAGATGGCACCACCGCTTGAGGTTAACGCGTTATAGTTCATCACGGTGGAGATGGTACTGTTTTCGTAGTAAGTGCCATAAGTCGTGGAGTACATGTAGCCGTGGGTGACGGAGAAGGCATTCCAGACGTTGCGGAAGCGTCCAGCGAGGTCTTCCTTGAAGCCCATCAGGTCTTCCTCGCATTCGATGAAGTTGTTCCAGACGCGCATCAAGCCCTCCATTTCGCCCGTCTTGCCGACAGCATTCTTCACGAGGTTGGTGAGCATGGCAAAGACAACGCGGTCGCACTTAAGGTTGACAACTTGGCTCTTGTCGAGCATCTTCTCGTAAAGAAGGGTCCAGTCTTCGTTGGTCATACCTCTTGTGTAGTCGAAATAGCCTTGCAACTCGCCGCCCTCAATGTGTATCTTGACTGCAGGATAATCAGCAAGATACTTCGTCGGGTCGTTGAGCTGATAGAAGATGTAAAGCGTGCTGGGCTGGGCCAGAAGCACTGTGTTGAGTCCTGCATGCAGGCTTGTGGTCGAACCAGTCTGATGGTCGCCAGGGCTTTCGCTGTCGATAACGACCTCTGCTTGCAACGTGCAGTCCGGACTTGGTTCTTCATCGAGGTAAATGTAAATAATGTCGCCAGTGTTACCCACGATGCCTGTCGGACCGGAGAGCTTGCCAAAAGCGTTGCTCATGCCGGTATACTCGTTCCACGACATCTTCGAGTGATTGCTATAAACATAGTAGTCGTCGCGAACACGGAAGAACTTCTCGAAGCCTTCTCGCGTATAACCCGTCGAAGACGTGAAGCTTTCCCAAGTGTTGTTCTTCACCTTGAGCACCATTGCCTTCATGTTCTCGTTGAGTGCAGCAAAGTCAGCGTTCTGTGCGAGCTCCTCATCGGTGAGTGCCTGTATCTCGTCCTTGAGGACAGTGCAAGCGTTGTCCACGAAGAGATTTGCAAGGGCGGCCTTATATGTGTTAGTATTCAGAAGGAGGTCGTAGTAGTCGGTGAGCTTCGAACGGCCTTCTGCAACAAACTCTTCGCTCAGGTCAGCTTCCTCGAAGCCCCATACGTTGTTGGTGTTGGAGCACATCCAACCGACGACGTTGTTGCTTGCATCGCAGTGCAGGCCAATGTCGTCAGAAGTATTCTCCTTGTCGACAATGAAATAAGTGATGTTCGTGGCGTCGTCTGTGCGTTTGAGTTTGAAGCCTTTCGTCGGCTTTGTGTTTGTCGTGCGATATTGTGTGCTGAGGCTTCCGTTCTGCAAGACGACATACCTTTGTGTGCATGCGTTCTGCAAGAGCGTCGTTCCGCTTGTGCTCGGCACGACCATCCAGTACTGCGAGAGCTTTTCTTCGTTCTTACCTTCGCAAAAGATGATGTTCGACGAGAAGTTCTCGTTGATGTAGTTCTTCTTGTTGAAGTTCCTGATGCGGTAGTACTTGCCTTCGACCGGTTCAGAGAGTCCACTTTGGGCAAGCAGGTTTGCCTGCACCTCTTCCATCGTGTAGTTCTCGACAAGCGAGATGCTCCAGTCGCAACCTTGGTCGCCTTGATAAGACCATTTGTATAGTGTGGTACCGTCGTTTCCGAGGTTGAGGCAGGAGAGCCCTGAGAAGTCTGACTTCTCGGAGAGGTTGATGTAGGCATCGTTCGCGCCGTTGTTGGGGCTGAGCTGAATGTAGATTGTCGTTGCAGAGGCAGACGGATCGCGGAAGTTGTTGTTGTCGTCGAGGAAACGCGCTGTGTTGGCATTGCGAAGTGTGTAGCCGCTGCCGCTCTTGCTGAGCAGCCAAACCTGCTCGAAGGTATTGTCGTTCTTGGGAGAGCCTACTGTGTTCGTGCCGTTATCGGCAAGGCGAACGTTGCTGTTTCGGCGGCTTGTGAGGCGGACGATGTTGGTGTTGCTCAGCACGTAGTTAACGTAGGCTGTGCCGGAAAGGTCGCTCAAGTCGGTAAAGGTAACCTGTCGGAACACCCAATCTCGGTCGCTGCCCTCGCTGCCTTTGCTCGATGCGCCCTTCAGCGTGCCGTTGGTGCTCTGAAGGAAATAAAGATTGTTGCTCTTTATGGACCAGTGTCCAGGCGTAGTGAACGAGCCGAAAGCAAAGGCATATTTCGACAGGGGCTCAGCGGCTGTGCCGTTGTTCTTGCTCGTGGTCACGTTGCAGTAGTAGTTGCCCAGCCCAGACTTCAGGTAATACTTGTTAGAGCTCTCTGTCTCTTCGAGCATTACGAGATAGCCGGCATTCGACTGAGCATCGGCGCCGTTAGGTGACTGCGTGGTGACGCCAAGTGTGTTGCCTGGACCTTCGAGGGCGTAGGAAGTCGTCGCAGCATTGTAGAGAACGTACCACACCCCCGTTTCGAGTTCGGTGACGGCGCTGCCGACGCTGATGATTTTACCTGCCAATTCGCTCGTCTGTGCCTGCGATGTGAGGCAGAAGCAAGGAGCGAGAAGCATCATGATGGATGTTAAAAGCTTTTTCATAATATGTTAGTCTTAGTTTAATGCTTTATGATTAGCCAAATGAGATAACTGAGATAACAGAGGACAAGCAGCGCCCCTTCCCATCGGCTGAGCTTGCGTGAAGTCCAGCAAACCAGCCAAACCAGCAAACAACTGCCCACGAACATAATCCAGTCGAATGGCACAATCTCCGTAACCTTCATGGGTACGATACTGCTGCAGCAGCCTATCACGAAGGCGATATTGAAGACATTGCTGCCGATCACATTGCCGAAAGCGAGGCCGAGGCTGCCTTTGTGAGCCGCAACGACACTTGTTGCAAACTCGGGCAGACTGGTGCCGGCTGCAAGAATGGTCATTCCAATGACGCTTTCTGCCACGCCCCACTCTCTTGCAACCGCAGCTGCATTGTTGACCAGGACGTGCCCTCCTATCACGAGCGAAGCCATTCCGAGAACAATCAGCAGCAGAAGCTTGAGCATCGGCGACTTTTCTTCGAGCACTATATCTTGAGCCTCTTTCCTGTCCTTCATGGCGATTCGGTAAGCCATATACAGATAAACAGAGAAGAAGACGACAAGCAGAAGGCCTTCCCACCTTGCAATCAAACCGTTTGTAAAGGCAAAGCCGCAGAGCAGAGCTGAGGCCGCAGCACAAATCGGAAAGTCACGAACGAGCATTGACCGCTCTACGACAAGCGGTTTCATCAATGCCGAACCGCCTGTAATAACGAGGATGTTGAAGACATTGCTGCCGATGATGTTGCCCACGCTCATGTCCGCGCTGCCTTGAAGCACGCTCAGAAAGCTCACCATGAACTCCGGCAAACTCGTTCCGAGCGCCACAACAGTCAGTCCTATCACGAGTTCGCTGACCTTCAGACGTCGGGCAAGACCGCTCGCACCGTCTGTAAACCAGTTCGCTCCCATGAGAACCAAGGCAATGCCTGCTATTATAAGTGTTATTTCGAGTAACATAATTCAAACGCGCTGCAAATATACAAAATAATTTTCATATTTTGTTCATTCTCATTCCATATTCATCAATCTTTAATCTTTTTTATGTGAAACACAACCTTGCAACACCTATTTAATTTTTACGCGCATGCGCGAGAGCCCACTCTGCTAGCCGAACCAGCAGCCCAGACAGTTGTCTCGACAAAACTCCGCAGGCGGGGTTCGTTATAGATACATGTATCTACAATTATACATACATGTACATTTAATTATACATACATGTATCTATAACGAACACGACGTGCCGTGTTGAGCAAGTCAATGTGTCGAATCTGAAAACTCGGCGTGGCGAGTTAGGATTTTCGACGTGGTGAGTTGGATTTTTCGGCGTAGCGAGTTTGCTGGAGCGACCTGTGGCGATTCCACGCTCTTCTGCATGCAAAGATAAGTTAAAAACGTCCGAAATCGTGCAAATAAAGTTGCATTTTACCCTTTTTGCTTTCACTTTTCAACTTTTCTTCTTACCTTTGCCGACAGAAAGGCAAAGCAAGCCTCTGCCCTTCAACAGTGAGAATGATAAAAACAATAATTAGTAAACGATTAAACGATTAATAATAAGATGAAGAAGTTAACTCTCGCCATGCTGCTCGCACTCTTTGGAGCAGCTGCAATGGCACAGAATTTCGAAGGTAGCACCATTGAAGAGCGCATCGCGTTCTCTACTGGCGACAATGAGGACACCATCAAAACCGCCAAGGGCTACATCACCATGTTCCAGCAGACGAATGCGAACAAGGACTATCAGGACATGTACGAAAACTACAAGTGGATAAAGACGTATGCGCCCTGTTCTACAACCTTATCAATGCAGAACAAGACCCCGTCAAGAGGCGCAGGTACTTCGACGAGATGATGGAACTCTTCCAGCTTCGCCAGAAGAACCTCGACGCCCTGAACTCTTTCGCAAAGACGAAGAGCACCCTGGGCGACGTGCTGAGCGTAAAGGCTGAGTACTACAACTGGACGGCTCCTGTTGTCCTCGGACAGAACTTCGACCTTCGTGGCTCGTACAAGAACTTCAAAGAGGCCATCGATATGGTGAACGAGCAGGGCGGTCGTGAAATCACGGGCTCCTTCCTCCAGACCTTCTTCCTGGTGAGCGACGCCATCTACAAGGCAATGCCCAACACCACCCGCGAACAGTATCTGCAGGACTATCTGGACAGCAAGGAAGCTTGCGAGAAGATGCTCCAGCTGGCAAAGGAGGCTCAGGCTGAAGGCGACACGGTAAGAGCAAAGCAGCTTGTTGCCACTTACGACGCACCTCTTGCAGCCATCGAGCAACTCTTCGCCGCAAGTGGAGCTGCCGACAGCGCACAGCTCATCAGCATCTATACCAAGAAGTTCGACGGATATAAGAACGACATCAACAAGCTGAACTCCAGCCTCACCCTGATGCAGCAGAACGATTGCGACAACTCGGACATCTACTATCAGTATGCCGAAGCCGCTTACGCACTTGAACCCACCTTCACCAGCGCCATCGGTCTGGCTCAGAAGGCTCAGAAGGACGGTCTGCTCGACAAGATGCTTGAGTACTACAACACGGCTCTGGAGCTCGCTTCGAGTGATGCAAAGCGCGGTGCCATCTGCCTCAACATCTGCAACGGCCTGACAAAGAGCAAGCAATACACTGGTGCCCTGACCTACGCAGAAAAGGCAATCAAGTACAATCCCGATTTTACTGGCAAAGCTTACCTGAAGATGGCAAACATCTACACCATGCTTGGTCAGTACAACGAAGCTATTGCCTACTGCGGTAAGGCTAGTGCAGCCGACATTACTGTCAGCGGTTCTGCAGATCGTCTGAAGGCTAACATCCAAAAAGCACAGGCCAGCCAGGCTGAAAACGCTAAGGCTCGCAAGGCTTACGACGACTTCATCAAGCGTCAAAAGGCTGAGGAAGACTTCTGGAAAGGCAGCGGAAAGTAATAACCTCTCTAAACACATAAATCGGCCCGCTGTGCTATCTTGCATGGCGGGCCTTTTCACACATATAACATTATATTTGTAAAAAAAGGTTAAAAAAAAGGGCAAACTCTTGTTAAAACAAAGAATAATTCATAACTTTACACACTGAAAGTGCAATTTTGCCACCAAAGCAAGGCAAAACAAGCACGAACAGACAATGAAAAGAATTAAAATCGGAATCATAGGACTCGGCAGGATGGGACGCAAGCACCTCGCAGAACTTGTGGCCTGCAACTATTGGGACGTCAAATACACATGCGACATTAATCCCGAAAAGGCCAGACATTCACACGAGATAGCACCCAACGCCATCTTTACAACCGACGAACGAGACCTCTGGAACGACCCGGAAGTGGAGTGCGTCGGTCTTTTCGCATTGGCCGACACAAGGGCAAGCCGCATAGAAAAAGCAGTCAAGGCAGGCAAACACGTAATCTGCGAAAAGCCACTCGCCTATAAACTTCAGGAGGAATGGGACGTCGTCAAACTCGAAGAATCCACCGACAAGTTCTGCACAGTCAACCTCTACCTCCGAAATGCATGGTACACGCAAGCCATGAAAGACTTCGTCAAAAGCGGCGAGATAGGCGAACTGGCCATCATCCGAATCTGTCACATGACCCCCGGCCTGTCCCCCGGAGAAGGACACGAGTACGAGGGGCCGTCTTTCCACGACTGCGGAATGCACTACGTCGACATCGCCCGCTGGTATGCCGACTCGGAATACAAGACGGGACACGCGCAGGCTATCCGTATGTGGGACTATAAAGACCCGTGGTGGCTGCAGTGTCACGGAACATTCGAGAACGGCGTTGTCTACGACATCACACAGGGCTTCGTCTATGGCCAGCTTGCAAAAGACCAGACTCACAACTCATACACAGAACTCATCGGCAGCAAAGGATTCGTCCGCATGACGCACGACTTCAAGACAGCCGTCGTGGAAATGCATGGCGAACACGTGACCAAGCGCCTCGAGCAGCCTTATGGAGACAAGAACATCGACCGCCTCTGCAAACTGATGGGAGAGGCTATCCTGACAGGCATACGCCCCGAGTCCTTACCACGCTTCCGCGACGCAGCCATCGCCAGCGAATACTCTTGGAAAATGCTCGAGGATGCCCGATGCAACGACTTGCCTTCAAAAGGAACACCCGAAGAACTGGAACAGATTCACTACCGACGCGCTCACGCTACCGACGGCTACGGGCTCATCGACCGACCTCACAAATAACAAAACCTGAAACAATAAAAACTTAAAACTACATAAATATGACAAATCAACTCTTATTCCTCGGCTCCTTGGGCAGTCAGGAAATTATCATCATTGCCCTCGTCATCCTGCTCCTCTTCGGCGGAAAAAAGATTCCTGAACTGATGCGCGGACTCGGCAAGGGCGTCTCACAGTTCAAGAAAGGCATGAACGACATTGAAGAACAAATCAATGCCGAGCCCGAAAAGAAGGAAGAAATTCAAAACAAATAACATAAGTTTAACCATCCAAAACAAACATCTTTTTATGAAAGACATGTCAAGAAGATCGTTCCTCAAGGCAGGAACCGCAGCAACAGCTGCTCTTGCAATGGCTCCCGTCGATGTGCTCGGCAAAGCTAAAGCAAAGAAAAACGTACCAACAGGCAAGATTAAGCTCCTCGGCGTTGGCGTTGGCGGTCGCGGACACGCTGACATCAATGCTGTAACCTACAAGGGCAAAGACGAAATCTACGATGATATCGAATTCATCGGCATGTGCGACGTCGACCAGAAATACGCTAAGGGCGTCCTCGAAGAATACAAGAGACTCTTCCCCAACATGAAGGTATACAACGATTACAAGAAGATGTATGCCGAACTGCTGGACCAAGCTGACGCCGTTATCTGCGGTACTGCCGACCACACACACGCTATCATTTGCGCAGAGGCTTTGGCAGCTGGCAAGCACGTTTACTGCGAGAAGCCCCTCACACGTACCGTTTACGAATCTCGTCTGCTGACAAAGCTTGCCGCAAAGGCTGGCGTAGCTACTCAGATGGGTAATCAGGGTTCAAGCGGCGAAGGCGTTAACCTGACTTGCGAATGGATCTGGAACGGCGAAATCGGCGAGGTAACTCGTGTTGATGCCTTCACCGACCGTCCTATCTGGCCACAAGGCCTCGAGCGCCCCGAAGAAGTACACGAGATTCCCAGCACATTGAACTGGGATGCCTTCATCGGCCCGGCTCCCAAACGTCCCTACAACTCCATCTATCACCCCTGGAACTTCCGCGGCTGGTGGGACTTCGGCACAGGCGCTCTTGGTGACATGGCTTGCCACATCTTACATCCCGTCTTCAAGGCTCTCGACCTCGGCTATCCCATCCACGCTGAAGGCAGCTCCACTCCTCTTATGTCCGACTGCTGCCCCAGCGCACAGGTTGTCAAGCTGACTTATCCCGCTCGTCCAAACCGTCCGAAGGTTGCAATGCCTGAGGTTGTTGTAACATGGAGCGATGGTGGCATCATCCCATTCCGTCCCGAAGGACTGGCTATCGGCAAGGACCTCAACGTCAGCGGTGGTGGCGCTATCTTCTACGGTACAAAAGACATCCTGGTTGTAGGATGCTACGGCGAAAGACCTTACTTGGTAAGCGGCCGTGTGCCCGACGCTCCAAAGGTTTGCCGTCGTGTGCCCGGTGGTCCTGGTGGACACCAGCGCGACTGGATCCGTGCTATCAAGGAAATCCGTGAAGGCAAGAAGGATTGGACAAGAACAGCTTCCGACTTCAGCGAGGCAGGTCCCTTCAACGAAATGGTTGCCATGGGCGTTGTTGCCACACGTCTGCAAGGCCTGAATCAGGTACTTGACTGGGACGGCGAGAACATGCGCTTCACCAACATTCCAGAGAAGGCTACCGTTCGCGCTATGCTCAAGGACGGCTTCTCTATCCACGACGGACATCCCACGTTCAACAAGACCTACACAGAACCCGTCAATGCTCGCGAGTTTGCTGCAGAGCTCATCAAGCCGAAGTACCAGAATGGCTATGTTCTGCCCGAACTCCCCGCATAAATAACATCACATAGTTATCACAACGATGAAACTAAGAAACATCCTTGCCGCAGCAGCTCTGGCTGCTGCGGCTGGCGTACAGGCTCAGCCTCAGTACGTCGTTATTGAGAATCCTCAGGTTGACCTCAGCACTTTGAAGGTTGATAAGGAAGGCTACTATGTCCTCTTCGACGGCTCAAGCCTCGATGGCTGGCGCGGTTACTGTAAAGACCATATCCCCAGCAAGTGGAACATCAAGGACGGTGCTCTCCACTTCGACGGCCGTGGCAGAGGTGAAGGCGGTGACATCATCTTCGCTCACAAGTTCAAGGACTTCATATTCGAAATCGAATGGAAGATTGCAGAAGGCGGCAACTCAGGTATTTTCTACCTCGGCAAGGAAACCGCTACCATCAACAATGATGAGCCTAAAACAGAAGAGACAAAGGCTGGCAACGTGACTATCACACAGACCATCGACAATCGCGGCAAGCTCAACTATCAGCCCATCTACATTAGCTGCCCAGAGTGTCAAGTGCTCGACAACGAGCGTCATCCCGACGCAAAGCTCGGCGCAACACTCGGCATCCGTCAGAGCACAAGCCTCTATGATATGATTGTTGCAAAGCCTCAGAACGCGAACCCTGCAGGTCAGTGGAACAAGGTAAAGATTGTCGTGAAGAACGGCAAGGTTACACACTACCAGAACGGCGTCAAGGTATTGAGCTACACTTTGGCCAACAAGTCTTGGGTTGACCTCGTGCAGACCTCTAAATTCAGCCAAAAGAACTGGCCGCTTGCTTACGAGATCATGAAGGACTGCGGCAAGGAGCCCGGTTACTTTGGCATGCAGGACCACGGTGACGAAGTTTGGTACCGCAACATCCGCGTCAAGGTACTTAAGTAATATACATTATTTTATATTATAAGGAAACGAGATGAAAAAGATTCTTATGATTGCCTGCCTTGCCGCCACCTTCTTCGGTTTCGGCATGAACGCAGATGCAAAGAAGAAAGATATTGCCTTCCAGATGTATAGTGTTCGCGAACTTATTGGCGACCCTGGCAAGTATGCACAGAACCACGTAAGCACGCTGAACGCACTCGCTAAGATGGGATATACTGCTGTCGAGGCTGCAAACTATGGCGACGGCAAGCTTTATGGCGTTTCGCCCGAGCAGTTCAAGGCCGACATCGAAGCTGCAGGCATGAAGGTCCTCTCAAGCCATGTTGGTCACAATCTGAATAACGAAGAGCTGAAGTCGGGCAACTTCGACGGCGCCCTGAAGTGGTGGGCACAATGCATCGACGCACACAAGCGTGCCGGCATGCAATACATCGTGAACCCTGGCGTCAACTATCCCAAGACTCTTGCAGAAGCAGATGTCATTTGCAAGTATCTGAATAAGGTCGGCGAGATGGTGAACGCAGCAGGCATGAAGTTCGGCTACCACAACCATTCGCACGAGTTCGGCAAAGTGGAGAACAAGGTATGGTACGACTACATGCTCGAGCATACCGATGCCGACAAAGTGTTCTTTGAAATGGACGTCTATTGGGCAGTGCGCGGTCAGGTTAGTCCTGTCGAGTACTTCAACAAGTACCCTGGTCGCTTCACCCTTCTCCACATCAAGGACCACAAGGAATTTGGCGAAAGCGGCATGGTTGGCTTCGATGCCATCTTCAACAATGCCGATAAAGCTGGCTTAAAGAACTTGATTGTTGAGTTGGAAGGAAGCAACAGACCCAACATCCTTGATGGCATGAAGGTTTGTGCCGACTACCTCAAAGCCGCAAAGTTCGTCAAAGCAACTTACAACAAGTAAGAAAACTGTCTTTAGGAGCCCCTCTCGAATTCCTAAGCGCTTTCCATAGAGCAGAGGGGCTCCTACTTTAATAGTATGGAGTTAGAAGACAAAAGCAAAACAGAACATATAGAGGAAGAAGAGGCTCAAGAGGGTGCAATGTCTTTTTGGGACCATCTTGAGGTGCTGCGATGGGCTGTGTTCCGCAGTGCATGTGTACTTATGGTCATCATGATTGGCACATTCATTGCTATGCCCTACATCTTTGACCGCTTCATCCTCGCTCCCACAAACAACGACTTCTTCACATATCGCTGGCTCAATGCTATTGGCAGAGGCATAGTGAAGCTCTCGCCTGACTTCGACGTACAAATCATCAACATCAACGTCGCCAGCCAGTTCATGACACATATCTCAACGTCTATCTCTCTGGCAGCAGTCATTGCCTTTCCTTATTTTATATGGGAGATTTGGCGTTTCATCGAGCCAGCTCTCTTCGAAGACGAGGTGAAACATCTCAAACCGGCTTTTCTTGGCGGAACGCTGATGTTCTACGTCGGCTGTGCCATCGGCTATATGCTCGTATTCCCTTTCACATTCCGTTTTCTTGTTGAGTACAATCTGAGCCCTAACATTACAAACCAAATTAACCTGCAGAGCTACATCGACAACTTCACGATGCTCATCCTCGTCATGGGCATTGTCTTTGAGATGCCACTGCTGGCTTGGCTACTTAGTTTGTTTGGAATTTTAAAGAAGAGTTTCCTTCGTGAGTACAAAAAGCACGCAATCGTCATACTTCTCATTTCTGCAGCAATCATTACTCCAAGCGGCGACCCCTTTACCCTTATGCTCGTATTCATCCCCCTATATGTACTCTACGAGCTGTCAATCCTCGTCGTAAGGGACAAAACGAAAAAAGAAGCCGAATGAGCCCTATTGTGCCATATTTGAGCCGTTTTTTTACACATAATTGGCAAAAGTGTGCACGTTTAGCACATAAATTGCATAAAAAATACATTTTTTCTTGCACGGAACTAAATATTGTCGTAACTTTGCGGCAACTAAAAGTGTGTTAAACAACGTATTAAACGCAAAGAAAGAGAATAAAAACCTAAATATTGTTAATAATTTTAAGAACATGAAAAAGATTACTCTCGTTATTGCTATGTTTACTATGGCAATGGCAGCCAGCGCCCAGAATGCTGGACAGAAGTTTTTTGACAATTGGTCAATTGGTGCAGAAGGTGGCGTAAGCACAAACCTTCATGATTGGGACACTCCCAACGGTGCAGTTGCAGGCATTAACCTGACCAAGGGCATCACTCCCGTACTGAGCTTGGAATTCCAACTTCAGGCAGGCTTCAACGACAACGCTAACTGGAACATGGGCCGTAGCTGCAATGTCTTCGACAACGCAAGCATCTTTGGTAACACTAAGATTAACCTCATGAACTGGTTCGGTGGTTACAAGGGCACTCGTCGCCTCTTCGAAATTCAGGCTCGTGGCGGTTTCGGCTACCTGCGTTATTTCTATCCCGACTTCAAGGGCAACCCCACAAACAATGGCAATGACCTCAACCGCTTCGTCACCAAGTTTGGTATCGACTTCGACTTCAACCTTGGCAAGGCAAAGGCTTGGACTATCAGCCTCCGTCCCGCAGTTGTTCTCAAGGCAGGTGCCGGCGAGACCATCTCTCCCGAATACCTCGGTTGTGACAATGGCGATTGCGACGCTTACAGCCACAACGCTCTTGGTCAGATTACAGCTGGTGTGACTTACCACTTCCTTTGCAGCAATGGCGAGCACCAGAACTTCACATACGTAGCTCCCGCAGCAGTCACCAACGTTGTTGAGAAGATTGTTGAGAAGCCCGTCGAGAAGGTTGTCGAGAAGGTTGTCGAGAAGGTTGTCACCAAGAATGTTGGCAACGGCGTTACCGTTGAGTTCGCTCAGAACAAGGCTACCCTCACCAACACCGCTAAGGCTAAGCTGAACACTATCGAGAAGAACGCTACCGTTGTTATCGACGGCTATGCTTCTCCCGAAGGTGCAAAGGCATACAACCAGAAGCTGTCACAGCGTCGTTGCGATGCAGTCAAGAGCTATCTTGAGGATCGTGGCGTGAAGGTTTCTGACGTTAACGCTCATGGTGCAGAAGGTCCCGAGTCTCAGCGTATCGTTTACGTTACAATTAAGTAATAGAGACGAACCTTAATAACAGATTAACTGGAAGCCCTACCACATTTGTGGTGGGGCTTTCACTTTATCTGTAGGGAAACGACCGCAGGGATGAATGCAAATATCACACGTGAAGTTTGCAATTGTAACACGTTATGTTGGCAATCGTAACACGTTATGTTTGGATTTTGACTATGCCACGTTTCGAGGAGTCACTCAAAGCGTTAAGTGTTATGTGTTAAGTGCCAATTTCAACATATACACACATACGCTCATAATGCCCTGAAAGGAAACAAGACTATATACATTACTATTATATTAATACTATATTATAATGTATATATATATATATAATGTATACTTAAAAGAAAAAGCAATAGTATATATGTGTTTTTTGCCTGTTAACAGTTAACAGTTAACGCTTTCCTTTCTTGGATCTCAATTCCCTAAGACTATTTGTACCACCTCGGCTTTATATTTGCGCGAAATTGGGAGGCGAACGTCGCCTATCAGGATGTTCTCGCCGTCACGTCCCAGACAAGCCGAAATACGGACAAGATAGGAACGATGGATGCGGACGAAGTCGCGCCCAAGAAGATTCGCCCATGCGGAAATGGAACGCTTGTTGCGGTAGCGACGACCTTCTGTGGCATAAATCCAAGTCTCTGTATCACAACTCTCCATATAAAGAATTTCCTGACGTTGGAGCTTTACTGGTTGGCGTTCGCTGGTATTCCTAGCTGCATGGAAGGCCCCAGCGTGGATTCGTAATATAGGTCTTATCGCGTTGGCCTTTGGTTTCCTTTTTGGCGCACTCGGTCTCTATCAGATGTATGGCGTTCTGCAAGAGTCGTTCAGGGCATTTAACGAAACGGGCGATGTATCTCCATCCAATCTGGTACCGCCTCCCGTAATATGTGGGGGATACAAATTAGGTCTCATCCCTGTTATCTACGGCATCATCATCTTCATTATATCCCAGATAGCCTACCTCTGCCAAAAGCCGAGGATATAAACAAACGAGCGGATAGCCCATTTCTGTGGCTATCCGCTCGTTTTTTATTAATAAGACTGTTGCCTATATTAGGCTTAGAACTCCTGAAGGGATTTCTCCTTGATGACTTGCTTTGTCTTTTCCGTGTCGGACGAGCGGAACACGAGAATGCCCTTGCCTGAAAGCAGGAAGGAGTACATGTAGGCAATGCTGATGTCGGCTTCAGCAAAGAGAGCCAACACGCGAGCTGCCTCGCCTGGCTTGTCTTCCAATTGAATGGCAAAGACATCGGTGAGCGTCGCCGTGATGCCCTGCTCTTTCAGCACGATGAAGGCACGTTCCGGGTCGTTGCAGATAATGCGGTAGATACCGAAGTCCTGCGTGTCGGAAATGGTGGAGGCGATTATCTGAATGCCAGCTTCCTTGAGCACGTTCAGCACGGTAAGGAGCGTGCCGCGCTTGTTTTCGATAAATATGGACAATTGTTTCATAACGTCTTGTTTTTATTGATATACTTTGCGCTTGTCAACAACACGAACTGCTTTACCTTCGCTGACGGGCAAACTTCCCTTGGGCACGAGCTTCACAATAGGCGTGAGTAAGATTTCATCCTTCAAGGCACGACAAACGTTCTTGGTCAGCGACTGCAGGCGTGCATAGTCGTCGGTAAACATCTCTGCCAGCTCGACCTCGACCGTCATGTTGTCGTTGTCGTCGTCCGTGGTGAGCGTGATGAGGTAGTTGCTTGCCAGTTCGGGGAACGTCATGAGTATCTTCTCGATCTGTATGGGGAAGATGTTCACGCCGCGCAGCACCATCATGTCGTCGCTGCGACCCTTCATGCGGTCGAGGCGCACGTGGTTGCGTCCGCAAGGACATGTGCGGCCAAGGACTCGCGTGAGGTCGCGAGTGCGGTACCTTATCAAAGGCATGGCCTCGCGCTTCAACGTGGTCAGCACTAGTTCGCCAATCTCGCCGTCTGGCACAGGCTCGAGCGTCTCCGGGTCAACAATCTCGACGATGTAGTAGTCTTCCCAGAAGTGCAGACCGTTCTGCTCCTGGCACTCGAAGCCGACGCCGGGGCCGCACATCTCCGACATGCCGAAGCTATTGTAAGCCTTCACGCCGAACATGTTCTCGATACGCTTGCGCTGTTCCTCGGAATGAGGTTCCGCGCCGATGGCGAACGTCTTGAGCTTCGTGTCCCTTCGCGGGTCAACGCCCTGCTCCTGCATCACCTCGTAAAGGCGTGTCAGGTAGGACGGAACAGCGTGAATGGCAGTCGTGCCGAAGTCTTTGATAAACTTAATCTGACGCAGCGAGTTGCCTGCGGCTGCGGGAACTGTCAGCATGCCGAGCTTCTCAGCACCGTACTGGAAGCCGAGGCCGCCAGTGAACATGCCGTAGCCCGACGAGTTCTGGAACACGTCGTCGGGACGCAGCCCAACCATCCAGAGGTTACGCGCCACTTGGTTCGCCCACTCGTCGAGGTCGTTCTTCGTGTGAAGGATGACCGTTGGGTTGCCCGTCGTGCCGCTGCTAGAGTGCAGGCGGACGCAGTCGGTCAGGGGCACAGCGGCCAGTCCAAAGGGATAGGTGTCGCGCAGGTCTTGCTTCGTGGTGAAGGGCAGCTTGCGTATGTCACTGGGCGACGTGATGTCCTCGGCCTTGATGCCCATCTCTTTGAACTTCTGGGCATAGAAAGGCACGCCGGCGCATCGCCTAATAGTCTCTTGCAGACGCTCCGTCTGCAACTTACTTATTTCTTCCCGAGAAAGCGTCTCGTACTCGGGATGAAGGTACGGGGATTTAACGTCCATGTTCTTTATGGAATTGTTTGATTCGATCTGTGAATAGTTGTTCTTGCTCGCGACGGAAGAAGGACGTGCAGATGCGGACGCCTTGCTGCGTGGAGCCCATCGTGTCCAAGGGATAGACGGCAATGCCGTAGGTCATGAGCTCGCGTGTCAGCTGCAGGTCGTTCATGCCCGGGTACTGCACGGTGAAGTAGAAGCCGTCGGCCAAAGGAGCGCCCATGTCGTTGTCATAGACGAGGTAGAAGCCGTTCTGCAGCAGCACGTCCTTCATGAACTTGGCCCTGCGTCCGTACTCCTTCACATCGTCGAGAAAGTTGTACTCTCCCTTGACGGCAGCCTCCATCAACGCCGACATGGCATGTTGCACGGAATGTGTTGAGCCGCTGGAAAGCGTGTACATCAATCTGCCGACGAAGAAGTCGCCGAAGGTGCCGACGCCAAACTTCTCCTGCAATGGTGCAAAGGTACGGTGGAAAAGTTTGTTCGAGATGCACGTCACGCCGATGCGTTGGCCAGCATACGAGAAAGCCTTCGATGCCGACACCCACAGCACGTAGTTGTCGGTGTAGCGGGCGACAGTGGCTTGGAAGGGCTCTTGGAAGGGATGTGAGAGGTCGCGGCGGAAGTCCATCGCGAAGTACGCGAGGTCTTCAAGGACAAGGATGTCGTACTTCGTCGCGATGTGTCCGATGCCGCGCAGCTCTTCCTCCGTGAAACAAACCCACGAGGGATTGTTAGGATTGGAATAGACGACGGCACAGATGTTGCCTTTCGCAACAATTTCCTCGAGCTTCGCTATCAGGTCGTCGCCTCTGTAGTTATAGATGTCGAGAGCTTCGTGCTTGAGGCCGATGACGTCGCATTGCGTGGTCTGCACGGGGAAGCCTGGCTGGATGAGCAGAACGGTGTCCTGCTTCGAGCCGGCAAAAGCATGACGGATAGCCATGAAGGTGGCGAAGGTGCCCTGCATACTTCCTGTCGTCGGCACACAGCCTTCGGGCGCGACGTCCACGCCGATGAATGCCTTCACGAAGTCTGAAGCGGCCTTCTTGATGCGAGGAATGCCTCCATTAGGCGGATAAATCGTGGCGCAACCGTTTTTTAGGGCCTCAGCTTCTGCCTTTAAAGCAATCTCCGAAGGCTGCAAACCAGGCACGCCCATCTCAAGATGTATTACCTCTTCGCCAGTCTTCTCCTCGATGACACGCGAAAGGGCTTGTATGTCGCGGATGGTGGCTTGGGAGAAGTCGCCAAGTCCCATCGCGTCGATAATGCTGTTAACTTGTTCTTTGTTAAACATTTTAATGCCAATTAGAGAAGTCGCGCTTGTCGTTGACATGCTTTGCCTTGCCGGTGGAGCGTTGGATGGTCCCTGGCGGCTGTATGTGGATGTTGGGTTTGATGCCAGTGAGCGACACGAGACGGTCGTAGAGCGGTTTGATGAAGGGCATCTGCTTGCCGGGGTTCGGCGAGAAGAACTCTTCGCGCAGCTCGACGTCGAGGTCGAAGGTGTCCTCGTTGCCTTTGCGGTCGACGGTGATGAAGTACTGCGGCGTAAAGGCGGGGAATTCCGTGAGGACAGTTTCGATCTGGCTCGGGAAGACGTTCACGCCACGAATGATAAGCATGTCGTCGCTTCGGCCAAGCACCTTGCCGAGACGCACTGCTGTACGTCCGCACTTGCAGGGCTCGTAGTTGAGGCTGGAGAGGTCACGTGTGCGGTAGCGAAGGATGGGCATTGCCTCCTTGCAGAGCGATGTGATGACGAGTTCGCCCACTTCGCCCGGGGCAACCGGCTCGAGGGTTTCGGGGTTGACAATCTCGGGCAGGAAGTAGTCTTCCCAGATGTGTGTGCCGTCCTGATATTGGCACTCTCCGCCCACGCCAGGGCCGCACATCTCAGTCAGGCCGTAGATGTCGATGGCCTTGATGTGGAGCTTGGCTTCCAGCTCACGACGTATGCCCCACGTCCAAGGCTCTGCTCCGAAGAAGCCGACACGCAGTTTGAGCTTCGAAACATCGACTTTGTTCTTCTCTATCACTTCTGCAAGATGCAGCGCATAGGACGGCGTGCAGCAGATAGCCGCTGTGCCCATATCTTGCATCATCATGATCTGCTTCTCGGAGTTACCTGCGGATGTTGGCAGCTGGATTGCTCCGAGCTTTGCAGCTCCGTCGTGCGCACCCAGACCACCCGTGAAGAGGCCGTAGCCGTAGCTCACCTGTACCACATCGCCAGGGCCTATGTCGCCCACGGCAAACACGCGTGCACAGCACTCCGCCCACATGTCGAGGTCGGCTTGCGTATATGTGCCGACGACGGGCTTGCCTGTTGTACCGCTGGATGCGTGAATGCGCCTGATTTTGTCCATAGGCACTGCCTGCAGGCCGAAGGGATACTCGTCGCGGAGGTCGTACTTCGTGGTGAAGGGAAGTTTGGTGACGTCGTCAATAGACTTGATGTCTTCAGGCTTCACGCCGAGTTCGTCCATCTTTCTCTTGTAGAAAGGGACCGTCTCGTAGCAGCGCTTCACAGTAGCCACGAGCCGTTCGCTCTGCAGCTTTTTCATGTCCTCGCGGGACATGCACTCCATTTCGGGATTGTGAATCATTCGTTTTCCTGTGTTAAATTGTTATATTATCCTGTCTTTTTTCTGCGAGAAAAGAGTGCTTTTTGACCCGTTTTCTAAGTCCTTGATTATCAATGGCGTTTTCGGGGGCAAAAATCCCCGCGTGCGGCGATGGCAATTTCCGCGTGCGGCGATGGCCATCCCCGCGTGCGGCGTTTGACATCTCCGCGTGCGGCGTTTGGAAAAATCAAGTGCCGCGTTTGTAAGCAACGCCGGCATCGAACGCCTTGAGGTTCGCTTCGACTATCTGTTCTCCCTTGCGGGCGAAGACGGTTGCGATGGCTTCCCTGAGGCTTTCCACAGAAAGAATGCCGATGATGGGAGCGGCCATGCCGAGCAGCACCATGTTGGCACCACGGGGATTGCCGCAGTCCTTGGCGACGGTGTCGATGTCGAGTTTCACGCTCGGCAGGGTATCAAGTTCCTGCTGCAAAGCTGCCTCGTCGGGATAGTTGGGGATGTTGACGAAGGGCTTTGAGCTGGTGACAATCTTGCCGTCCTTGCTGAGATATGCCAGATAACGCATTGCTTCCATCGGCTCCATCGAGATGATGAGGTCTGCTCCTGCTTCAGCGATGAGGTCGCTCCAGATGGGTTCCGTAGAGAGGCGCAGATTCGACTGCACATCGCCGCCTCGCTGACTCATGCCGTGCACTTCGGCCTGCTTCAGGTAAAGCCCTGCCTTCGTGGCTGCCTCGCCTATAATCGTTGCGATGGAGAGGATGCCTTGTCCGCCCACACCGCACAGAATGATATCTTTCTTCATCGTTTATTGCTTCTTTGCTCTTGCATGACGGGCGAAAGTCTGAATGCATTCCCTGCGAGGGATGATGACGCTGACGCCCTTGTACTCAATCTCTTCCTTGATGACGCGGGTTATCTCAGGCATGTTCTTGGGCAGAGGCACGACGACACGCACATGCTCCGGCTCGACGCCGAGGCCAAGGCAGATGGCTTCGTACTTGTTTGTGCCTGCGGAGTCCTGTCCGCCCGTCATGCCTGTCGTAAGGTTGTCGGAGATGATGACGGTGATGTTGGCCTTGTCGTTGACCGCATCCAGCAAACCCGTCATACCACTATGCGTAAAGGTCGAGTCGCCGATGATGGCCACCGCGGGGAACAATCCTGCATCGGCAGCACCCTTTGCCATCGTAATGCTTGCACCCATATCCACGCAAGAAGAAAGGCTCTGGAAGGGAGGCAAAGCACCAAGCGTGTAGCAACCGATATCGCCGAAGACACGATGGTCTGGATAATCGGCAAGCACTTGATTCAAGGCAGCATAGACATCTCTGTGTCCGCAGCCCTGACAAAGCTGAGGCGGGCGCGCGGCCATGTTCTTAGCAGGAGCAAAAACAGCTCCCGTTGCCTTACCTAAGGCCTTTGCTACATTATCGGGATTCAGTTCGCCAGTCCTAGGCAAATCACCTGTCAAGCGACCCTTCACAGGATAGCCTGCGCCAAGCAAACCCTTGACGAGTTCCTCCACGACAGGCTGGCCGTCTTCAATAACGATAAGGTCTTCGCACTTTGCAGCCAAAGCCTTAATCTTCTCCTCGGGCAGAGGGTACTGTGAAATCTTGACAAGGTTGGCATCGCTGCCAAGAGCCTCCTTCACATAGTTGTAAGCAATGCCGCAAGCCAAGATGCCGGTCTTTGAAGCAGCCGCCTCAACCTTATTGAAAGGACTTTCTGTCGAAGCCTGCTTCATGGCATCCTGCTTCTCGATGAGCTTCACGTACTTCTTCCTCGCTATGCCTGGCAGAAGCACCCACTGGTCGGTGGAAGGTGAAAGGAATTTTTCCGCCTTTGGCTCCGTCACTTCCACTGCTGCACGAGAGTGCGCAAGACGAGTTACGACACGCAGCACAATAGGCTCGCCCAATCTCTCCGAGAGGTCGAAACCATAAGCCATCATGTCGTAAGCCTCTTGCTGGTTCGAGGGCTCAAGGCATGGAACAAGCGCAAACTTGGCATAGAAGCGCGAGTCCTGCTCGTTCTGTGAGGAGTGCATCGAAGGATCGTCGGCAGCGAGGACGATGAGACCGCCCTTCACGCCAGTAATAGCACTGTTGACGAAAGCATCGGCACAGACGTTCATGCCGACATGCTTCATGCAAACAAGCGCGCGCTTGCCGGCATACGACATACCGAGAGCAGCTTCCATCGCCGTCTTCTCGTTCGTACACCAACGCGAATGGATGCCGCGTTCTTTTGCAAGAGGATGGTTCTGTATGTATTCGGTGATTTCCGTGCTCGGCGTTCCCGGGTAGGCATACACACCGCTCAGCCCCGCATTAATTGCACCGAGGGCAACGGCTTCATCACCTAAAAGGAGTTTCTTCATGTTCGTTTTCTGAGTAATCTGAGTATTCTGAATAATCTATGTATCCTGAAAGCCTAGGCCCTGATGAGCTGCAGGAACTCTTCGCGAGTCTTGGCTTGATTGAAAGCACCGCAGAAGTCGCTGGTCGTCGTAATGCTACCTTGCTTCTGCACCCCGCGCATCTGCATGCACATGTGCTGAGCCTCAACGACTACCATCACGCCAAGAGGCTGCAGGGCTTCCTGGATGCAATCGCGTATCTGCTTCGTCATGCGCTCCTGTATCTGGAGGCGATGCGAGAAGCAGTCCACGACGCGAGCTATCTTGCTCAGGCCTGTGACCTGTCCGTTCGGGATGTACGCCACATGAACCTTTCCGTAGAATGGCAGCATGTGATGCTCGCAAAGAGAATAGAAATTGATGTCGCGAACGATGACCATCTGGCGATAATCCTCGTTGAACTTCGCCGAGTTGAGTATCGCCACAGGGTCTTGCTCATAGCCGCAAGTCAAAAATGTCATTGCCCGAGCTACGCGTTTAGGCGTCTTGAGCAGGCCTTCGCGCTTAGCGTCTTCACCGAGAAGATTGAGGATAGCGCGGATGTGTTCCGATATTTGCTGTTGAGTAGGAGTCAGTTCGTGCTGATATTGTTCTTCCATGCTTAGAATCTTGCGTTAATCTTGCTTTTCACGACGACGGCCTCGCGGAACATACCCATCTCGCGAATCTGTCTGAGGACTTCTCTTGCCTCTTCACGAGTACGGAAGTCACCAACTCGGCAGAGCCAGTGTGGCGAGATGAAGCTCACATAGACCGAGTGCTCTGGGAAGGAGTTTCTGAAGCGCAAGCCAGCAGCTCGCGCTTCAGCTTTTCCTTGACGGGAGTTGTCGCCGAAGTACACCTGAATTCGATAGCCGTTCATCCTCACCTTTGTTCCGAGCAAGAGGCTGTCGGTGGCATTCGTCTGGGTAGAGTCATGCAACGTACTGTCTATCTGCTTCTTTTGAGAAGGCTTCGAGACAAGATTCCTTGCTCCGTTGACAAGGTCCGTGATGGTTTGCTCCTGATGCAGGATGATTCTGCCAGCCGATTCGACCACTTGTTGCAGTTTCTCGGTGTAGGTTTCCTGGGCATTGAGCGTCAAGGCACTCAAACAGAAGATGGTGGCGAAAGTGTACTTCTTCATTATATTACATTTTATACCCCCCTGAAAAGGGAACAGGAGAGAACTTTACTTCCAAGCGTCGATGATGCCCTTGAAGTCCGGTGCTTTGAGGCTAGCACCGCCGATGAGGCCGCCGTCGATGTCGGGCTTGCCGAAGAGTTCAGGAGCGTTGCTTGCCTTGCAGGAGCCGCCATAAAGGATGGTAGTGTCGTCAGCAGCCTGAGCGCCATATACGTCGGCCACGCACTTACGGATGTAAGCGTGGATTTCCTCTGCTTGCTCAGCAGTTGCAGTCTTGCCGGTACCGATGGCCCAAATGGGCTCGTAGGCAATCACGATGTTCTTCCATTGTTCGGGAGTGAGGTGGAAGACGCTGCCTTCAAGTTCTGCCTTGCAAACGGCTTCCTGCTTGTTGGCTTCACGTTCAGCGAGGCTTTCACCGATGCAGAAGATGACCTTGAGGCCATTTGCGAGGGCAAGGTCAACCTTCTCCTTGAGGATTTCGGGAGTCTCGTGGTAGTATTCGCGACGTTCGCTGTGGCCGAGGATAACGTATTCAGCGCCAGTACTCTTCACCATAGCTGCGCTGACTTCGCCCGTGTAGGCGCCGCTCTCCTTGTTGGCACAGTTCTCTGCACTGACGGCGATGACGCTGTCGTTCAGCAGCTCGCTGAGTGTTGCGAGGTGGATGAAGGGAGTGCCGATGATGACTTCGCAATTGGGCTTTTCAGCAGCGAGGATTTCTTTCAGTTCTGTAGCGAGAGCTACACCTTCCTGCAGGGTCTTGTTCATTTTCCAGTTGCCTGCTACGATTTTCTTTCTCATGTGTTTTGTGTTTTAACTTATGATGATTAATATATCTGTCGGTGTTGGTAAGTTTGTCGAGGGCCATTTGCGGACGACTTTGCCGTCGTGGAGGAGCATGAGGCCTGGATTGGAACGTATCATGGTCTTGAGCACGACGGCATCTGCATGGCAGAAGGGATACTCGGCGCCTGTCATTTCGATCCAGTTCGCGATGGCTTTCTCTCCGCTCGATGTTAAGCAATAGAACTGCAGACTGTTTTCCTTGCAGAAGTCGTGGAGCGCAAGCAGTTCCCCCATTCTGCCGTCGTCGGCTTTCTCGAGGTAGGGAGCGATGAGCAAGAACGTCCAGCCTTTTTCCTCAAGTATTTGCAGCGTAACGTCCTCGCCCGTCTGTGCATCCTGAATGAGCAAGTCCCCTACTCCGGTTCGCTTCGTAGGCTCCGTCTCGACGGTCTTGGTGTCGATGAAGGTCCACGTGCTGTCGGGATAGTCCTCTAGGGCAAACTCTTTCCTGACGCCGTCCTTTTCAAGGATGAAGGTCGTTTGGTATTCGCCGAAGCTCTGCTGGTCGTCCAGCCAAGCCTGGCGTATGTCGGCTCCCACGTGATAGGGTCGGAAGTCAATAATAGGCAGCCGCCACAGGTTGTAGCTGGCGAAGAGCACGGCAAAGACGAACGCCAAGAGTGCAACGATCCATTCGTATTTCTTGCCAACGAAGTGGGGCATCAGCCTGAACTTATAAAGCGCAATGACGGAGAGGACAAGCAGGACGACGTTTTTCCAGAAGGTCTGCCAATTGCTCAGCTTGACTGCATCGCCGAAGCAGCCGCAATCAGATACAGGGTTATTGAGCGCCAGCCAAAGCGTCAGCGGCGTCATAACGAGCATGAAACAGATTGCGGTGGAGAGCGTGAAACGCCTGCGAATGCCGAAGAGCAAGTAAACACCCATCAGGAACTCCACGATGGCAAGCACGCAAGCCAGCACAAGCGGCAGCCACTCAGGCATAGAACTGGCCAGCCCGAAGGCTGCAACGTAGTCTTCTATCTTGTACTGCGTGCCTCGAGGGTCAATGAGTTTGACTGCCCCAGAGAACAGGAACGTCAGACTCAGAACCAGCCGAATCAGGTTTATCGCTACCTTCTGTATCATTTACTTCTCTCCAAACGTCAGTTTGATGAGCCCGAAGACGGCGTAGTTCAACATATCCATATAGTTTGCATCGACGCCCTCGCTGACGAGCGTATCCCCGTCGAGCAGTTCGATTTGCTTCGTGCGGAAGACCTTCATGAGGATAAGGTCAGTGTAGCTGCTGATGCGCATCATGCGCCAAGCCTCGTCGTAATCGTGATTCTTGCGGAGCATGAGTTGCAAAGCCTCGTTTGCGTGCTTGTCGTAAGCCTCGATAGCCTCGTCCACCTTCATGTCGTCCGGCTTCTCCGAGAAACCTTTCTCGAGTTGAATGAGACCGATTATGGCATAGTTCACGATGCCGATGAACTCGGGCCGGATGCCTTCATCGACGAGCGAGACGCCCTTTGTCTCGATGCTGCGGATGCGGTTGGCTTTGATGTATATCTGGTCGGTCAGCGACGACGGCCGGAGGATTCGCCACGCTGCCCCATAGTCGTGGAGCTTCTTCACGAACAGAGCCCTGCACTCCGCCATCACCTTCTCGAACTGTTCCTGCGTATTCATTCTGTGTCTTAAATTTCGCGTGCAAAGATACGATTTTATTTTCAATAAAACGGCAAGATGGCAAGAAAAAAGTGACATAATGCTGCTTTTGGCACTTCGGACGGAATTAAGAGCCTCATGCCGAGGAGGTCGCACGTCTTTGACATTTTGAAAGCAAATACGCCATTTCGCTTACACTCGCTTTTTTGACAGACTCGCCAGAACCGCTTCAAATCCTCTCGCCGGCACTTTTCTACCCCAAGACGATTTGACGCGCTTGAAACAAAGGAATTACGCAACTTCTTGATTTACAGCAGGAATTATTCAACTGCGAATTATGAATCGAGAATTGAGAATTGTCGAATTGCAAAGCGCACTTGGCAAAACGGACCCTTTCGGCGCAAAATTGCACACTTTTTGACGTGTGGCGATGCCGAATTTCCACAGGCGAAAAATCAAACGCCGCACGCGGAAACCTGCAACGTCGCACGCGGCGTTTGAAATCGTCGCACGCGGAAATGCAAAATTCGGCGTGTTTCGAGCCCTTTTTCATAGTGTGCAAAAACGACAAAACGAAAGCGAAAGCGAAAATTTTGTAACACAACGAAAAAAACGGCAGGCTTGCATCCAAGCAAACCTGCCGCCATAAAATATAAATTACATTAGTAAGCGAAGATGGGATAGCCTGCCATAATGGCGTTGACTTCGCTCCGAACCTGAGAAATGACCGCTTCGTCTTCGGGAGCGTTCAGTACGCGCTCGATGAACTCGGCAATCTTCACCATCAAGTCTTCCTTTGCACCGCGTGTCGTAATGGCTGGTGTACCAAGTCGAATGCCTGAGGTCTGGAAGGCGCTGCGAGTATCGAAGGGCACCATGTTCTTGTTGACGGTCAGGTCGGCTGCAACAAGAGCCTTCTCCGCAACCTTGCCCGTGAGGTCGGGATATTTGCTGCGAAGATCGACAAGCATCGAGTGGTTGTCCGTGCCGCCGCTCACGATGTCGAAACCGCGCTTGATAAGCTCGTCGGCCAGGACGGCAGCATTCTTCTTCACCTGCTTTGCCCACTCCTTGAACTCGGGCTGAAGAGCCTCGCCGAAAGCAACGGCCTTGGCTGCGATGACGTGCTCCAGCGGACCACCCTGAATGCCAGGGAAGACTGCACTGTTCAAGAGAGCTGACATCTTCTTGATCTCGCCCTTCGGAGTCGTCTTGCCCCAAGGATTGTCGAAGTCCTTGCCCATAAGGATGATGCCGCCACGCGGACCGCGAAGGGTCTTGTGCGTCGTGCTGGTCACAATGTGGGCATACTTCACAGGATTGTCGAGCAAGCCTGCGGCAATAAGGCCTGCAGGATGCGCCATGTCAATCATCAGGATAGCACCCACCTTATCAGCAATCTGGCGCATGCGGGCATAGTCCCACTCGCGGCTGTAAGCCGAACCGCCACCGATGATGAGCTTCGGTTTGTGCTCAAGAGCGAGCTGTTCCATTTCATCATAATCCACGCGTCCTGTCTCTTTCTTCAGGTTATAACCGACAGGCTTGTAGATAATGCCGCTGGTGTTGACGAGGGAGCCGTGGCTGAGGTGGCCGCCATGGTCGAGGTTCAAGCCCATGAAGGTATCGCCAGGATTGAGGCAAGCCAAGAAGACGGCCGCGTTAGCCTGAGCGCCCGAGTGAGGCTGCACGTTAGCATACTCGGCTCCGAAAAGCTTGCAGACGCGGTCGATAGCGAGCTGCTCAACTTCGTCCACCACCTGACATCCGCCATAATAGCGCTTGCCCGGATAACCTTCGGCATATTTGTTTGTTAAGCACGACCCCATGGCTGCCATGACTTGGTCGCTTACATAATTCTCTGAAGCGATGAGCTCAATGCCCATGCGTTGTCTCTTATCCTCCTTCTCGATGAGGGAGAAAATTGTTGTGTCTTTTTCCATTTAGTTATCCTTAATTATACAAGTTTAACATCCGATAGATTAATTTCTCTGTTGCAGTAGTGACACTGCAGCGTCCCCCTTTCCTTACCGAGGAAGTGGAAGCGCGTGGGCATCGGCTCGTTGTTCGTAATGCACTTATGGTTGTCGCAACGAACAATGCCAACGAGCTCTTCTGGCATCTTGACCTCCTTCTTCTCCACCACCTCGTAGTCACGAATCACGCTCAATGTGACGTTTGGAGCCACGACGCTGAGCTGGTTGATTTCGTCGTCGGAGAAGAACTTGCCTGCAATCTTGATGATGCTCTTATTCCCCATCTTCTTGCTCTTGAGGTTGTAGCCAACGGTAACTGCCGAACGCATATTCTCGAGATGGAGGAGGCTGATAACGTCGAAAAGCTTGCCTGAAGGTATGTGGTCGATGACGGTTCCGCTTTCGAGGGCTGCCACCTGTAGTTCCTGTCGTTTCATGAGATAATGGTTTTGTCGTTGATAATGTCTTCGAGCGTTATGCCGAGGGCGTCGCAAAGAAGTGCCTCACGGGCATAGAGGCCGTTGCGAGCCTGCTGGAAATAATAAGCATAAGGCGTGTCGTCGATGCTGTACTCAATCTCGTTGACGCGAGGCAGCGGGTGCAGAATCTTCATGTTCGGCTTTGCCTTCGCGAGCATTGCACGAGTCAAAAGGTAACGGTCCTTAACACGCTCATACTCGTCGAGGTCGGTGAAACGTTCCCTTTGCACGCGCGTCATATATAATATGTCGGCACCGGCTATCGTGTCGGCATCGAAGTCCTGATGCTCGACGTACTTGATGCCTTTCTCACGGCAGTACATCTTGTAATGCTCAGGCATAGCAAGTTCGTCGGGCGCAATGAAGTGGAACGTCGGATTGAAATGCCGCATCGCCGTCAGGAGGCTGTGAACGGTCCTACCGTACTTGAGGTCGCCCACAAGATAGATGTTCAAGTTCTCCAGCGTTCCCTGCGTCTGATAGATGGTATAGAGGTCGAGCATCGTCTGGCTCGGGTGCTGGTTCGCGCCATCACCTGCATTCACGATAGGCACAGGCGAAACCTCGCTTGCATACTGAGCAGCGCCCTCCAGATAGTGTCGCATCACGATAATATCTGCGTAGTTAGACACCATCATGATTGTGTCCTTCAAGGTCTCACCCTTCGTTCCGCTCGTCACCTTCGGGTCTGCAAACCCAATGACTTTCGCACCAAGACGATTTGCCGCAGTCTCGAAGCTGAGGCGCGTTCGCGTGCTTGGCTCAAAAAACAACGTGGCAACTATTCTTCCCTCAAGAAGCCGTCGGTTGGGGTGCTTCTCGAACTCCTGAGCCATACGGATGAGGTACTCGATCTTTTCGCGCGTATGGTAGGCTATGGTTACTAGACTTCTACTTTGCATTGCTTTATGGTTTTTCTGTGCAAAGATACAAATAAATGAAGAATTAAAAGTGAAGAATGAAGAATTATTCTCCTTTTTCCTTAATTTCTTATTATCTTATTTTCGTATTATCTAATTTCTTCTTACCTTTGTAGTCTAAAAACTCTGTTTCGGATGAGAAAGAAGTTTTTCCGGGTCCTTTGGACATTCTTCATTTTAGGTGTACTTGCAATAGGCATCACGTTTTTCCTTATCTTTAAGGGCGTGATTGGTTATATGCCAGATATTCAGCAACTACAGAACCCTGTCAACAAGTTCGCCACTCAGGTCTTTTCGGCAGACGGTAAGCAACTTGGCACTTGGAGCTACAGCAGTGCCAACCGTGTCTTTGCCGACTATAGCGAACTACCACCGGCCCTTGTGCAAGCACTTATTGCGACAGAGGACGTTCGCTTCTACGAGCACAACGGTATCGACTTCATGGCTTTGATGAGAGCTATCGTGAAGCGAGGCGTATTGCAACAGAAGAGTGCTGGCGGCGGAAGCACCATCACCCAACAGCTTGCCAAGCAGCTCTACTCGGAGAAGGCTGCCACCACGATGGAGCGCCTCTTTCAAAAACCTATCGAGTGGGTCATTGCCTTGAAGCTTGAGCGCTTCTACACCAAAGAGGAAATCATCGTGATGTACTTCAATTACTTCGACTTCCTCCACAACGCTGTCGGCATCAAGACGGCTGCTCAGACTTACTTCAGCAAGGAGCCGATAGCGCTCGACACCTGCCAGTGTGCCCTGCTTGTTGGCATGTGCAAGAACCCGAGCTACTTCAATCCCGTTCGTCGTCCTGAACGCTGCATCGACCGCCGCAACACCGTACTGATGCAGATGGAGAGGGCCGGGTTCCTTACAGAAGAACAGAGAGAAGAGCTGCGCGAACGTCCGCTCGAGCTGGCTTTCCACCGCGTCAGCCATAAGGAAGGACACGCCACCTACTTGCGCGATTTCCTACGTCAAGTCCTGATGGCAAAGAAACCTGTCCGAAGCGACTATGCTTCCTGGCAACAACAAAAGTTCTACGAGGACTCACTGGCTTGGGAACGCGACCCCATATATGGCTGGTGCAACAAGAACTACAATCGCGACGGGCGTCCCTACAATATCTATACCGATGGCTTGAAAGTCTACACAACACTCGACAGCCGTATGCAGGAATACGCAGAGCAAGCTGTCGAAAGACATGTTACCGGCGAACTGCAACCCCTCTTCGATAAGGAACAGCGTTCGAACAGAAACGCACCTTACGCTTCCGCTATCACGCCCGCAAAAGCAAGAGAGGATCTGATTCGAGCTAAACGGCAAAGCCCACGATATACGGAAATGAAGAGGGCAGGATTCAGCGATGCCGAAATCGAAGAATCCTTTAACAAACCAACCGAAATGGTCGTCTATACAACGAAAGGCGACAAGGATACCGTCATGACGCCGCTCGACAGCATTCGCTACTACAAGTCCTTCCTGCGGACGGGCTTCATGTGCATGGACACGGAAACAGGACATGTGAAAGCCTACGTTGGCGGTGTGGACTACAGTCATTTCCAATACGACATGTGTACGCTCGGCAAACGTCAGGTCGGTTCTACCATC
This sequence comes from uncultured Bacteroidales bacterium, assembly GCA_902778625.1. Lineage (GTDB taxonomy): Bacteria > Bacteroidota > Bacteroidia > Bacteroidales > Bacteroidaceae > Physcousia. The sequence goes on from CACYYM010000018.1 coordinate 57,615, forward strand.
AAGCCTTATCTCTACTCTTTGGCCATGGAGAACGGCTGGTCGCCCTGCGATGTCGCACCAAACGTGCAACAGACATACTTCGTGCCAGGCAGCGGAGCTTGGACGCCACGCAACGGCAGCCGTGCACGCTACGGAGAAATGGTGACGCTCAAATGGGGCTTGGCAACCAGTAACAACTGGATATCGGCTTGGCTGCTCAACCAGCTCAGCCCTACCCTGTTCGTCAAGCTCTTGCACGACTTCGGCATTCAGAATCAGGACATCCATGCTTCCCTCGCACTTTGTCTCGGTCCATGCGACATCTCAGTTGCAGAGATGGTTGGCGCATACTCTGCTTTCCCACAGAAAGGTGTTCGACGCACACCGCTCTATGTAACGCGAATCGAGGATAGCGACGGCAACGTCCTCGCACAATTCCAGTCGAGAGTGAAGGAAGTGATTTCCGAGGAGACAGCCTACAAGATGATTATCATGATGAAGGGCGTCATCGACGGCGGTACTGGCTCTCGAATGCGCCGCCGTTACAACATTACTGCGCCGATGGCAGGCAAGACGGGTACGACCAACGATAACAGCGACGGCTGGTTTGTGGGCTATACACCGCGACTGAGCTTCGGAGCGTGGGTGGGCGGCGACGAACACGACGTCCACTTCGCCAGCATGGCTTACGGCCAGGGTGCCAACTCTGCCCTACCCATCGTCGCCTACTTCCTGCAGAAAGTCTTTGCCGACAACCGTCTTGGTTACGACCCGGAGGAGGACTTTGATATTCCCGCCGGATTCGATCCTTGTGGTTATTCAGGAGGTGGAGGCGAAGAAGACGGCGAAGAAGAAGTGGAAGAAACCGGCTTCGACATCGGAAACGTTTTTGAAGAATAAGTTGCAAAAATAGTGTCGTTTGACGTTAAGATTGTGTCAATGTCTTGACATAAATCAACAAAAGTGCTATTTTGCTGTTTTTCTTGCCCAAAATCCTTGCAGGAAGAAATAATTGCCGTACCTTTGCAGTGCAAAAAGGAAGTAAACTCATTCTTCATCATAAAATTAGATAGTTTGAGAATTCGGTAGAAAGATTTGTTTGAAGGTTAATAATAGTTGTTAGTTTTAGTTTTTGGAGAAGCAATCCGTGAGGACCGCTTCTTTTTTTTGTCCTTTCAGACAGGTTTTTATCACAAATCGCGCATTCACTGTCGGTAATCCAGATTTACCTTTTCCCTCGCATGCGTAATATATAATAATGTATAGAGGAAGAAAACGCCGCACGCGGAGATTGCCAACGCCGCACGCGGGGATTGCCAACGCCGCACGCGGGGATTGCCAACGCCGCACGCGGGGATTTGGGATCCAGCTAACGGCGTGAAACAAAGGCGCTTGCAAAAGACAGAAAAATCCCCTGTCGGAAGGCGGGACTTACCGACAGGGGACTGCTATGAAAAGGTTCGTAATATTCTAATCTTCAGTTCCTTCGAGCTGTTCATTGAGAACATCGTCCTCCAACGGGAAGACTGGAACATAATTCTTCACGTTGTACATGCGGAGCATTTCATCCGTAGGATTCATGTCTGTGTACTTCGCATTGAAGCGCGGCGGCGTGTAGCCACCCAGACCCTCTTTCTTGTACTCAGCCATCTGAGGTCCAGGATAGACGAGACGGAAGTCGATGAGACGCAGCTTCTCGTGGTCGCTGGGAATCTTGAGCTTGCCATCAGTACGGTTGTTGGCAGTGGAACCTGCCGGTTCGTTACCCCAAGGATTACGCATCACGAAGAGACAGTTGTCTGCCTCGGTAGCCTTCATCACCGTGAAGGCATGACCTGTGACGGTCTTCAAATCGCCCATATAGACATCGCTCTCGTGGAAGCCGCCGACACTGATCATGCCGTTGTCGATGGCATAATCGACAATCATTTGATACTCGGCATTGTAGAGCCTGTCGCCCCAATCGAAGCTAAAGCTGTCGCCGTTGCCCGTGAAGGGAGGAGCTGCATGTTCCGTGCCGATACCGCCTATCTTGTTGCACTTGAAGCAAGTCTCCCACTTCATGAGCGCCTTCTCCATGATAGTTGCCCAATTGTACTTCGTGTTTTTGCCGTACACCTGACCGCAGCCGCCGTCGGAGCTGCACATCAACTTGTTGTCGACTACAACATCAACTGGATTGCCTTTCGGGTCGAACATGTGAACAGTAAACTGGGTCGGGTTAACCGTTTTATTGGGTTCAATTATTGTCTTAATCCATTCAGGATAGATGTATGCGAAGGATGCGAAGACAGCGCACATGCAGCAGTCGCCGATCGAGTGCTGGTTGACATCGGCAGGCGTTGGAGAAGAAGACATCGGATAGAGCGTAATCGTCTTTGTCGTCCACTGCCATCCGCTCAGTTCGTGCCAATTCAAGTCAGGCTGGTTGCTGGGATTGGCAAGCCATGCAATGTCCTCTTCCGTAGCAGCACGATAGCTCTCGAAATGTCTACCCATAGGTGTGCTGTTGGAGTGAGAGTCACCGCCCTTGATACCGCCATTCCACACGGCTTCTCCAGTAGCATACTGCTGACGGGTAAGGTAATTGCCGTTTTCGGGTTTCTTTGCCGATATGGCAGCCTGCTTTGACTTATAGAAATAGAAGCGCGAAGTGCCATTCCTGAGCACGAGGACCTCACCGTCATTAGCGAAGACCGAGTAAGTCGTCGGAGTCGAAGCACCTTCTCTTAATGCCTTGATAGTCTTGCCTGGAATAGGACCAGCCTCGTCATAGGTCAGAGTGTAAATTATTTCGCTACTCTTCTTAACCCATCTCATTCTGCCGGAAGTGAAGACCAGCATTTCCTCTCCATTGCTGTTAGTGGTTCCGCCGTTTGAGACTCTCCAGCCAAGATACCAGATGCCGTCAAGCTCATTCTCGCCAGCTGCTTCCACAATCTCCATGTAGTTGATATCGTCCAGCATGATGGAAGTCATCGTCCTGTCCTGAAGCACAATGTCCAGACGCCTTTGTGCTGTAGCGATAGTACAGAAAGACAACAAAACCAATACTGCACTAAATAATCGTTTCGTTTTCATTATCCTTTACCTTTTTACGTTATAATTTTGTTTATTTCCTTTGCAAAGATACGAAAAAAGTTGAAAGTAGAAGAGATCTAAAGATAAAATATTCATCTATACGCTTTTTTCATTACACCTTACGCTCTTATAGCTTTCACCTTTTTAACTTTTTCTCTGTCGGACAGCTTCGAAGAGGAGTATGGCAGCACTGACAGAGACGTTCAACGAATCAAGGCGTCCCAGCATCGGAATGCGGATGTGCGCATCGGCTGCTTTACGCCATTGGTCGGTCAGTCCTGTTGCCTCTGTACCCATCACGATTGCCGTCGGACCCGTCATCAAGGTATCATAATAGAGCTTCGAGTCCTGCAGCTGTGCGGTCAGTATTCTGATACCCTTCGCCTTGAAGAACGCGATGCACTCCTCCGTACAGCAAGCCACGCAGGGCACAGTAAAGAGCGCTCCCACTGCGGAGCGTATGAGGTTGGGATTGTAGAGGTCGGTAAGTGGGTCGCAGACAATGACGGCATCGGCTCCTGCAGCATCGGCACTACGCAGGACTGCACCAAGGTTGCCTGGTTTCTCCACACTCTCGAGCACCACGACAAGTGGCGAGGCGGACAGCGTCAAGTCCCTGAGCGACATGTTTCGCACTTCCACGACAGCCACAACGCCTTCCGTTCCGCCTCGATAAGCAATGCGTTCATAGACGTTACGGCTGACGGGAACAACCTCCACACCTTGTGGCAAAGAAAGCGACGCATCAGCTATCTCGTCGCAGACGAACGCCGTCCGAAGCGTGAAGCCTCCCGACAGACAGTGTTCCACTTCGCGACGTCCTTCCACAACAAACAAGCCGTCTGCCTTCCTCTGTGCCGACTTCTGCTGAAGCAGCAGCAGATGCTTGATGCGAGGGTTCTGAGTACTTGTTATCACCTTTTTACTTTTTCACCTTTTTCTACCTTACTTCGTCCTTCCGGTGTATGCGTCGATGCCGGATGTGTCTATGGTCTGGGAGAAGAACTTGTTGGCTGCCTCGTTCATGGCACCGTTCCAAGGCTGCGAACCATTGACCTGCACAACCCACAGCTTGAGCTGCTTCTTGTGCCAGTTCACCATGCAGTTCGTTCCCCACGCGCCTCCGTGACCGAACCACTCGTTCTCGCCGTCTACTTTCGGAGCGTTCAAACCGAGCGAATAGCCGCCGAGGTTGTTGGGCCTCGTGGTGACGGCGAGGATAGACTTCACGGTCTCTTCCTTGAGGATACGGACGCCGTTGTCGCCCACACCAAGGTTCATCAGCATCTTATAGAACTTCAGCTGGTCGTTCGCCGTCGTCCAGAGGCCTGCACCTGCCGAAGCGAAGACGTGGCCGTCGTTGTAGGGACGCTGTTCCCAGCCGTTCTCGAGGCGATAGACTGCCTTTTGGCCTGCCTTCACGTCGTACATCTCAATCTGAGTCTTCAGTTGCTTGTCGGTCGGCCAGAACCAAGTGCTCTTCATCCCGAGCGGGTCGAGCACCTCCTTCTTCAAGTAGTTCTCCCACTTCATGCCTGTCACAACCTCCACAATGGCAGCGCCGATGTCGATACCCGTGTTGGAGTACTGGTCCTTCGTACCTGGCTCGAACGAGATGGGTGAACCTGCAGCGATAGAAGCCACCTGCCGGAGAGGAGCACCACCCGACCAGCCACCGCCACGCACGTCACTGCGCTTTGCGCTGCACTCGAAGGGGAAACCGCCAGTATGATTCAGCACCATGCGAACCGTCAGCACGTTCTTGGCTTTGTGGAGCGTCTTGATGCCGTCCTTCTCGCTGTCGAGCACCCAAAGCTCCTTGAACTCAGGCAGATACTTCGACACGGGGTCATCGAGCGATATCTTGCCTTCCTCGACCAACTTCGCAATCGTCACACCGCAGAAACCCTTTGTCTGCGAACATTGCATGAACACATTGTCGAGCTTGATGGGGCGCTTCTGCTCCACATTCGCATAGCCGATGCAGCACGTCTCCTGCACGCCGTTGTTATAGAAAATACTGATTGCACCAGGCAATTCACCGCTGTCAAGGTAAGGTTGAAGTGCCTCTTTGGCAAACGTTGTCTTCGAATCGGTGACTTTCTTCTGGCCGCTTGCACTCACGCAAAACATGACCAACAAAAGGAAAAACAGTTTCTTCATAAAAATAATGTATTAGGATTTACTACTATTCAAGCGCAAAGTTAAGGATTTTTGTGCCACGAAACAAGGAAAAGGCCAAAAAAGTGCAACATATTCTACGATGTCGGTTCGGAAATCAGCTAAGACAAGCCACTCTGCCCAACTTTACAAAATGTCACAAAACCACTCATTTTGCTTACACTCGCATTTTTCACAGACTCGCGAGATTCGCTTAAAAAGCTCTCGGCAGCACTTTTGTACCCTTTTACAAAAAGAGGCGCTTAAAAAGCAAAAACATCGTAACTACCTGATTCACAGGCGGAAAATTTTAACGATTCACCGTGCATTATTCGCTCCAAAGTGCCGTTTTGCAAAGTACGCCTTACAAAACACGTACTTTTCGCCTGTTTTTGCACACATTTTGGCGTGAGGATTCCACAAACACAGCAGGGGATAATTTCAAACGTCGCGTGCGACGATTGCAAACATCGCGTGCGGCGTTGGACATTTCCGCATGCGGAGTTGCCAAACGAGGCTCGTTTTGTCCCGTTTTTCGGCACTTTACGATGTGTGCAATAATAGCAAAAAGAAAGTAAATCGGCCAGAAGAGTGACAAAACAAAAAAACCCTCACGAGGGTTTAATCCTCGGAGGGCGAAACGCAGTGGAGCTGGAGGGGATTGCTCCGGCTGTGCCGCTTGAGTGAAACGAAAAACCCTCACGAGGGTTTAATCCTCGGAGGGCGAAACGCAGTGGAGCTGGAGGGGATTGAACCCTCGTCCAAACAGGGACGTCCTGTGCTTTCTACACGCTTATTCCAGCCTTCGTTTTCGTGCACCGGCAAGACCTGGACCACCAACCGATACCTTAGTCTCTAAGAGTTTCGCCACAGGATAGAGACGTCTCCCACGACTATTCCCGATTTTTTAGCACCGCTTGATCAAACGCTTCGGAACAACAGCTTTTGAGCGATGTCTCGTCTCAACACCTGGTGAAGAGATAAAGCCAGTAACCTACTGTACTTCGGTTAGGCAGCGAGAGCGTAGTTGTTTGCGCCAATTAAACTTTCGGAAGTCAGAGATTATAGAGAGGGACAACCAGCTCTCTGCGTGCTTACACAACACCTCGACCTGCTGTCAAATCCAGTCAGCCCCAGAGTGATGTATTTCGAAACGGGCAGCAAAGGTACGAAGAATTGTTGATAATTGACAATTGGAAATTGAAAATTATTCGTTATCTGCCGTAAAACATATAAAAAGGTGCTGGCACAAGGCCAGACACCTCTTACTTTTCGGGGACTTGCGGGAAGGTGAGCTTCGCCTTGTCGATGGCTGGCTGCTTGTCGGCAACAGCCTTCATGGTGACAGAATTGCCAGCAGTCCAAGGGCTGTAGGTCACCTTGCCGTCGCATACGATGCCGATGCGAAGCACACGTGCCTTTGCTTCTGCCTTACCATCTACTTTGGCGATGCTGACGGTCAGCTTCTTGCCCACCGTAACAGCCTGCAACCGATACTCCGCGTAACCGCCAAGACGATAGTCGAAGCCATCGCCGGCATCCTCATAGAGGCGGCCTTCTGCCCTGCCCTCGCTGTCGGGATTGACGAGAAGAGTGAGGCTGTCTGTCTTCATCTCGACAGTGTTCTGGTAGAGATTAGCCATTGGAATGACAGAGCCGGGACGCTGTGCCAGATAAGGCTGGAAGCCGTCGTCCTTGTCCTCGAGCGGCAGGATGTCCCAGTCGCCACCTGGCAGATTGGCATCACATGCCCAACGAGGAATGATTATAAGGTCTGCTCCGAGCATGAAGGCCTTCTGCTCAGCACGAAGACTCTTGTCACGAGCATCTGCCATGAACACCGGACGCATCACCGGCATGCCGTTCCTACTGGCCTCTTGGAACAGTGTGTAGACGTACGGCATGAGGCGATAGCGGCGATTGATAGCGGTGCGGCAAACATCGAGGCATTCCTGGTCGAATGCCCAAGGCTCTTGTGCACGGCCGCCATCAATGCAATGGTTGCGAACGAATGGAAAATAAACACCTACCGCGGTCCAGTTGGCGACCAGTTTCGCATTACTGTCACCACAGAAGCCACCTATGTCGGGACCATTGAAGGGCTGTCCGCTCAGGCCGAGCGTAATGGACATTGGGATGGAAGCCATGAACTGCTCCCAGTTCGAATAGTTGTCACCCGTCCAAGTCGCCGCGTAGCGATGTCCGCCAAGGAAGTTGCTTCGGCTCAACACGAACGGGCGCTTCGTCGGATTCGCCAAGAGAAGGCCCTGACGACTGGCGCGTACCATGTTCAATCCATAGATGTTATGATAACGCAGATGCACGTCGGGACGAAGACCATCGCCGCCCTGGTGCATGTTCATGATAGGCATCGACGAACGTGGACCTTCGAAAACCGCCGGCTCGTTCATGTCATTCCATATGCCATCGACGCCTTGTGCCATGAAAGGAGGATAGAGTGTGCTCCACCAGGAACGCACCTCGGGGCGTGTGAAGTCGGGGAAGTGGCAGTCACCTGGCCAAACTTTACCGACATAGGGCTTGCCCTCTTCATCGCGCACCTCGTAGCCGTTCGCCATGAGCTGGTCGTCAACCCAGTAGCCCTGCTGAGCCTTTACACCTGGATCAATCATATAGACACTCTTGAAGTTCTTGCTGTGCAAGTAGTCGTTGAGTGCCTTGGGCTGCGAGAACTCTTGCGGATGGAACGTGAATATCTTGTATTGATCCATGTAATGGATGTCCATCCAGATGACATCGCTTGGTATCTTGTGGTAGCGCAACGTGTCGGCAATCTCCTTGACGCGGGTGTCGGGATGATAGCTGTAGCGGCACTGCTGGTAGCCAAGCGACCAAAGTGGCGGCATCTCCATCGTGCCGGTGAGGTTCACAAGCTCCTGCATTACTTCCTGCGGCGAGTTCTTTTCGATGATGACCATGCGGAAGGCTGGTCCCATGCTACGGAAGACAACCTCGGTGTCGGTAGTCATCCATGCCTGCCAGGTATTGTCGGCAATGATGCCAAAGCTAGTGCCGTCGCTACGCAGGCCAAGTACCCAAGGATGACTCTGATAGAGATGCGTGCCACCATCTACTCCATAGCAAGGCGTATCGATGTTCCAGAACTCAATGGTCTTACCGTTGCGACGCAAAGGGCCCCAAACCTCGCCGCCTCCGTAAAGGTCGGCATCGGCATCCACCTTGATGCGAACAACACTCTTGCCCTCTTCCGTAAAGAATACAGGACGAAGTTTCCACGACGGACTGACCGCGCCTTGAGGAGCCAATTCGCGAATAAAGATGGGCGAAGGGCTGTGGGCTGCCGCATCATATTGTGCCGGATAAAATACTGCGACATCTTTCGATGCCATATAGCTCTGCTGAGCTTGAGCAACGAGGCTGCAAGCCGCAGCAAATACAAAGGCTTTGAATTTATTCATTATTCTTATTTGATTAATACTTTCTTACCGCCTATGATGTTCAGACCACGCTGAGGTTTACTCAGACGTTGGCCTGCAAGGTTGTATATAGCACCATCGTTCGTCGCAGTTTGTACCTCGTCCGTCATCTCTATACCATCGGGCATCTCTGCTCCAAGGTATTCGCCTTTGATGGTTTCCTCGAAGACATTAATACGGATGCGATAATAGCCGTCTCGACTTATTACCCACTTATAGTCCTCCGAGCCGTTGTACCAGACCTGCTTTGCATTCAGGATGGAAGCGTCTTGCGTAAAGGGATGCAGAACCTTCGGGCCCCAGCCGTACTGTCCGTTTATCTTGAATCGCTTGGGCTCGACGTTGTAGGTATAGTTCTTCAAGAGGCCTGTCCATTCGAAGACGTTGGGATCATTACTGTCCTGCTCCATCTGCTGGCCGGAAGTAATCTGCCAGCTTCCCTCGTTGTTTGTGCCTTCGCCTTGTCTGTCTGCAACACAGCCACCGCAAATCCAAGCTTCGTACCAACGGGTAAAGAGTTCGCCCGAGACTTGTTTGCTGTTGACGTCGACGGTAAATCGATAGTTGTCTGCCTCGAAGAGGACTGCCCATTCTGCGCCCACACTGTCTTTCTGCTGGACATAAGCGGTCTGCTCCGTCACGATAGGCGTATCGACAAGCGTTGGAGCATAGTAGTACGAAGGAGTTGCAGAAGCAGTCGCCGTGATATAAAGATTGCCGGGAAGTAGCTTACCGTGATACTTGAAGGTGTATTTACCAGAAGTGCTCGTCGAGAACTTTGTCAACTGCTGTATGCCACCAGGAACAGCAGAGCCACGGACATAAATGCGGGAAGGCGTCGTCTGTGCAGAGGCATGACTAATAGACAACAGGCATATATATATATATAATAATGTACGTTTCATATTATGCTATTTCGCTGAGTGGAACATTGATTGTGATGGGTTGAGAGAGGTCGCTTGTGCTGACAACAACTGTAAGCGTCTTTGTGGCCTCATCGTATGTGATGTTTGATTCATCCACAGGATTACCGTTGACCGTGATGCCTTCAGGGACGAAAGTTGCAGGTGTTCCGAGGAACTGCACCGTCCACTGGCGTTCGGTCGGCATGCCTTCGAAGCTGCCTTCACGACCGCCGATGGTAAACTCGACACGGCTCTTGCTACGGCTTTGGCTGAATGTTGTCATTGTCCAAGCATTGCCTTTGTAGTCCTGATTATTACCACTGTCCTCATAGAACTTGCCTGTGCCGTCTGCTCCAGGCACGACCTTGAGAATAATCTCGCCAGGATCGTTGACAACTGTGCGACGTACGGGATAGAATGGGATGATGCTTCCTGCACGATAGAACACAGGGAACTGGTCGAGCGTGAATGTGCTGTAGAAAGCTCTGTCACCTGTAAGCAAACGAGACTTCGTCACGTCCCACCACTTTCCTTCAGGGTACCAAATCATTCTTCCACTAAGTCCGTCTTGCTGAGGCGTGTAGATGGGAGCGACAAGCATGTCGTTGCCAAACATGTATTCATCTTCATAAACGTAAGCATTCGCGTCTTCCGGATAGTCGTAATACAAGGGACGATTCATGCCGACACCAGTGTCGTAGGTCTCACGAGCGGCAGTATAGAGATAAGGAAAGAGCCGGTAACGCTCTCTTACTGCTTCACGAAGCTGCTCAAAGTTGCTGTACTTCCAGATGCGGCGTTCCAACTTGCCATCGTTCGTAGCATGTGTTCGGAAGATTGGGGTGTAAGCGCCGAACTGCAACCAGCGGAGGAGGAGTTCCGGATCGTTGTTGCCGCCCTGATGTCCCCCGAGGTCATGGCCCCAATAGGTATAGAGGACATTGCTCGCATTACTTGTAAAGAAGATTTCATACCCGAGTGTTGACCAGGCAGCCCATGTATCGCCGGAGAAGCAGATTGGATATCTGTGTGAACCAAGCCCGCCCCAACGGTGATAAATAACGGGTCTGAGCTCCGGCCGGTTCTTTTCCATGTCCTGGAAGAACGTGTGATTGCACCAGAATGTTTCGCCCAGACGTTCCGAACCTTCAGCAGGCGTGTAGTTCTTCTCCTGGCCGTGCTTGCCAACGGTAAGTGCCTGCTGCCAGTCCAACCACCAGAAATCGATGCCTTCTCGCTCGTGAGGTCGGATGACATTATTGAAGAGGGCATTCATGTAGTTGTAGTCCTCGACTTTCCATTTCAGCGTTTGTCCGCTGTTGTCACCAAGCGCGTTTGCCATTGCCCTATAATTGTCTTCCGAACTTTTCACGCCATCCGAGGGATGCAGATTAAGGGCAGTCTTCAAGCCGTGATTATGAAAGTAAGTGATGAGCTGTCTGGGATGAGGGATAAGAGTCGTGTTCCAACTCCATCCCGTCCATCCACTCTTGTGCCAATCCATGTCCATAATGATGACGTCCATGGGGATATCGTTGCTTTCGACGTCCTGAACTATCTCTTGAAACTCGCGCTCTGTGTATGCCCAATAGCGGCTGTACCAGTAGCCAAGTATGTACTTCGGTGGCATTGGAACGCGTCCACCGACCTTCATATAATCGTAAAGGCACTTTTTATACTCGTGACCATAACCAAGGAAGTACCAGTCGATGGCATTCACATCGATAGGATTTGCCCACCACGTAATGCCGTCTTCCTTGGGTTCAAGTGCATAAGTGGAGCTTCCATCACCTCGAAGCGTGAGAGGAGACTCGTCGATGATGCTCCATCCGGCACGGGAGAGGAGGCCTTTCTCCAGTTTGTTGCGGGCATTGTCGCCCCAAGCGGTGTCGAGCGTGCGGTTTGTGCCGAGCAGATTCATCGAGTCGTCTTTGCCGGGATACCAGGTGACGTTCCGTCCGTTTAGCTGGAACGTGACCATGAGGTTATCGGGTTTCTTGTCGGTTGGACTGAAGACGCTGCCCTCTTTGTAACGAAGTGTGAGGTCGTTTGTATGGATGTAGAGGTAGCCGTCGCTCGTCTCGGTCGTAAACTCAGGCACAGGGAGGTGTCGGTTCACAATGGCGAATGTGGCTCTGTCCTCAAACTGAGCGGCCGAACTGTACTGAATGCGTATCATCTGGCTCGTGAGAACCGTGAAGCGGGCATTGCCTGAGGTGACGACCGCAGCAGGGTCTGCCACAGGATTCAACTCGTCTTCTGCACTCAAAGGCAACGTTGCCGTCAAGAGCAAAAGGTAAAAAAGTGATAAGGTGAAAAGGTGAAATTTGCTTTTCATACAGAATGTGGTTTTTGCTTTATTTGTTTGCAAAGTTACACTTTTCCTACCAAACCGGCAAAAATAATATGCTCAAAAATGCTTTTTGACACACGGAAAGGCCTAAACCCCGCTATTTCCTAACGTTTTCTTTGCAGGATTCAAAGGAAAATCGTAACTTTGTGCGGCTTTAAATAATATAATAAGGTATAGAAAATGACGTTTCGCACATTCACACTTTTGCTGCTGATGCTCTTGACGAGCCACATCTCGGCTCAGGACATCACGAATCCCGTTTGGCGAGGCAACTGGCCAGATCCGACTGTTTGGCTCGGAGAAGACGGCCGTTATCACTGTCTCGCAACCAATCCGACACGTTCGCTGGTGAGCGACGACCTGTTCCATTGGGAAATGTCGGACGTTGCCCCTATCGACATCGCGTCTTGGGGAAAGATGCAAGCCATAAGTCGCAACTTCTGGGCACCTGACGTGGCGACCGTCGCAGGCAAGCGAAATCTCTATCTGACCCTTTACAACAGTGCGGAAGACAGCAGTATCGGCGTCTTTCAAGAGTTCGCGCCGAGTCAGTTTCAGTTTGTCGGCATCATTACGAGCAGCAAAGAGACGGGCATTCACGACACGATAGACCCCGAGGTCGTTACTGATCCCAAGACGGGCAAAGTGTGGCTCTTCTTCGGTTCCGTCGGCGGCATACATCGTATCGAACTTAACAAGGACGGTCTTTCCCTGAAGGAAGGAGCAACATACGAGCATGTGGCAGGCCTGAAGATTGAACAAAACCACAGCCGCTCGAAGGTGTTCGAGGGCTCGTACCTGCACAAACACGGCAAGTACTGGTATCTCTTCGTCAGCTCAGGCAATTTCGGCGACCACACTTACAAGCTGAAAGTGGGACGCGCGAAGAAGCTGACCGACGATTTCGTCGATAGAGAAGGCAAGCCTATGAAGGAGGGCTTTGCCACAACAATACTTCATAGCGATGAAGGCGACGACTTCTATGGTCCCGGACATTGTGGCGAAATCTTCAAGGCAAAGGACGGAAACGAGTATATCTTCTACCATTGCCACGTCGCAGGAAGCAGGAGACCTGGCAGCAGACCGCTTTTCGTCTCCCAGATAAAATGGGATGCAGAGGGCTGGCCATACGTCGAAGGAGGCAAGCCGAAATGAGGCATCAAAAAAGTTAACGTGGTTAAATCGAAAACTTAACACGTTAAGTTGGCAAAGTTAACACGTTAAGTTGGGCAACTTAACACGTTACGTTTTGCAACCAACCTAGAGTAAAGGAAAAACTAAACTAAATATCTGACTATATGACACTTATCAAATCTATCTCAGGAATTCGAGGAACTATCGGAGGAAAGGCAGGAGATACGCTCAATCCCCTCGATATAGTGAAGTTCACATCTGCTTATGCAACCCTCATTCGCCGCACAACTAAGGTGACGAGCAACAAGATAGTGGTCGGAAGAGACGCACGAATCTCTGGACCTATGGTGAAGAATGTGGTCTGTGGAACGCTCATGGGAATGGGCTTCGACGTAGTCAACATCGGACTCGCCACGACGCCCACCACCGAGGTCGCAGTCACAATGGAAGGCGCTTGCGGTGGCATCATCATTACTGCCAGCCATAATCCACGCATGTGGAACGCCTTGAAACTGCTCAACTCTCGTGGCGAGTTCCTCAACGCCGCTGAAGGCAATGAGGTTTTACGCATCGCAGAAGCCGAAGACTTTGAGTATGCCGACGTAGATCACCTGGGCTCTTACCGCGAGGATAACAGCTACGACCAGAAGCACATTGACCTAGTGCTCGGGCTCGACCTCGTGGATGTAGAAGCCATTCGTAAGGCAAACTTCCGCGTGGCGTTTGATAGCGTCAACAGCGTCGGCGGAGTCATCCTGCCCAAACTGCTCGAACAGCTCGGCGTGAAGACTGTCACAGGTCTCTTTACCGAACCAACCGGTGACTTCCAACACAATCCGGAACCGCTCGAGAAGAATCTCGCCGACATCAAAGCCCTGATGCAAAAGGGCGAGCACGACATCGCGTTCGTCGTTGACCCTGATGTGGACCGACTCGCTCTCTTCTGTGAAGACGGAACCATGTATGGCGAAGAATACACACTCGTCACGGTTGCCGACTACATCCTGCAGCACACGCCAGGCAACACGGTTAGTAATCTCAGTTCGACACGCGCTTTGAGAGATGTCACTCGAAAGTATGGATGCGAGTACAACGCAAGTGCCGTCGGTGAAGTGAATGTGGTGACAAAGATGAAGGAGACCGGTGCAGTCATCGGTGGAGAAGGCAATGGCGGCGTCATTTATCCCGCTGCCCACTATGGTCGCGACGCTCTTGTAGGCATCGCACTTATCTTGACTTATATGGCCAAAAAGGGGATGAAGGCAAGCGAACTGCGTGCAACCTATCCTCCTTACTTCATCGCGAAGAACCGTATCGACTTGACTCCGGAAACAGACGTTGATGCAATCCTCAAGAAGGTGAAGGAAATGTACGCAAGCGAAGAGGTGAACGACATCGATGGCGTCAAGATAGATTTCCCCGACAAATGGGTGCACCTCCGAAAGAGCAACACAGAACCCATCATTCGCGTCTATAGCGAAGCCAGTACAATGGAGGATGCCGATGCCATCGGCAAAAAGATAATGGACGTCGTTTACAGTATGGCATAAACCTTTAAACAATAAACTATCAACTATAACCTTTCGTATGTTAACACAAATCATTAATGCCAAAATCCTGACACCGCAAGGATGGCTCAAGAACGGCAGCGTCATCCTGCGTGACAACAAGATACTTGAAGTAACAAACTGCGACTTGGCCGTCATCGGAGCTGACCTCATCGATGCAAAAGGCATGTGTGTTGTACCCGGATTCATCGATATGCACGTTCACGGAGGAGGTGGCAGAGACTTCCAGGAAGGCACAGTCGAAGCCTTCCGCACCGCAGTAGAAGCTCATGCTAAACACGGCACAACCGCTATCTTCCCGACGCTCAGCAGCAGTACTGTGCCAATGATCGAGAAGGCGGTACAGACTTGCTCCAAGCTTATGCAGGAAAAAGACTCACCCATCCTCGGCTTGCACCTCGAAGGACACTACCTCAACCCCACAAAGGCCGGTGCACAACAGCCCGGATGGATAAAGAATCCTGACCCCAACGAATACATCCCCATCGTGGAGAAATCGGAATGCCTGAAACGTTGGGACGCTGCACCTGAGCTTCCGGGTGCCTTGCAGTTCGGACGCTACTGTGCAGAGAAAGGAATACTGCCCAGCATCGCACACACCAATGCTGAATACGATGATGTGAAAGCTGCATTTGAAGCTGGCTTCACCCACGTCACCCACTTCTACAACGCAATGCCTGGCTTCCACAACAAGATGGGTTACAAGTACGAAGGAACCGTCGAGAGTGTCTATCTCATTGACGATATGACCATCGAATGCATTGCAGACGGCATCCATGTTCCGCCCACAATTCTTCGTATGGCATACAAAATTAAAGGTGTCGAACGCATGGCTCTCATCACGGACGCCTTGGCAGTGGCTGCCGCAGGAGCAGACGCAAAGGCTTTCGACGACCGTGTAATCATAGAAGACGGCGTTTGCAAGCTTGCCGACCGAAGCGCTTTGGCAGGTTCCATCGCTACAACAGACCGCCTCGTTCGCACCTTGGTGCAGCAAGCCGAAGTGCCTCTCGAAGATGCAGTTCGCATGGCAAGTGAAACACCGGCTCATATCATGGGCGTCTTCGGCAGGAAAGGAGCCTTGGCACGCGGCAAGGATGCCGACGTGCTCATTCTTGACGAGAAACTCAATGTCCGCTGTGTCTGGCAGATGGGCAAGATTATCGAGAACACACTCTTTTAAAAGTTGATGAACTCAATTCGGCGTCTTTGGCAGAAAGCCATGAGTAATGATGCACTTCGAGAAAAGTTGCGCATCATTATCTTCCAAAGTGACACACCGCTTGGAAAGGTTTTCGATATCGCCTTGCTTTGTTGCATCGTTGCAAGCATTCTAATTGTCATATTGGAAAGCCTGCAAGGGATGCCGCCAAAAGCAAAGCTGACCTTCACCGTCTTGGAGTATGTCTTCACTTTCTTCTTTACATTAGAGTACCTTTGCCGGCTTTATTGTTCCGACAAACCACGCGATTATGCCCTTAGTTTCTTCGGTATCGTTGACTTGCTGAGCACGTTACCCCTTTACATCGGTTGGCTGTTCGGGCCTGTTCGCTACCTTATGGTGGTTCGAACATTCCGCCTCATTCGTGTCTTCCGCGTGTTCAAGCTTTTCAGCTTCCTGCAAGAGGGCGACCTCTTGATGCGTTCCATCATCATCAGTGCCCCGAAGATTGGCGTCTTCTTCCTCTTTATGGTAATTATGGTCATCAGCATGGGTACTTTGATGTACATGGTGGAAGGCAACCTGCCTAACACGCCATTTACCGATATACCAACCAGCATCTACTGGGCTGTCGTGACAATGACGACGGTTGGATACGGCGACATTGCTCCCGCGACGTTTCTCGGCAGAGTGCTTTCTGCGATAGTAATGCTGATGGGTTACACCATCATGGCTGTGCCGACAGGTATCGTCAGCGCACAAATGGTGCACGACCACAAGTCGAAACACAAGGAGAAGTTCTGCCTGGAGTGTGGCTCGCCCCTACCCTTCGACGCACATTACTGTCCTTTCTGTGGCTTGAAACAAGACGCAACCAAGAACTTGAAGAGCGTCAACAAGCCGCTCATGCTGCTGCTCTTCCTGTTCCTGCCAAGCTTCTCACTCTTTGCCGAGAACCATAAACTGACAGGAACAGCCATCGGAACGGCCGAGAGCTTTGACTACTCAACAGGCGAGGCAAGCACAACCGTTAATACTATCGCGAATGCCTTCGACGGAGACCTCTCTACCTTCTTCGCTTCCTACGAACGCAGCAAGACTTGGGTGGGACTCGACCTTGGCGTGAAGCACGTCATCACTCGTGTTGGATGGTCTCCTCGGGCAGGTAGTGTCGGACCGAAGCGTGTCGTCCTAGGTCTCTTCGAAGGAGCCAACGACCCGAACTTCCTTGATGGCGTTCCGTTATATCTAATCGACCAGGAAGGCACTGTCGGCACAATGAGCTATGCCGATGTTGATGTCTCGAGAGGCTTCCGTTATGTCCGCTACATCGGCCCCAACGATGCAAGGTGCAACATAGCGGAAGTTGCTTTCTATGGCCGTGCTGAAGAAGGAGACGACTCGCATTTCTATCAGCTCACGAACCTGCCCACCCTGTCCTTTCACACCGTCGATAACGTCGACCCATACGACAAAGTACACGAAATCGTCTCGTCCTTCACAATCATTTATGATAACGAGACGAAGATTCAGGAAGAAACTGGCACGACTCGTTTCCGCGGCAATGGCTCGCTGACAAATCCCAAGAAACCTTATCGCATCAAGCTCGACACATCGCGTCGCATGTTCAAGAACTCCGACATGCGCTCTCCTGCGAAAGCCAAGAAGTGGACACTCATCAACAATCACGACGATAAAACCTTGATGCGTAACCTCGTAGCGTTTGAGATAGCACGCCGAATGGGCTACGACTACGTGCCTTGGAGCAAGCCAGTCGATGTCATCGTCAATGGCGAATACAAAGGTTGTTATCAATTGAGCGACCAGATAACGGTCGATCCGAACCGTGTCAACATCACAGAGATGATGCCTGACGATACAGAAGGCGAGTTCCTGACGGGCGGTTATCTGCTTGAACTCGACGGCTATGCCAGCCAAGAAACATCGTGGTTCACCAGTGCTGCAGGCAACCCAGTTACCATAAAGAGCCCCGACGACAATGACATCGTGCCAGAGCAAGCTGCCTACATTCATCGCGAATTCAACCTGATGGAGGCAAAGATACTGGCATCCAACTTCGACGACCCCGATTTGGGATTCCGCTCAAAGCTCGACGAGACAAGTCTCTTGCAGTATTGGCTGACCGAAGAGCTTGCTGGCAATCCTGACGCTTTCTGGAGTTGCTACTTCACAAAAGAGCGAGGTGACGAAAGATTCCACATGGGACCGGTCTGGGACTTTGACAATGCTTTCGACAACGATTATCGTAATTACCCGACTAACGACTTAGGAGACTTCCTTTCGCTTGCCCGAGGTGGGGCAGGCAACTTCAGAGCTTTGCTTAAACGGATGTTCTCCAACGAAGTCCTTTGCGATTCGATGGCGGCAATGTGGAACAATGCGCGAGCCGAAAGAGGCATCACCGCCGAGAGCCTCGATGCTTATATCGACTCGACAGCCAACGAACTGATGCAGTCGCAACGACTGAATTTCATCCGATGGCCCATACTTGACCAGCTCGTTCAAATCAATCATCGGGCCGGTGGGTCGTATGAAGTCGAGGTTGGTTGGCTGAAGGAATACGTCGAGAACCGCATCGTGTGGCTCGACGACTTTATCAACAACGACCACTCCGACGAGGAGCCTGAGCTTGTGGAAATTGCTTCGGCAGCTGACTTGGCGAATTTTGCCAATCGTGTCAACGCAGGAGAGACAAAGCTTAATGCCGTACTGAAAGCAGACATTGACTTCACCGCCTATCCCAACACCATGATTGGCACGAGCAATCACTACAAAGGAGACTTCGACGGAGCCGGTCACAACATCAAACTTGCCTTGCAACGCTCATCCGAAGATGCAGCCCTGTTTGGTTGGCTATCGGGTTACGTACACGACCTTACCACGACAGGCACCATCACGACCTCAGGCAAGTTTGCCGCAGGCATAGCGGCTAGGACTGAAGATGCCACGATAGAACGTTGCCAAAGCCGCGTCAACATTGTCAGCACAGTTAATGGTGACGGCACACACGGCGGCATTGTCGGGGTCTCATACAAGGGGACGATTGTACGTGATTGCCTTATCAGCGGCAACATGACGGGCACACAAACGAATTGTTGTGGCGGCGTCTCGGGCTGGGCTGACGGTTCGACTCACATCTCGAACTGCCTTATCACAAGCCAGTTCACGGTAGGCACAAATGGCAGCGACCTTGTGGCTCGCAATGTCAGCAACGTCACTTCGACAAACAACTACATCTCCAGCAACTGGAACGCCGCAAATGGTTGTGGCGGCATTACTTCATTAACGGAGAATCAGGTTGCCTATGGCGAAGCATGCTTCCTGCTCGAAGGACGACAACCGGGCACAACGAGTTGGCGACAGACGCTTGGCTCGGACATCACACCCGCACCCGACCTATCGCACAGCACCGTCTATTGCTTCTCCCGTCTGCATTGCGACGGCACACCCTACACCACTATCGATGGCTTCACCAACGACGCATCGCTCAACCAGCAAGACCAGCACAATTACATCGACGGCATCTGCCAATACTGCGGAAACGTCGACATGGACAGTATGCCACGCGACGAGCGCGGTTATTACGAGATTGCTTCGGCCGAGGCACTCGCCTGGTTTGCCCAAATGATAGAGCAAGGGCACAACAACATCTGCGGCGTCCTGACCGACGACATTGACTTCACAGACTATCCTACCACGATGATTGGCGACAGCAAGACCTACGAAGGCACCTTCGACGGTGCCGGTCACACCATCACCATCGCACTTGTCCGCACAGCCGACTACGCCGGACTCTTCAACAGACTGTCAGGCACGGTGCAAGACCTCATCGTTCGTGGCACGATTACTACAAACCGCAAGTTCGCAGGCCTTGCAGCCAACGTATTGGGCGGCACATTGCTCCGCTGCCAAAGCTACATCGACATCAATGCCACCATCAATGGCGACGGCACGCACGGCGGCTTGGCAGGACTCCTCAGCGATGGTCCGGACATTTCCAAGATACAAGACTGCATCTTTGCCGGCTCTATCAATGGCGACAATGTCAACCTTTGCGGAGGTCTCGTCGGCTGGGCTTCCTCATTAGGAATCATCTCGAACAGTCTCATGTTGGGCAAGATGAACATCAGCTCGGAAGGGGGCGACATCATCTGCCGCAACAATAGAAGCGCCATCATCCTCGACACATACTACCACATCGACTGGAATATCAGCGAGCCCACCGATGCCATCAGCACTGACTGGTACGATATGGCCTGCGGCAAACTCTGTTATCAGCTCAATGCAGGCAGGAAGGATGGGCAGCAGGCCTGGTTCCAGACAATCAGCGAGGACAGTTATCCCGTTCCCGACAACAGGCACTTGCCCGTCTGGTACTTCGACAACGCGTACTACAACGAGAGCCCGGACGGCATTGCAGCAATTCAAAAATCAAAAATCAAAAATCAAAATGTAGTCTTCGACCTGAGCGGCAGACGCGTAGTCGGCACACCTGCTCGCGGCATTTACATCAGGGATGGAAAGAAGATAGCGATTGGCCTTGAACGACAAAGACAGCGACGTTGAAAAACACAGCGTGGAGTGTTGGCAAACTTAACATGGTTAAATAACAAACTTAACGTGTTAAGTTACTCGACTTAACACGTTAAGTTCGTCTTTTTAACGTGATGCAAAACACTCGTCACTCGCAATTATCTTTTCGCACGTTTCAGTCCTCCTTCTATGTAAATACCCTGCAATTTTCGATTTACGACTTTCCTGCCACTGAGGTCAAAGACTACATTTCGGGTTTTAAGTTTTGAATCTTGAATTGACTCGATTCCTGTTCCGATGTCGTGCAGCACGACCTCAAGCTTATCCAAAGGCGGCACCTTCGTTCCGCCCTGATTGTACGGGTCGTCCCAACGGACAAGCAGATAGGCTCGCAAGGCTCCGATGACACAAGACTCGTCGAATCTGCAATCAGGCGTAGTGTCGATAAAGTCAATATAGAAGCCTTCCTGGTAATCAAACGCGATGCTAAAGTCCTCGTCCGGCACAATAATATAAGGAACATGCGCGCGAGGCTGCAACTCCTGCTCGAAGATAATCTTACCATCCTCAACCCTGTCAAGCCTGTAATACTTTCCCTTGCTTGCGTCTGGCTCAGTCGGCAATATTATCGTTGCCATCTGACCTGCGGTGAAGGTGACAGGCTCATTTATCACATCTGAGCTTTTGCCAATGACAGCATCTAAGATATTGGGGAAATGCACTTCCAAAGCAGAGAGATAGCCTTCGTTTCGATATATCAATTGACCATCCTTGTAGAATGCGAAGAACTGTTTGAAGTCAAGACTATATGAGTTTGGCTCGCCAATACCGCTCAAAGGACCTCCAAGCAATGGACCGAGGTTTTCCAAGAAACACTTGTTGTACATCATGTACGTCTTCCCATCAAGTAAAGTCGTCTCGTCTATTTTACTGACCTCTGAAGAACATATCTTCCAATACTCATCTCCTTCTACAATACCATCGGGGGAAACAATCACACTCATTCCTAACGGCAAGTTATCGCCTAAGGCATATCTTTTCTTTGCGTTATAGAGGAAAAGGTCTCGACAAACAAGATTATCTGCAAGGTAATCATACAAAGTATTGTGGCTTATCTCGTAAAAGACATTCTTGTCTTCGGTATAGAACCATACATTGCCTGCTTCATCCTCGCGCATATAAAAACATAGGGTATCGTCTTGTGTTATAAGTTCCTTGGCGGCAACATACTCATTTCCTTCGGCATCCACCTCAAGTTTATAAGATGTCTTGCATTTTCTCGTCTTGAGTATGCGGGAATAAGTTTTATCATTTATCAAAGTATCACCTGCTGTCGTGTAATAGAATAACTTCACATCGTCTACTTTATATCGTCCCTCTTGTTCGTATCCAAATCCATCCACCCACGCCATGCCTTCAAGGAACGACAAGGGCTGGTGTGGTTCTTCTGGCAGAGCCACGATGTTGCCGAAGTTGCTCCAAGGCGAAGTGGCTTTGTACTCTTCTATAGAACCTGCCGGCACATGAAGCGTGGCTGAAGCAATAAGTGAATTTTTGAATACGTCGTACCCCAAGGATGGAACATTATTTCCATAAGAATATACATCTGTCAAATTGCTGCAGCCATAGAAAGCATTATCTCCGATGTTGGTCACACTCCTTGGGATAGTGACACTTGTCAGATGACGACAATTCAAAAAAGCCCGTTTGCTAATGCCGACAACCCCCTCTGGTATGACAAGATCTTTTACCTCTTCGTCGTTGAGATAAAGGTGGACATCATAGTTAAAGACACCACTAACATCTTGAAAAGAAATGCCGCACCAGGCAGCGAGGTCTGAGATATGCACGGCATTTAGGTTTTCACACCACATAAAAGCCATGCTCCCTATGGTTGTCATGCTTGGCGGTATGGTGACACTGGTTAAATTGCCGCAGCTTCGGAAAGCTTCGGAACTAATGCGGGTGACACCCTCTGGAATGATGACGCTAGTCAGACCCGTGCAATTATCAAAGGCATAGCGGCAAATGCTGGTAACACCATCTGGTATGACAAGGTCAGTCATCTCCTCACCATTGAGATAGAGATGGTGGGCATAGAAGAGAGGATTAGAGCTGCTGGATACATCATCCCACTGAAACTCGATTTTGCACCAGGCAGCCAGGTCAGTGATGTGCACGGCAGTCAGCCCCGCACAATTGTAGAATGCCCTATAATCAACATGGGTAAGGCTTTCAGGGATGGTAACGCTGGTTAGACCTGTGCAGTAATTAAAGGCTTGATAGCCGATACATGTGGTACCTTCTTTAATTACCAGATCGCCCGTAGGAACATTACCCTTATAGCCAACAAGTAGTGGTCCTATGTAAAAAAGGCCATCGGGAGCCTCATTATATTGTGTAGAATACCAAGGCGTATTTTGAAACGCATATCTGCCAATGTAGTTGAGATCGGCAGGGAGAGTGAGGCTGGCCAAACTACGACAATCGGCAAAAGCCTGTTCATCTATTGAGCGGATAGAAGAAGGAATAACTACCGACTCAAGCTGGCTACAATTATGAAAAAGTTTTCTGGAAATTCGTATCAGTCCTTCAGGAAGCTGTACTGCAGTTAAGCCGTCGCAGTTCTCAAAAGCTGCTTCTCCGATATCAGTCACACTTTCGGGTATGCTGACAGACTTGATGTTGTTGTTCGTCCAAAAGGCTTGCTCGCCAATACTGGTTACAACATATTCTGTCGTTCCTACGGTAAATTTGTCAAGTATTACCACATCATCCGCCGCATCAGGGCTACCTGGGCATAGGTCTATAAGTCCCATGTCAACCTCCATCTCACATCCTGCTTTTACCGAAGCCGTGGGCTGGCCTGGCTCGTAAGTATAGACGACGTTGGTTTGTGGGTCTATGTACTCGTCGGCCATAACTGTAAGGGTCATAGCTGACATAATTGCTGATAAAAGAATAATTGCCTTTTTCATAGTAGTATAACTTTTGTCATGTTTCCAAGAGCAAAATTAGGTGTTTTTTGCGTTCCATCCAAATAAATTCACTCCCAAGTGCTCCCAACTTATGAAAGTTTTTAGTGATTTGGGAGTAGTTGGGAGTAAAATTACTTGCTTGTCCTATGAAAAAGGCTTAAATTTGCAG
>CACYYM010000019.1 GCA_902778625.1 uncultured Bacteroidales bacterium
TGGAGAAAAGTTGAATTATAAACGAAATCGAAAACACTCGTCACTCATCAGGTTTGGGGGTTAATGCAAAGAGTATCAGCAACATACAACCTGACGAGTAGTCTGATGAGTCGTCAGGCACTCATCAGGGTGTTACCTTCTGATTGTCAAACAATTAGGACGAGATATGATGAGTGACGAGTAAAATACAAAGCACTCTGTACTCTACACCAATGCCACTTAATGCATTGTGTCTCAAACAAATGCAAGGGTGTAGAGTTGGTGTAGAGTGGTGAAGAGACTCTACACCCTTGTTACTTACGATTAATAGGGACTTTGAGACCTGTTGGTGTAGAGTGCAGAGTGTTTTTGATATTCAGTTGCATTCAACGAAATACACCACAAGTAAATCGCAAACTTAACACGCTAAGTTTGTCAACTCGACACGTTAAATCGGACAACTTAACACGTTAAGTTTGGCAACTTGACACGTTAAGTTTTCAATTTAGCTTAGGGTTGTTTTTCGAGACGCTTTGTCGCATCAAAGTTTTTTATGTGGAAAAAGTTTTGTAACTTTGACTTGCGGTCGAACTTCTTGCGCTCCAGTAGGTGCTCAGGCGGCATAGCCGGAGTCCTTCCGCTCGGAAATATTCAAATAAATTTGGTTTTTTGCCAGATTTTTTGTAACTTTGCAGGGAAATTAAAAACTAAAACTACCATGAAGATGAGACCGACTTTTGTTTCTTTCCGCTTTTCTCTCCTGCTTGCGCTCTTTGTGGCGGCGACCGCTGTCCTCGGCCAGTCGCAATACCTGGCTGTGCTGCAGAGTGCCGACTGGAACTGGCAGACATGCGACGGTGTGACCTATGGACGAGCTGCCTTCAGCGACCTCTATGGCAGTCCGCAGGTGCTCGCTATCGCTAAATACCAGCTGGCGTCGGTCAACACGGAGCTCTATGACAAGGAGCGCTCCACTATGGGCACGGACGGCCTTGCCCTCGAGGCTGGGGCTACGGCGGCCATCAATGGCAGCTATTTCAATGTGTCGAATGTCACGTCGTGCACGGCTCTTTGGATGAATGGCACGGAGATTGCCACTACGGTGCCCGAGGAGTTTGCGCGGTGCAATGGCGTCGTGGCCTTCAAGGGCGGCACATTCACCATCCTGCCCTATAGCTCAGCCACCACTGCCAGCGACCTTGCCACTTGGGGTGCGCAGTACGACAGCTTTGTGGCTACAGGACCCGTGCTCCGCAGAAATGGAGTGAGCATGGACCCCTATATCGGTGGCGAGGGATTCTACGGTCCGCACCCGCGAACCATGCTTGGCAAGACAGCCGACGGTACGGTCTATATGGTGGTGGCAGAAGGTCGCATGGATGGCGCCACGGGTTTCTCGTTGCCCAATCTGCTCAGCCTTGCCGAAGACCTGGGCATGACGGATGCCATCAACCTGGATGGCGGCGGCTCGTCGACACTTTGGGTGGCCGATGCAGGGGTTGTGAACAGGACCAGCGACGGCTCGGTGCGCAAGGTGCCGAACATCATTGTTGCGAAGCCCAGCAGTCACGAGCACAGCTATGTGAATGGCTTCTGCACCTGCCTTACCGCTCCCTATGAGCCTGCCTCGCTCGATGCCGATGGCTACTATGAGATAGACAATGGCGGCAAGCTCTTCTGGTTGGCTCGCATGGTGAACAATGGCCACACAGCTATCAATGCCCGTCTGGCTGCTGATGTCGACCTCGAGAACCGCCCCTGGACGCCCATGGGCAACGCGAAGAACAAGCATAGCGGCGAGTTCGACGGACAGAACTACTGCATCAAGAACCTCAACATTGTGAGCGATGAGTCGACGCTCCTCTCAGCCTTCATCGGCTATCATAATGGCACAAAGAATGTCCACAACTTCAAGATATCGGGTTCCGTGACCGCTTCCGGCACGAGTGTCGACCACTTTGCCGCCGGTGTGGTAGGCTTCTCGGGCGGTAATCACAAAATCCAGGACATCTGGTGCTCAGTCAATATCACCAATGCATCTGCCGATAAGGTGTCGCTTCGCATGGCAGGTATAGTGGTGGAGGCTGAATCATGCACCATCAACCGCTGCGTCTATGACGGCACCATCGAGGGCGCTGCCACAAACCTGCAAGTGGCTGGCATCTTGGGCTGGCCGAATGCCGACAATACGACGGTAAGCAATTGCCTGTTTGCCGGTTCGCTCAACTCGACAGGTATAGGCAATCTGAGCGCTTACGAGGGCGGCATTGTGGGCTATAGCAGTAGTGCCAGAAGCGGTTTGAGCTTTGTCAATAACCTGAGCATTGGTAGTATCGCCAGTCCGAGAAGTGCGACCA
This sequence comes from uncultured Bacteroidales bacterium, assembly GCA_902778625.1. Taxonomy (GTDB): domain Bacteria; phylum Bacteroidota; class Bacteroidia; order Bacteroidales; family Bacteroidaceae; genus Physcousia. Next base: position 2,337 of record CACYYM010000019.1, read on the forward strand.
GAACAGGAGCGCTGGTGGGCAATAACACAGCAGCTGCCACCGCCTTCGTCAATAACTTCATCCTCGAAGGACAGCCCATTACAGGCAGCTCCACGACATCGAGCAAGGTGCCGAGTGTCACGGAAGTCAGTGCAGCCCAGCTTGCTGACGGCTCTTTGCCCAATCAACTCGATGCCAACAACTGGACACAAGGCGCGGAATTCCCTGTGCCAGAGGATAAAGAGGGCGCAATCACGGACGACGACCTGACAATAAATGGCATCAAATACGAGATTACAGGCAACAATACGGTCTCCGTGACCTATCCGAATGCAGAACAGCCCTCGACGGGAAACCCCTGCCCCTATAGCGGCGAGGTGACAATCCCAGCAACGGTTTCCATAAAAGGCAAGACATATAATGTCACGGCCATTGGCGATTATGCCTTCCATTATGCCAACATCACGGCACTCAACTTGCCCGAAGGCATCACAAGTCTTGGCTACAAAGCTATCTACCAGACACAACTCACGGAAATTGCGGTGCCGAATTCCGTAACCTTGATGGATTATGAAGCGCTCGGCTACAACAAGGTGCTCGAGAAGATAACCTTCGGCGAAAACATTGCTGCCAATACATGGGGCGATAAACTATGCATCTATGGCGGCAAAAAGTACGAGGTCTATATGAATTGCGACGCCGTGCCAAAACTGCGCTCCTATACCTTCGACTTTACAGGAGCTAATGTGCACGTCCGGCCTGCCATGTATCAGGCTTTCCTCGCCGATGCCGCTTGGAGCAAGTACGACATTATTGGCGACCTTTGGCAAGACTTTTCCTTCGACGACCTGCAGAACATCATCGACACTTATGCCCCAAAAGTGCCCACAGGAGATGCCATTGGAACTGATCCGGGATGCTACTCCTTTGGAAGTGCAGAAGCATTTGCCAATGCAGTTTCCGAAGCACAAGCGCTCGACGAGAATGCTACCCTGGAACAACTCAATAATGCCATCAATGGCATACAAACCAGCTATGAAGCGCTCTATTGCTACCCACTCCACGAGGGACACTACTATATCGAAAGCATCGCATTCCCAGGTTATGTCCTGCAAGGCGATGCCAGCAAACCCAAAAGTGACGGGCTGAAAGCTGTGGCTCTTGAGGGAATGGAGGCTCCGCCTTACTTCAAACTGGTTCGCAAAAATGGCAACTGGACGATGCAATGTGCCGATAACGGAATGTATGTGGGAACTTCAATAGGAGGAAACCTCAATGGCAAAGCTATCTCCCTTACAGATGAACCCCTCCACGAACAAGTCATCACGTGGGCTGGTGGCGGTCAGTTCAAAATACAAGGCAGCGCTACCTATCCATATGCCTATACAGGTAGTCGCGTCCGTATCTATAACTATCCGGAAAACAGTAGTTATATGCCACGGCAGCTGTGGCATCTGCATCCCGCGACGGCTGGTATGTTCGATATGGAATATAATCTGGAGAATGGAAGGGTGCGTGGTTTCGTCCATGATTTTGAATATGAAGAAGGCGATGCAAGTATGGTCAGCAACTACAATCAAAGCCCTCCGGCTCGACGCGACTGGCCCCTGCCCGTTGAAGTCTTCTGGACGCGCGACACCACTGCCGCTTCTCAATATATTACATGGAGTGAAAGTCCAGATTTTGCCGATGCCATAACCCAAAATGTGCCAATAGAATCAGCATCATTCGAGATTTATAACCTTATTCCTAACCGCAGGTACTATTGCAAAGTGACTGCAGAACAAGGACAAGAGACTACAACACTTGCCAATTTCTCTTTCACGACAGCCGGACAAATGCGACATATCAAAGCAGAAGGAACGGCAAACGCTCGAGACATCGGTGGCTGGCATGTGGCTAACGGCAAACAGATTCTCTACGGCAAGATTTATAGAGGTGCCGAATGGAATGGCGGACACAATCTAGAGCCACAAGCAATCGAAGCGCTTCGCAGGGCTGGCATCAAAGCAGAACTTGACCTGAGAAGCGATAGCGAGGCAAAAAGCATCACAAAATCTGTTCTCGGCAATGACATCACCTACAAACGCACACCTTTGGGACAGACACAAAGCCATATGGAAGGTCTCACCAACTCGAAAAGTACTTACATAACTGCCCTTAAGTTCATCCTGACTTGCGTGAAGAACGACAAACCCGTCTATTTCCATTGTGCCATAGGGCGTGACCGAACAGGCACGCTCGCTTTCCTGCTCGAAGGCGTGTTGGGCATGAGCAAGAGCGACATCTACAAGGATTACGAACTGACCAACTTCTCTTACTTCAATACGCCTTGCAGCAAAGGACAACTCGATGCTATGTTCGAGATGATTGAAGCCCTTGAAGGCGAAACCCTTGAAGAGAGGTTCCGCACTTATCTTCATACGGAATTCGGTATTAGTTATACAGCTATCGACGAGTTCCGCGAAAAGATGCTTGGTGATATAGTAACCCCCGATGCCATCGAGACAACAGAAGTTGGAAGTAAGATGGAAGGCGTTTACGACCTTAGCGGCAGGAAAATCGAAAATTACAAATTGTCAAATGGTAAATTACTTCGAGGCGTTTATATCGTTAACGGGAAGAAAGTCGTTTTTTAATAAGCGGCAATAGCACATCGGCAAATCGCATGGCACCGAGGTCGGTCAGGTGACATCCGTCGACAGATGATTCTGCATCTGCAAAGCCTTTTGTAGCAGCAGGGTCGATGAAGTAAATGTGCCTTTCGCCAGCCTTCTTCAGGGAGCCGTAGAGCTTCTTGCAAGCTGCCATCTTTGCTTCCATAATGGCTTTGTCTTCCTGATTGAGAACATCGTAGGCATAACGAACCGCTTGAACGAAAATCACGGGCACATCTGGATGCGCGTCCCTCAAAATACGAAAGAACGCTTCTCCACGTTCCTCAAATTGCTGCACGCTTGCATTCTCCGTAGCCGCAATAATATACATGGCAGGATTCTTTACAGTAGCCATCAGTTCTGCAATCTCCAGATCAAGGAACGCGTTGCCACTGAAACCAAGATTGATGAACTCCCTATCCAATGCACGACTCATGATGCTTGTGTAAAGCATACCAGGACGCGAAACACAACCGCCTTGAGTGATGCTCGTTCCGTACATCACAATAGGATTGTCCGAACGAGGAGAAGGCACCTCTTCTTTCATAAGAGGATGACCCTCTTCCGAACCAATCTCTAATTCTGCAACACCATCATAAAGAGACAGATAGAGCATATATTCACGCATTTCTGTCGTCATGTTCGACAGGATTTTACGTTCCGTGACTGCTGCTTTTGTGTCAGGCCTGCCAGCTGCAACGAAACGCCATTTGCCATCATCGCGAACATATAAGTCCAAGCCACGAGAGCCGGTTGCAGTCATGTGGTTCATCACAAAACTTGTGGCAGATTTCCATCTGACCCATAGCGTTGGCGAGTCAGTACGGAAGCGCACATAAAGACCTGTGGAGTTTTGCCCGAGATTCCAAACAGACTTCCTGCTCACATTCGAAAGGGAAGCAGGCAGTCGCGAATATCGCGTAGCAGTCTCTTCTACAGCCTTGCCATAAAGATTCAACACTTCTGCATTTGTCCATTGGGCAACGGGTTGAGCCCAAAGAAAATGAGAAAAAAGGAAAACTAGAAAATAAAGAATAATGTTTTTCATGGTGCAAAGGTATGAATAATTTTCAATTTTCTATTATCAATTATCAATTAAAATTTGTATCTTTGCATGGAGAATCAACAAAAGCTAATAACAAATATAGATATATGAAAAGGATTTTATGTGTGTTCGCTGCTTGCCTTTTCATTGTCGTGGCTGGGGCAAAGACATACTCCTTAACGATGCCCTGCAAACTTCTGAACGGCATTACTAAGCGCGAGTATTCCATATATCTGCCAGGCAGTTCCTCAATGGATAATGGGAAGTTGAAATTGGACAGTTCTTACCCTGTGCTCTATCTCTTGCATGGTGGTGGTGGTTCACATACCGACTTTGAACGGAATCACCATATTTCGCAGTTCCTCGACAGCCTAATCGCAAGCGGCACCATCAAGCCCATGATAGTTGTCATGCCAGAAGCCAATCAGCAGAATATGATGTACTTTAATGCAAAGAAAGGCGAAAAGGGAGCACCCGATTGGAAATATGAAGACTACTTCTTCCAGGAACTCATTCCCTATATAGAAAAGACCTATCATGCACGAACAGACAAAACTGGACGAGCCATAGCGGGTTTCTCGATGGGCGGTGGAGCGGCAACCGTATATGGTGTCCATCATCCAGAAATGTTCTCGATGGTCTATGACATCAGTGGTTATCTGCGAAGCCAGCCACTAGAGTTCCTCAAGAACGATTCCTCAGCCACTTGGCGCCAATGGGTGATAGACCAGAACAATCCTATTCTGCGCGTCGAGATGGGGAGTGCGGAGGAGATAGAGGCTTGGAAATGTGTTGAATGGCGCGTAGCTGTCGGCGACCACGACTTCACTTTAGAGGGCAACATGGATCTCGTCAAAGCCTTCCGCTCCAAAAACATTCCCTATACCATGCGTGTTGATGCAGGTGTCCACGACGGCGTTTGGGTGCAATCTTGCCTTGAAGACTTGCTCCTGCGCGCAAACAGATTGTTCTATTAATGCCCGACAAGCGATATCTTCTCAGCTTTATTCGCGAGGGCGAGCACCAGCAACAGGACTTCAAGTATCGCGTGGCTGATGCCTGTAAACTTGCCAAATCCGTTTCTGCCTTTGCTAATACTGATGGCGGACGTTTGCTGATAGGTGTTCGCGACGACGGGCATCTCTCTGGTGTGCGCAGCGAAGAGGAGATATTCATGATGCACCAAGCCGCTTATCGGTATTGCAAGCCCGAGCCAAGCATCACCTTCGATACTTGTCATGCCGATGGTCGCACCATAGTCATCGCCACGATACCGCCTTCAGCCAAGCGACCTGTCTATGCTCGAGATGAGGAGGGGCGGATGCGAGCCTATGTCCGCATCGCTGACGAGAACATTGTAGCCTCGCCCGTTCTGCTTACCCTTTGGCGCGAGTCGCAGAAGCCTCGAGGCACCGTGATAACCTATGATGAAAAGATGCGGCAGTTGCTCAGCATCATGAGTGGCAGCCAAACCTTGAATCAGATAGTGCGCCTGTCGCGTCTCCCTCGCCGCATTGTTATCGCTATCTTAGCGCGTCTCATTCGCTTCGGCACCATTGTTTGGGAATATAAAGGCCAACAGTTTCGTTTCGCGCTTGCATAGAAACAAAATTGTTGCTCCATGCTGTGAAATCTGTATTAGCCTTGTGCTAAAATAAAATTATAACGTGTTAAAGTGCGCAACTTGACACGTTAAAATTCGCAACTTGACACGTTAAAATTCGCGGCTTATCACATCAGATTAACCAGATGTCTTATGTTGTCAATACATTCCATTCAGCATTCCAGGATTAGGACTCTCTTTCATGGAATGACTAGAATTCGAGTTATCCGCTATTTTATTGCTTTCAGGTTTGTGGCAAGCTGGGCAACGGAACTGGCTCCGACGATGAGGCTCGTAACGCCCTCCTGTTCAAGTATCCAGGAGAGTGCCATCTCAGCCAATGTCTCGCCACGCTTGGTCGCCTGATTGTTGAAATCGTGTAATTTTTGCAGCAGTTCTGTTGTCAGTACATCTCGTTTTAATGTGGTGCCAAGCGCCATTCGGCTGTCTTCGGGAATGCCATTTAGATAGCGGTCTGTGAGCAGCCCTTGTGCTAGGGGCGAGAAGCTGATGAAGCCGATGCCGTGCTCTCTGCAGAATTGCAACTGCCCTTGCTCCATCGGGGTATGGTCGAGCAGATTGAGGCGGTCTTGATAAATAAGCAGAGGCGTGTCGTGCTGGCGAAGATATTGTTCAGCTATTTTCAGGGCTTCCAACGGCCAACGACTTATGCCTACATAAAGTGCCTTTCCCTGACGAACGATATCGACCAATGCCTGCAAGGTCTCTTCCAATGGCGTTTTAGGGTCGTAGCGATGGCTGTAGAAGAGGTCCACATAATCCAGATGCATGCGCTTGAGACTTTGGTCAAGACTTGCCATCAGATATTTACGCGAACCCCAATTGCCATAAGGTCCTGGCCACATGTCGTAACCGGCTTTAGTGGATATGAAGAGCTCGTCGCGATAAGGACGGAAATCGTCGTCCATCAGTTTGCCCAATGTCTCTTCTCCTGTTCCGTAAGGAGGTCCGTAGTTATTGGCAAGGTCGAAATGTGTGATGCCGTGGTCGAATGCATAATGCGTGATAGCTCGACTGCGTTCGTATGGGTCAACGGCACCAAAGTTCTTCCAAAAGCCCAGACTAATCTTGGGCAGCAGTATGCCACTCTGTCCGCAACGACGATATAGGCGTTCGCTTTGGTCGTACCGATGAGCATCAGCTATGTAGCATAGACTTTCGTCGGGCCTTGCTTCTTTCAAATCCATATTTATCGTGTCAGTGAGAACTTCATGGTCATACCGAAGTCCTGTGTAATGGTTGGATAGCTGCTGGAGGAGAGGAGTGGGGCAGAGCGCTGGCGGTCGTAGAAGAGACTGAGCGTTACCATGCGGCTCATGGTGTAATCCACTTGCGCACTGGTCTTGAAGGCCTTGCTGCCGCTTGTTGCCTCACAGAGATTGGTCTGTAGGTCGCGCTTGATTGCGTTTTGATTGCGAATGCTGAAGTCAAAGCGGAGGTTAAGGTCGTGGGATACTTTCGGCTTACCATTATTGCCACGTCCATTTCCCGCAGCTTGTCTGCCACTGTCCATGTCGTTCAGTTCGTTCTTTGTCCCTGGCTTTGTTTTCGATTTCGTGTTCTTTGCCACTTGTTCGCTAGCTTTGCGCCAACGCCAGAGACGGCTAATGTCGAAGTCGTTTATCTTGTAGCCCCAGCCGAGCACGAAGTCCTTCGAACCTGTTTCGGTAAGTTGAGCACTCGTCATGCTGAGGTTGAGAACGCGCGTAGTCTTATACTCGAGTTTGACGGTCATGTTGTTGTTGAGCGTGGCGTTAATACCGATAAGGGGCGAGAAGTTCTCGTTGATGCTGACAGTCGAAACGTCGAGGAGACTGTTTGGCACATAGCCGCCTGTCGTGGTGTTCTGTATGAAGCCAAGTCCGCCGCTACCCATGCATTCAACCCAAGAGCTGTATGAGTGGTAGCTGCCAACGGCATATACGCTTTTGTAAGCGTGTGTGAGGTTGACACTCTTGAAGTGGTCGCGCACCCATGGCAGGTTGCTGAGACCCTTGTAATTGATTGTCCAGTTGGGTAGCATCTTCCAAAGCGATGGGAATATGTCGAGGCCGCTGCTCCCAGTATAAGCTTTAAGGAAGGCTGGAACCATAACGTCGGCGCTATACTTGTTTACTGTTCCATTCTCAGGGTTGAAGGTGCCATTCATGCCTGTTCCTTCAGGATAGCGACGCCCAAGATACTGTGCTTCGACACGCTTCTGATAGACGTTGAGGTTGTCTTGGAACTTCTGGAATGTCTTGCTATAGTAGCCGTTGCTTGCAGAGCCTGTACTTGCAAAAGCAGAGCCAATGCTGATGGTTGTCATGTTAAACGAACCACTATGTGTGGGCGGTGCACCGTACATATATTGTATGCTCTTGTTGCGGTTGTCGGTACGGCTCATGTTAAGGTCTATCTTGACGTCTGTGAAGGGCTCGAGCGTCATTTTGACCTGTATGTCTTCCGTGTTGGCAATAGTGGCAGGTGTTGCCACGCTGTCGCTACCAAGCAGCCATCCGCGCTGTTTGGCTTTGTCGAGGTAGCTGTCGTTTACGAAACCGAAGGCGTAGTCGAGTCCGGGCGAGAAGATGCCGCCTTGCCTCTTCTGGCCAAGCATGTCGCCCACGTCGGGAAGGAAACCAGGTACGGCAAGATTGTAAGTATTGCGATAGGTGACGCTGACGTTGCGAACCATCATTAGGAAGCGAGCCGCAGTTTGTGCGAGACCATACCATTTCTGATCCGATGCCTTGGGCAGAGCTACGACGTTAAGGCGTACGCTTGTGGTATCGACTGGCGTTCTGACAATCTTGATAGTGTTCTCGTCGACTTTCTTATATTTAATATTGTATGCAAAGCCTGAGCTGTCGCGAGCCGTTACACGAACGCGCTTGGACTTTTGTCCGTGAGCAACAACTAGATCGGAGTCGGGATAGAGCGTTATCTCTTGCACGAAGCCCTTGTTCTCGTCCTTCTTTTTTGTGCTTACACCAGCCACGTTGCTCTGCTTGATAGTGCCCTTCTGCCCCTTACCCAAGATGCTATCAACGGGTTCGCCTGTTTCCATTGACTCCTGTTCCGCCTTTTGTCGAGCGTCTTTCTCTTTGTCTTTTTCTGCTTGCTTGGCTTTCTTCTCTTTCTCCTTCTCAGCCTTCTTTTGGTTAGCAGCGTTCTTTGCGTTGGCAGCAGAGAAACGTTTGTTGGTTTCTTGCAGGAACTTACTGTGGTTGTATAGTTTCTCAAGGTCTATTTTTCCATTGACGTTAAAGGTTCGCTGTGAGTTGATGGTGTTTCCTAGCGAAGGACGACCTTGACGCTCAGCACCGCGTTTCCAAGAATAATTGGCGGTATATGATCCATCTACAGAAGCCCAATCGAAGACGGGTATTTTCTCGAGTGGAAGTTTATAGCTGACTTGTGTGTTCTGGGTATAATCGAGAGGACGGCCAAAGTGACGCAGGCTCCACTTGACAGAGTCCTTCCAGGCTTCGTAGCGGTCGGGATAGAGGTCTTTGTTGATTTGTGTGTAAGGCTCCTCAATCTCGGCTCGAGTTCCACTGGTAAAGGTGAAGTGGAGAGCTTTGAATATATCCCACTTGAGCGAGAAGTTTCGGTTCCACGTCCAGTTTTGGCTAAAGGTTGCTGGCAGGGCAGAGAAGTCGGTTGGGTTCTCGAGGTCGCGTTCTTGCAACTCATAGTAGTTGCGGTTCATGTCTGTTGAGAACGTGATGCTTTGAGGAGCGAAAGCGAGGTTCTGTGCCTTGATGATGTCGAGCCACTTGCTCTTTCCCTTGAGGTTCTTGAAGGGTTCCCACGACTTCCAGTTCGGACTCCAAGAATAGTTGATGCTTGCCTTCCAGTTCAGCTCGCGTTCATAAACGGTTGTCTGTCCTTCTATGTTTTGACGTGAACGACTATAACCGAAAGTGAAGTTTGCTGGGTCGTAAGGCATTGGATGTTTGGGCGTGCTGATATTAAGTCGAACGCCAGAGAAAGAGAGGTTGCGGCTCGTTTCGGTATGTGTTGTGAGGCTTCTCAACGAGTCTTTCTGATGACTGTCAGCAAGGGCGTCGATTGCGTCGCCAAGCAGCATATCCGTATCGAAGGGATTGTACTTGGGTGATACCTTCTCCTTACTATAACTGTAATACATTGGGACACGAAGCTTTGCCTTTTCGGGAAGCAAGCGACCAAGGTCGAATTGTGTGGAGACGGAATAGTTGAGGTTGTCTTCATTCTTGCGTTGTGCCACACTCTGCTCGATACCGCCGAAGCCTGATGTTATCATCTTGGCAGTGGCGTTGACCGAGCCGAGGTCACTAAGTTGAACTTGCAAGTTTCCTTGTGCTGCCCAACCTCCACTATTGCTGAACTCTTGCAAGCGGAGCTCGTTTGCCCAAACCTCGATGCTCTTTGTCTTGCCACTATTGTTGCGGATACCAATCATGATGGTCTTCACCTCACCTAGCGTGGGGTTACCCATAATGGAGATGCGGTTGTTGGGGTTGTTCTCGTCGTAGGTCGAGAAGAGACGGTTCATCGAGGTTGCACCAATGCTTGCTTGAGCATTACGCTGCTTTTTGAGCGAAGTGAAGAGGTCAAAGTCGATGTCGACCATATTTTCTGAAGGCCAAACTGCCAAGCAACCTTGAGCACTATAAGTGTCGTAATTGCCTGGAGGCGTAATCTTCAAAGGCACTTCGTATTCGTAGTAGTTGCTCTTGTAGTCAGAACCCAAGCGGATGAAAACGCTGCACTCACCGTCAACGGTTGAGGTGATATTCTCTGCAAGAGCGTTTGCGTGGACGTACATCTGCAAGTGCTTGTACTGACGCATATCGTAGTTGCAGTTCTTATAGACTGCCTTTGCCTCGCTTCCGCTAAGATTGCGCGCCACCATACACATGGCCTGTTCGTTGGCTTCCACGAGTTGTGATTGAGAGGGGTCGGTGATACGTGTAATGCCTGGAGGCAGTACGTAGTTGACAGGCTGTTTGTCGTTGTTCTCTTCAATACAAACGGTGCTGACTTCAAGCGTTCCGCTACCTGTGGAAGCGACTGTGCCGTTGTAGAGAGGTTGTTGATAGGTTCGCCAGTCACCTTGTACGAGGTCGAGTGTAGCGAGACGCAGAATGGTCTCTTCCTCGAAGCCTGTCATGAAGATACGCATGAAGCGGATGCTTGTGAAGTCGCGAATGTTGCCTTCCTTGTCCTCATATTCCCTCAGGGGGATACGGAAGAGGTACCAAGTACATTCCTCTGTATTGCCGTTACGAAGTTTCACGCTTGCCGTGCGCTTGTCGGCAATATGGTTGCGACCTACCACCATATCCTCGGGACGGATGCTGACACGATACTGATAGTACTTCTCGTATTCGTTGAGGGTGTAGTCCTGATTGATGTCCTCCACATCGGGCGTTACTTTCCATGCTGTCTCGTAGCTCTCGGGTCTTGTGTCGGAGTCGGCACTGTTGCCTTGAGGCATGTTGATGCGCTTGTAGCGGTTGAGGATGGAGGTTTGAAGTTGGTCGAAGTCGGAGCCGCGATAGTAGTGGTAGTTGTCGTTGGCAGGGTCATTGTAGATGCTGTCATAGACTGCTGGCGAGACTATGCCTTGTATTTGCTGGAGGTAGTCAGCATACAGGCTGAAGTTGCGCTCCTCTTCATCATTAAGACCATTGAGGCCGACATCTTGTTTTGCACGAGCGCCAGCTTCGTTGTTGAATGCGTAGGTTACGCTGCTGCTGTTTGGAATGCGTCCCCAGTAACCTTCCGTGAAGTATTGAGGATTGCCATCAACAGGCATACCGCTCTCGAAGTACTTCTTGCCGTCCTTGAGGATGTCCTCAGACACTTCGCCAAGATTGAAGTAGAGGTCGCCTCCGTGATTGCCGGGAAGGTTGCGCTTGTAGATGAACGGATCCATCATCCAGAACTCGATGTATTCGATGTTCTGTGCCTCGAAATCTGTGTTGTCGAGTTTGCGCATCATGCCTCCCCAAGTCTCTTCCGGATGTTTGAGATGACCATTCTGGTCAACATCAGTAGTGAGGTTGTAGGCACCACGTTCCTTGGGATAGAAAGCGAGGTTCAGGACATTAAGGCCTGTGGCGCTTGTGTAGTTGTTTTGCGATTTCTGGGGATAAAGCTCGCGTTCATAGACCTCGCGAACATAGTGGCTGGAAAGTTGGTCAAGGTCGCTCTTGATGTGGCTTGGGGTAAGTGTACTGCTGCGACGTGTGAAGATGGGGTCAACATAGTACCAAGCGAGCAAAGAGCGGTTGTAGTTGTATGCTTTGTCGGATGTCAACTTGCTTTCAGCGAACATGCTTGGCGTACTCGACATGCTCCAGTAAGTGGGCTGCGTGAGGCTGTTCTTGATGCTGCTGCTTTCGAAGTCGTCGAGGTAGGAAGCGTCGCCCTGAACACTATGGTTCTGTCCTGCGACCAGCTGTGCAAATTCGCCGTTGAAGGTGATGAGGCTGGGTTGTGTGCATTGAATGAGTGGAAGCTTGTCGATGAGGTTCGTGAGCCATTGACTCTCTTTCTTCCAACTGACGTGGAAGCCAAAGAGTGTGTTCTTCAGCGGTTCGTTGCCCATGCTGACCTTTGTGGTGAGCGGTTGTTCGCTCAGGTACATCAGGGTACCGCCGACGGTGAAGTTTTTGTTGATTTGGTAATCGAGGTTCAAGCCGAGCATGGTCTTTCGCTGCATTCCGTAGGTGTCGTTGCTCTCTACTGAAGCACTAATGTTTGTGCCTGAATCAATAAGACTTTGGTTGATGATGGTCACTCGGCCCATGTTGTAATCAACCGTGTAATCGACGTTCTCGGTAAGTGTTGTGCCACCAGCGGTAACAATGACGGAGCCTCTCGCCACGTTCGTTACGCCAAGGTCGATTTCACCTGCATTCGTGCCTTTGTAGCGGCCAGTAAGAAGGAACTTGTCGTGTTCGGTAATCTGCTTCGCAACGGTTTTTGTGCTGTCATAGAGTTCGCGGAAGCAATACTTGTCGGCCAAGACAGGGTCGTTAATCCATTTTGCCAGATGTTCACCGAAAGGCTCTGCAACTGGGAAGATGATGCGGCCCTTATTGATGGTGTAGCCTTCCACGAAGTCGAACTGCCCATTGGGATGCGGATTGTTCTTTGCGTCGAGGCGGTCGAGGTTGAGAGCTCTGAGGAGGATGGTGTTCTTGAACTTCTCTTCGGGCAAATAGCTGAGATAGACGCCGGTGGAGTCGCTTTGGTACTTGATGTCTAGACGGAACTTGTCGGCCATTACCCTTTGAGTGCCAAGGTAATAGACATTCTTCATCATTAAGCGCCAAGTCGGGAGATTAGGACTGCCTGAAGTGCCTTTCAGCATCTTGACGAAGAGCGCTTTCGAGTTGTCTGTCAGGTCGCTTGCAAATTCACCCACCTGATAGGTTGTGCCCATATAGGTGTATTCGAAGGCGACGGCGAGGACGTCGTCCACTTGCAATGTGCTCGAGAGGCTGACATAACCGAGGGCATTGTTGACCGTATATTCTGAACTGTTAAGCTTTCGGGCTGCTTGCAGTTTCTCGTAGTCGATACTGCCTTTAAATTCTTCTCCTGCTCCTCCGCCTATTCCGTCCAAAACAATTGTGGCTTGCGAAATGTCGCGGGCATCGGTATAGTTGTTGACAAGGATGTCGTACATACTGTTCGAGCGGTTGCTGGGAACATCGGTTCCTGTTCTTGTCCACATCGAGTTGTAGATGTACTTCGGTTCGCCAAGGTCGGCAAGGGCGATGATGTTTCGGTTGTTCTCGGTTTTGCCGGTCTTGTTCGTCACCCAAATCTCGACACGTTTAATGTTGATTCCGCTCGAGATGGTGGGCAGTGTTGCCATTGCCTGGTCGAATTTTTCGCGGAAGAAGTGGGAGAGAAAGAAGTGTCGGTTCTCCTCGTAGTTTGTTGCGCTGAACTCGAAGTTTGTGGTCTGCGAGCCGCCTTTACTGCTTACACTGCTGCTTGCACTCTTCTTCTGGCTTATGACGGATTGAATCTTTAACTTGCCGAACTGCACGTCTGTGCGAAGGCCGAAGAGGCTGCTCACGCCTGGAACGAGGCTGATGTTACTGGGGAAGGAGACGTTACCGGCTTCGATGAGCTTGACGATTTCATCTTCCTTGCCGTCGTATTTGAGTTTGAGGTTTTGGGCGTCGTAGTCGAAGGTGGCCTGGGTGTTATAGTTCAGGTTCATATTGATTTTGTCGCCCACCTTACCATTGAGGCTGAGGTTAATCTTTTCATCGAAATCGAAGCCTACGGTTTTGCGGCGCGAGGCAGCAAGGGCAGGATTGTTGACCTTCTTTGAGTTGATGCCAATCTTGAGTTCAGCACTGCCTTGTGTTTTGATTTGAACGCCGCCAGGACCAAAAATTTTCTCTGCCGGTCCGAGGTCGAAGTGCATGTCTGTGAAGTCGAATTTGCTCTTTCCCTCTGCTTCGAAGGCCTCTTGGTTCTTGAAGCGCCAGTATTGTTGCATGGAGTTTTGGAGCGACCACTCCTGATATTCTTCAGGGGTCATAAGGACTGGCGCGTTGAGGAAGCTTGTGGCGGTGCCAAGTGTATAACCCGAGCGGCCAGGGAGAAGGCTTCCTGAGGATGCTCCAGCCGCACCGGTCGAGGTGGAGCTTGAGTTGGATGTGCTTCCGCCTCTGCCTGTATTTGTGTTCGAGCTTCTGCCTGTGGAGCTGCCTCTTGTTCCAGAGTCTCTTGTGCCGCCGCTTCTGCCTGAAGCTCCGCTCCCCTGCTGGTCGCCAACAAGCGAAGTGCCGATGGTGTAGGTGTTGTCCTTCTCATCATAGATGACTTCGGTCTTGAGGTTGTCTGGGTCTTTCAGGTCGGCAGTCTTCTTCTTGAGGTCTTTTGTGTCCTCGGTACCGGTTTTGCGCACGGAATAGCGAGGTTTGCCGTCGGTTATAGTGTCGGCAGGAGCAGCCTCGCTGACCATTGACCATTGACCATTGACCATCATTGCCAGCAAATTGATACTTGCCAACAATGCCAGAGATAATATGACTTTTCGCGCGCTCATGTCTTATAATTAACGTATGTATGCGTCCTTTTATTGTATATAAGGCAGATTTTTCTTTTTTTAATTCCTATTCTCTAATCTTTTTTTTGTATCTTTGCAGAAATAAACGACAAATTATATGATTGAATATCTGAAAGGAATGCTTGCCGACCTTACGCCAGCGCTTGCTGTTGTGGAGTGTCATGGGGTAGGGTACGGCGTGAATATCTCTCTCAATACTTTCTCTGCCATTCAGGGAAAAGATGAAGTCAAGTTGTGGATTACCGAGTCGATTCGCGAGGATGCCTACCAGCTATGGGGCTTCAGCACTCGGGCAGAGCGGGAGCTTTTCCTCTTGCTGACCAGTGTGAGCGGTATTGGAGCAAGCATTGCCAGGGTGATTCTCTCGTCCCTTACCGTGCAGGAACTGGCTGGCATCATCAGTGAGGGCAATGATAAGGTGCTGAAGACGGTGAAGGGTGTAGGCCCAAAGATGGCTCAGCGCATCATTGTGGAACTTCACGACAAGATTGGTTCCCTTGGCATTCAGGCTGCATCGCCCTCTGCATCGGCTGCTCCGGTGGTCAATAAGGAGGTGCTTGATGAAGCTGTTGCTGCCCTCTCGATGCTTGGATTCAGTCCTGCTCCTACCCATAAAGTTGTACAGAAAATCCTTACCGACGAGCCTGATGCACCGGTTGAGCGCGTCATCAAGTTGGCTCTGAAAATGCTATAATATATGCAAAATTTCAACATTCTTGACCTTGCGATAAACACTTCTGTATATGCTGGCAAAGAAATCATGCGCATATACAATGACCCCACTCAGGACTTTGGCATTGAGCTGAAGGACGACAACAGTCCGCTTACACTTGCCGACAAGGCTTCGCACAACTGCATTGTAGAGCGTCTGAAGCCCGCTGGATATCCCATTCTCAGCGAGGAAGGGGCTCAGATTCCTTTCGAGGAGCGAAAGGATTGGCATAGGCTCTGGATAGTTGACCCGCTCGACGGCACCAAGGAGTTCATCAAGCGAAATGGCGAATTTACGGTCAATATTGCCCTCATCGAAGATGGAAAACCCATTCTGGGCATCATTTTCGCGCCTACACTTGGCACTGTTTATGGCGGAATTGTAGGTTGGGGTGCACGCCGGGTGGAAGGGATAAATCTGGACCACCTTGATGTTCCGGTCACCCAGAGGAGAGAGCCGCTGACCTTCTACTCCCTGCCGCAACAGGCTTTGCTCGAGCATGTTGGCCTGAAAATTGTGGCCAGCCGTTCGCACATGAACCCTGAGACGGAGGAATATATCGGCAAACTGCGCGAATTGAACCGCCATGTTGACCTCGTGAGCAAGGGCAGCAGCCTGAAAATGTGCCTTGTGGCCGAAGGAAGTGCCGATGTTTACCCGCGTTTCGCCCCCACAATGGAGTGGGATACTGCTGCTGGCGACGCCATTTGCCGTGCTTGTGGCAAGCAAGTCTTGGATTATAAGACGGGGTTGCCCCTCATTTACAACAAACCTGACCTCCACAACCCCTGGTTTATCGTCAAATAATTGCCCCTTGAGGTGTCATTTTTCTCGATGAAATGGGCGATTTTGCACTTTTCGGCTGAAACTGCCCAACAAAGACGCAGGAAAATGTTCCACGCTCCATTGAATCATTTCCAACTTAGTGCGTGAAACACCGATGAAATGGGAGTTTTTTGTTCTTTCTTGAAGTTGTATGCATTCAATGTCTGTTTGTAGTATAATCGTCTCATGCACCCCGTCGTGACAGATGACAGATGACAGTTTTTATTTAGCACCCCTCTACCGCCCCAAACAAGAAATGAAACTCGCTTTAGGAATTCTAACTATCTAATAATTATATAGTTAATTTATTATATATATATTATTAATAGTATATTTATATATATTTATACTTATTTTTATATATATTCTATTATATTTATATAAGAATACACTTAAAAATAGACTTTCACATGCAAAAAGTAGCAAGAAAGCAGACAGTAGCAGATTGACAGTCCTCGCCCCCCCCCTCTCAAATAAAACTGTCATCTGTCATCTGTCATCCGAAAGGACTCATTGCCACCCCCTCGAAAAACTTTCATTTTCGTGTGAAAATAATTGCCAATTTACTTGCACAATTCATTTATTTTTCGTACCTTTGTAGTGGATTCGAGAGGTGAGCTCTTAGCTGCAGACAAGAGCAAAAAACGAGGCACAGCTAAAATGCCAACGCAGCACGTTAAGTTTGCTTACTCACCACAATATATGAAATAGGGACACGCAGCGGCGCATCCCTATCCCAAAGAAAGAAAATTGACTTATTGAATCTGGAAGTTACTCCACCTCGTTGCAGTAAACGAGTCCCGCCTTGTCGTAGAGCTTCTTCAACTGAGGCAGACGCTTCTTCCAACCCTCGAAGTCCTTCTGCTCGGGGTTGCACCACTGCACTTCGCACATGCTGGCCAAGCGCGGCAGCAACTGATAGAGCGCGTGCTCGGGGTAAGCCACCTGCTCGGTCCAGAGGTTGCCCTGATAGCCAAGGATGTAGTCGCCTTCCTCGCCGCTCAGTTCCTCAGGAACAAGGGGTTCGAAGCTGTAAATCTTGGAGCAGGAGACGATGTAGCTGTCGGTGGTGCGAGGTTGCTTGCCATAATCTTTCAGCTGCGGATGGTCGAGGTAGGCGAAGACGTTCGGGCTCATGATGACGCGATGCTTCTGCTTGGCTGCAGCCACACCGCCCTTGGTGCCTCGCCAGGACATCACAATGGCACCCTCGGACAGTCCGCCTGCCAGTATCTCGTCCCAACCAATCAGGCTCCTTCCGCGAGAGGCGAGGAACTGCTCAATCTCGTGGTTGATGTAGCTCTGGAGCTTGTTCTCAGGGCTGCGACCATCCTGACTGCCTCTGTTGTCGCCACCTTCAACCGCCACCTTTGACTCGTCCGTCAAGCCCAGTTCCTTAATCTTTGCCTGGCACTTGGGGCACTTCTGCCAACGCTCCTTCGGACACTCGTCGCCGCCGATGTGGATGTAGGGAGAGGGGAAGACATCGCAAAGCTCACCGAAGACGGTCTTCAGGAAGGTCAGCGTCTCAGGATTGCCGCCACAAAGCACCTCGCGCATCACACCCCAATGCGGAGCAACAACATACGGACCACCTGTGCAACCGAGGTTCGGATAGACTGCGAGGGCACTCTGCATGTGTCCGGGCATATCGATTTCAGGCACGACATTGATGTAACGCTCAGCAGCATACTTGACCACATCGCGACACTCTTCCTGCGTATAGTAGCCGCCATAAGGGATGTTGTCGTAGATGCGCATACGGCTGGGACCGATGACGGTTTTCTCGCGAACGCTTCCTTTCTTAGCAAGGTCAGGCAGAGCCTTCACCTCGAAGCGCCAGCCCTGATCTTCGGTCAGATGCCAATGGAACTGGTTGCAGCCGTGCAGGGCCATCACATCGAGGAACTGCTTGATGAACTCTACAGAGAAGAAGTGACGACCGCAATCGAGCAGGACTCCGCGATAGGAGAAGCGAGGCTGGTCGGTAATCTCTGCGAAAGGCATTATCAGTCCAAGTCCATTCTTTTCGGGGAGGCTCTTGCGAAGTGTCTGAGCAGCACGGAACAGGCCAACTGGCTCGTAGGCAGTCAGTTCGATGCCCTTCTCCGTCACCTTCATGGTGTAGCTCTCTTTCTGTTGGTCGGTCAGCGCAACAGGCTTTTTGCTCTTCTTGCCTTTAGGAGCGGCAGGAGAAACGAGACGCAACTTAATCTTGGCGTTCTTGTCATCAGGAGTCAGCTGAAGCTTCAGGTCTGCTTCTTCCTTCACCCATTCCTGAAGGAATTGCGCAATACGGGTGCATTCAGCATTGCTTGCATCATAGCTAATGCCATTTCCATCTTCAATGGCAAACATCTGGTCAAAACCCGTACACATCACCTTCACCTCCTTTGGAAGAGGGATGATGTCATACTTTGCAGCAGTCACCTTGTCTGCCGAAACAGAAGAGAACAGGAAAATAAATAAAGTGGAGAACAAGAATAACCTTTTCATTGGTAGTTTTAGTGTTTGAGGTTAATAATTTGGTGCAAAGATATGAAAAAATGAAGAATGAAGAATGAAGAATGAAGAATTATTTTGTATCTTTGCAAAAGAAAAGCAACGAAATGAGGCTCAGGAGCATTATTATATTATTATTGGTCGCTTCCTCTTCGAGAGCTGCCAATTATTCCATCGACACTCAGCAAGTCCAGCAGCATTGGGACGGTTGGGGTGTGTCGCTCTGCTGGTGGGCTGGGCAATGTGGCAAGTGGGAGGATGAGAAGGTGGATGAAATCATCTCTTGGCTGGTCAGTCCAGAAGGTCTCAACTACTCGCATTTCCGCTATAACATAGGTGGTGGAGACGACCCTGAGAACCGCTATTGCGATCTTCATCACATGGGCAGAGGCAAAGGCTTGCGAGCCGAAATGGAGGGCTTTAAGGACTTTACTGGCGACCAGTACCATTGGGAGCGCGACTCGGCTCAACGCAAGATCCTGCTCAAAATCAAGGAAAAGAGGCCTGATGCAGTCTTCGAAGCCTTCAGCAATTCCTGTCCTTACTATATGACTTATAGTGGTTGCGTCGCAGGCAACAAAGATGGCGGCAAGGATAACCTGAAGCCTGAATACTACGAGGAGTTCGCGCACTATCTGGTGGATATCTGCAAGCACTACAAAGACCAGTACGGCATCGAGTTCAAGACGCTCGAACCCTTTAATGAATCGGCCACAGACTACTGGTATCAGAATGGTTCGCAGGAAGGCTGTCACTTCGATTACTCCTCCCAAATCGCTTTCCTTCGCGTCCTTGCTCCCATCTTGAAAGCGTCAGGACTCAGCACCATCATTTCCGCTTCCGACGAGACCAGCGTGGCTCATTCCATCGAGGCATTCGAGGCTTATAAGCGAGCAGGTGTTTTGTCTCTCGTAGGGCAATGGAACACGCATACCTATCAGGGCAATAACAGACAACGTGCCCGTCTCTCCCGCTTGACGAAAGAGGCTGGAATACCCTTCTGGCAAAGCGAAACAGGCTCAGGTGGAAGAGGGCTGGAAGGCAATTTGAAGCTCACTCAACGCCTCTTCGATGATATCCGCATCATGCAACCTGAGGCTTGGCTCGACTGGCAATACATGGAGGAGTGGGGCGACCAGTGGTGCCTGATAAACGGCAGCTTCCAAAGGCAGTTCTACCGCAAGGTTAAGAACTACTATATCCGCCAGCAATGCTCGCGTTTCATCAAGCGAGGCTATGCTATTCTCGATGTGGATTGCCCTCAGACACTTGCCGCCATCAACCCCTCTCGCGACACATTAACACTGGTACTTTTGAACGAAGGGGAAGAGACCATACATGAGATTGTGTTGGATAATTTCACAATTTCACAATCGAACAGCCTAAAAATTTTCCGCACATCTCGAGCCGAAAACCTTGCAGAGATAAAGGACGCTGTTATGCTCAAAGACAACCTTCTCCGCGTCACGCTTCCCAAGCAATCCATCACAACTTTGGTCATTAAGTGATTTTTTTTAGGTTTTTTGCCTAAAGTATACAGAAAAAATCGTATCTTTGCTTGGATTATATGCATTAAGGCGATGAAAAACTACATAATAAGCTTACTTTTACTCCTCTCTCCAGCCCTTGTTTTTGCTCAGGAGCCCGAACCTGTTATCGAACATACTTCTTTGGTTTTCAACGAAGTGCAAGTGGCGAATATCGACCAATACCTTGACGGCGCCCTCTGTTATGGCAGTTGGATAGAACTCTATAATCCTACTTCTGAAAGCATTCCCTTGAAGGGTACAACCATTACCGACGGCGTGAACGAATTTCGCTTCACCTCGCTTAGCGTTTGGGGGTCTGTCGAACCAGGAGGCTTCAAAGTGCTTTACTTCGGACATAGTCAGGCAGAAGGCAATTACGGAGATGGAGCCAAGACGCAGATTCCTTTTAAGTTGGAACCGGAAGGTGGCACAATCAGTCTCTTGGATTCCGAAAAGGCAGTCATTACGTCCGTCGATTATCCGCCATCCATTTCCCGTTGCTCTTATGCTTGTAGGTTAGACGGCAATGAGGATTGGGAATACACAGGAGAGCCTACACCAGGTTCTTCGAACAATAATAGCGACTTTGCCTCTTTTCGTCTTGAAGAACCAGTTGTCAGCGTCGATTCTAAAGTCTTCTCCGAAACTTTCTGGGCACGCGTAACCATTCCTCAAGGTTGTACTTTGCGCTATACCTTGGACGGAAGCACTCCTACTGCCACGAATGGTATGACAAGCTATTATGGCGTCTTCGAGATAAGCGAAACCACAATCCTTCGCCTCTGTCTCTTTCAATCGGGCATGCTGCCAAGCCCTGTGGTAACTCGCTCCTACATCTACCAGAACCACGACTACTACCTCCCAATTCTCTCCGTCGTTTCAGAAGGCAAGCACTTCTTTGATAATCAAATAGGTGTTTTTGTAAGGGGAACGAATGGCATTAGTGGAAATGGTCAGAGTTCGGCTTGCAACTGGAACATGGATTGGGAACGCCCAGTCAATATGGAGTATCTTGTTCCTGAGAAGGATGCGGACGGACACATAACTTATTCTATGGTGCTGAACCAAGAGATGGACCTTGAGGTTTGCGGAGGCTGGACAAGGGCTTATGGTGGTGCAACCGTGGACGATCATTATTGGGAAGCAAGAACTTCGTTCCGTCTGAAGACCGATAAGCGCTACGAGGGCATCAATTCTATTGATTACCCGGTCTTTCCCTCAAAGACTTACAACAAATACCGTAGCTGGCAGGTTCGTAATGGTGGTAACGATACTTATGCTCGCTCGAAAGACCCATCCGTCCAGATGATTGTGTTGAAGAGCGGATTCTATGTTGATTGTCAGGACTATCAACCCGCTCACGTCTTCCTGAACGGCTTGTACTACGGAATGCTCAATATTCGTGAGAGCAACAACAAGCACTTTGCCTATAGTAACTACGGCATTGATTTCGACGATATGGACCAGTTCGACCTGAGCAACAACCAATATAATCAGAAGATGGGCGACAATCAGGCATGGACGCAGCTCCAAAGGTTGGCGGCAAGATTGGGCCAGACGAAGTCGGCAGAAGTATACAGTCAGATTTGCGAACTCTTGGATATTGACGAGTACGTGAACTATATGGCTCTTGAGTGCTATATGGGCCCGACGGATTGGATAACGAACACCAACAATATAAAAGGCTTCCGAAGCCGTACAGACGGGAAGTTCCATTTCGTTCTTTTCGATTGTGACTCGGCTTTCGGCACATCAAGTATGCTTACAGATGTGCTGAACACAAGTGCAGGTGCAAACGTGGACGACCTTTTCCGCAACTTGATGAAGTACGATCCCTTCCGCCGTCAGTTTATGGATGCCTATTGCATAGTGGACGGCAGCGTGTTCGAACCCACTCGTTGCGAAGAGATTGTGAGGGAGATTTATAATAATACAACTCCTGCCTTGCAGTTCGAAGGCAGTAGTGCAAGCACAGGAATGATTAACTCTGTCCGCTCCGCCCATAATGGTTCACGTATCACAAACATGAAAAACTATTATGGAGTCAATTATGGCATCTTTGCAAATCTCTCTTCAAACATTCCTGAAGCTCGATTGGCCGTGAACGGTCAGGAATTTCCCACAGGCAAGTTCGAGGGCTATCTCTTCTCGTATGATGGTCAGCCCATACAGCTTACGGCAAAAGCTCCAGCAGGATATACTTTCAACGGTTGGGAATCGCAAAGCCCTGAAGCCAATACCTCGACACTTATTCCAGATCGTGCCGAGTGGATGTACTATGACTTAGGTTCTATGGATGGTTTCGACTGGAAATCCCTTTCGTTTGATGAGGCCGCAAATGGCTGGAAAACAGGACAAGCACCTTTCGGCTTTGGAAGAGACGGCTACTATATGCAGGAGAATTCCATTACTAAGTTAGACCCAGGTTCGGGCAACAAACGGCCTACTTACTACTTCCGTAATACCTTCCAACTCGATTCTCCTCTTTCCGATGAGGACATTCTGACCTTCTACTATCAGGTGGATGATGGCGTGATGCTTTATGTGAACGGGTACGAAGTGGGAGGCTATTATGTAACGAGCGGCTCGCCGTATGACGATTACACTACTGGTGGGCATTATGAATCAGAGAACCCATACATTGGAAACATCGAGATTCCTCACGAGTTTCTTGTCGTTGGTACAAATCAGATAGCAGTCGAGGTAAAGAACTGTTCTGCTTCAAGTACTGATATTTGGTATGATGGAGGCCTGACTTTAACGCAAAATAATAGGGAAACAGTCTCGACAAGTGAAACTCTCGACCTGCACGAAACCTATGATAATGACAGCCGAATTTCGCTTAAAGCCAAGTTCGAGCCTATCACGGACGAAAGGCAGCGATGGCAGGCAGGAGCTGCTCCTTTGCGTATCAACGAGGTGAGTGCTTCTGGCGACATTTATATAAATGATCTTGGAAAGAGGGAGGATTGGCTCGAACTCTACAATACAACGGACCAAGATATCTCCTTGGCCGGTCTTTACCTGAGCGACAATCCCAACAATCCGCAGAAGTATCAGTTGCAGGAAGGCGTTGTGCCAGCTCATGGAACCCGTGTCATTTGGTGCGACAAAAAGACTGGATTCGACCAACTCCACGCTCCTTTCAAGCTTGATAATGCTGATGGAGCCAAAGTCAGCATACAAGCAGAGGACGGTTCATGGGCCGATCAGGTCGAGTACAGAGAGCACAATAAGTACCAAACCTTTGGCCGCTATCCTGATGGGGCGAATATGGTGACCATTATGAACCAGCCAACTATCGATAAGAGCAATAAGCTTGGATTCTCAGACTTCATCGCTTTGACTGAAGATGACTGGTTAGGACCTGACAGAACCATCACCCTCGACCTTGCAGAAGGCTGGAACTGGACTTCCCACAACTTTGCAGAGAGCGTCGATAAGAGTCGTTTCCTCGCAGATGCCCTGTGCTTGCAGGGACAAGACGAAAGCCTGCTTTGGGATGAAGAAAACGGTTGGCAGGGAACGCTCAAAGCCCTCGAAGCCGCTAAGGGCTACAAGATTAAGATGCAAGAGGCGAGGGAGGTGACTTTGCGCGGACCGCTCTTCGATGTCGCTACTCCTGTCAACTTGCAAGCAGGATGGAACTGGATTGCTTGTCCTCTCTATAATGCGACAACGTTGGAGGCTGCTCTTGCAGGCTACGAACCGAGTGAAGGCGACAAAGTTGTTGGCCTTGATGCCTTTGCGACCTATGCCAATGGTGCGTGGTTCGGCTCCCTCAAGAGCTTGCAACCCGGGCAGTCTTACCTCTTCTATGCTGCTCAATCACAAACATTCTGCTGGCAAAGTCTCAGTCCTCAAGGGGCTCGAAAGCGCCGTTATGCTCGTGCAGTTCAGGCAGAGGACGGTGCTTGGCAGACAGATATCCATGCTTATCCTGACGTGATGACTTTGGTGGCGACGGTTGACGCAGATGAGGGCATCTCTCTCGACCAGCCTTACTATGTCGGAGCTTTCTGTGGTGAGGAATGCCGAGGCGTTGGAGTCTTGGATGGCGACCTGCTCTATATGAACATTCATGGTGAGGAAACTACGGAGAAAATCGAATTCCGTCTCCTTGATTCTGCAGGTGAGGTCTATAATTCGGTAGGCTGCTATTCCTTCCAAGCCTGCAAGCAGTTGGGAAGTGTGCAGAGACCTTGTCCGCTTTGGTTTGCAAGTCAGGACATAATCGACGAGATAAAGCCTGTCATTGCCACTTCCGACAAGGTTCGAGCCATTCAGTACTTCAACCTCTCAGGTCAGCGAATCGCGAAACCGGAGAATGGCATTTGCATCCGCAAAGTCATCTATGAAGATGGCAGCGTAAAGGTGTCGAAGCAGTACTTTTAAGTCGCGTCTTTCAACTCTGCAGGGAGTGTTGCCAAACACAACGTGGAGCGTTTGCAAACACAACGTGTTGTGTTGACCATTTTAACGTGTCGAGTTGTTCGACTTAACGTGCCGAGTTGTCCGACTTAACGTGCCGAGTTGTCCGACTTAACGTGTCGTGTTTCCCAGCATGACCGCAAGGTCTGCATAATCCGTATTAATCTTTTTGTCAACTTCGAATTGTGAATTGAAAGTTGTACCTTGACATTGTCGAGCTACTTTTGCGCTCAACAATAAAAATAAACGCATTTATTTTGTATTGTCTTCGCTTTTTTGTACCTTTGCACGCGATTTATAAAATAATAAGGTAAAGAAACGATGAACATTTCATACAAATGGCTTAAAGAATATGTCGATACAACCCTGAGTGCACAGGAGGTTGCAGATGCTCTGACAAGTGCAGGTCTCGAGGTTGACAGCGTGGAAGAAGTGCAGACCATTAAGGGTGGTTTGGAAGGCTTGTATGTGGCTGAAGTGCTGACCTGCGAGCCGCATCCCGACAGCGACCACATGCATGTTTGCACTGTGAACGTAGGTCAGGGCGAACCTCTGCAGATTGTCTGTGGCGCTCCTAACGTTGCAGCTGGTCAGAAGGTTATTGCTGCCGTTGTTGGCACCAAGCTCTATGACGGCGACGAGTGCTTCACCATCAAGCGAAGCAAACTGCGTGGCGTCGAAAGTTTCGGCATGCTCTGTGCAGAAGACGAAATCGGCATTGGCAACGACCATAGCGGCATCATCGTGCTTCCCGCAGAAGCAAAGGTGGGCACACCTGCTGCGGAATACTATCATGTTGAGAGCGATTGGCTCATCGAAGTGGATATTACACCAAACCGAGCAGACGCTTGCAGCCATTATGGTGTGGCTCGCGACCTCTATGCTTGGCTCATTCAGAACGGATACAAGACCAGCCTTCATCGTCCAGACTGCGACAAGTTCAAGGTAGATGACGAGTCTCTGCCTATCAGCATAACTATTGACGATCCAAACCTGTGTCCTCGCTATGTTGGCGTCACTCTGACAGGTTGTGAAGTCAAGGAGAGTCCCGAATGGTTGCAGAACAAGTTGCGCACCATTGGCCTTCGTCCCATCAACAATATCGTGGACATCACGAACTTCATCATGATGGCTTACGGTCAGCCTCTGCATTGCTTCGACGCAGATATGATTGAGGGCAAGCAAGTGATTGTAAAGACTTTGCCCGAAGGAACTCCCTTCGTGACGCTCGATGGCGTGGAGCATAAGCTCTCGAACCAAGACCTGGCAATCTGCAACGCTAAGGAACCGATGTGTATCGCTGGTGTGTTTGGCGGAAAGGGTAGTGGTACGTACGACACGACTGTTAATGTCTTGCTCGAAAGTGCTTACTTCAATCCGACCAGCATCCGCAGAAGTGCACGTCGTCACGGCTTGAGCACGGATGCAAGCTTCCGCTTCGAACGTGGCATTGATCCAAACGGACAGCTTTATGCTATCAAGCAGGCTGCCATTCTCGCAAAAGAACTGGCTGGTGCGAAGGTCAGCATGCAGATTGTCGATGTGCATCCGAAGCAATTGCCCGACTTCAAGGTTTCCCTGAAGTACGATTATGTTGATAGTCTCATCGGCAAGCATATTCCTCAGGAAACCATCAAGAGCATCGTGACGAGCCTCGAGATGAAGATTGACAGCGAGACGAGCGAAGGCTTGGAACTCACGGTTCCCGCTTACCGCGTGGATGTTCAGCGTCCTTGCGACGTTGTGGAAGACATTCTTCGCATCTACGGATATAATAATGTGGAGATACCCACGACACTTAAGAACAGCTTGACCGTCAAGACAATTCACGATACGAGTCACAAACTGCAGAACATCATCGCCGAACAATTGGTTGGTGGCGGCTTCCGTGAAATACTGAACAACAGCCTGCAGCGCGGCGCTTACTACGACGGCCTCGAGTCATACAAGAGCGAGGAGTCTGTGAAGCTTCTCAATCCGCTCAGTCAGGATCTCAACGCTCTCCGCCAGACACTTCTCTTTGGCGGTTTGGAAAGCATAGCCCGCAACATCAGCTATCGCAACACCGACCTGCGCTTCTTCGAGTATGGCAACTGCTATCGTTTCCAAGCGGAGAAGAAGTGTCCGGACATTATCCCTGGTGTAAGCAGCAGTCGCGACCCAGAGGTCATCAAGCATGTACTCGATGCGTACAGCGAGGACTATCACCTCGGCCTCTGGCTGACAGGCAAACGCGTTCGTGGCAGCTGGGCTCATCCCGACGAGGACAGCTCGTTCGCTCAGCTCAAGGCTTACGTGATGAACATCTTCACCCGCCTCGGCGTACCATTCGGTCTGCTTGTCTTCACAGAAGGGAAGAGCGACATTTACAGCCAGAGCCTTAGCATCCAGAACCGTGGCGGTAAGGTGTTGGCAGAGATGGGCATTGTCTCCGGCAAGCTCACCAAGGCATTCAGCATCGAGCAGCCTGTCTATTTCGCCGACATCCGCTGGAACCAGATTCTCCGCATCATACAGAAGCAGAACGTCACATACACCGAGATAAGCAAGTTCCCGGCAGTCAGCCGTGACCTCGCCCTGCTGCTCGACAGCAATGTGCCTTTCGGAGAGGTGGAACGCATTGCCTATCAAACAGAGAAGAAGCTGCTCAAGGCAGTCAAGCTCTTCGACGTCTATGAAGGCAAGAACCTGCCTGAAGGCAAGAAGAGCTATGCAGTGAACTTCATCCTGCAAGACTTTGAGAAGACAATGGGCGACAAGCAGATTGATGCCATCATGCAGAAACTTATCAACAACCTGACTCAACAACTCGGAGCTGAACTCAGATAGAAACAACATTAAATACTAAATACAATGGGAAGAGCATTTGAATATCGCAAAGCGACTAAACTGAAGAGATGGGGCCACATGGCTAAGACTTTCACGCGTCTGGGCAAGCAGATTGCCATCGCCGTGAAGGCTGCAGGTCCCGAACCAGAGAACAATCCGGCACTCCGTAGCGTTATCGCTGTCTGCAAGCGCGAGAACATGCCGAAGGACAACATCGAGCGCGCCATCAAAAACGCCATGGGTAAGGACCAGAGTGATTACAAGTCAGTAACTTACGAAGGATATGGCCCTCACGGCATCGCCATTTTCGTAGATACCCTGACCGACAACACCACCCGCACCGTTGCCGACGTTCGCAGCGTCTTCAACAAGTTCTCGGGCAACATGGGCACAACGGGCTCGCTCTCCTTCTTGTTCGACCACAAGTGCGTGTTCACCTTCAAGAAGAAGGAAGGCATGGACATGGACGACTTCATCCTGGAGATGATTGATTGTGGCGTCGAGGAAGAATACGACGAGGAATACGACGAAGAGAAGGACGTAACGACCATCACCATCTACGGTGAGCCGACAAGTTTCAATGCTATCCAGAAGAAACTGGAAGCAGATGGTTACGAGGAAGTGGGCGGTGAGTTTACGTACATTCCCAACGACGTGAAGGACGTAACGCCCGAGCAGCGCGAGACTATCAACAAGATGGTTGAGAAGCTCGAGGAGTTCGACGATGTCCAGACCGTTTATACGAATATGAAGCCAGAAGAGTAAGAAGTTATTTCATACGTAAGAAGCCCCGCCTTGATTATTTAGGTGGGGCTTCTCGTATATTATGATGCTTACTCTTAGAACTCGTCTTCTTGTGCGCCTTTCAGGCCAGAGAATGAATCGCCAGTGCCAAGTGCATTGGCGATTTTGTCGCTCTCTGCCATCTCTTCTGGTGTCATCTTAGGCGAGACATAACGTCCGCCCATATCGCTCTCCTGCGTGCCAGGCAATGGAATGTTTGTTTCGAGGTCGGAGAAGCGTGCAAACTCGCTGCGGAATGCTAGCTTGATGTCGCCGACAGAGCCGTTGCGGTGCTTGGCAATGATGAACATCGCCTTGCCGTGCCAGTCATAGCCTTTGTCGTCAACAAACAACTTGTAGTACTCAGGACGATGGATGAAGCAAACGATGTCGGCATCCTGTTCGATGGCACCAGATTCACGCAAGTCACTCAGCACGGGCTGTTTGCCTTCGAAGCCCTCACGGCTCTCGACACCACGGTTCAGCTGACTCAATGCAATGACGGGAACGTTGAGTTCCTTCGCAAGACCTTTCAGGGCGCGGCTCACCATGCTAACCTCTTCCTGACGGTTGTTTGAGTAAACGCTTGCCTGCATCAACTGCAGATAGTCAATCATGATGGCTTTCACGCCGAGGTCGTGAACCAATCGGCGCGCTTTTGTTTGCAGTTCGAAGACGCTGAGCGAAGGTGTGTCGTCGATGTAAATGGGTGCGTTGTAAAGTTGGCGAACACGTTTGTCAAGCTGTCCCCATTCGTACGGAGCCAATTGTCCGCTGCGAAGCTTCTCGCCGCTCAACTCGCTGACATTAATCATCAGTCGTTGCACAAGTTGCTGATTGCTCATCTCCAAGCTGAACATTGCGCAAGGAATCTTATAATCGACAGCCATTCGTTTTATCATGGAGAGCGCGAACGCCGTTTTACCCATTGACGGACGTGCTGCGATGATGATGAGGTCGCTGTTCTGCCAGCCGTTCGTTATCTTGTCGAGTTCGTGGAAACCTGTCGGCAAGCCGCTCAAGCCGCCTTCCTTTGCCTGTGCCTTCTGAATGAGTTCATAGACCTGACTGATGACGGGGTCGATCTGCGTGAAGTCCTTCTTCATGTTCTTCTGCGCGATTGCGTAGAGGTTGCTTTCTGCTTCTTGCATGAGGTCGGCCACGTCAATCGTGGCGTCGAAAGCCTTCGTCTGTATGATGCTGGCGAACGTGATGAGCTGACGTTGCAGGGACTTCTGAGCGATTATCTTGGCGTGATACTCAATATGTGCAGAGCTTGCCACCTGCGCATTGATTTGCATCAGATAGACTTCACCGCCTGCAGCTTCGAGGTTGTCGGTCGTCTCGAGCTGATTGATGACGGTCATGATGTCGACTGGCTTCTGCTCGGCATTCAACGACTGAATTGCCTGATAGATAAGCTGATGCCTGTGGTCGTAGAAACTCTCAGGCTTGAGCAGTTCTGCCACAAGTCCATACGAGTCCTGTTCCACCATGAGTGCACCCAAGACTGCCACCTCCATGTCGAGATTCTGTGGTTGCTTGTGTCCATATTGGTCAACCTGAGGCACTTCCACAATCTTCGTAGTGCTCTGTCGCTTTCTTCCTTTCGTCTCAGCCATATCGTCGTGAAGTCTTATTTTGTTCAAATGTTTTGCAAAGATACGAAATTAAATTGAGATTTGAATATTGAAAATTGAAAAAAATAGAATGAGGAATGAAGAAATTTTAAGGAGGCAGTCACTTGATCCGACACAACGCGTTGCATGGCTCAACAGTTCGTGTTTCCTCGTTCCACAGCCTGCATTTCCACATTCGACAGCCTTCGTTGCACAACTTCGCGTGCTGGGTTCGTTATACATACATGTATCTATAATTATACATACATGTACATTTAATTATAGATACATGTATGTATAACGAACTCGACGTGAGCCGTTGACAATCTCTTGCCGACGAGACGTCTGCGCCCCCTTTACGAAAAAAGGCAGCCCCCCGCTTTAGGAGCTGCCTTCTACTATAGATAAAGGAAAGTATTCTTGACAGTTTGTGTCGAGACTGCTTTCGCTCTGCAATATTCAAGCAAGCTTGATATTGCACTCGCTTATTCTCAGTCTTCGTCCCAGATGTCCCAGGCGTTTTCCTTTGTCAGAGAGTTTTCGCCGTCGACAGTCTTTTCGCTGTCTTCATTGACTTTCAGGCTTTCGGCAATCATCATGGCTGCCTGAGCCTGGTTCAATTCGATAGTTGGCTTAATGTACTTCATAATGCTATTTGCGTTTTTACGATTTATTATTTAACGAAGCACCTTTTTGCCATTCACGATATTGATGCCCTTCTGCATCTTGCCGATGCGCTGACCTGCAACATTGTATATTAAGCCGTTCTCGAGAGCGTTCTCGATGTTAGCAATGCCAGTTGCGTCGTCGTCGCCGAATGGATAGAATGGCTTAGCATCAGAACCTGTGAATACAAGGTAACCCTTGCCGACAGGAATCGTCGTGCCGATTGTAGCCTTCCAGAAGCCATAATCGTCTCCTTCTTCGGCGTTGTTGGGCAGACCGAGTACGTACTGAGTGCCGTCAGCAGTAACCTCTTCGGTTGTTGCTATCAGGTCGTTGGTAGTACCGAGCTCAGCAGAAGCTGCGTTTGCATAGAAGGTGTATGTGCCTTCAGCACCCTTCAGTACAACTGCTTCGCCAGCGGGGATAGCTGCAACGGGATCCAGATGAACGAAGTCCTTTCCTTCTACCTTCTGAGCAGCGAATACTTCTACTTCTTCAGGAATGATGTTGACGTTACCAGGAGCAACGAAGGTAGCCCAGCCTGCTTCAGTAATCTCAACCTCTACAGGATTGCCCTGATAGTAGAGACGCCAGTTGTCGGAAACAATCCAGTCGCCGTCCTTCACGTCATCTGCTGCATCGCGGAAGAGACCAATCTTCAACTTGCCGTCAGCACCGACTTCAGCATCAATGGTGTTGACGTATGTGCCAACCTGGAAGAACTTGGCTGCATCGCGGCAACCGTCGGGTATTACAATACCGCTTGCACCGCCACGTCCGAGGCCTGGGTAGTTGCCGCTGCCCTCGACGATGCTCTGCAGAGGTACGCAGTTCTCTTCACTGCCTGCGAACAGGTAAGCCAGCTGACGAACGTTGCCTTCATCTGCGCTTTCGAAGTTACCGTCGCGGTAGTAGCCGCTCATCTGTACGGTGTACTTACCAGCGGGCAGGCCTTCTACTTCCTGTACGAGATATACTTTACCCTTAGCCTTGGTGTTCCACATCTCGAATACATAGTCGCCTCCGGCATCGTTGCCTTTCCAGCCCCAAATCCAGCCAGCGTTGCGATCCCACTTAGAGAAGTCTCTCCAAGCAATTTCCTGAACATCTTCTTTCTCTGGTCTATTTTCTCCGAGTTCGTTGTTAGGAGCCCACTTGTCATCGCCTTCGAAGTCGTTCTGAGAGAATGTTGCCTGATGAACCAAGTGACCGAGGTCAATAGGATTCTCAGCGGTAGCCTGTTCTGCAAGAGCTGCGAACTCTTCGGGAGTGACGAGGAGCCACTTGTTGAAGTCGCTGTCAGCGCCAGCCTTGTCAGTATCGACTTGCAGACGGTCGTCGTCAGTCATGCCGAGATAGATGTTGTCGCCTGCGTTCTCGCAGTTAATGATATGGTATGTGCCGTCAGCCAAAGCCTCGAATTCCCAAGCCCAGCCTGCATCGGTCGTGTTCCAGTCGCCACAGTCAACATAACCGTTGTGTCCGAGGCCATCGTTTCTGCCACGAGTGCCGTTAGGCAGGTTGGTCTGGATGGTGTAGCGGTTTGCACCGGAGGAGTTAGCGTGCAGAACGCACTTAGCACCCATGTGGTTCAGAGAAGCGTGAGTACCCCAGTCGTTACCACCGGCCAGGAACATCTTGGCACCTACATTCAGGATGTAAGC
The DNA here is from genome assembly GCA_902778625.1 of uncultured Bacteroidales bacterium. Lineage (GTDB taxonomy): Bacteria > Bacteroidota > Bacteroidia > Bacteroidales > Bacteroidaceae > Physcousia. Next base: position 34,275 of record CACYYM010000019.1, read on the forward strand.
AATCATGCCGTCAGCAGGAGCAGAACCTGTGAAGTTCTCTGTGCGTGCGTCGAATGCGAGGCGGCGAGCCTTGCGAAGCTGGGCAAGTGCGGTTACTGCAGCGGCATGAGAGTTGGCATTCTTTCCAAGGTTAATAACTTCTGCATTGATGCCTTCCTCTTCTGCCAAAACGATTGTGGCATCCAGAGCCTTCTTCTCGCCATTATTGAAATATCTGTTAACCATATCGCCAGCGGTATAGAGACCACCGTCGGCATAACGGCCACCCCAGTTCTGGTGAACGTGGAATGCGAATACATTGACAGTGCCGTCTGTCTTGATGAGAGCCTTCTGTGCGTCGGTGAGACGAACAACCTCGTCTTCATACCAACCGTCGGTCTCAGCCCAAATCAGTTCGCCATTGATGTAGTACTCGCAAGGAGCGTCGTCGTGAGCTGCGGGCATGAAGAGGTCAGAAGGAATCTCGCCATCAACGGTGAAATAGCGTACTGCATAAACATCAGCAGGACGTCCGTTGCCGAAGTTGGGCAGGTCCTGACCATAGTTCCAGCCTTCAACAGAGTAGCCGGGAGCATACCAAGCCTTGCCGTTGTTCTCTGCGGGAACGCCAATGATGACATTGTAGTTGGGATTGCCAGTGTTCCAGTCGCCGAAGTCGAAGTCGGCCTGAGCGACGTAAGTGTAAGCCTGATAAGAGCCGCCCCACTTCATAGAGGGCAGGATGCACTCTGCATCGCCGTTTGCCGTCTCAACATTGAGGTCGGTGAAGGGAACATTGCTGTAAGCGTTGCCCCATGAATAAACCTTCAGGCCTGTGAAGTTGGGATATGCATCGGTGCCAAGTGTCTGACCGAATGCCTCGCCCAGGTTGTAGCAAAGCTCGCCGCTTGCAACCTGTGTGTCTGTTGCTGCTAGGTTGTATGTGTTGATGAGGTTGCCGCCGCCACGAATGAAGCCGTCGCCTTCTCCGTTAACAACTGTACCGATGTTGTATGTGTTTTCGATAGTGGTATTGCCGCCGCCAGTCCAGCCTGTGATGGCACCTGACTCTTTGCCAGAGGTGACATTGCCGACGTTGTAGCAGTTGAGGATGTAGAAGTGAGCATTGCTGAGCTGGTTTACGCCGATGATACCGGCGCCGTTAGCTTCGGCAGCTGTGATAGTGGCTTCGTTGCCGCAGTTGATGATGTTGAGCTTCTTGCTGGCATCACCTCCGTTAGAACCACCGACGATGCCTGCAACATAGCTGTTGCCCTTAACAGAACCCTTAACTACAACATTCTTAATCGTTGCACCGTCTGTTGCTACACCGAAGAGACCCTGATAATTCAGGTTGCTGTCAATGTTCAGATTAACGGAATGTCCCTGGCCGTCGAATGTGCCGACAAATACGTTGGCTGATGTGCCGGCAGGAGTATATTTAGCAGCAGACAGGTCCACGTCTGCGTTGAGAACTGCATTGGATGCGGGATTGCCAGCATTGACATACTGTGCCCACCACAGCAGGTTGCCTGCTTTGTTGAGTTGGAATACGCCTTCAACTTCTATTGCTTCCTGACCTGCAGCATGGCAACTGGTGCAGATGCCGTCTTCGTCGCTAAATACATGCTCGTCAACGATAGATTCATTAGTGTTGCTTAATACTAATTCACTGCCTTCCTTCGGAGTAACACCGTCGCAATAGAACTGACCGTTTGCATAGAGCTTCTGGCTGGAAGAGAGGGGAGAGGGCATTGCATCTGTGCCGAGAGTCTGGAACCAGTCTTCGCTGCCAGATACTTTGTTGTTCAGCCGATAAGTCATCTCACCGTTGGCAAGCGTTTCGTCGCTGGCTGTAGTCTTAAAGCTGTTGATGACGGAGGGATTGTTGCGACCAAAGTCGACACCGCCATTCCAGTTGATGTCAGCAACTACGAGGCAATTCTCGATGGTTGTGCTTGCGCCGCTGTTTGCCCAACCCACGATGCCGCCGTTGCCGTCGCGTCCTGAAGCATTAATCTTGCCGTAGAATGCGCAGTTCTTGATAGTAGAATCATCGTATGTTACGGCGCAGATGCCACCGATGGTGCCGTCGCCGCTCTGAGCGTCAACAATCTCAACAGCACTGATGCAGTTGTAGATCATAGAACCCTCGCCTTTCAAGAGACCGCAGAAGCCGGCTGTTTGGTTCCGGCTGGTGGCAGTAATCTTGCCGGCAAGCTTCAGGTTGTGAACCTTACCTACGATTGTTCCAAAGAAGCTGAAGCGTGAGCTGTAAGATTCAAAGTCAACGGTAATGGTGTGGTTCTGTCCGTCGAATTCGCCGCGGAAGGGGAACTTTTCGCAAACACCGATTGCATACACACCGCCGTCTTTGTAGGCTGTGTAGTCGATGTCGGCAGTCAGCTTGACCTTGTAGCTTTCGTTTTCGACAGCGTTTCGGGTCATCAAGGCAAACGTTCTCAGTTCTTCTGCTGTGCCGATACTGATGACGCCGTCAACAGCCTCGAGCAGAGTGGGAGTTGTTGTTGCCCAAGAGAGTGTGCCTGCATTTTTGTCGAGTGTAATGGTGTACCATTTCCATTCTGTGTTGGTAGGGTTCCACTTCCAGTCGTTACCGCTGGTGGTGTAGTTGTCCGTACCACTGTCACCGATTGCAAAGTTCTCGCTCGAGGGATGATAGCCGTCCCAGCCGCCGAAGGAGTTCACAATCTTGAAACCTTCGCTAGCGTGCTTCAGGAGACCTGTCCATTCATAGACACCTGCACTTGTCTCAATCATCTTACAGGGCTGACGCATGGAGCCGTCGCCTTCCCAGCCGATGGGAGTGCCGTCACCTACGAGGTAAAGTTCATCTGCATTGACGCTGAGGACAGCCATCAGTGCAAATACCAAAGTAAATAACTTTTTCATTGTTGTTAATAAATTAAATTGTTTATAAAAAATGGCTTTTCCTGTCAAATAAGTATATATTTCTTGCAAAGATACACATTATTTATAATAATTGTCACGATTTACAAAGAAAAGTTTCACAATTTGCGTTAAATAACAAAAACAGGAACATTATCTGATGCTCCTGCCTGTGTCTCAAAACGCCGCGTGCGGCGATGGCAATTTCCGCGTGCGGCGATGGCAATCCCCGCGTGCGGCGTTTTAATTTCCGCGTGCGGCGTTTTTATTCCATGATGTCTTTTGTGCCTCCTGTCTCTTGGAAGAAGGTGACTTGCGTGGTGGTCTTCTTGTCGAAGAGTGTGTTGGAAAGAATCTCTACGATACCGAATTGTGCCATCGGGGTCTCCATGCTGACGAATTCCTGGCCGCCGTATGTGACTTTTATCTTTGTGCGGACGGGAATGTTGTAGTAAACGCCGTGTTCCATCTTTGCGCGTTTCTTGGCTGTCTCTTCGTTGGGAACGGCTGTCGGGATGGCTTCCATCGCTTTGACAGATGCGATGACGGGTTCGCCAGCAAGGTTGTCGGCATCCAGAACGCCAAGCTTCCCGGAGAAGCGGAACAGGATATCGCGGTTGGTCTCTTGCTGTGGGTCGTAGAAGAAAGAGAAGACCTCGGTGTCGGTCTGCTTGGTGCCACTGAATAGCGACTCCAGAACGGAGGCTTGTTTGTCAAGCTGGTCGAGCATGAGCTTCAGCTGGGCGCCATCTTTCGGCGTGTTGTCTGCTTCGCCTCGAACGAGCGAGTTCTTGCTGTCGCGAATGTCGTAGATTTCCTGGGCACATAGCTCTGCCATTTTTGCAGTACTGCCAGCTGCAAGTATCTCTTGCGTCATATATGAGCGAGGGTTCTCTGGAGCTTGTCCTTTCTCTGGTTTAGGCAGATCTGGCAGGAACTTCTCGTCGGCGTCGCAGTTGATGCTCAACAGGAGGCCGTCGCGACTAAGACCGACAAGCGGAGCCACTGTCTTGCTCTTGAGCTTGATGCTGAACGCTTTTTCCTTATCGGGCTTTCCGTAAGGCTCGAGGGTGATGCTCTTCAGGTGCCATTCGACGCTTTCCTCCGTTGGCACGTTTTGCAGACGCAGGTAACGGTCGGCATACTTGTAGAAGTCGCCGGGTCTGGTAGTGGTCTTTTCTGCAATGACTGTAACGCGGAACGCTGTTCGTGGCAGGTAGTAGCAAACGCCTTCAAGGGTGCTGCCTGGTACGAAAGGCTCAACTTCTGTCTGTGCTGACAGATTGTAAACGGCAAGACAGAGTATGATGCTTAAAAGATTCTTCTTCATCTTTCTATTTATGTCTGTTGGCGCGTTGGCGGCGGATGTCGGCTTTCTTTTTTGCCGCACCGCTGCCGTGTGCTCCTGTTATGTATTGCTTTTTCTTTGCCTTGGTTTTCACCTTGGCTTCTTCTTTCTTCGGGCCGCCTTTCGAACCGCCCTTGAAAGTAATGCCGTCCATGATTACGGCATCAATGTCGTCTCCTCCGAACTTCGCCATCTTGCTTTCAATCAATGGTGGAACAGTCTTACGCCGGTGAATGCCATAGCGATGCCGTACTTGTCGCAAGTCATGATGACATGGTCGTCGCGGACGCTGCCGCCTGCCTGAGCGATGTACTCAACACCGCTCTTGTGGGCACGCTCAACGTTGTCGCCGAACGGGAAGAAGGCATCGCTGCCAAGGCTGACCTTCGTGTTCTTCGCTATCCATGCTTGCTTCTCTTCGCGACTGAGCGGCTCGGGCTTCTCGGTAAAGAACTTCTGCCATTCGCCCTCAGCAAGAACGTCCATGTAGTCGTCGCTGATATAGACGTCGATGGTGTTGTCGCGGTCAGCACGACGGATGCCTGGCACGAAGGGCAGCGACATCACCTTCGGGTTCTGACGGAGCCACCAGATGTCGGCCTTATTGCCAGCAAGGCGCGTGCAATGGATGCGGCTCTGTTGACCTGCTCCGATGCCGATTGCCTGGCCGTCCTTAACGTAGCAAACGCTGTTGCTCTGTGTGTATTTAAGTGTGATGAGGGCAATGATGAGGTCGCGCTTTGCATCCTCTGGGAAGCTCTTGTTGGCGGTGGGAATATTCTCGAAGAGGGCGGGGTCGTCGAGTTTCACCTCGTTTCTGCCTTGCTCGAAGGTGACGCCAAACACTTGCTTGCGCTCGATGGGAGCGGGAACGTAGTTCGGGTCAATCTTTATGATGTTGTAAGTACCCTTGCGCTTTTCTCTCAAGATTTGCAGGGCTTCTTCTGTAAAGTCTGGAGCAATGATACCGTCGCTCACCTCGCGCTTGATAATCAGGGCTGTTGCTTCGTCGCATGTGTCGCTAAGGGCGATGAAGTCGCCATAGCTGCTCATGCGGTCGGCACCACGGGCACGGGCATAGGCACAGGCAATAGGACTGAGCGGCACCTTGATGTCGTCCACAAAATAGATGCGGGCCAACGTGTCGCTAAGGGGCAATCCGACTGCTGCTCCTGCAGGGGAGACGTGCTTGAAGCTAGCTGCTGCAGGGAGTCCTGTTGCTGCCTTGAGTTCCTTGACGAGTTGCCAGCTGTTCAGCGCATCGAGGAAGTTGATGTAGCCGGGACGTCCGCCAAGCACCTCGATGGGCAGTTCGCCCTCTTCCATAAAGATGCGTGAAGGTTTCTGATTAGGGTTGCAGCCGTACTTGAGCTGCAGTTCTTTCTGTGCCATATTGTTTAGAATATGATTAGTTTAACAATCTTCTGCTCTTGATTGATGAGAGCGTTGACGCGATAGTGGTTCTCTGAAGGCAAGTCCGTGTTGCTTCGGCTAATAATTTCTTGCAAGCTGACTTCCACAGCGAAGCCTGTGTTACTGTCGGGAAGTGTTTCCTTGCGAACATCCATTTTCTGCCCGATAGCGTAATGAAGCCCGATAACATCGTTCGCTATCTTCTCTTTGGCATATTCGATGATAGCCTCTGCATCGGCATTTTGCTTGCCGCAGAAGTTGATCATCGTGTCGGGAATAGCTGCTTTGGCAGCTTCGATGTCCTGATTGGCTATGGCTTTGGAGAAGAAAGACTCGAGTGTGCCACGAATCATGGCTTTCTCTTCTGGCGTTACTTTCGTGAGCAAAAGGGTGTTCTTCTTTTCTGCGGCATCATCAACGAAGCGACCAGAAGGATGCAGATGCAAATAGTTTGTGATGGCTTCCTCGTTGCCGATTGCAAGAGCGTCTTGCCAATCGATGGAATCGAGCATGTCTTCGCAAGCTCTTTGGCGACGAGAGTTTGGATGCTTCTGCAAGAAAGAGGAAATGTTCGTGCGGTTTATGTTTGTTAGCAGCTTTTTCCAATCCTCAACTTCGACCAAAAGCACTTGCATTCGCTCGTTGATTTCGTCGTAGTGCTTGCTTTTGGGGTAGTCGATAAGGAACTGCTGATAGAACTCGGGATTGGTGACGCCATCGAGTCGAGCATAATCAACCTTCTCCTTCTGCTCCATCCTGTACATATTATAAAAATATAATCCCGCGCACGCGAGGGCGAAGAGGATGACGAAAGCAATAAGCCTTCCATGCTTCCTCTTGCTTTTCTTGCGGACAGGGGCTTTCTTGATTTCTTCCTTTGGCGGTTCTGGGGAAGGAGCAGGATTGCCAGTTGCAGCTTCCAGTTCACTCCCGCATTCAGGACACTTCTCTTGTGTCAGGAAGCAATAGTTTCCGCATTTAGGACACTGCCGAAGGTTGCCTGCGATGTTTGTGCCGCAATGTGGACAGGTTCCTGCCATTGTGGAGACTTGGCCACGACATTCAGGACATTTGATGATGCTCATGTTAATAAGGCACAAAGGGACACAGGCTTTTTACGGCCGTGCCCCTTTGCTTCGTTGCTTATGAAAGTAAAACTTACTCTTCTGTCTTCTCCTCTTCAGCGGGAGCCTCGGCCTCTTCAACTTCAGGGGTCTCCTCTACGACGGGAGCTTCCTCCTCTGCTGGAGCCTCTTCTTCCTTCTTAGCCTTTCTGGGCTTCTTTTCTACGGGAGCTTCTTCCTGTACTTCAGGCTTGTCCATCTCAACAGTAACTGTTACGGGCACCTGAGCTGCAACTTCCTTGTGAAGCTTTACGATAGCGACATACTCGCCTGCGGTCTTGACGTCCTTGAGGGCGATAATCTTGCGGTCGATGTCGAAGCCGAGCTTCTGGAGTTCTTCTGCAACCTGTACATTGTTCACGCTGCCATAGATGACACCGGTGCTGCTTGCCTTTGCGTTGATGGTCAGGCTTACTGCGTTCAGCTTCTCTGCGAGAGCCTCAGCCTCAGCCTTGATCTTAGCGAGCTTGACAGCCTTCTGCTTGAGTTCCTCTGCGAGGACCTTCTTAGCGCTTTCGCTGGCGATGACGCCCTTGCCTGTAGGAATCAGGAAGTTGCGGCCGTAGCCAGCCTTAACGTTCACGATATCGTTCTTGTAACCGAGTCCGATTACGTCTTCTTTCAGTATAATTTCCATAATCTTCCTCCTTACTTTACTTCATCAAATCGGTTACGAAAGGCAGCAGTGACGGGCGCGCTTAACGGCCTGAGCAACACGGCGCTGATACTTGAGGGAAGTGCCTGTGATGCGGCGGGGGAGAATCTTACCCTGCTCGTTGAGGAACTTCTTCAGGAATTCGGGATCTTTGTAGTCGATGTACTTGATACCGCTCTTCTTGAAACGGCAGTACTTCTTCTTCTTGACGTCAATTGCGGGAGCGGTCAAGTAGCGGATTTCTGATTGCTGTGCCATGTTTATGCCTCCTCCACTTTAGCTTGTTTGTTACCTCTTCTCTTGGCTGCGTACTCGGCTGCGTACTTCTCCATCTTAACTGTGAGATAGCGGAGCACCTTTTCGTCGCGACGGTACTGAGTCTCGAGAGTCTTAATAGTCTCAGGAGCTGCATTGAACTCAATGAGCTCGTAGAATCCTGTTGTCTTCTTGTCGATGGGGTAGGCGAGTTTCTTAAGGCCCCAGTTCTCTTCGCTGATGATTTCTGCACCAGCCTTTGTGAGAACGCCTTTGAACTTTTCTACCGTTTCCTTCATCTGTTCATCAGACAAAACGGGAGTCAAAATGAAAACGGTTTCGTATTGGTTCATAATACGTTAAATAAGTTAATAAATAATGTTTTGTGCTTAAAAGCGCGGCAAAGGTACGGCTTTTTCCTGGAACTGCCAAACTTTTCGAGGAATATTTTCATCTTTGGCGGTTAACTGTCATCAACAGGATAATTACAAACGCCCTACAGGGGGATTTTAACGCCGCGTGCGGGGATTGCCATCGCCGCACGCGGAAATTGCCAACGCCGCAGGCGGCGTTTTAATCGCCGCACAGGGTGTCGAAAATTTCAACGTGCCGAGTCGGTCAACTCAGCACGTTGAAAATGTCAACTCAGCACGTTGAAAATGCAAACTACCTTAGCCGTGTTTTATTTCACGAGCAGCTTCTTCGTGCTGACCTTGCCGTCAGGACCGATTGTGCGGACAATGTTGATGCCTCGCTGAGGATGGTCGAGCTTCATGCCGTCGATGGTGAAGAACTCGGTACCGTTCCCTTCAAGACCGGCCAAAGAGGTCTGTGAAATGGTGGTCAGGAAGGTCTCTTCGTCGAAGTTCTCGTCGAAGCCGTAGAGCCACTCACTATAGGATGTCAGGGTATTCGTGGCATCGATGGTGGGTCGGGTCATTCGGTAGGTTCGTTTACCACCATCTGGATAGCGTCCAACGCTTTCGTCGCCGTTCATGGGGCTGTAGGTGAGGCAGTCGCTCCAACTGTGGTCGGCTGCGGTAAGCGTGACGCTCTCCTCGTTGTTGTTCGAGAGCTTGAAGCCTGTATGCAGTTGACGAAGCGGATCGAGATTGTCGGCCCATACAACGAAATAGCCGTGAGCGGGAATGATGGTTGAGCCGCCTAGCAGGGTCTGTGTGATTTGGTATTTCTCGGGTATGGTCGGGTCGTCTGTCAGGAACATGCCTTCGAGGTCGATGTCCTGCCCAGTCGTGTTGTAGAGCTCAATCCAGTCATTTCGCCTGCCGTATTCGTTGGCTGCGACGGTGTTGTTGGCACTCACTTCGTTGACTATGACAGGTGAAGAACCGGCAGCTACAAGGCAATCGGGATGCAGGGCTTGGAAGATGGCCTGCACCTCTGTGTCCTCGTCTGTATTGAGCTGAAGTGCGCGTTCACGGCTAACAATCGCATTGCCGCTGGTGACGTTGTAGCTTATCTCTGCGTCCCAATACAGGTCGGAAGAACCTGGAACATTGTTGTGCACCTCGACTGCGATGATATTCGTGCCCTTGCGAAGAAGGCTTACAGGCAGTTCGATTTCGCCCGAATCGGGATTGTCGTTGGCATAGGTAGTGGCGTAAGTCTCGTAGGTTATCTCACCATCTGGCAAGAGATAGCGTGTCGCTTCTGTTCCGTTGATGTAAACCACAAAGCCGTCATCGGCAGTGAAGTTGAGAGTCAGGGAAGCGATGTCCTCCGGCTCGGCGTCGACAGTAAGGTTCTTTCGGAAGTAATAGGTGGGATACTTGTTGCTGCTGTCGGAGCCGTAGCTGATGGTTGTAACGATAGACGACTTGCCGTAGCCGAGTGGGGTGGGGCCTTGCGCCCAATTCGAGGCGTTGCCTGTCTTCCAGTCTGTGCCGTCGAGCGAACCTTGGTCCCAGTAGCTCCAAACGTCGCCTTTGTGGATGTCGGTCACGGTTGAATTGCCGACTTTGCTCCAGCCGACAAAGTTATAGCCTGCCGGAGCTGAAGCCTCGAGTGTGACAGGAGCAAAAAGCATACCGTCGAATTTCGCTCCGGGAACGGGCTGGCCGTTGATGAGGAAAGCTGCCCCAGGCACGTTGGCTTTGAACTTGACATTCATTCCTGTGCCAAGACCGTATGCAGACTTCAGGGAGTTCATGCGAGCCCTTCTCGAGGTTGGTCCACTCATGGCTGCCTTCTGCTCGTTGTAGGAAGTCCATGGCTCTTTGTTTTCCCAAGCGAGGGCTGGTTCCACGAGCTGACAGATGCTGTCGCAAATGCTGATACAACGTGTTCTTTCAAAGACGCTGCCACTCAGGATGCAATAAGCATCAACGAATCGGCGGCGGAAATCAGCATTGCCGCGTTTCATGTTATTGTAGATGGCGAGCAGTTCGTTGTTGTAGTTGCCTTCGAGAAGCTGAACACCGTTCGAGTTGCTCCAGCCCCAGTCTTGGTCGTGAAGCGTCATTCGGAACTTGCCATCAGGAAGTGCGCGGTAGCCTTTGACGTTGTTGCTGTTGCAAATCCAGTCGCTGCACCCGATATAACTGATGGCTGCGAAGAAGTTTGTTATCTCGTCGATGTCGATGAGTTGCTTGAGCTGCTCGTAAGTGCTTTGTGAAGAACAGTTCTGTGCAAGGCTCTTCCAGAGGTTGAAGGCATCCTTCGTGCCAGCCATTTGGAAGTAGCCGTTCGAGTATTCGAAGGCATCCATCTCGTCGTCATCATAGCCGTAGTTAGCATAGCCGTGATAGCGGTTGTTGGGCTCTCGCAGGTTAAGTTGGGCGAGATAACGTCCGTTGAAGAAGACGTGGACGGGCTGATAGTCCTGACAATCGCAGTAGAAGCCGCTCGACATGAGAACTTGCTGAGTCAGGGCATCTCGAACTCTGCCGTGAGCCTGCGAGTTGTTGTCGTTACCGCCGTTGCGAACCATGATTTGGCGGTACTTGTTGTGAGGCTTGTAACGGAAGAAGGGATAGTAGTCGATGGTCTTCTTGCCTTCATATCTGTTTGTGCCCTTTATCTTGAATGATGAAGGAGCATAGTGTCGGCTCCAACCTCCGGAAATGACGAACTCGGCTTCCTGATTGACTGCCATTTCGCCATTTGGGGTGATGTACTCGAAGTTGACGGGCCGCTCCCAGTCCATATTGATGTTGGAAGCGCCATGATTGCGTCCGCTCACGCCGTTGATGCCATCGGTATAGACGCCAATCCTACCGTCGTAGAGGTTGTCGGGATCGGTTGCGATGGAGATGACGGGCAGGTAGTAGTCGTGGTTGCGATAGATATAACTGCGTGTTACGACAGGACTTGGCAGCATTCCTTCTTCGAAGAGGCCGAAGCGATATATTTGGGTTTCACTGATGTTGAAGATGCCGTCCTCGCTGGTCGAACCGTTTGTGAGCGAAGGCGTTGTGCCGTTTGTCGTGTAGCGCAGAGTGGTTCCGGCAGGGATGCTGACTTGTATGGTGAAGGGTTCTGTGAAGAGCCGTGAGTCTGTATCGATGGTTGGTGCATCGAGTCGGAAGTCTGCGAAGTCGCTGTCGTTGTTAGAAGCAGCAAGCGTCGGTGTTCCTGTCCAGCCCCAATCTTCGCCGCCGTCTTGTGTGCGGGCCCAAGAGCAGCGTGGAATGCATTCGGGGTATTCGGCGGAGGCAAGCTGGTTGCCGTCGTCATCATAGAGATAGAGTGAGCCTCCGCCATTATCCAACTTGAACCGGACTTGCTTATAAGCTGTGTCGCCAAAGGTGCCGTCGGCAGCATTGTGGTCGAAGTAGATGACCTTAAACTCGCCTGCTTTCACGACGCCGGTTCCTGCTGGAAGCTGGAACTTGCGAGGCTCGTTTTCGTCGTCGGTAATGTAAAGGCCATCAAGCGAGATGCTAAGCTCTGTCGGGTTATAAACCTCAGCCCAAGCTCCGTAGTTGAAAGAGTAGTCGATGTACTGGTCGATGTTGCCAATCATTATTTCGTTGAAGACGAGTTTCGACGGGTCGGCATCGGGGTCGTAGTTCTCGTAGAAGTCGGGCTCTTCTGTCAGTCCGCAGTCGTAGAACTTGCCTCCCCAGTTCTGCTGAACATAGGCAGCGATGACATTTGTGCCGGCATTGAGCTTGGATGCCAAGATTTCCAGTTTCACGGCGTTTGTTCCTGTTGTCCAGTCGCTTGCTTCGTCAAGCTGAACGCCGTTTACCCAGATGCGATAGCTGTCGTCGTGGAGGACATGAAGGACGTATTTCGAAGTGGGATGTACTTCGTCGAGCTCAAAGGTGCGGCGGAACCAGAAGTTTGTGTTGTCACCGCCGGGCCAGACGGTCTGTATGCTGCTGACGTCGGTGCTGCCGATAGGCATGACTGCTTCTGCCCATTGAGAGTCGTCGAAGTCTGCCTCTGTCCAGCTCAGTGTCTCGTTGCGTCCGTCGATTTGCATGTCTTGGATGCGGTTGCCCCATTCGTCGGCGTAATAGCACCAGTTGTAGAACGAGGTTCCAGCCCATAGTTCGCGGCTTTCGGTCAGGTCGTAGATGCTGATGCCGGAGATGGTGATGGTTGTGTTGTTCTCAGTTGTCGGGAATTCGAGAGCAATCTTTGCATCTTCGATGTCGACTCCTGCTTGGTTGCCGCGAGTAAAGTTCTTCTTTGTGCCAGCGGTAAGCGATGTTGAGGCTGTGAAAAGGCTTGTGCCGTCGTCTTCGTTCTCGCTTATAGCGATGTTGATATTGCTGATGTCTTTGTCGGACTGCAGGGCTATGGTGAAGCGGTATCTGTGGTTGCTGAGCAGCGTGATGGGCGTCTTGAATTGCACTCTGCCGCGATTTGCCTCATAGCAAGCGGTTGGCATCGTTATGGTATAGACGTCGTTTGCGCTGGCTTCGTATAGTTGCTCCCAGTCGTGGTTGCCGCCTGTATTGTAGCCGCCTTCGCTATTGAAGAGCAGTTTGCCCACCCAAGGTTCTTCGTAACCAAATGGCACGATGAACTCTTGTGCTGCTGTCGTTATCGACAGAAGGAATATGGAACAGAGAAGCGTTTTCTTCATTTCTTTTCTTATTTATCTTAATATCTTCTTTCCGTTTATGATGTTGATGCCTTTCTGCATCTTGCTGAGGCGTTGTCCTGCAAGGTTATAAACAGCCTTGTCTTCCGTTTCCTCGAGTGGAGAAGTGATTCCTGTCGGATTGGCCTCGACGACGACGGAGCAGACCTGATTGTCATAGCTCGAGGCAAGAGCTTTCGACGAAACTCTCCTTGTCAGTCTCGAACCTTTGCAGTCGGGTGCTTTGTAAAGGACGACTTGGTAGAGGTCGTTGACAATCTCGACGGACGAGATGTCTTTTGCTTTCATTCCATAGACGGCGAGGTCGCCCTGACTGTATTCGCCAGGCGGGAGCGACACACAATTGCCGTTGTAGTTTTTCTCGCTGTAGAGTTTCACGACAACCTCTTCCTCGGGCACGGTGACGGCTCCGAAGATGCGGTTCAGTCCGGCAGCCCAGGCATTGAGGTCCCATGTCTCGTCGTAGTTGTCATTGTAGAGCCATACGAATCCGCCTGTTGCCACGCCCTGGTCTTTCCAAGTTTGGAACTGCTCCATGTTTTTGTCCACGCTCCAGTCGTTTGAGTAGTCCAGCAGGCCGGGATGACGTTCGCTGACGCCCGTGAAGTTCCATGACCCCACTTGGTTCAGGTTGTATGCTCCACCATCGTAGCATTGCACCATCACGCGGTCCACGGCATCGGGGCGTTGTGCGCGTATTTTGTCGTTGAGCTGTGTCCAGTAGCTCTTGTTGGTGTAGGGTGCAAATGTGGTTTTGTAGCCAATGTCGTACATCATTATGTGGAACTTTGCGGCGGAGTTAACGTCGTAGTTATATTCGTTGCTGGGATTGGTATAGTCCTGCTCCGTATCGTTGTTCACGGCATCTATTTCGGGTACAGCCTCTTTTAGAGCCTTGAAGTTTTTATAAAGCATCGTGTTCGTGCCTGTGCCTTTCGAATTGATAAGGTTTCGGATGTTGCTGTACGACGCATTTCCCCAGCCTCCGATGCAGATTTCAATGCGGGTGATGCTGGTAGGCTCCGTCTTGAGGTTGGCGATGTCCTCCTGATAGTAAGGGTTCGTCTTCTGGAAGACGTATTCTCCATTGTAGCAGATGGTGTCGCCGTCGGTTGTGAGTGTGCCGTCGGGCTTGACGTCCACGTTGAAGAGGATGAGGTAGGTGAAGCCTGAATGGCGGAGTTTAGTGATAGTGTTTGGACGTCCGCGACGAATGTGACCTCCAGCATAAATGCCGGACACCTCTCTGTATTGAGTTTGGGCAAAAGTGTCTGCAAAAGCCATTATTAGGCAGAGGGAAATGAGTGTAATTTTTTTCATAATTTGTGATTTATGCACATATTGCCTTGCAAAGGTAGTATTATTTTTACTATATCCAAAGAAAAAACGTTAAAAATTTCAGGAAAGACTTTGTCTTTATTGCATAGTTCGTGAAGGCAACACATTCCGAGGAGGTCCAAATTTCTCGATGAAATGGGCGATTTTTGCACTTTTTGAGGTTAAGGTGCGACAAAGTCTCGACGAAGTCAACAGCCTCTACGACCAATATGGTATTGACTGGTAAAAGCAACAAAAGCAACAAAAGCAACAAAAGCAACAAGCGAAAACGAGACAGATGCCGTTTCTTATATATAAGTTCAACTACTATACTTATAATATAATATAATATATATAGCCATCCCATTTCTCTCAAAAACAGGTGTTGCATTTGTTGCTTTTGTTGCTTTTGTTGACTTTCGTCTTGACTGCTCACATTGACTACGTCGACTTCTGTCACGACTCGGCCAAACAAGTAAACTTGATGGCGCTCGCTGCTCCATCAGTTCGACCATCTGAGAACAAAGTTCTCATGGTGCTCGCTTAACCGCAGCCTTGACATAAATTTCGTAACTCGCTGACTTAGCATGTTAACTTCGTCAACTTAACATGTTAACTTTGCCAACTTGGCACGTTAACTTTGCCAACTTAACACGTTAACTTCGTCAACTTCACTGCCCGCATTTGAAATCTTCGCCTGTAAAGTTTCAGCGGTCGCCAGCGAAAAGTGGGTGTTTTTGCTATGTGTAGTTTGCAATCCAGTCACCTTAATGAAAAATTTTATTTTGCTTTGCAAAATAATTGTCAAATTATTTGGAAATTCAATAAAAATGTTGTATCTTTGCACCAGAAATAATAAATCAAAGAAATGAAAGCAAAAAATCTCATCTGTTTCTGCCTTTTGGCAACCATTCTGTGTCTGTTTTCTTGCAAGGACCGCAATTACGAAAGTGTGAACGGCGACCCTATGCAGACGCGTATCTATACCCTCGACAACGGTCTGAAGGTTTATCTCTCAGTTAACAAGGAGGAGCCTCGCATTCAGACATACATCGCTGTGCGTACAGGTTCGAAGAACGATCCTGCCGAGACAACAGGTCTGGCACACTACTTGGAGCACCTTATGTTCAAGGGTACAAAGCAGTTTGGTACCACCGACCCCGAGGCTGAGGCTCCTTTGCTGGACGAGATTGAGCAGCGCTACGAAGAATATCGCACCATAACCGACGAGGCAACACGTAAGCAGAAGTACCACGAGATAGACAGCGTCTCGCAATTGGCAGCCAAGTACTTCATCCCCAATGAGTACGACAAACTGATGGCCGCTATCGGCAGTCAGGGCTCGAATGCCTTCACCTCGAACGACGTGACCTGCTATGTGGAGGACATCCCATCGAACGAGATTGAGAACTGGGCCAAGGTGCAGGCCGACCGCTTCCAGAATATGGTGATTCGCGGCTTCCATACCGAGTTGGAGGCTGTCTATGAGGAGTACAACATTGGTCTCTCCAGCGATGGCAACAAGCAATACGAGGCCCTGCTCGCCAAGCTTTTCCCCACGCATCCTTACGGTACGCAGACCACCATCGGTACGCAGCAACATCTGAAGAATCCGTCTATCACAAACATCAAGAACTACTTCGCAAAGTGGTATGTGCCCAATAACGTGGCCATCTGTATGGCAGGCGATTTCGACCCTGACAAGACGCTGGAGATCCTGAAGAAATACTTCGGCGAGTGGAAAGCCGGCGAGGACGTCACACAACCCACCTTCCCCGATTTGGAGCCGCTTACTCAGTCTGTTGACACAACCGTTGTAGGCCTCGAAGCCGAGAACATCTGGTTGGGATGGCGCAGCGATAAGGCATCTTCCCTGCAGAACGACACGCTCGAACTGGTCAGCGCTGTGCTCTATAACGGTAAGGCAGGCCTCTTGGACATCGACCTGAATCAGGAGATGAAGGTGATGGATGCCGGTGCTTTTGCTGAACCGATGCTCGACCACGGCTTCTTCCTGCTGGCAGGTCAGCCCAAAGAGGGGCAGTCGCTCGACGAAGTGAAGGAGTTGCTTTTGGGTGAGATAAACAAACTGAAATGTGGCGACTTTGATGAGGATCTGCTGCTGTCTGCCTTGAACAATAAGAAACTGGATGACCTGCGCAGCCTCGACCACAACTCGGCTCGTGTCAGCAAGATGCTCAACGCCTTCGTCAATGGCATTGAATGGCAGCAGTTGGTTGGTCAGAAGAACCGCCTCGAAAAGATAACAAAGCAGGAACTTGTGGACTTCGCCAATCGCTTCTTTACCGAGGGCTATGTTGCCGTCTACAAGCGTCAGGGCGAAGACACCACGCAGAAGAAGATTGACAAGCCTGCCATCACGCCCATTCCAACGAATCGCGACCTCGTCAGCCAGTTTGTGAAGGACATTCAGGAAGCAGAAGTAAAGCCCATCGAGCCTCAGTTCCTCGACTACAAGAAGGACCTCTCGTTCTTCACTACGCAGAAAGGCTTGCCCGTCATCTACAAGCAGAACACCGAAAACGGCCTCTTCGAACTGCAGTTCCGCTATGAGTTCGGACAGGAAGACGACAATCGCTATGATGTGGCTGCCAACTACATCGACTATCTTGGCACAGACAAACTCTCTGCCGCACAAGTCAAGCATCAGTTCTACAAGATGGCCTGCAACTACGCCATCAGTGTGAACGCAGATGCTATCACCATCGGTCTCAGCGGCCTCGCCGAGTACATGCCCGATGCACTCGCTCTGCTCGAAGACTTGCTCCATAATGCTAAGGTCGACGAGGAAGCCTATCAGCAGATGGTGGGACTCATCCTGAAGAATCGCCAAGACCAGAAGTCGGAGCAGCGCAGCTGTTTCACGATGTTGGGTCAGTATGCCCTCTATGGCCCGCACAATGCCATGCGCGACAACATGACCGAGCAGCAGCTTCGCGAGACCAATCCTCAGGAACTGCTCGACCTCTTGAAGAACATTTCCCAGTACGAGCACCAGGTCCTCTACTACGGCCCTATTGCTGAGGAGAAACTGGATGGCTGCTTGTCCGACCTGCATCACACAGAAAAGGACATGAAGCCCGTACCCGAAGGCAAGCCCTATGAGTTGCAGACGATAACGGAGCCCGAGGTCATCATCGCACCTTACGATGCCAAGAACATTTATATGCGCATGTTTGTCAACGAAGGCAGGCAGACCAATCTCGACGAGCACGCCACCATAGAACTCTTCAACGAATACTTTGGCGGCGGCATGAACGGCGTCGTCTTCCAAGAGATGCGCGAGGCTCGCGGACTGGCCTATAATGCCATGGCATACTATCTCACCCCTGCCAAGAAAGGACAGCCTGAGTATTTCCTCACCCACATCATCACGCAGAACGACAAGATGATGGACTGCGTCAAGCAGTTCCGTGAAATTCTCGACAAGATGCCTGCCAGCGAGGCTGCCTTCCAGATTGCTAAAGATGCCCTGACAAAGCGACTTGCCAGCCAGCGCACCACCAAGTTCGGCGTCATTCGGGCTTATATCAGCGACAAGCGACAGGGCTTTGACTTCGACGTGGACAAGAAGATATACGAAGACCTGCAGAACCTGACCTTGCAGGACATCACCAATTTCGAGCAGGCCAACATCGCAGGCAAGACAGGCCGCTACGTCATCCTCGGCAACGAGAAGGAACTCGACATGGCGAGCCTCGGCCAGATTGCACCAATCCGCCGCATCTCGTTAGAGGAAATCTTCGGCTACTAAACCTTAACCATATAAACAATTGGAGCGTGCCCTTCTCGTTTGGAGAGCACGCTCTTTTGTTTGATTCTTCTAATGCTTTTACCTAGATGGGGCAGGTCGTGAACCAATCTTCTTGAAATTCTTGTCCCAGATAAGAATCCAATTACCCTTGCGACTTGTAATTGTTTCAGCCGTAACAGACAAAACTTCGCCCACATTGCTAATGCTCTGCGACGCTTTGACTCTTCCCTTTACATCAAAGATACGATAGAAGCCCGTGTTCTTTCCAACGAAGAAAGTGCTTCCCCATCCAACCACCTCTCCAACACTGCTATGAGCAAAGCCTCCAATCTTCTTGCCTTTTGCATCATAGAGGTGGTGCCAATTCCTGTCCGACTCGATATAGGCAATTTCCTGAGCCGCAGCCATTCCAGCAAACAAAAGTGCCAAAAAAGCAAGTAAAATACGTCCGTTTTTCATAGAAATAGTTGTTTCTTGTTTGCAAATATATAAAAAGATTAAGGATTAAGGATTAAAGATTAGAGATTTTTCGTATATTTGCACAATAATCATAGAATAACTTTAATGTTATGAAAGCTAAATTCAATCTTTTCTGTCTACTTTCTTTTCTTTGCGCTTTTGTAGGCAGAGCACAGGTGTCTTTCGAGTTCTCCACATCTCAGCGCGGTCCTTTGCTGAGCCCGCTCCAGTATGGTATCTTCTACGAGGAAATCAATCATGGCGGCGATGGCGGCCTCTATGCAGAGCTGGTTCGTAATCGCTCTTTCGAGGACAATGCTTCAAACGCAGAAGGCTGGGAAGGATTGGGCAGCGTGAGCTTCGACGTGGTCACTGCGGGTCTGCTCAACGATGCCCAAGGTCATGCTCTCAAGTTATCTGTAAACGCAGCTGGAGCGGGAATTCGCAATGAAGGTTTCTGGGGCATGAACGTCGTGAAAGATGAAATTTATACCCTGACATTCTGGGCAAGGGCAGATGAGGCTTATGAGGGCAAGTTGTGTGCCGAGTTGCAAGACGATACGAAGCAAAACCTTGGTAGCACAGAGTTTGACATCAATCTGACTGAAAATTGGCAGAAATATTCTTTGCAACTGACCGCCACATCTTCTTCGACTAAGGGTTGGCTGGCTCTAAAAGGAACGGAACCTATGACCATCTACATGGACGTCGTTTCCTTGATGCCGCCCACTTTCAAGGACAGAGAGAACGGTTGTAGGCGCGACCTTGCCGAGATGCTGGCTGAGCTTCATCCAACTTTTGTCCGCTTCCCCGGCGGATGCTACATCGAAGGCACTTGGAGAGACGGTCAGACCAATCGTTTCGAGTGGAAGAAGACCATTGGTCCTATCGAGGAGAGGCCTGGACATTGGAATATAAACTGGGGCTACCGAGTGAGCGACGGATTGGGCTTGCACGAACTGCTCCAACTGACGGAGGACCTTGGCGCAGAGCCGCTCTTCGTTTGCAATATCGGACTCGGTCACGGCTGGATGGTAAACTATCAGGACTTGAATGATTATATTCAGGAAGCTCTCGATTTGATTGAATACTGCAACGGAGATGTTACGACGACTTATGGTGCACTTCGAGCTGAAAATGGTCATCCCGAACCATTCGGAATACGTCTTATTGAGATAGGCAACGAGAACTACAACTATTCCTTCAACAACAATAACGACCAGAGCGACCACTATGTTGAGCGCTACCAACAATTCTACGATGCCATTAAGTCGAAGTACCCGGAAATGATTCTGATAGGCAATGTCGAGTCTTGGGGAACGGACAACCCAACTTGGCGAAATGGAAGTCCTGTGGATTTGGTGGATGAGCACTACTATCGGAGCACTTCTTGGTTCAGTCAGCAATATAACAAATACGACGGCTTCAATCGTGACGGCTATCGTGTCTATGCTGGTGAATATGCCGTTACAAGCGACTTCGGCATTCTTGGTAACCTCAACGCAGCTCTTGGAGAAGCCATCTATATGGCAGGCATGGAACGCAACTCCGATGTGTGTGTCATGGCTTCTTATGCCCCCATCTTCTGTCACGAAAGCCATCCCTCGCCTTGGATGCCCGACATGATTCGCTTCAATGCCTCTGCATCTTTTGGTACACCCTCATATTGGGTGCAGCAGATGATGGCATCTAACGTGGGCTATCAGAACATCACTTGGGAAGAGCAAGGCAACTCCTATTATTCAAATAACAATGCAATTGGTCTCAGCTCGTGGTCAACATCAGTGACTTATGACAACATCAAAGTTACGGATGAAGACGGACAAACACTCTATACAACAGACTTCAGCGATGCAGGGGAATACCAGCAAAACTGGCATGCAACAGGCGGTTCTTGGAGCATCAGTGGCGGAGGACTCAACCAGACAAGTACTTCGATGCAAGGCGAGTGCAACGTCTGTCAAGTACCATGTGGTGAGAGTTACACTCTTGAATTGGATGCGATGAAGAGGTCGGGCAACGAAGGTTTCCTGATTGCTTTCTATTATGCAGGGCAAGATAACTTTATTTGGTGGAATCTTGGCGGCTGGAATAATACGCAACACGCTATAGAGCAATGCGTGGAAGGCTCTAAGCGTACTCTTACCACACTTTCTGGCTCGCTTCAACAAGGTCGTACCTATCATTTGCGCATTGTCAAGAATGGCGATGACGTCTCTTGTTACGTCGATAACACCCTCTATCATCACATCACCTTGCCAAGCTCCCGCAAAGTTTATGCTTGTGCTGCTTTGAACGAAGCAGAGGACATGCTTATCGTGAAGCTCATCAATCAAGGCCAGGGAGAGGAGACAGTGGTTCGCTTCAAGGACTTCCAACTTGCAGGAGACATCGAGCAGGAAGTGCTTAGCAGTACTAGCGGTTCGGACGAGAACACGATGACAGACTTGACGAAAGTGAAGCCCTCACACTACACCCTTTCCTCTTCACTGTTCACCCAAGAAGAAGGCTTGCATTTCTCTTTGCCTGCTCATTCGCTCAGCATTCTTCGCATTCCTGTTGAAAACGTTACGCCCGAATTGAAGCCAGAACCAACTGAAGATGATTGGATTGACATAACTGACCAACTCGTCAACCCAGCCTTTGCACAAGGCAGAACAGGGTGGCAGGGAACGTCTTTCCTTGATGCTCCTGGAACAGTGGCAGAATTCTGGAATCAGACGTTCGATGCCTACCAAATCCTCCAGAATATGCCAGCAGGTTCTTATCGTTTCGTCATCGACGGCTTCTATCGTAATGGCAATATCGAGAATGCCTGGACGACACATTCCAACGGCACAGAGCAACTCAATGCCAAACTCTATATCGTGGGTGATGGAGAGGCTGTCCAGACACCTTTTATGTCTCTCTTCGACGAGGCTGTTCCCTTCTCTTATTCGCCCTATACTTATCCAGATAATGTGACGCAGGCCAATATCGCTTTCAACGTAAAGGGAGCCTACAAGCGCAATTCTGTGGAGACGACGCTTAGTACCGATGATGGACAGTTGACCGTTGGCATGCAGAAAACTGTGGCTGTAGGTAGCGACTGGACTTGCTTTGACAATGCTCGGCTTTATTACCGCAAACCCTTTAATCCAGATGGCATAAAGATACTCCCCAAAAGAAACAGTGGGGATGGAACTTCCATCTATAACCTTGCCGGTCAACGCATGAGCAAGAAACAGAGAGGCATTAACATCGTGAATGGGAAAAAAGTGTTGAAGTAAAATGATTAAACTCTGTCGCATACTCCTTCTCCTGCTTATTGCTCAATCCGCTTCTGCTCATATTAAAGCGGTCTCTCTGACTTGTGAGGACTTGACTGACCCGATGGCTGTGGGTTCGCAGCCAAGGCTTTCGTGGGTGAATGTTGCGGATGAAGGTGAACGAAACCAGCGACAGACGGCCTATCAGATACAGGTCGCTTCTTCGAGGAAGAGGCTCCTTCAGGGCAATGCCGATTTGTGGGATTCGGGGCAAATGAAAAGCGATGAGACGCAGTACATTTCATACCAAGGCAAACCGCTTTCCAGTAATGCCGATTGTTATTGGCGAGTCAGAGTGTGGGACAAGCATCACAAGCCTTCTGATTGGAGCGAAGTGGCCCGCTTCCACGTTGCCCTTTCAACTGCAGATTGGGTGGCAAAGTGGATTGGCGCTGACGAGGAAGCACCGTTGTTCCGTAAAGACCTCATTATAGATAAGCAGGTAGCGAATGCTCACATCTTCGTTTGCGGATTGGGATATTTCGAGCTTTACGTTGACGGGCAGAAAGTGAGCGACGATGTGCTTGTGCCAGGGCAGACCGACTATTCCCATCGAGACAATATAGAGAACACACGAGTTGCCATAGACAACGAATTCACGGGCTATCGTTGCCTCTATCTTGGCTACGACCTTACGCCCTTCTTGTCTGTTGGTCATCATGCTTTGGGTGTCTGGCTTGGGAATGGCTTCTTCAATTCTGAAAACGGCTTCGCAATGGCTTATGGTAAGCCTCGACTCATCGCCCAACTGATGCTGACCTTTTCCGATGGTTCCACTCAAATCATCCCAACTGATATATCATGGCTGACAAAACAGAGCGGCATTATGCACAACAGTATTTTCGGCGGCGAAGTTTTCGATGCAAGGCTTCAAGATGAGACTTGGCAACCAGCAATCCTTCGTGAAGTACCCGACGGTCAACTTGAGCCTCAAATGGCACCAGCAGATAAGGTCTGTGAAACCTTTGTTCCAAAGAAGATAGAGCGTTTCGATGATAAAAGTTGGCGAATCGACTTTGGTGAAGAAATATCTGGATGGGTTCATTTGAAAGACATTCAAGGCCAAGCAGGGCAGCGAGTGGAAATAAAGTATCTGTCCGAATCGCCGAATGGTGAGAACATATATATAATGAAAGGCGACGGGAAGGAGAGCTACCATCCGCGCTTCACATGGTTCGTTTTCAGGCAGGTTGAGATAAGAGGGCTTGATGACCTTCAACCCACTCAAATCCAAGCGGAAGTCGTCAATACAGTGCTTCGGCAAACTGGCTTCTTTGCTTGCTCTGACACTTTGCTCAACAAGATTCACCGCATTTGGTGTCGCACCCTTTTGGATAACGCTCATGGCTCCATCTTCAGTGACTGTCCACATCGCGAACGCTCTGCTTATTTAGGCGACGGACAAGTGGCGGCAGAGATGGTGATGCGGACTTTTGATGCTCGAGCTTTTTATCGGAAATGGTTTGCTGACATGCGGCTTGTGCAGAATCCGAGGACGGGCTTCGTGCCGTTTGGCGCACCATGGCAACCTGGCTGTGGTGGCGGCGTACCTTGGAGTGCTGCAATGGTGTTGATGCCCTATGATTTCTATCAATGTTATGGCGATGTTTCTGTGCTCAGGGACAACTATCCTTCAATGCTTCGCTTGATGGATTATTTCGCTCAGTGGGTAAACGAAGACGGAACAGTGGAGCAGCACTACCAACCGCATAACGATATGGGGTATTGGTGCAATCTCGGAGAGTGGTGTACGCCAACTGATGTTCGTCCGACGAACGCGCTTGTGCATACCTATTTTTATTGGCTCTGTTCCAAAAGGATAGCGTCAATAGCAGCTATTTTAGGAGAGGGAGAGGCCGCTAAACACTTTGCTACTTTAACAGAACATATTCGCGAAGCCTTCCGCTGTCACTTCTATGATGCCAAGGACAATACCTATGGCCCAGCAGGCTCGAATCTTTTTGCTTATGAGATGCTGCATGACCAAGCACTTGTTGCTGCTCTCCAGAAAGATATGAATGATAGCGGTAACCACCTTTATACTGGCATCTTCGGCACGAAGCTCTTCTTCAATGTCCTTGCTGATGCTGGACTTGCGGATATGGCTCTTGACGCTTACCTGCAGCGTGACTTTCCTTCGTTCGGACATTGGATAGAGCAAGGCGCTACCACGACTTGGGAGCAGTGGGATGGAGGCAATTCACATTGTCATCCCATGTTTGGCGGAGGCCTGACTTGGCTTTATTCTTGGCTTGCTGGCATCAACTTCCCAGAGCCTCGAATCATCAATATCTGTCCCCATCTTTCCGAGCGTATAAGGTGGGTAGAATGTTCTCAGGAGCATCCTCGTGGCACAGTTCTTCTTCGAGCTAATCGCCTTTCGGATGGCAATATTAAGATGTCCGTAGATGTCCCCGTCGGTTGCAAGGCCATTCTCACCAATCCATTGAAACCGAACAGACACAAGACTGTTGGCTCCGGGCATTGGGATATAATCCTTTAGCTTGAAATAGGTATTATTTCAGCGTGAACTTGGCTTTGCAGGTTAGGCGGTCGCTGGCATCGCCGGCTTGAGCGATAAAATCGCCAGGCTCGGCTTTCCAGTTTTCGCTCGCTTCGTCCCAGAAGGATAGGGCACGCTTGTCGGTTTTTAGGGTGACGGACTTCGTTTCGCCAGGCTTGAGAGTTACCTTTTGGAAAGCTTTCAGCTCTTTAGCAGGACGATCCACGCTGCTTTTGACATCAGTTATGTAGAGCTGTACAACGTCGCTGCCTTCTATGCTGCCAGTGTTTGTGACATCAACCATAAAGGTCATGTTGCCATCGGCTGTGACAGTGCCCAAAGCTTTGAGGTTGCTTACTTTGAAGGTGGTGTAACTCAGTCCGTGACCGAAGGCGAAGGTAGGTTTCAGCTTGTGCTTGTCCGTCCAGCGATAGCCGACGTAGATGCCTTCCTTGTACTCTTCGTCTATTACTTTTTTGCCCTCGCGCCAAATGCCTGGGAAAGCGGCTTCGCCAAAGCTGTGGGCACCGACTTGACCAAGGTTCTCGTACCATGTAAAGGGCAGGTGTCCACTCGGATTGATCTTGCCGAGTAGCACGTCGGCCAGCCCGATGCCAGCTTCGCTTCCGAGGAACCAGCCCTGCACGATGGCAGGCACTTGCTTCCGCCAAGGCATACTGACGGCGTTGCCGCTGATGTTGACGTAGATGGTGTTCTTGTTGACGGCAGCAATGGCCGTGATGAGCTTGTCTTGATTGTAGGGCAGGTCCATCGTCTTGCGGTCGTGGCCCTCGCAATCCTGATAGTCGCTCTTGTTCAGTCCGCCGAAAATGATGACGTAGTCCGCTGTCTTTGCCTTCTCAACGGCTTCGGCAATCAAGACTTCTGGACTTCGGTCGTCCTTCAGATCCTGACCAGTCGAGACACCGTTGTAGTTGCCGCTAACGTCGCCAACGTAGCCTCGGGCATAGTCGATTGGAGCACCCAATCTCATCTGAAGACCTTGCAGGGGACTGATTTCGTGCTGAGCCTTGAGCGAGCTTGAGCCGCCGCCGACGGTCATCATCTTGATGGCATTCTCGCCCACCACAAGTATCTTCTTGCCTTGTGGCTTAATGGGCAGGACGTTTCCTTCATTCTGCAGCAATACGATTCCCTCAGCGGCAACCCGTTGCGCCACTTCGTAATGGCTTTCGCTGCAAAGGAAGCCGTAGGGGCGCTGCTTGTTCATCGTCGTCCGGAAAAAGAGACGCAGCACTCGGCGCACCTTCTCGTCGAGTTCCTTTGTAGTGTATTTGCCTTCGAGAATTGCCTTCTGATATTGCTTTGAGAGGAAGTAGTTGTCGTAAGCATTTGTCGCGCCCATGGTCAAACCATCCGTCCAAGTGCCGAACTCCATGTCGAGCCCGTTCTTGACGGCTTGGTCAAGGTCGTGAGCACCGCCCCAATCGCTGACGAGCACGCCGTCGAAGCCCCAGTCATGTTTCAGTATCTTGTTGAGCGTGTACTGATTGTGGCAGTTGTGCTCGTCCTTATAGAGGTTGTAGGCGCCCATCACTCCCCACGCTTTGCCTTCCTTCACTGCTGCCTCGAAGCCCGGCAGATAGATTTCGTGCAAGGCTCGGTCGCTGATGATGACGTTCACTTGATGGCGATATTCCTCGTCGTTGTTCAGGCAGTAATGTTTCACGCAACTCGCCACGCCGCAGCTCTGCAAGCCTTGAACGTAAGGCACAACTATTTGGGATGTCAGGTAAGGGTCTTCGCCCATGTACTCGAAGTTGCGGCCTCCGAGAGGCGTGCGGTAGATGTTTACACCTGGCCCTAGAATCATGCCTTTGCCGCGATACAAAGCTTCTTCGCCCAAGGCGTGACCATAGGCCTTGGCTGCATCGGGGTTCCAAGTCGCTGCAAGACAGGTGAGGGCAGGGAAAGCGACACAGGAGTCGTTGGTCTGTCCAGCTTGTTCCCATTCGTCCCAAAGCACATCAGGGCGCACACCGTGAGGTCCGTCGTCCGTCCAAAAATCGGGCATTCCGAGTCGCTTTACGCCAGCACTCGAGAACTTGCTTTGTGCATGTATCACGTCAATTTTCTCGGCAAGCGTCATTCGCTTTAGGGCATCTTCCACACGGGCTTCGATGTCCTTCGACGGGTCGAGATAAACGGGAGTCTGTGCATGAAGGGCAGACAAAGGACAACAGACGACAGACAATATTATAACGACGAGTTTGTGTTTCATATTCTTTTTTCTTTTAACTTAATCTCTTATTATTTCAACCTTTGTGCCGCGAAGCAAGTCGGCAACGGGCATGCGCTTCTTTCCTGCAAGCTGTACTTCATCAATTGAGAGATAACCATCTGGGAATGAGAATTGCAAGAGTCCTGCTCCTTTTGATGTTTTAAAGACTTTCATCTCTGTTTCCTTGCCGTTGGCAACGACGCGTGTCCACGCAGCAGGGTAGGGGCTGAGACCTCGAATGAAGTTGTATGCGCTTTCGACAGTATGCTCATTCCAACGTATCTGGCAGGTGTTCTTGAAGATTTTGGGAGCTGGTCGCAAGGGTTCGTCCGTTATGAATTGGCTTTGGTCGGTGGCTTTTGCCTGACCGCTTTCGATGAGTCGAACCGTCTTTATGACCAACTCGGCACCTTGAATCATGAGCTTGTCGTGTATGTCTTCGGCACAATCTTCCTCGGCAATCGGTGTTCGTTCCTGCAAGATGATGCGACCCGTATCGATTTGTTCGTCGAGGAAGAACGTCGTGATGCCTGTCTCTTTGTCGCCGTTGATAATTGCCCAGTTGATAGGGGCTGCACCTCGATACTGGGGTAGGAGGGCGGCGTGCAGATTGAAAGTGCCGAGCGGTGGCAAAGCCCACACCACTTCTGGGAGCATTCGGAATGCAACAACTATCTGCAAGTCGGGTTTCAACGCCTTTAATTCTTCAAGGAAAGCTTCGTCGCGAAGTTTCTCAGGCTGCAGGACAGGAATGCCTTTCTCGAGCGCAAACTTCTTGACTGGACTGCTTTGCAAGACGTCGTGGTGGCGGCCGATGGCTTTGTCGGGCATAGTTACGACGCCGACCACATTGCAGCCCTCTTCAATAAGGCGTTTGAGAGACTGCACCGCAAAGTCGGGCGTGCCCATGAAAACGATTCTCATTAGACAATTTACAATTTGATAATTACAACTCCTTCACGTAAATGTTTCTGAAGTAGCAGCGGCTGCCGTGAGCCTGCATTTCAATCTGTTCTTTGGGGAAGATGGGCAGTTTTCGGTCCCAGTAGTTCTCGAGAACAACGTCGTCGACCACTTTTACGCCATTCAGGAAGACAGTCACTTTCTCGCCTTTCATGATGATGCGGAATGTGTTCCATTCGCCCAGCTTATTATCCTCGACGCTTGTCGGTGTGCTGGGGTTCTTCTGGTTGTTGTATAGACCGCCTGAGCCGACTTGAGCTCCAACGTTTGTGCGACGGATGTCCCATATCTGTACTTGTGGTGCGCCACGCAGATAAACGCCAGCATCAGGCTCGTTGCCGTTCGGATCGAGACGCCAGTCGACGAGCAATTCGAAATCGGCATAGTCCTTGACCGTGCAGAGGTTGTCCCAGCCATGACCGATGTAAACCAGTTCGCCGTTTTCGACAATCCAGTCCTTCTTCATCAGTTCGTCGGCTTTTGCTTGGGCTTGAGCGAGCTCTTCGCTGCTCATCTTGGCGCGTTTAATCGGGTTCTCGACGAGGCCCTTCCAGCCTTCGAGGTCTTTGCCGTTGAAGAGGCAGACGAAGCCTTCCTCGTTCTTGTCGGCAGCCTTGAGCCATGCCTTTGCTTCGTTTCTTTGGCTAAGTTTGAGCAGGGGCAGGATGGACTGGAGCGTCTGGCGCGTCTCGGTACCGTTGTACTCGGGATGAACGGCGAGAATCGTCCAAATCGTCTGTGCGGCTGTGTATGCCAGCGGTTCGTATTTGAGTTGTGTAGTGGCGAAGGTGAGCGCCTGATAGGTGCCAGTGGTTGCCATCAGCTTCAGGGCTGCTTCACGTTGTTTCATGTCGCTAGTCTGCTCGATGATGTGGCGCAGATAAATCGTTTGGTTCTCGGGCGTGAGATACCCCGTTGCTCTGCCTGTAAAGGGGGCAGCAAGGAGCAACAGAACGGATATGATAAGTTTCGATTTCATGACTATATTAGTTTAAGGGTAAAAAAAGCCTCTCCTTAGGTTGGGAGAGGTTTTGGAAGAGTTTGCAATTATTCCTCACAGAGTTCGGTCAGGATGCCACAAGTGCTCTTCGGGTGCAGGAAGGCGATGTGGAGGCCGTCGGCACCGTTACGGGGAGCCTTGTCGATGAGACGGATGCCCTTCTCGTCGCACATGGCGAGTGCTTCGCTCACGCCGTCTTCCACCTTGAACGCAACGTGGTGAACGCCACGTCCGCCGTTGTCGAGGAACTTCTGAACGGTGCTTTCGGGGCATGTGGGCTCGAGGAGTTCGAGTTTCACCTCGCCGACTTTCAGAAAAGCGGTCTTGACCTTCTGGTCTTCTACAACTTCAGTTTTGTACACTTCCAGTCCGAGGACGTCGCGGAAGTAGGGCAGTACCTCGTCGATGCTCTGCACCGCGATGCCCAGATGTTCAATGCGTGAAATCTTCATGTCTTGATGAGTTTTTGATTTGATTGGTTTTTGTGTTTATTGAAAAGCACTGCAAAGGTACAATAAACAATTCAAAATTCAAAATAGAAGATTGAAAATTTTTGCATAGGGTATGTGAAATTGTTAATTTATGAAATTGTCAATTTGTCGGGAGGGGTGGCGTTTTACTTCCTTTTTGCTATTATTGCACACGTTTCGAAGTGGCGAAAAATGTGTCTGAAAACGTCGAGTTTGTCATCACTGTAGGCGAGGCTTCCAAACGCCGCACGCGGAAATTGCAATCCTCGCGTGCGGCGTTTGATTTTTCGCCTGCGGAAATGTGTAGATTCCATACGTAGAAAAGTGTGCAAAAAAGCAATATAATGGCCTGTTTTGCAATGTCGGGATGGCAATTTTACGGTTTGCGGTTCTTGGTCTGTAATTTGAGGAGAAAAAAGTCGCCTGTGAATCAGTTGGTTACAAAGTTCTCGCTTTCTCGGCGCGTCAAAACAGAAAAACGTCTCAAACCTTAGGTGAGAGCATTTGAACCGATTCTGGGACGATTGCTGAAATTGCGCATGTAAGCACAACGGCGTTTTTGCTTACATTTTGTAAATTGGGAAATTATGAGATTTGGCTCCAGTCGCGATGCTCTTTTCTGAGCTCTTGTAGGTGGCGGCGAAGCAATGCATTGTCGGTAGCTGCAAGTTCGGGGTCGGCATCGAGCACAAACGTAGCCGTGTCGCGTGCGAGCTGTACCAATTGGCCGTCGCGACCGAGGTTGGCAAGTCTTAGATTAAAGGCGATTCCGCTTTGTTGCGTCCCCTCCAAATCGCCTGGACCGCGTAGTTTCAGGTCGGCTTCTGCAATCTCGAAACCATCGTTCGTTTCCGTCATGATTTGCAGGCGTTTGCGCGTCTCGGCGGAGAGCTTGAAGTTCGAGACAAGGATGCAATACGACTGCTCTGCGCCCCTGCCCACTCTTCCTCTCAATTGATGTAACTGCGAAAGCCCGAACCGTTCGGCGTTCTGTATGATCATCACCGAAGCGTTCGGCACGTTCACGCCCACCTCGATGACGGTGGTCGCTACCAATATCTGCGTTTCGCCCGATACGAACTTCTGCATCTCTTCGTCCTTTTCGCTTGGTTTCATCTTGCCGTGCACCATGCTGATTTTGTACTGCGGGAACACCTCTTTGAGGTGCACGAACTCATCCTGTACGTTCTTCAGGTCGAGCTTTTCGCTTTCCTTCACGAGCGGATAGACGAAATATACCTGATGCCCCGCCTCAATCTCGCGAACGACGCCGCGATAGAGCTGCTCGGGCTGGTTGTCATAAATGTGTATCGTGCGTACAGGCTTGCGACCGGGTGGGAGTTCGTCGATAACAGAGACGTCGAGGTCGCCGTAAACCGTCATGGCAAGTGTGCGTGGAATGGGCGTGGCTGTCATGACGAGGACGTGAGGGGACACCTCGCTCTTGCTCCACAACTTCGCTCTTTGTGCCACACCGAAGCGATGCTGTTCGTCAATGATGACCAAGCCAAGGTTGCGGAACTGCACATTGTCCTCGATGACTGCGTGCGTCCCAATAAGGATGTCTATGCTGCCGTTGAGCAGTCCGACTTCGATTGCGGCACGTTTTTTCCCCTTAATGTTCCCCGTTAATAACTCGACACGAACAGGCATATTTTTCAGGAAGTTACGGAACGTTTGCAAGTGCTGCTCGGCAAGTATCTCTGTCGGTGCCATGATGCAGGTTTGGCAGCCGTTGTCGATGGCAATGAGCATCACCATGAGTGCTACGAGCGTCTTGCCGCTGCCGACGTCCCCTTGCAGCAGTCTGTTCATCTGCCGGCCGCTCTTCATGTCGGCATGCATCTCGCGGATGACACGTTTCTGTGCTTCCGTCAGCGGAAATGGCAAGTACTTGTGGAAGAAAGTGTTGAATGCCTCGCCGACACGCGTGAAGCGTTGTCCCACGCGTTCCTGTTGTCGCTTGCGGGCATAGGACATGATGACGAGCTGGATGAAGAACAATTCCTCGAATTTCAGCCGCATGTTGGCAGCAGCAAGCTCGTCGGCTGTGCTTGGATAGTGTGCAGCTCGAAGTGCTTTATCAAGTGGCATAAGATGCAGCCGTTCAGTGAGATACTGCGGCAGCGTTTCAGGAATTGTGAAGGCGAGTTTGCAGAAGAGGGAACTCGTGAAGTTTTCCAGCGAGCGCGACGTCATGCCTGCCTTCTTCATGCGCTCCGTCGTGGAGTAATAGGGCTGCATGCTCATTTTACTGAGCGTCATCGATTCGGGTTTGTCGAGGTCTGGATGAATGACGCTCAATCGCCCTCCATATAAGCCCGGACGGCCGAAAAGGATATAGTCCTTGCGTACCTTTACACTCTGCTTTATGTATTTGATGCCATGAAACCACGTAACGTCGAGGAACATGTCGCCATCCCAGAAATGCCCAGTTAGACGATGCTTCCGCCCTTGCCCTGCCTCTTCGAAGCTGAGGAACTGTCCCTTGACTTGCACGAAAGGCATGTCGGTCGTCAGTTCGCTGATTTTGTATAGACGGCTGCGGTCGATGTGCTTGTATGGAAAGGTGTACAGAAGGTCGCGCCAGGTCTTGATGCCCAGTTCGGCTTCCAACAACTTCGCCCTCGATGGCCCGATGCCTGGAAGGTAATTGATAGGAGTGCTCAACTCATCGTACATCTTCCTTCTTACATCTTACATATTACATAATTTCAGGTCGCTTTGCGTGGTGAGTTTGATGTTTTCGCGGTTTCCCTCAACCATTGTTATTTCCTTCCCAAAGGCTTCGACGACAGAGGCATCGTCGGTGAAGAATTCCGAATAAGGTTGTCGGTAGGCTTCCTTCAGCAAGGCAAGCGGGAAGGTTTGTGGCGTCTGAACAAGACGATAATCGTCGCGAGGTCGCGTGATGCTCTTGCCGTCTGGAAGGATTTGCCGAACTGTCTCGACGACTGGCACGACCGGCACAACGGCTTTTCCTTCGCTTGCCGCTGCAAAGCAACGTTGTATGGTTTCTCTCGAAACGAAAGGACGCACGCCATCGTGCACGCCAACCACTGCATCCTCATTATCTGGAAGAAGTGCCAAGCCGTTCTTGACACTGTGGAAGCGCGTTTCGCCACCAGTAGCAATCAGTTCCGGCGAAAGGAAACTGTAGTCTTTGCAAAGCTTTTGCCAGTAGGCATGTTGCTCGGCAGGCAATACAAGCACAATCTCGACATCGAACGCCCGACGGAATGCCTCGATGGTGTGCATCAATACAGGTTTCCCGCCAATTGGCAGAAACTGCTTTGGCACGTCTCCGCCCATACGAAGTCCTTTGCCACCTGCAACGATGATAACGTATTTGTTCACTTTTCAGTCAATTCTTTATATATCATGCCTTGACGCAAAGGCAGGGAAGCACCTTCGCCTAGGAAGTAATCGACGATGGTGTAGCCGAACTCGAAAGCGGCTGCCGGGCCTTTTCCTGTGATGATGTTGCCGTCTTGCTCAACGATTGCGGCAGTGTAGTTGGCCCCTCTTAGCTCGGGATCAACGCCCGGATAGCAAGTGGCTAGACGTCCTTTGAGCAAACCCAGATGCCCGAACACGAGCGGAGCGGCACAAATGGCAGCAATGGCACCGCCTGTCTCGAAATGTTGCTTGATGGCTCTCGTCAGAGGTTGGCATGCATCGAGATTTGTAGA
Organism: uncultured Bacteroidales bacterium; assembly: GCA_902778625.1. GTDB lineage: Bacteria > Bacteroidota > Bacteroidia > Bacteroidales > Bacteroidaceae > Physcousia. The sequence continues at coordinate 66,765 of CACYYM010000019.1, forward strand.
ACCGGGTAGTCCACCGGGTAAGACAAGCATCTCTGCTTTCCCAAAATCAACCTCTTGGAGCAGGATATCGCTGGTAATGCCAACGCCGTGAGCGCTCATAACAACGCGTTCGCCTGTAATGGAAACTGTCTGCACCTTCAATCCGGCACGACGCATGATATCGACCGGTGCAATGGCTTCGATATCCTCGAAACCGGTAGCTAAAAAGACATAAATCATACCTTTTATATTTATTAGGGGTTACTGTGTTGCAAAGTTAAGGATTTTTTCCTAACTTTGCCACCCTAAAGCGAATTTATTTATGGAAAAGGCAAAAAGTTGTGCAATCTTCTGGAATACTTTCAAGCAGAAGCCGTGCGATGCAGATAAACTTTTCGACGCATTGACCGCCCACGACATCATTGTTACGGACGATGTTTCCGAAGCCGATTTTGCGGTTAGCATGGGTGGCGACGGTACGTTCCTTACGACTGCAATGCGGGTAGGAGAGAAGCAAATTCCCATCCTTGGCATCAATACCGGTCGCTTGGGTTTCCTTGCAGACTTTTCCCTCGACGACATTGCTCTAACACTCGACAGATATATTGCCGGAGGACTTCGTACGGAACGCCTTAATGTCCTTCAGGTCGAGAGTTCAGAAGGGAAGATGCAAGGCTATCCTTTTGCCCTCAATGAGGTGGCTGTCCTGAAGCGCGACAATAGCAGCATGATAAGCATTCGCGTTGACCTCGATGGCGAATACCTTACCACCTATCAAGCCGACGGACTTATCGTCAACACCCCGACCGGCAGCACGGGTTATGCCTTGAGCGTTGGCGGTCCTGTCATGTTGCCAGGAAGCCAGAACATCGGACTTGTGCCTGTCGCGCCTCACGGACTGACCGTCCGCCCGTTGATGCTTCCCGACGACATCACGATAACGTTGACCGTCGAGAGTCGCAGCCACAACTTTCTTGTTGCCATTGACGGACGAAGCGAGTCGTGCCAAGAGACAGTTGAGCTCACCATCCGTAAGGCTCCCTATCAAGTTCTTGTGCTGAAACGACCCGAGACGTCCTTCCTGCATACTTTACGAAGCAAGCTTCTTTGGGGCAGCGACACAAGAAACCGTTAGCATTATGACGACATCCATTCGCGACCTGACTTCTTGGCTGTGGCGTTCCTCTCGAGGATTGCGTTTGCAAGCGGCGCTCAATGCCCTCATCGGCATTATGTCCGTTACCCTCGACTTCGCCTTTATCTATGCTACGAAGTGGACGATAGACATAGCCACGAACCGAGCAGAAGGCAGTCTTCGCGTTGCGGCTTATACTCTTGCTGGCATTATGTTAAGCAAGATTCTGTTGGGCTTTGCCCGCAAATGGGTCGGTGCATTGCTTGGCGTACGTTCGCAGAACATCCTGCAAAAGCGTCTTTTTACGCATCTCCTGCGGAGCGAATGGAACGGGCAGGAAGACCGACATAGCGGCGACACACTGAACAGAATAGAGCGAGACGTTCGTGACCTGACTTCTTGTATTACGGAGACTGTGCCGGCAATGCTCGAAGTGTCGTATCGTTTCGTCGGAGCCTTCTTCTACCTCTTTCATATGGATGCTCGGCTTGCATGTCTCATCGTTTGCATTGTGCCCTGTTTCCTTATATTAAGTAAGGTGTATGTGCGCAAAATGCGAGCCATTACCCGCGACATCCGTTCTACAGAGAGCCGTGTGCAGAGCATACTTCAGGAAAGCATTCAGCATCGTGCCATCCTAAAGACGCTGGAGCGTGTGGGTACAATGATTGAGAAGCTGGAGCAGACACAACGTGAGCTTCGCCGTCATGTCCGTCATCGTGCCGTCTTCAGTAGTTCCTCTTCCACATTGCTTAGCATTGGCTTCGGTACAGGTTATCTCGTCACCTTCCTTTGGGGCGTCAACAGCTTGCAGGAAGGCACCATCACTTATGGCATGATGATTTCCTTCATTCAGCTTGTTGGGCAGATACAAGGACCGTTCCGCGATATGACGCGCTTCATTCCTGTCCTCATCAGCACCCTGACTGCAAGCGAACGTCTCATGGAACTTGAAGACCATCCGCTCGAAGACGACGCCAATCCCATCACGTTCCCGGATGGTGCTGGTGTGCGGCTCAAAGATGTCAGCTTCTATTACAAGGAAGGCGGTCGGGCCATCCTTTCGCACTTCTCTTGCGACTTCCCGAAAGGCACTACAACTGCCATCCTTGGCGAGACAGGAGCGGGAAAGACCACTCTTATTCGTCTCATCCTTGCTTTGCTCAGGCCAACAGAAGGGCAGGTCGAGATGTATGACGAGGCGAGGACTGAGAAGGCTTCTCCCAGAACACGATGCAACCTCGTTTATGTGCCTCAAGGCAACACCCTTTTCAGCGGAACGATTCGCGACAATCTTCTGCTTGGCAACCCTGACGCTACTGAACAGGAGATGCGTGAAGTTCTCGAGACAGCTTGCGCGGGTTTCGTCATGAATCGTCCCGATGGACTCGATACCGTGTGCGGTGAGCTTGGGGCAGGCTTGAGCGAAGGTCAGGCACAGCGTATCGCCATAGCCCGAGCCCTACTGCGCAAAGGCTCAGTCCTCTTGCTTGACGAAGCAACGAGTGCCCTCGATATGCAAACCGAACAGCAGCTCTTGAGGAATCTCAGCAATCGCGAAGCAGGACAGACCATCATTTGCGTCACCCATCGTCCTGCCGTCATTGAATACTGCTCACAGGTAATCGAGATGAAAAGAGCGGATGCGACGGAAAAAACTGCATCTTGAATGCCTTTTTTATCTGCAATGTTAATTTTATGCAAAAAATGTTTGGAAGTTATAATATAAAAGTGTATCTTTGCACGAAGAAATAACAAAAACTAATACACACACTTTATGAAACTGATGAAATTCATGCCTGCAGCGCTGCTGCTGTGTTTCTCTCTCGGAGCGTTTGCGCAAGACGAGGACTTGACTGAAGAGGTCGCAGGTGAAGAGGAAGTAGAAGATGTCTTCGTTCCCAAGACTCCTATCGAAAAGAAGTTCTTCCAGCGCGTTCAGTTGGGCTTCATGGGTACTAATGTCAAGTACACGAACTTCGGCCTTTCACCCGACTACAACAACTATTTCCTTAAGGGCATAGGTTTCGGTTGGATGGGTGACTTCAAGATCGCCAAGAAGTATCCTATTTACTTCGAGATTGGCGCGATGTTCACTTATCACACCGGTCGTAGCAAGGGCGACAGCATCTACACTTACCACAATGAACCGGGCAGCTCTGGCGAAGGCGAATACACGAAGCGCCACTATCGCATTCAGGCGTTCTCAGTCACGGTTCCCGTAAGTGTCAGCTATCAGTTCCGCAATGCCTTTAACGTGGAAGACCTTACGCTGGCTCCTTATGCAGGCCTTTATTTCCGCTTCAATGCTGTTTGCAACCGATGGGAGACGACATACACTACGGACTATCTCAATGGAGTAGCTGTGAACGAGCGTCCCGTTGAGCGTGTGAACAAGACGCTGATGACGGACGACAGAAATGGTGGCTGGTGGGAGCACAAGCCTCATAAGGGCACTATCATGCAGCCCGGCGTTCAGCTTGGCGTGAATGCATTCTATAAGAATTACACGTTTGGCCTCAGCTATATGTACGACTTGCTTCCCTTCGCAGGTCACAAGAGCTCACCTGAGTTGACTTCGAAGACAACTGCAGAAGGCGGCAATCTGCCCAACATTGGTACGAACTGCGATGAGAAGGTTTCTACGGCACACAACTTCCTGATAACCGTAGGCTACGTATTCTGATATTAAGGAATAAGGGAAACTAGATTATCCGATAAGATTTTATATCGAACCGCCTCGAAGAAAATGCTCTTCAAGGCGGTTCTTTTATTGCTTCGATGCGTTGTGCCTGCCGTTTCGAAGCGCCGTGTTATTTGTTTCGAAGCGCCGTGTTATTTGTTTCGAAGTGCCATGTTATTTACTTCGAAGCGTCGTTTTTGCAGACTTAACACTTCGGCTTGCTCAACACCGCATGCGGGTTTCATTATACATACATGTACATTTAATTATACATACATGTATCTATAATTATACATACATGTATCTATAACGAACTATTCCTGCCCTTGCATCAGATTCGGCACGATGAGACGATAGCCGCGGCCGTGCACGTTGTTGATTTCGATGTCTGGATCGGCTTTCAAGAGCTTGCGGAGCTTGGTGATGTATACGTCCATGCTTCGAGCGTTGAAGTAGTTGTCGTCCATCCAAATTGTCTTGAGAGCAAGGTCGCGCTCGAGGACATCGTTGACGTGAACGCAGAGCAGGGTGAGCAGCTCGCATTCCTTCGTGGTGAGCTTCGTTTGTTCTTCGCCAAGAAGAAGCACCTGACGTTGTGTGTCGAAGATGAACTTGCCGAGCTGGAAACGTGTCAGGTTCTTCTGCTCCTTGCTCTTGACGCGGCGCAGGATTGCTTCCATGCGATAGACGAGTTCGTCCATGGAGAAGGGCTTGGTCAGGTAGTCGTCGGCTCCAAGCTTGAAACCTTCGAGGATGTCTTCCTTCAAGTTCTTTGCCGTAAGGAAAATGATGGGGATCTCTGTGTTGACCAGACGGATTTCCTTTGCCAAAGCGAATCCGTCCATCTTTGGCATCATCACGTCGAGCAAACACATATCGAACTTTCTTTTCATGAAGGCACGATATCCTGCCTCGCCGTCGAGGAAGAGTTCAGCATCGTAACCTTTAGCTTCGAGGTACTCGCGTACAAGCATTCCGAGGCTCTCTTCGTCCTCGCAAAGCAAAATGTGCAGTTTCTGTTCCATAGTTTTGGGTTTATTAATCGTTAATTACTCCGATAGAGGTATTGTTATAGTGAATTTAGTTCCTTTGCCGAGTTCGCTGCTTGCCTTGATGGTTCCGTGATGAAGTTCAACCATTTTCTGTACGTAAGCCAAGCCAAGTCCGAAGCCTTTGACGTTGTGCTGGTCGCCTGTGTGAACACGATAGAACTTGTCGAAGATGCGTTTGAGGTTGTCTTTCCCGATGCCGATGCCGTTGTCGGAAATGCTGATGCAGAAGTGCGTCTCGCTCTGATTGTAGGTGTGAACCTCGATGGCAAGCGGCTCGTCTTCTCTGCGATACTTGAAAGCGTTGTCGAGCAGGTTGAAGATGACGTTTGTGAAGTGCATCTCGTCGGCATTGATGAAGGGGTTGTAGGCTTCGAGCTTCATGTCGAGCGTGCCGCCAATTTGTGTCACCTTGAGCGAGAAGGTATCGACGACGTTTTCCGTTATCTCGTTCGCGTCGAGCTCCTGCATCTTCAGTGCAATGTTGTTGTTGTCGAAGAGGCTCATCTGCAGAACTTTCTCTACTTGATAGCGCAGGCGTCGTGTCTCGCTCGTGATGACGCCACCCAATCGTTCGTAAGTCTCCTGGCTCTTGTTCACGGACTTGTCCGCAAGCATTTGTGCAGCAATGGAGATGGTGGAGATAGGCGTCTTGAACTCGTGCGTCATGTTGTGCACGAAGTCGTTTTTCATTTCGCTGATGCGCTTTTGTCGGACGACGAGATAGATGGTGACGAGCGACGTGATAAGCAGGATGACGGTGAAGACCATTGCGGGAGCTACATAGCTTGCGACACCTCTGATGTAGCTTGCTTGATCGGGGAAGTGAATGACGACTTCGCCCATCTGTCCCATCGGGTCGCTGCGGAAGAGTGGTTGATGATAGCTTGGGTTGTTGCCTTCTTCAGTATAGTCTTCGCATCGATATACCTCTCTTCCGTCGCTTGTATAGACAATGAAGTGGAAGGGCAGCGTGATGCCGTTGGCTTGCAAGGCATTTCTTAAGCATCCGTCAAGGACTGCAGGATTGAGTCGATCTTGGAACCTTTGCTCGCTGGCTCTGTACATCACGCCAAAGATTACTTCGTCAAGCACGCCCTGCTCGTAGATGTACGCCTCGCGGGCTTGTTTCTGCAGGTTGCTAATGGTTTCTGCAACCTTGTTGTACTTGCTTATTGTGAGCGAACCGAGCGACATGTTGCCTGTGCCGGAGGAAAGGGTGTCGAAGGGCAGCATGTGGTCGGCGACGCGGAAACTGTCAGGAAAGATTGTCCTCCCATTCCCCCCATTATGCTCGTTGAGCACTTTCTGGAGGTAGCGGTAGGTTTCGACTTTCTCCAATTCGCGCGATGCCTGATCGAGGCTGCGCAAGACATTTTCGCTGAATTGCTCTTCGCGCATCCTAATCATCTCTTTTGCATAGCGTCCCTGCAAGAAAAGCAAAGCGACGAATGCTATGCAGACAACTAGGCAGATTAGCCAAATGTAGCTCCGTTTCATACGGCAAATGTATTGCTTTATGTTAAAAGATAAAGAAAAACGCCAGCACTTTCGCACTGACGTTTAACTTATTTAAGGGTTTGGGCTTTTTTAAGTTGCCTTTCCGTTAATTAGTCTTCCTTAAGGGTCGCCTGATACTCTGCTATGAGCTTCTGCTGAACGTCAGCAGGCACGAGTTCATAGCTTGAGAATTTCGTGTTGAAGCTTGCGCGGCCACCAGTCAAGCTGCTCAAAGCAGTGCTGTAGCTTGCCATCTCCTTTAGGGGAGCCTTTGCTGTCAGCTTCTCGTAACCGCTTTCGCTGCTCATACCCATAATCATGGCGCGGCGTCCCTGCAGGTCACTCATCACGTCACCCATCTTGTCGCTTGGAACGAGAACCTCTACGTCGTAGATAGGCTCAAGGATTTTTGGACCTGCTTCCTTGAAAGCTTGTGCGAATGCCTGACGACCTGCAAGCATGAAGGAAAGTTCGTTAGAGTCAACGGGGTGCATCTTACCATCATAAACGATGACGCGAACGTCGCGGGCATAGCAACCTGTCAAAGGACCTTGTTCCATGCGCTGCATGATACCCTTCAGAATAGCGGGCATGAAGCGTGCATCGATGGCACCACCAACGACGCTGTTGATGAAGACGAGCTTGCCGCCCCATTCCAGATCGATGGTTTCCTCGCTCTTCGCATTGATGCGGAACTCCTGGCCACCGAAGCGGTATACTTCCTGTGTGGGAGTGCCTTCAACGTACGGCTCAACGATGAGATGTACTTCACCAAACTGACCAGCACCACCAGATTGCTTTTTGTGACGATAGTCGGCACGAGCTGCCTTTGTGATGGTCTCGCGATAAGGAATTCTTGGTTCATCAAAGGCAATCTGAATCTTATCGTTGTTTTCCATGCGCCACTTGAGTGTGCGGAGGTGGAATTCGCCCTGACCGTGAACAAGAATCTGGCGAAGCTCCTTGCTCTGCTCGATCTGCCATGTCGGGTCTTCCTCACGCATCTTCTGCAGAGCGTTCATCATCTTCTCGGTCTCGCTCTCATTAAGGGCACGGATGGCGCGAGAGTATTTTGCATTGGGGAATTTGATGAAGTTGAACTGGTTGTCGCAGTCCTTGCCGTTCAGCGTGTTGCCAGTCTTGACGTCCTTGAGCTTCACGCTGCAACCGATGTCACCAGCCTCGATTTGCTCCACCTTGATGCGGTTTGCACCTGCGCAAGCGAATAACTGGGCGATGCGCTCCTTGCTGCCGCGGTCGGCATTCGTTAGGTCGTCGCCTTCCTTAACGGTACCACTCATTACTTTGAAGTACTGAACTTCGCCGATGTGTGGTTCCATAGCAGTCTTGAAGAAGAAGAGGCTTGTTGGGCCAGCAGCATTTGGAGCAATTTCTTCGCCCTTGCTGTTCTTAACCTTTGGCATTTCATCAACGAACGGAACGACGTTGCCAAGGAACTCCATGAAGCGGCGGACGCCCATGTCGGTAACTGCATTGACGCAGGCAACGGGGAACATCCCGCGGCTAGCGAGACCCTTGCGGATACCTTCGCGCATTTCATCTTCAGTCAGGTCTTCGCTCTCGAAGAACTTCTCCATCAGGCTTTCATCATGTTCGGCAGCTGCCTCGATGAGTGCCTTGTGCATCTCTGTGGCCTTATCGAGTTGGTCGGCAGGAATATCCTCTACCTTTGGTTCGCCTCCTTCGGGTCCCCATGAATACTTCTTCATCAGGAGGACGTCGATGATGGCGTTGAAGTTCGGGCCGCATTCAACGGGATACTGGATGGGCACAACCTTCGAGCCATAAATGCTTGTGAGTTGTTCCAAGAGTTGGTCGAAGTCGAGGTTCTCGTCGTCGAGTCGGTTGACAAGGAAGATGACGGGCTTCTCCAATTTCTCTGTGTAGCGGAAGTGGTTCTGAGTGCCAACCTCCACACCTGCTGAACCTCCTATCAGGATGACAGCTGTGTCGGTCACGTTGAGTGCCGTAATTGCACCACCAGCAAAGTCATCACTGCCTGGGCAGTCGATGAAGTTAATCTTCTTGCCGTTCCATTCTACATGGCAAACAGTAGAGAAGACAGAATAGCCGTATTCGTGCTCTACGGGGAAGTAGTCGCTGACGGTAGTGTGCTGACTGACTCTTCCGCGGCGCCTGATAATTCCAGCATCGTAGAGCATGGTTTCAGTCAAGGTCGTCTTGCCGGATCCATCGTTGCCAAGGATGGCAACGTTTTTGATTTCATTAGTTTTGTAAGTCTTCATGACAATTATTGTTTTGTTGATTAATACAGAATTTCGGGCGTAAAGTTACTATTATTTGCTGTAATGACAAGCGAAGATAAATATGTTAAACAACATAAAGTCCTATTTCATCAGGTCGCTTATGATATCGTTGGAGGTGAAAATGCCTTCTTTGGTGAGACAAAGGTGTTCGTTTTGAATGGATAAAAGCTTGTGTTTCAGGTGTGGTTCAGCAAAGGAGAGACAATAAAGGCGATCTTCTTCGGAGAGCTCGTTCAGGGGAATGCCTTTTCTTGTTCGAAGGCGAGTCATGATGAATTCGTTGTAAAGAGCTTCATCGGTGAGCAGTTCTGTTTCATTCGGCACATCATCTTTTGCTGCGATATATGCCTTGATGTCGGGCAAGTTGGCTCGACGTGAACGCTGTCCGTCGTAGGAATGAGCTCCTGCACCAAGTCCCAGGTAAGGCTTTCCTTCCCAGTAGCTGCTGTTATGTCGCGAATGAAAGCCAGGTAGAGCAAAGTTTGAGATTTCGTAATGAAGGAAGTTTGCCTCGCTTGTTGCCTTCATTAGATAGTTGTACATCTTTCGCGAAAGCTCTTCCTCGGTTTCTTCGACAAGCCCTTGCTGGAGCATTCTGTCGAGCTTCGTGCCTTCTTCAAAGGAAAGGGCGTAGGCGCTGAGATGCTTGATGTCGAGACTCAGTGCTTGCTCCACATCCCTTTGCCAATCCTCGAGGGTTTGTCCGGGCAAGCCATAGATAAGGTCGAGGCTGATGTTCTCGATGCCCGATTCCTTACAGGCTTTCACGGCATCAATTGTTTGCCGGGCATTGTGCCGACGTCCTATGAAGGAGAGCAAGCGGTCGCAGAACGTTTGTGCTCCCATGCTGATGCGGTTGACAGGCGTTCCTTCGAGACATTTCAGCCATTCTGCAGTTACATCATCGGGGTTTGCCTCAATCGTCACTTCTGCATTTTCGTCGAGTGTCCACAGGCGCTGGATTGCATCGAAGAGTTCGTGAAGCAGGTTGGCCGGCAGCAAGCTTGGGGTTCCGCCTCCTATATATATAGTATGTACGCGCGAACCTTTTATATATTGTCTGCGCAGAAGCATCTCTCGCTTCAACGCCTCGACATAGGAATTCATGAACTCCTGCCCAAGCGTGGTGGAGTAGAAGTCGCAATAGATGCAGCGTGACTTGCAGAAGGGGATGTGAATGTATATCACCTCAGTCTCGCATCTTCTGGAAGGTGAGCTCGTAGAAGCAGGGATAGACATTGCTCGTGGCGCTGACCTGTCCCTCGCTATGCGGCACGATGAGGCGCACCTTTGCAATCCCTTCTTCAGCAGAGTCCTGACGTCCGATATGGATGTAAGGGAAGGGAACAAGCCAACCGCTTGGCACACTCAAGCTGGAGTACTGATTGTACATCGCGCCACCACCATTGATTTCCGTGTCGAAGTCGGCCGAGAAACTGCCATAGTTGTTCGAAACCTTGATGATGTCGGGACTTGAATGCCAGAAGTTGACATCGTTGCGGAGCTGAATGCTGTCGCCCAAAATGTTGAACTCGATGAAGCGGCAGATGACGCGAGCCGTCTTGCCACGCTCCAGCTTCTCGCCAGTTCCTTTGCGCACAATCTGCATATAGACGCCAGAATTACCGAACAGGACGTATTCGTTCTTCTCGAGGTTGGTCGTGTAGTCCTGATTGATGAAGTCTTCCTCGCTGATAGGCGTTATCTTGCCCACGTTGCAGACAAGGTTACCGTCTTTGTCTCTGATTACGATGTCTCGTTCAAGGAACGACTGGATTGCCTTGTATTCCTTGTTCTTCTGCTCGGCATAAGTTTCGCCGTCGCTGCAAGATGCAATCGTAAGCAATAAACTGCAAATCGCAAGCAATATAAAGAGTGTCTTCTTCATCCGATAGTCGATATTTCTGGGTGCAAATTTACGAAAAAAAAGGGAAATGGAGAAAGAAGATTGAAGAAAAATACGAATTGTGATAAAAAGCGGGCGTGGATGTTTGCAAAGAGAGTTGATCTTATTTTCGCCCTGCAGGGGGAATTTAAACGCCGCGTGCGGCGATGGCAATCCCCGCACGCGGAAATGGCAATCCCCGCACGCGGCGTTTGAAATCACACCACGCTGAGTTTGTAAACACACCACGCTGAGTTGGGCAACTTAGCACGTTGTGTTTGCGATTTAGGCACGCGTGGGTTAATCTTTCAGCTGGTCGGCATAGGCCTCGATGGCTGCTTTGACTTTCTCCAAGGCCTCTTCCATCGAGCATTGGAGCTTTCCGCCGCTGGCATTTTTGTGACCGCCTCCGTTGAAGAAGCGCGATGCCATCTGGTCGCAGGGGAAGTCGCCAACGCTGCGAAGGCTCAGCTTCATGATGCCCGGATGTTCAGTGTCTTCGTTGATGAAGATGCTGAGCCGCGTGCCAAGCATGGTGAGGGGGATGTTTACGATGCCTTCTGTATCGCCGTTCTTTACCTTGAAGCGACGTCGTTCCTCGTTGGTTAGCGTCATGATGGCTGTGTGGCGTTCGTGAAGCACCTTCATGTTAACATAAAGCAGGTAACCTTGCAGTCGGAGTCGCGCTTCGGAAGCTGTCCAGAAAACGTTTCGGTAGATTTGGTCTTTATCGATGCCACGAGCCAGGAGGTGGCTGATGTGCTCGAAGATGACAGGGCGGTTGGAGTTGAACGAGAAGGCTCCCGTGTCGCACATCATGGCGCAGTAGAGGCAGATGGCTTCGTTCTCGGAGATGTTGTCAATCTCGCCGTTTTGACTGAGAAGGTGGCAGATGACTTCGCCTGCCGCACACATTGCCGGTTCGGAGATGATGGTTTCGCAGAACTCTGTATTTGGGTCGAGGTGATGGTCGATGAGGATGCGTGGTGCAGAGTTTTGCATCACGACTTCCTCCATGCCTCCAAGCCTGTTGGGCTGGTTGAGGTCGCAAACGATGACGAGGTCGGCGGCATCGAGGACTGCCCTTATCTGCTCCTGATGTTTGGTATAGATGAGGATTGTGTCGGCTCCTGGCAGCCATGTAAGGAAGTCGGGAAAGACATTGGGCACAACGACCGTTGCTTGCTTGCCCTTCCTTTCGAGGTAGTGCTTCAGCGCAAGTGAACTGCCGATGGCGTCACCGTCGGGGTTAACATGTGTGCAAATGACGACGTTAGTGCCGCCCTCTAGTATTTTATGATTCATGGTTAACTTCTATAGACTCTGACAATTGCCTGATGAAGATAGAAGGATTCGGAAGAATACAGGCGCGCTTCTTTCGAACCGTCCTTCTTCGTCTCTTCCACTTTCACGGGGAAGGACAGCCCCTTGTCGAGTATCTCTTGGGCTTTGATGACGACGGGGTCGTCCTTGCCGAGGAACTGCAGGTAGTCCTTCATCTCGCCTACATTATATATTATGTTGCCGTAGATGTTGCGTTCGAAGAGGCGACGGCTCTTCTGCAGCATGAGATTGCGGCGGCGCAACTGACGCTTCTCGGCAAACTGAGCGAACTTCTCAAGCAGGTTCTCGCGCTTGAGGTATTGCTCCATCCTGTCTGCCGTTTTCAAGGCTGTTAGCTTGGCGCGGTTCTCATCGGAATAGGCGAAGGCAAACTGTCGGATAAGTCCTGTCAGGAAAGCCTCGCGGTAGTAGGACGTCATGCCCGTCGTGTCCTCAGGCACAAAGATGTCGGGCGTGATGCCGCCTCCGCCATAAACGATGCGGCCAATGCTTGTCTGGAATTGCTCGCCTTCGTTGTGGATGCTGTCTTGCGAGAAGAACTCGCCTCGCTCGTAGCGTGCAATCAATTCGTTGTCGTATTCCTCTCCGTGACCTTTCTCGTAAGGTTTCTGGATGCAACGGCCGCTTGGCGTATAGTAACGGGCAACGGTCAGGCGGACCACACTACCGTCCCGGAACTCCTTCGGTTGCTGAACAAGACCTTTGCCAAAGGTGCGACGGCCGATAATCGTGCCTCGGTCGTTGTCCTGAATAGCACCTGCGAATATCTCGCTAGCACTCGCGCTTCCCTCATCCACAAGCACTACAAGCGGCAACTTCTGGAATGTGCCTCGACCATCGCTGCAAAACTCTTCGCGAGGACTCTTGCGGCCTTCTGTATAGACAATCAGCTTGCCCGACGGAAGGAATTCGTTGACCATCTGAATGGCGATGTGCATGTAGCCGCCCTGATTGCCTCGAAGGTCGATGATGAGCTGCTTCATGCCTTCCATATTGAGGTCAGCAAGGGCAACGAGCATCTCGGCATACGTCTGCTCTCCAAAGTTCTTGACACGAATGTAACCAGTCTTGTCGCCCATCATGTAATAGGCATCGACGCTGACCACAGGTATGTCGCCACGAACAACGGTAAAGTATTGCAAGTCTTTTATGCCATGACGCTTGATGCCAAGCTTGACCTTTGAGCCTTTCTCGCCTTTTAGATGCTTCATAACGTCCTCGCTCTCCATACCGACGAGCGATGTTGTATCGGAAGTCACGATGCGGTCTCCAGCCAAAATGCCCACCTTCTCGGCAGGGCCAGAATGGATGACGGACATGACGTTGACGGTGTCCTGCTCCATCGTGAACTGAACGCCGATGCCACTGAAACTGCCCTTCAGGCTCTCGTTGGCTTCCTCAGCGTCTTTGGGGCCAAAGTAGCTTGAGTGCGGATCGAGCTCACTAAGTATCAACGGCATAGCATCCTCGACGAGTGAGTTCATGTCGACCGTATCGACGTAAATATTGTCGATGAGCTGTAGGAGGTAACCCACCTTGTTCGAGCCCGTATTGATAATGTTGATGCGACCGCCCGAGAAGTGACTCGAATAGAACGAGCCGATGAATATGCCTGCTATGGTGCCGATGGCAATGAGAAGCGGCGTAAAGCGATGCTTGGTGTCAGGGTTCATGTGTTATTTTTCTTTGTTTTCTGTGGGAAGATACTGCACCTCAATGCCTGCGCGACGAAGCAGGTCAACGCCATCCGTGAGGCGATACTCGCGGCTATAGATAACGCGCTTGATGCCTGCTTGGATGATGAGTTTGGCACATTCAATGCAAGGTGAATCGGTGACGTAAAGCGTCGAGCCGTCGCTGTTATTGCCGCTTCGAGCTATCTTTGTGATGGCGTTCGCTTCGGCATGAAGAACATAGGGCTTGGTTACGCCATCTTCTTCGCAGACGTTCTCGAAGCCACTTGGAGTGCCGTTGTAGCCGTCGCTGATGATCATTTTGTCTTTGACGACGAGAGCTCCCACTTGTCGACGCTGGCAGTAGCTGTTCTCGCTCCAAATCTGCGCCATTCGCAAGTAGCGCAGGTCGAGGTCGCGTTGTTTCTTGGGGTCTTTCATATGCTCAATAATGTATTAATGTCGAAAATAGCGAAGTGTCCTCTGCCCAGGCGTATGCTGCCTTCTTTGTCCCAACGGTTAAGGATTCGTGAGGTGATGAGGCGTGAATCGCCGATGTATTTGGCGAGCTCTTTCATCTTTATGACGATTTCCACCTCGCCTTCGCAACCGGGAAAGAGCGTGCTTATGAAGTGCCGCAATCGTTCTTCTGCCGTGCCGAGTTGGACGGGGAGTTGTGCCAAAGCTCTCTTCTGGCTGATGGCAGATAGGGTGTTGAGCATATTTAGACGAAAGACCTCGCTCTTCATCAAATAACTGTTTATGAGGCTTTTCCTTATGCTCAACATCTTGACGTCTGTCTTTGCTCGATAGGTGTGTTCGTAGGTGGTGTGGAGACCAAAGAGCCTGTCAACCTCGATGACTGCAGGAGCCTTGAGGGTCGAACGAGTGGTGAAGCCTTCCCCGTCCCCTCCAAAAGAGAGGTGAACCGACTGATGCTCTCTCAGCAATTCGCCCTCAACGAGCCAAAGTAACTGCGTGCAGAGGTCACCTTGCCGAATGATAGGAAGCCGAGAAGCAGGCAACTCGTCGATGTCGAGTCGCAGGACATCTTCGAGATGGAGCAATTCCGTGCTACTTATGCCTTGAAGCAGAGGCAGGCGGGTCAGGAGAGCGTAGTCATTAATCATTCGTGATGAAGTATGTTTCCAGTTGCGGCTGTTTCTCGAGGACTTGCTTTGCACCTTCCGTTCCCAATACCATAAAGGCTGTGGCAAAGGCATCTGCTTCTGCACAGGTGGAAGCGATGACGGTGGAGGAGAGGATGTCCTGCTGTGCAGGATAACCAGTCTTGGGATTAATGGTGTGCGCAATCTTCCGTCCATCCTTGATGTAGAAGTTGCGATAATTGCCGCTCGTGGCAATTGCCTTGCCCGTGAGCTCTATGACGTCTTGCAGCTCCATATTGGTTGAAGTGGAGTCATCGTCAGGTTTGTTAATGCCGATGCGCCAAGCTTCGCCTTTCTCGTTGACGCCTTCCGCGATGATTTCGCCGCCAATCTCAACCATGAAGTTCTTGATGTTGTGATTCCTTAGCACTTGTGCCGCCCTATCAACGCCATAGCCTTTCGCAATGGCGCTGAAGTCGAGGATGGTAAGCGGATTGTCCTTTATGAGTTTGTTTCCGTTAAGATGTACATGGGAAAGGCCGACGAGAGCAAGCAGGCTGTCAACCTGTGTGCTATCGGGAAGGTTGCCGCTCTTGAAACCAAAGCCCCAGGCGTTGACAAGCGGCGCGACGGTAGGGTCGAAGGCTCCATCGGTAGCTTTGTAGATGGTGAAAGAGAGCTCCATCACTTCGCGAAGCATCTCATCTACTTCGTCTGTCTCGTTGCGGTTGATTCGGCTGATTGTGCTCTGCGGATTGAACATCGAGAGCGAAGCATCAACCTTTTGCAACTCTGCTTCGAGTTCTGCCTGCAAGTCTGTTCCGTAGAGGTACTTTGTATGATAGAGCGTGCCGAAGATGGTGCCCTCGTTATGCTGATATCTTGTACCCTCTTTGCTGTTCTGCCGTCCAAGGAAGAGCAGGCATAGAATGGCGACAACAGCAAGAAGAGCTATAAATAAACTGCGTTGTTTCATTGCTTGTCCTCCAATATCTTGCTCGACAGATCCTCTTGCTTTTTCTTCTTCTTAATGATGTTTTGCCCGACGTCGAAGATAACATTCACTGTTCCGCCAAAGCAGTTGCTGTCGTTCTTGCCAAAGCCCGGAATGAAGTAGGGCTCTCCGCCGTCGGGATGACTGAGGGCAAGGCGGAACTTATAGCGCAAGCTCCAACCCAAGCGAATGAAGCTCCAAAGCTTTGTCTCGACTGCAACACCGAACTCCAGCCAATGTCCGGTAGCTTTCTCGCTGTTGATGTTTAGAGGAACGGTCGTGCCATAATAAGGGTCAACGAAGGCTTCGTTTCCAATGTCGTACTTGAACGAGCTGAAACCATAACGGACGAGACCGAAGATGCGGTTGCCGTTGTGCTTCTTGTTAAAATTGTAGTCGATACCGAAGCGCATATAAGGCGAGGTCGTTGAGAACGTGTTGCCCGTCTCTGCGCCTTCCCTATGACTATCACCAATGCCAAGCTCTGCAACAGGGAAGTACTTGTCGAAGAGGTTCAGTCGTGCTCCCACTTCCATATTCGCAAACTTTGCTCCGACGGCTTTCATGGCAAAGCCAACTAGGTCAGCACTCACCGCAACGCCGCTCAGCAGAGGCGCTTTTTCCTTTTTCTGCTGAGGTTGCGTCTGCTGGGGCTGCTGTTCCTGTGCTTGCAAAGAGAGGCAAAGCAGGCTAATCAGCAGAGAACAAATGTATTTGCAGGTTGTTGATGAGTTCATAATTTACCGAGGAGCGTGTTACGGTAATGGATTTGATGAATTCGTGAGTGGAGCGAACGCTTTGAATTTCATGGAAGAGAGTCGTCGGACAGTCAGGCGACTCGTAATGCACTTGGTTGGTCTTCGCTATCCAAACGGTATCCTGAAGGATATAGTCTTCGCCTTTGATTGTGAATACAAGCGTGTCTTCGTCTTGCCAGTAGCTCAAGGGAAGGTTGAGGCTGGCTGTATTCACGGACCTGTTGAGCAAAGTTGGACCGTTCTTGCCGGATGTAATGGTAAGCGTGTCTACGATTTGCACTGCCGTTCCGTTTTTGTCGAACGCGCCATAGCACCCCACGTGATTGTAGAGCGTGCAATCGTACGACTCGCAAGCCACGAGCAGCAAGACAATTGAAACTATATAGAGAAGCCTTTGCTTCATATCGTCTTCTCAATCTGATAGTTGTTGCGTTCGGCGGAGTTGCGGCTGATAAGTTCTCCGAGGAAACCTGCTACGAAAAGTTGCGTTCCCAGAATCATCATGGTCAATGCGATGAAGAAGTAAGGGCTGCGGGTAACGAGCGGGTGGGGGATGCCTTTCGCGAGGCAATAGAGCTTCGTGCCGCCTACGACGCAAACTGCCAAGAAACCTATGATGAACATCAGGGTGCCGATGAAGCCGAAGACGTGCATCGGTTTTAGTCCGAAGTTGTTGAGGAACCAAAGCGAGAGGAGGTCGAGATAGCCGTTCACGAAGCGGTTCAAGCCCATGAACTTCGATTTGCCGAACTTGCGAGCCTGATGGTGCACGCGCTTCTCCCCAATCTTGTCGAAACCTGCATTTTTGGCAAGATAAGGAATGTAGCGATGCATCTCTCCATAGACCTCAATGTTTTTCACCACATCTTTCCTGTAGGCCTTCAAGCCGCAGTTGAAGTCGTGCAGGTTGTGTATGCCGCTCACTTGTCTTGCCGTAGCGTTGAAGAGCTTTGTCGGAATAGTCTTCGAAAGCGGGTCGCCTTTGCTGCGGTTCATCTTGTAGCCGCTCACGAGGTCGTACTTTTCCTGCGTTATCATGCGGTAGAGTTCGGGAATCTCGTCGGGCGAGTCTTGCAGGTCGGCATCCATCGTGATGACCACATCGCCTTTTGCTGCACTAAAGCCACAATATAGGGCAGGGCTCTTGCCGTAGTTGCGACGGAACTTGATGCCGTGAACGGTTTCGGGATTCTCTGCCTTGAGCTCTTCGATGACTTCCCAAGAGCGGTCTGTACTGCCATCGCTAACGAAGATGACCTCATAGCTGAAGCCGTGACTTTCCATCACTCGCTTAATCCAGCTAAAGAGCTCGGGCAACGACTCGTCTTCGTTATAAAGGGGAACAACTACACTTATATCCATATTCGTCGGATTACGATTTATTATTGATTTCTTTATTAGGCGGTTGAGGCGCTCTTACAGGCAGGGCAGCAATCAGAGAGACGGGCAAAGCCAGCAAGACGTTGTAGAACACGAGCTGGAGCATAATGTCGCGGACGGTCATGGACTGCACCAGCTTCTGCATTTCGTCCAGATTCACGTCGGGCATCATCTGCTTCCATGCTTCGCGATATTCCTCGCTTTGGAAAGCATTACCGAGCAACGAGAGTAAACGCCCATTGTCGAGATAAAGGAAGTAGAGGTATTGAACGGCATCGGTCAGTAAGCCTGCCAGCAGACACGTTACGAACGAGAGCCGAAGGACGTGGAGCCAACTGACCGAAGGATAGAACTTGCGGTAGTTTGTCAGCTGCTTGTAGAGCGTGTAGATGCTGATGATGCCCAGAGCCGTGCTGAGCATCGAGAGTAAGGGACGTTCTGCTCCGTACATTGTACAGAGGAAGCTTGCCGACCACATCAGTCCAATCGGCAGAGCCATCCAGCCGGCAGCATCCATTATAGAGGGAACCTTCTTGTCCATTGATTATTCTATGAGCGGACAAAGGTACGAAATTTATAATATAAATAATGTATAAAGGGCAAAAAAAACTCTTTAAAGAAACAATTTTGAATTTTGAATTTTGAATTTTGAATTATAAGTTGTACCTTTGCACCCGCAAAATCATGGGAAAGTCCTATACGGCATGCTCCTTGTGAATCCCCCAGGGCTTGACCGCAGCAAGGGCAGCAGGTCGTAGCGGCGCGATATAGTAAGCTTTCCCACCCGCCTCTTTAGCTCAGTTGGCCAGAGCACGTGATTTGTAATCTCGGGGTCGTTGGTTCGAATCCGACAAGAGGCTCAGAAAACGCAATTAGAGAGTTCTTAAAAGAGCTCTCTTTTTGTGTTTATAAAGGCCTGATATTCATATATAAATATCGCATTTTCAGTGATTTGTGAGGGTTAGACGAGGCAAATGTTTAACTCGCATCAAGAGCGACACAGAAAGACGGAAAAGGACAGAAAACGACATTTGTGTACATCATTTTGTGTACATTCATCGGCGATGTACACAAGTTGTGTACACAAAATGTACACAAAACGCACTTATTCCGTTGACAATGTGTAACTTGGGATGCCTAAAAAACGCAAAAAAATGCAGCAAAAAAACGTATCAGTCATTTTTGACAGGAAGGGTGTCGCGGCAAAGAAAGGACGTGGCAAAGTTGAGATTAGGGTTTACCTTGATAGGAATGTTCGTAAGTACATTGTTGTCGGCTCAACTACAAAAGCAGGTTGGAAAACCTATCAGCACAGCAGAGAACTTGAACTTCAGCTAGAGCACTATGAGGAAATTGTCCGTGCCATGAGGATTCTTGGTGAGGATTTGACTATCGAAAATTTCAATGCCTATATTGAAGAAGAGAAGTGTAAAAAAGTTAAAGAAACTCCCCTTGAACGAGATTTCATTGAATTCATGCGTAGTGAGATAAAACGCGAGAAATTGCGGGAAGGCACATTGCGTCACAAAAAACTTGTTCTTGATACCTTAGTGTCCTATGGTAAGATCAAGACAATAGCTGACCTCACTCCTGCCAATATCCGAGCCTTTGACCGTTGGCTCCACGACACAGGAGAGCGTACAGAAGTAACTATATGGAACTATCACAAGCGCATCAAGAAGTACACTCGCATTCTGAAGCTCAATGAAATTATAGAACATGACCCTTATGAGTATTGCAAGATTTCTCGTGGGCATAGCAAACCAAGGACTCCGCTAACAGAACAGGAATTACTGAAAATGCGCAAGGTACAGTTAATAGACAAGTTAGACCGCGTGCGTGACTTATTTATCTTTGCAGCCTATACTGGTATGGCTTATGCAGATGTACAACGCTTTGACTTTAAGAAAATGACACACAAAATTGGACGTCTGTACTACATAGACAGTGAACGCTTAAAGACAGGAACAGAGTTTTATACACCCATTTTGAAACCAGCCATGGATGTCTTGAAGAAATACGATTTCAAATTGCCAAAGATAACGAATCAGAAGGCGAATGACTATCTTCATGTCATTGAGGTACAATGCGGATTCAAGAAGAGTCTGACCTTCCATTTGGCTCGTCACAGCTTTGCCACATTGGCCTTAGCCCATGACGTGCCAATAGAGGACATTTCACGGATGTTAGGCCATAGTGACATAAAAACGACTCAAATTTATTGTAAGATTCTGAAGACCACAGTTCAACGACATTCTGAAGTTCTGGCTTCATCCATACTCTAGAACATCTGATAGCAGACAAGCTTCAACACACGCGACCTTCCTGTTTCGGCAGAGAAGGTCGCTGTTATTTTCTCAGCCAGGTACTTCTTGCCGTGAATGTCACGAAGAAATGCGTAGTTCTTGTAGTAGCCATTTCCTTGCCTGTAAGCCGCATGGAATACATATTGTAGGTATAAGTGTTGTCAGGCTTTACTTCATGCCTGTCCACATACGGGTGTGGCATTTGTGGGTGATACTTGATGTAAGTGCCATCCCAGAAGCCCACATGGATTTTGTCAAAGTATTCCTCCTTCTTCTCCTGTTCTCCGATGGCAAGCGTATTGACAGCCTGCGTCTGATTCTCATCCCTGTCTTCCGCATCCTCCACGTCATCCCCCAGCGTGCCGCAGTCAACAAATAGCATACTGCCATTTACTTCGTCTGTAAAGTCAATACAAGCCGGCACAATGCCCAACTCCACCACATCAGCATTGTCATTGCCGTTGAAGATGCGTGGCCTGAACATATTGACAGGCTGGATGTGCATATAGTGATGAATGACATCCCCAACAGTCTCAGTATGGTCACACTTCAACACGAAGTGCGTATCTTCCTCCCTGCAATAGTGTATGTAGCGATACTGCCATGCATTCAGAGGCCCAGCACAGACAAGCAGACTATTCAGCTGACTCTTCATAGCAGCATAATTGGCGTAAACCTGTATCGGAAGACAAGAAGTAGCCCAATCGCAAGAATAGAACTTCCACATGTGATGTTCGCAG
>CACYYM010000020.1 GCA_902778625.1 uncultured Bacteroidales bacterium
TGGCCGTAACTTGCGAACGAACCCTCTCTTGTGCCTTTTGTACGCAGCATGGTTTCTGGTCCAGTCATGGTGAGGGTGGGCAATGGATCATCCGAACTGGTTGCCTTCCATCCTTGGAAGCCAATAGCATCGCCTTCCGAGGTTATCTTCACGCCATCAGTCAGGAACAAATTGAGATGCGAACGCAGGCCTACACCAGACGCCTTGATGTTGAGTGAGCCACCACCACAAATAATTGCCTTGTCTGGCTCCTCTGTACCTGGCTGAATGCGCACTCCCATTCCATTGTCTGCAGTAATGGTATTATCACCTATCAGCTTGATTTTCGGGGAGGAGAGCTTCGACTGAATGCCATAGCCTGTGGCTGCGTAGATGATGGCGTTTTTGAGTGTCAGGGTTTGAGAGGCATCGTTGTATGTAATCTCCATGTTGCCCTCAAAATACCGCTCCATCGCTTCTTCGCTTAGTTCTGCGACGAGTTCTGCCAGGTTGTTCTTGTTCTGCTTTGTTACTTGAATGCCGGCAATCCAAAGGTCATAGGTGTCTTCATAGGTGTCTGTGAGTACAGGGAAGATGTATTGAACTATTAATAAACCACCAGATGCACCAGTAATAGTCGCTCGATGTCCATTTACATATGCAGTCACCTCATCTTTCTTGTTCCAGAATTGATGGCCTTCTGTTGGTTTTAAAAGAAAAGATACCTTATATATCCCACCTTCGGAAAATATGTAATCATCTGGCAATTTCCAACCAGCACCAGCGTACCACTCTACTATTGGAGCGTAATAGTCCTCACTATCAGTGACAATATTTGATGAAGGCGTATTTCCTATTTGGGGTGCTTCGACAGTTACGCTTACCGAATTGATAGTGCGCTTTATGTAGACTTCCTGGGCCACTTTCGTACCGTCATAGAAAGTACCGCCACTGTCATAACATCCGTATGCAAAACATTTATTAAACACTGGGCTTTCCATTGATTGACCTACTGTGGTCCAAGCTTGCCCCCCATACGTTTTGATGTTCATCTCGCAATTATCCAAGTAAATACTTGAGAAGCGATGCTGGACACCAACCGCTGAGGAGCCATAAGCCGTCATATTGATTGTGACATCTTTAATGGTCATACTCACATCATCACTTGAACTAGTTACTATATATTGTGGATTAGTGTGTGAGGATTCCATCGTCAATGTACCATTTCCACAGATTGTGAGATGGCCATTGTTTTGATAATTAATTCCATTAGGATAAGCCCCCTCGAATTTGCAGTTCCCATCAACCTGTATGATTAATGTGGGATTTATATTTCCATATACCGTAATGATGGGCGTGTCTGATTTCCGCAGTGTTCCTTCTTTCAGATGAAGCACATTGGCTGCAGGGTCATAACTCCATGCCTTTCCAGAACTCAACGACTGATAATTGCTTGAATTGACAACAGTTCCCATCATGATGAATCCATAATCAGTTTGGGCCCATGCACCTGCAGTCATTGCCACAAGCGCTAAGATTGTAAGTAATAGTCTTTTCATAGTGGTTTGTTTTATGAGGTTTGACATTGCCATTGTTTTCATACCATTCTCGCCGCAAAGATACGGAAAAAAAATAAAGGACGAAAGAAAAGGGGAAGAAAATCTTCAAATAACAGTTATAACAGATAACAGTTTATTTTTTAAGGGGTGGGGTAGCCCCCTCACTTTCGCTTTTTCGTACCTTTGACTTCGTCGAAAGTACTTTCGCTCGGAAATACTCAAATAAATTTGGTATTTCGCTCGCTTATTCGTACCTTTGCACGCGAATTACTCGTGCGAGTAAATGAAAAAGGTGCTCTACATTCACGGCTTTGCTTCGGCTGGCAGCACGGGGTCTGCCACTCAGATGCGCAATCATCTCTACCCGAAAGGCGTGCAGGTGATAAGCCCCGATGTGCCTGTAGAACCCATCAAGGCAATAGGTTTCCTTAAAGAACTCGTGGCGAACGAGCAGCCTGACCTCATCGTGGCAACCAGCATGGGAGCCATGTACGCCGAACAACTCAGGGGAGTGAAGCGCATCCTGGTCAATCCCTCGTTCCACATGGCTCGACTGCTGACCTTCCGAGGCTTGGGGCGCCGTGAGTTCCGCAACAAGCGCCAAGACGGTGCAACCGAGTTTAAGGTTGACAAAGCCATGATTCAAGCCTTCCAGCAAGTAGAGAAGGACAGCTTCAAGGGCATAGATGCCACCGAGAAAGCCCTTGTGTGGGGACTCTTTGGCACGCAGGACAAGCTCGTCAACTGCCAGAGCGACTTCCTGAAGCACTACGGAAAGGCGCAAATGACGCTCTTCGAGGGCGAACACTTCCTCAACGACAAAGTGCTGAGCAAGGTCGTGATGCCAATGGTCGAGGCGAGCCTCGAAATTCAAAATTAATAAATTCAAAATTCAAGATATGTTTGAAAACTTAAGCGAACGGCTGGAACGGTCGTTCAAGATACTGAAAGGTGAAGGTAAGATAACCGAGATCAACGTCGCCGAGACGCTGAAGGATGTGCGTCGTGCCCTGCTCGATGCCGACGTCAACTACAAGGTGGCAAAGACTTTCACCGATACCGTCAAGCAGAAAGCACTTGGCCAAAACGTTTTGACAGCCGTCAAGCCCCAGCAATTGATGGTGAAGATTGTGCACGATGAGCTGGCCGAACTGATGGGCGGTGAGACGACCGACATGAATCTGAAAGGTCACCCTGCCATCATCCTCATGGCTGGCCTGAATGGTGCAGGTAAAACCACGATGAGTGGCAAGCTGGCGAAACTGCTCAAGGAAAAGCGAGGGAAGAATCCTTTGCTTGCTGCTTGCGACACATTCCGCCCTGCTGCAATGGAGCAACTGCGTGTTCTTGGCGAACAGGTAGGCGTTCCCGTTCATCTGGAAGAAGGCGCAACAGACCCTGTGCTTGTTGCCAAGAATGCCATTCAGCATGCAAAAGCTCAGGGATTCGACGTGCTCATCATCGATACGGCAGGTCGTCAGGCCGTTGACGAGGAATTGATGCAGCAGATACAAGACATCCGAGATGCCACTCAGCCTGACGAGATACTCTTCGTCGTGGACGCTATGACCGGTCAGGACGCCGTCAATACGGCAAAGGAGTTCAATGATAGGTTGGACTACACAGGCGTGATTCTCACCAAGCTCGATGGCGATACCAGAGGTGGTGCTGCGCTCAGCATCAGAAGCGTCGTCGATAAGCCCATCAAGTTCGTCGGCACAGGCGAGAAGATGGAAGCGCTCGACCCGTTCCACCCAAGCCGTATGGCCGACCGTATCCTTGGCATGGGCGATATCGTTTCGCTCGTCGAAAGGGCTCAGGAGCAATACGACGAGGAGGAGGCACGCCGCTTGGAGAAGAAGATCCAGAAGAATCAGTTTGACTTCAACGACTTCTACAAGCAGATTCAACAAATCAAGAAGATGGGCAGCGTCAAGGACTTGGTCGGCATGATTCCCGGAGTGGGCAAGGCCGTCAAGGACCTCGACATCGACGATAATGCTTTCAAGAACATAGAGGCCATCATCCTCAGCATGACGCCAAAGGAAAGGACGCACCCCGAATGCCTCAACACAAGCCGCAGAATGCGATTGGCAAAGGGCTCGGGTACCAACATACAGGAGGTGAACAAGCTCATCAAGCAGTTCGACCAGACGCGCAAGATGATGAAGCTCGTCACAGACAAGAGCAAGATGCAGCAAATGGCAGCCATGATGAAAGGCGGAATGCCAAGGGGATAGTCCATAGTTCATAGTCCATAGTTCATAGTCCATAGTCCATAGTCCATAGTCCATAGTTCATAGTCCATAGTTCATAGTCCATAGTTCATAGTCCATAGTTCATAGTCCATAGTCCATAGTCCATAGTCCATAGTCCATAGTTTAGAGTTAAATATGCAATTGATAGACGGAAAACAGACTGCTGCCACGATTAAGGCAGAGATAAAGAAAGAGGTAGAAGATATCGTATCGAAGGGTGGCAAGCGTCCACACCTTGCAGCCATTCTTGTCGGTCACGACGGTGGCAGCGAGACATATGTGCGCAACAAAGTGCTTGCTTGCGAGGCTTGTGGCTTCCAAAGCACTTTGCTTCGCTTCGAGGACGACATCACAGAGGAGCAACTGCTTCAGGAAGTGGATAAACTCAACAAAGATGCCTCCGTCGACGGCTTCATCGTGCAGCTTCCTTTGCCCAAGCACATCAGCGAACAGAAAGTCATAGAAGCCATCGACTACAAGAAAGATGTGGATGGTTTCCATCCCATCAACGTTGGTAGAATGGCAATTGGTCTGCCTTGCTACATAAGCGCGACACCAAAAGGCATCTTGGAGCTGCTTCGCCGTTATGAGATACCGACAAGCGGCAAGAAGTGCGTCATCCTTGGCCGCAGCAACATTGTAGGCAAACCTATGGCACAGCTCATGATGCAGAAGCAGTTTGGCGACGCAACTGTAACTGTTTGCCACAGCCGCAGCAAGACGCTCAAGGAAGAGTGTCGGCAAGCTGACATCATCATTGCAGCCATAGGGCAGCCAGGCTTCCTCAAGGCAGACATGGTGAAGGAAGGCGTAGTGGTTATTGACGTGGGCACGACTCGTGTGCCTGATGCAACGAAGAAGAGCGGCTTTCGTCTGCAGGGCGATGTCGACTTCGAGAACGTGGCACCGCTTTGCTCATATATCACGCCTGTTCCTGGTGGCGTAGGGCCAATGACGATATGCATGCTCATGCTCAACACACTTGCAGCAGGCAAACACATGTATTATAGTTCATAGTCCATAGTTCATAGTCCATAGTTGACTTACGTCGAGCTAAAGCTTCATAGTCCATAGTTTGTAGTTTATAGTTCATAGTTATGAAAAGGAAACTTTGGTTGCTCGTTGTTGCAGTTCTGTTGTGCTGCAATATGAGTGCTCAGCAGGATAGCGTATCTGCTGGCAGGAAGAAGGTTGGCGTCGTCCTGAGTGGTGGCGGAGCTAAGGGAATGGCACACATCGGTGTGCTGAAAGTCTTGGAGCGGGCAGGCATTCCTGTCGACTACATTACCGGCACATCGATGGGCAGCATCATTGGTGGCCTGTATGCCATCGGTTATAATGCCAATTCGCTCGATTCGATGGTGCGAAAGCAAGACTGGAGCTACGTCATTACCGACAAGGAAGACCTTAGCAACCAAAGCCTTACCGACCGAAGCAAGCAATACACTTACGTCTTCTCTACGGGACTTTCCTTCGGCAAGAACAAAACCGGCGATGGAGGTCTTATCAAGGGCAAGAACCTTGCGGAACTCTTCGGACAGCTTTGTACGGGCTATACCGACTCGCTCGACTTCTCGAAAGACTTGAAGATACCCTTTGCCTGCGTGGCCACGAATATTATCGACAATAGCGAAGTCGATTTCCATAGCGGCAGATTGCCTCAAGCTATGCGAGCCTCGATGGCCATTCCTGCTGCCTTTGCTCCTGTCAGACTTGGCGATATGGTGCTTGTAGATGGTGGCATGAAGAACAACTATCCTGCCGACCTTGCGAAGGAAATGGGGGCAGACGTCATCATTGGTGTTACCGTTCAGGGCGACGCGAAAACCGCCGACGAGATTAAGGGCACGCTAGGCGTCTTGAATCAGATCATCGACATAAACTGCAAGAACAAACTCGAGGAGAATATTGCCATGACCGATTTGCACATGCGAGTCAATACGACGGGCTACAATACTGCGAGTTTCTCCGCAGCAGCCGTCGATACGCTTGTCCGTCGTGGCGAGGAGGAAGCTATGCGTCACTATGATGAGCTGATGGCTCTGAAGAAGAATCTGAACCTTCCCGAGGGCTATACTCCCCCCCGATACCATCCTCTCCGTCCTAAGGTTATGACTGAGCGGCAATATGTCAAAAGGTATTATTTCGAGAACATGACGGCTCAGGACGAGCGTTTCCTGCGTCAGAAGTTTCACCTGAACAGGAACGACAGCATAGATGCCAACTTGCAGCAGCAGCTTACCACTTCCATGCGTGTTGACCTCTTCTACAAGACTGCCGAGTGCCGGCTTTTGCCCGACGACGATGGCGTGTTTGTTGTGCTTGCAGCAGGCGAACGCAAGACAGCACAGGCTCGCGTCGGTTTGCGTTTCGACACAGAGGAGTATGCTGCCGTGCTGTTGGGGCTTGATGTGCCATTGAAGTCAGCAGTACCCTTGAACACAGAACTGACGGTACGCTTGGGCAAGCGCATCATGGCTCGTGGCGAGCTGACTGCCCATCCTCGTAGCTTCACGCGTCCCAGTTTGAACTATACTTTCCGCCACAACGATATTGACTTCTACGTTGGAGGCGACCGTGCTTACAGCATCCTCTACAACCAGTTCCAAGCAGAGGCAGTGCCTATCAGCAACGATTTCCGCAACTTCAATTTCCAGATGGCTTTGCGCTGGAACTACATGCATTATCGCAACAAGCTCGAGTCGGAGAAATCGACAAACGTCACGCTCACGAATGGACACTATTACAGCTATCGCGCACGTCTGGTCTATAACAGCGAGGACGATTGGTACTTCCCGACACGGGGTTCGCGTTTCAAGGCGGAGTATGCTTACGTGACGGACAATCTCATCAAACTCGAGGACAAGGCTGGCTTGAGCGACATTAGTGCCAGTTGGCGCAGGTCGTTTACCTTTGGCAATCGTTTCACCCTTCAACCGATGGTTTACGGTCGTATGCTTTTGGGCAAGGCGGTTCCCTTCATCTTCGCCAATACCGTCGGAGGCGATTGGTTTGGTCATTATGTGGAGCAGCAGATGCCTTTCGCAGGCGTGGGTAATGTGGAGTTCGTTGCCGACCAGTTTATTGCTGCACAAGTTCAGGGTCAGTACCGTTTCGGTTCCAGCCACTATGTGTTCCTCCGCTTGGCGGGGGCTCAACAGGCGGAAAAGCTGAAGGAAATCTTCGACCACAGAACCCTGTTCGGCGTTCAGGCTGCTTACTACTACAAAACCATGTTTGGCCCTCTTGGAGCCACTTTCGGCTATAGCAACCGCACGAAGGAGCCGTACTTCTACTTGAACCTTGGGTATGAGTTCTGAGGATAGTCCATAGTTCATAGTTTAATGGTCGTGAGGGTAATACATAATGTTAGTTTTCGGGCTGTCTTTTGTCTGTTGTCCGTTGTCTGTTGTCTTTCCGAGATTCATGCCGAGAGCCGCGTGAAGAAGCTATGGACGAAGGCCGACAGCATCCTCACGACACGCTATTACCGCACGCCCTACGACACGAACTATGTGGTCCGCCCAGAGGGGAAGCTCACCCTGAAGCTTAGAGGAAGCCAGACCGGCAACAGCGTTCGGGCGAGGGGAACGGTGCGAGATGTCCATTTCAAATCGTATCTCAGCACGAGCCACAAGACCACGATATCCATCGGCGGTGCCTATCGAGGACTCGCGGCCTCCTATTCAATCAATCCCGCCAAGCTGAAAGGATTCTACGACGACTACGAGCTCAACATCAGCTACTATGCCAGCAGATTCTGCATAGATGCCAGCTATCAGCGCTCTTCCTCTTTGTCCGGGGACATGACATTCGGAGAGAATACACTTCGCATGCAGCGGGAGGAGGCGAACTTGAAGGTCTTCAACATCACGGGCTACTATGTCTTCAACCACCGGCGCTATTGCGTCTCTGCTGCCTACAACCAGAGCTACATCCAGCGGCGCAGTGCCGGCTCATGGCTGGCAGGCCTGAGTTATCAGGGCGGACACATCAGGACGAGCGACGAGCGCAAGGAGCTAAGACCCGACGACCCCGATGTCAGCATCTATGTGGGGCATCTGGGCATCGGAGGCGGCTACGGATACAACCTTGTCCTCGGCAAGAAGTGGCTCCTCAATCTAACCTTGCTCCCCACATTCGTCGTCTATAATCGCAACAAGCTGACCATCAACGGCGAGAGCCAGCATGCAGGGCGAATGAAGTTCAACATGCTCTTCAACGAGCGGGCCGCCGTCGTCTATAACTTCTCTTCGCGTTACTTCGTCGGACTTACAGGAGTGGCAACCAACTCCCTTTTCGTTGACGATGCCGTAACCGTCCATCAAAACAAGTGGGTCGCCCATGCCTTTGTTGGAATGCGGCTTTGGAAGTGAGAAAACTAAGCGTAGTTAAATCGCAAACTTCACGTGTTAAGTTGCCCAACTTCACGTGTTAAGTTGCCCAACTTCACGTGTGATCTTTGCCAACTTCACGTGTGATCTTTGCCAACTTCACGTGTGTCGTTTGGGAATTACCTTAAGGTTGTTGACGATTTACCTGTGGATGGCTTGCAAACATCATGTGTGAATGAGCTGTGCGATGTGCATCCTTATTATATATATTAGGATGCACAGGCGCACATGCACAAATCGTTTTTATGCGGTTTTGCGAAAATACTCATCACTCATCATCTTTTGCCTTTAACTAGCTGATTATTAGTCTTGTAACGAGGTGACGAGTGCCTGACGACTCTTCACCCACTCATCACCCGTGTATTCTTTTGTGTATCAGCGCTTTAAGCAGGGTTGGTGACGAGTGATGAGTGTTTTTATTTTTTGGGGTAATAATATAGCAGTTGACCCCAGATGGATATGGGAGAAATAGGTTCACTATCGTTTCACATAAATGACTATTCAAATATGTCTATCGCGCTAATAGAAGATTTCAATTTCAGCCCATATAAATCCTTATTGATAGAAAATAAAAGGACTATAGATGACATCATCACTGAGGTTCTTGCCGAATACATCAACCGTAGGCGGCGTATTATGACATAGGACTATAAATGCAGCCGTTTTTTGACTGCATATAATAATCATTTGTGCCAACTGCTATATTATTGCCTAAAATTATCTTCTACTTCGCCGGCATAAACCGAAAAGTCTTGATGAAGTAAAACGAATCAAGCGATTATTATACAAGAAAAGCCCACAGATTTGTGGGCTTTTCTGTTTGGCTTTTTCTGTACTCTTACGAGTTCATGCTGAGCAGGAATTCCTCGTTGCTTTCTGTGTTTTCGAGGCGCGACTTCACTTCGTTCATGGCTTCGAGCGAGGTCATGTCGGCAAGGAACTTGCGCAGTATCCACATGCGGTCGAGCGTCATCTTGTCCTGCAGCAAATCGTCGCGACGAGTGCTGCTGGCAATAATGTTGACGGCTGGGAAGATGCGTTTGTTGGAGAGCACGCGGTCGAGCTGCAGTTCCATGTTGCCTGTTCCCTTGAACTCCTCGAAGATGACCTCGTCCATTTTGCTGCCGGTATCGATGAGAGCCGTTGCAATGATAGTCAGGCTACCGCCGTTCTCGATGTTACGGGCAGCACCGAAGAAGCGCTTGGGTTTGTGCAGGGCGTTAGCATCCACACCACCACTCAGCACCTTTCCGCTTGCAGGAGAAACCGTGTTGTAGGCGCGGGCAAGACGCGTAATGGAGTCGAGGAAGATGACCACATCGTGACCGCATTCCACCATTCGCTTTGCCTTCTCGAGGACGATACCAGCAATCTTCACATGACGCTCGGCAGGCTCGTCGAAGGTGCTGGCAATAACCTCGGCCTTAACGGTTCGGGCCATATCGGTCACCTCCTCAGGGCGCTCGTCAATAAGGAGCATCATGAGGTAAGCCTCGGGATGATTGGCGGCGATGGCGTTTGCGATGTCCTTCATCAAGAGTGTCTTACCGGTCTTAGGCTGTGCCACAATCAGGGCACGCTGACCCTTGCCGATAGGAGCGAAGAGGTCAACCACTCGAGCCGAAAGGGAGTCGCCCTTGCCCTTGCAAAGTTGGAATTTCTCGTCGGGGAAGAGAGGCGTGAGGTTCTCGAAGGGGCTACGGTCTCGGACTGTATCTGGATTGCAGCCGTTGATGCGCTCAACACGCATCAGGGGGAAGAACTTCTCTCCGTGCATAGGCGGACGAACAGGACCTTCCACAACGTCACCAGTCTTCAGCCCGAACTGCTTAATCATCTGCTGCGTAACATATATGTCGTCGGGACTGGAGAGATAATTGTAGTCGCTACTGCGCAAGAAGCCGAAGCCTTCTGGCATTACCTCGAGCACGCCTTCGCCACGAATGTTCTCGCCGAAGTTGAAGGAAGTCCCTTCTCCGTTTCCTCTTTGTGGAAGTGCTTTGTTTGGCTCTGTGTCTTCTGCCTTTACGGGAGCTGCCGGTTGAGGCTTTTGGTTTAAGAGTTCCTTTACCTGCTCTTCAATGGATGGTATATCCTGAATGATGATGAAGTCGGCAGGAACTGTCCCCTCTAAATCTCCTCCTTTAGGGGAGACTTCTTGTTCCTTCGTTTCGCTGATACGTTTGCGACGTTTTTTCTCAGCAGCAGGCTGTTTTTCCTTAGATTCCCCCTCTGAGTTAGAGGGGGTGTCCGTTAGGATGGGGGCGTGTGTTGCTGTTTCTTCCTTTTGCTCTTCTGCCGCTTTAGCCGCTTCCTCAGCAGCCTTTTCAGCTTTCGACTTGCGTCCACGCTTCTTTGGAGCAGGAGCCTCTTCTGTCTGTTGACTTCCCTTGCTGCTGTCGAGCTTTGCTTCTGTCTGAGCTGGAGTAATTTCTGTAACTTGTGCCTCAGTTTCCTTCTGTGCCTTTGGCTTCCTTCCTCTCTTCTTAGGAGCTTCGATAGGAGCCTGCAGGGACTGAGCATCCAATATGTTGTAGATGAGTGTTGTCTGGTCGTCACTAAGTTCCGCACCAAGTTTTCCGGCAAGCGCAGTAAGCTCTGCCAGAGTCATTCCTTCAAGTTCACTTTTGTGCATAATAAGTGTATGCTTATAATAATAAATAATGTGTAAGGGAAAATAATGAACTGCTAAAAGAATACGAGCAGTAATTATCTTTGGTATTACAAGTGCAAAGGTACGACAATTAATTCAATATTCAAAATTATTAAATTCAAAATTGTTGTTTTTGTGGTTTTTTTATGTACTTTTGCAGAAAAATAGCATGGTTTCATACTTACAGGTACAGAATCTGACACGAAGTGTGGGGGACAAGACGCTTTTTCGCGACCTCTGCTTCAGCATCGGCGAAGGCCAGAAGGTGGGTCTCATCGCCAAGAACGGCACGGGCAAAAGCACCTTGCTCAACATCTTGGCTGGCAACGATGAGGCCGATGAGGGTCAAGTTGTCTTTCGTAACGACCTTCGCATCGGTTACCTTGAGCAGACACCTAACTATCCGCTCGACCTGACCGTCATCGAGGCTTGCTTCTGGCACGGAAACGAGACGACAAACCTTATCCGAGAGTACGAGACCTGTATGGCTTCTTCGAGTCAGGAGGGTCTTCAGGACATCCTCGACCGCATGGAGCAGCAGAAGGCTTGGGACTACGAGAATCGCTCCAAGACCATCCTCTCGCAGCTTTTCATCACGGAGTTCGACAAGCCGCTCTCTCAGCTTTCAGGCGGGCAGTTGAAGCGTGTTGCTCTTGCCAACACGCTCATCATGGAGCCCGACCTCCTCATCCTCGACGAGCCAACCAACCACCTCGACCTGCAGATGATTGAATGGCTCGAGAATTATCTTTCGCGCTCAAACGTTACCTTGCTCATGGTGACGCACGACCGCTACTTCCTCGACCGCGTGTGCTCCATCATTCTTGAGCTCGACGAAGAGACAATCTATTCCTATCAGGGCAACTACGAGTACTTCCTCGAACATCGTGAACAACGGCTCGAAGTGGCTCGTGCAGAGGTGGCTCGTGCTACGAACCTCTACAGAACTGAGCTCGACTGGATGCGCAGGATGCCTCAGGCTCGCGGACATAAAGCAAGGTATCGTGAGGAAGCATTTTACGAGCTGGAGAAGCAAGCCCATCGTCGTATCGAGGAGCAACAGGTGAGGCTCGAGATGAAGTCAACCTACATCGGCAGCAAGATATTCGAGGCAGAGTACGTCAGCAAGGCTTATGGTGACCTCGTTCTGCTAAAGGACTTCTACTACAACTTCTCTCGCTACGAAAAGCTCGGCATCGTGGGCAACAACGGCACAGGCAAAAGCACATTTGTAAAGATGTTGCTTGGTCTCGTAAAGCCTGACAGCGGTCGATTTGTCATAGGTGAGACCGTTCGCTTCGGCTATTACAGTCAGGAAGGGATGCAGTTCGATGAGCAGATGAAGGTGATTGATGCTGTCCGCAAGACTGCCGAATATGTTGACTTGGGAGGTGGAAGAAAACTTTCGGCAATGCAATTCCTGCAGCACTTCATGTTCTCGCCTCAGCAGCAACAGAACTACATCTACAAGCTCTCGGGCGGCGAGAAGCGCAGGCTCTACCTTTGTACCGTACTCATGCAAAGCCCCAACTTCCTTGTCCTCGACGAACCCACGAACGACCTCGACATCACTTCCCTGCAGATACTCGAGCAATACCTGCACGACTTCAAGGGCTGCGTTATCATCATCTCGCATGACCGCTACTTCATGGACAAGGTTGTAGACCATCTCTTCGTCTTCAAGGGAAACGGAATCGTGAAGGACTTCCCAGGCAACTACACGCAATACCGTGAGTGGGAAAAGCTTGAGCCTGAACCCAAGAAAGCCCAGAGTACTCCGAGCTCTCCGAGTTCTACGAGGACTCAGAGAGAAAGGAAACCCAAAATGTCGTTCCGCGAGAAGCAGGAGTTCGAGGCTTTGGGGAAGGAGATTGATGCTTTGGAGAATGAGAAGGCCGACATCGAGGCAGCCCTCAGCAGCGGAACTCTATCAACTCAGGAAATCATCGACCTCAGCAAACGCTTGCCCGTCGTCAACAATCTCCTTGACGAGAAGTCCATGCGTTGGCTCGAACTTAGCGAGATAGAGTAGGGCGGCAAATTTTGTAGCGTGTTAAGTCTGTCAAAACGACGTGTTAAATTGAAAACTTAACGTGTTAAGTTGAGCGACTTAACGTGTCGAATCGGATAATACGGCGTGTTGTGTTGGGCGACTTAACGTGAAGCGTGAATGAAATTGACCAGTTTTCTTCTAATTTGTAACTTTTTTGCCCGTTTTGTTTGACAAATTGAAATAAAAGCAGTATCTTTGCACAACATTTTGAAAGAAACGTTATGAGCAAACTCTTAAAGCCTGAAGGATATACTGCTCTGTTGAGCCTGAACCAGACTGAGCAGGCCATCAAGAAAATCAAGGACTTCTTCCTCAACAGTCTTTCGACAGAACTTCGTCTGAGGCGCGTCACAGCACCGCTTTTCGTGCTTCGTGGCTTGGGCATCAACGACGACTTGAATGGCGTGGAACGTCCTGTAAGCTTTCCCATTAAGGACATGAACGATGCTATAGCAGAAGTAGTGCACTCGCTGGCAAAGTGGAAACGTCTTACGCTCGCGGAGTATCAGACACAGCCTGGTTTTGGCATTGTGACAGATATGAATGCCATTCGTGCAGACGAAGAGCTTGACAACATCCACAGCCTCTATGTCGACCAATGGGACTGGGAACGTGTCCTGCTTGCTGAGAACAGGAACGAAGCCTATTTGCGTCGTATTGTAAGGAAGATTTACAGCGCTATCTTGCGTACAGAGTTCTACATTTGCGAGAACTATCCGCAGCTGAAGCCTTACTTGCCGGAAGACATCCATTTCATCCACAGCGAGGAACTGCTGAAGCTTTATCCCGACAAGACTGCGAAAGAGCGTGAGGACTTGATTTGCAAGACCTATGGAGCCGTATTTATTATAGGAATAGGAGGCAAACTCAGTAACGGAGAAGTGCACGACAACCGAGCTCCAGACTACGACGATTGGAGCACGCCAAACGAGAGCGGTTTCTTGGGTTTGAATGGCGACTTGCTTGTCTGGTATCCTACACTTAACCGCAGCATCGAGCTCAGTTCGATGGGCATTCGTGTCGATAAGGAATCGCTGCTTCGCCAGCTTGCTCTGCAAGGCAAAGAGGAACGAAAGGAGCTTTACTTCCATCAAAGGTTATTGAACGACACGCTTCCCTTGACCATTGGTGGCGGCATCGGTCAAAGCCGACTTTGTATGATACTCCTGCACAAAGCGCATATCGGCGAGACACAGGCAAGCATCTGGCCCGACCAAATGCGTAAGGAATGCAAGGAAGCAGGAATGCAACTGATCTAAAATAAGGAAATAAGATATTAAGAGAATAAGAATAATGCACAGTAAACAGCAGAACAAACTTAAGGTTGTTATCTGGCGGCAGTTTGCACGCAAGGGCTATTGTGCCTTTGCAAGCCTACATAAGCAGATACGCATTGGCGTGCTTAGTGTTGCCACTTTGTGTGTGGCTGCAGCCGCACATGCACAGAGGCAAAGCTCTCCTTCGGTATCGTTCGAAGAGGAAAAGATTGTCGAAGAGCACGACCTTGCGGAATTGACCGTTAGCGCCTCGATGGCTCCACTAACACAACTGCAGTCGGCTCGTATTGTTACAGTTCTTACGCGTCAGGACATCGAGCAGGCGGCGGTACAAAGTATCAACGACCTCTTTAAGTTAGTCACAGGCGTGGACGTCCGTCAGCGTGGTGGCTTTGGTATTCAGACGGACATCAGCATCGATGGCGGCACTTTTGATCAGGTCACGCTTCTGCTCAACGGCATCGACATCGGCAATCCCCAAACAGGACATCTTTCGGCAGACTTTCCCGTAAGCATTAGCGACATAGAACGCATCGAAGTGCTCGAAGGAGCAGCAAGTCGCGTTTATGGCGGGCAAAGCTTTGGCGGAGCCATCAATATCGTCACGAAGCATGAGTCTGGAAGGAACCTCGAACTTGCTGCTCAAGGCGGTTCCTTCGGCACAGGAGAAGGCGAGGCTCGTTTCTCTCTCGCGACAGGCAAGGTTTCGAACCGCATCAGCGGTGGTGGAGGCAGAAGCGATGGCGGCACCCTCAACAGTTCTTGGCGAAAGGGGCAACTCTTCTATCAAGGCGACTTTGAAGACAAGGCTATGCGTCTTGATTGGCAGTTCGGCTTCTCGAAGAA
Organism: uncultured Bacteroidales bacterium; assembly: GCA_902778625.1. Taxonomy (GTDB): domain Bacteria; phylum Bacteroidota; class Bacteroidia; order Bacteroidales; family Bacteroidaceae; genus Physcousia. The sequence goes on from CACYYM010000020.1 coordinate 15,020, forward strand.
AAGCTACGGAGCCAACACCTTCTACAGCGCCAATTATCCTGACCAATATGAACGGAATCAACGACTTATGACGAGCGTCAGTGCCGAAACGAAAGGTCGTTTCCACTTCACTCCACAAGTCTTCTGGAACCGTTCGTGGGACAACTTCGAACTTGTGCATAACTCTACTTTTGGCGAGAATTTCCATAGGACGGACGTCTATGGAGTTAAAGCAGGAGGGCACATTGATTGGATGCTTGGCAAGACAGCGGCTTCGGCAATCGTGAAGCACGAGAACATTCTCAGCACAAACCTTGGACGAAACCTCCGGCCAGAAGGAAGCTTTTATTCTTGGAGCGACAACCGAACGACCGTTTCCTTCTCTCTTGAGCATAATGTTCTGTTGAAGCAATGGACTGTTTCTGCCGGTTTGATGGCGAGCATGACGTCCAGTATCGACCATCGTTTCCGCTTCTATCCGGGTATCGATGTAGCCTATCGACCAAGTTCCCGCTGGAAGCTTTTCCTGTCCTACAACAAAGGATTCCGCTTGCCGACCTTTACCGAACTTTATTACAAAAGCCCAACCCACGAAGGCAATCGCAACCTGAAACCTGAACACAATCATTCTGTTTCGCTTGGCTTTCAGCATTGGCGGAGTGGGGCAGAAGTCTCGGCTAAAGCTTTCTATCATCATGGCACACACATGATTGACTGGGTCATGTACTCTCCCGACGACATCTTCCACACGGCTTCTTTCGACCTCGATAATGTCGGGGCTCAAGTTCAAGGAAAACTCAATTTTCCGGAAATGTTCGGTCGCGACACTTGGCTTCGTTCCCTTAGTATGGGCTACACGTTCATCCACCAAACGAAACACGATGCAGAAGGTGTCGTGAAGAGTAATATGGCGATGGAATACTTACGGCACAAAGTTGTGGCAAGCCTTACACATCGCATCTACAGTCGTCTCTCGATGTCGTGGAATTTCCGTTGGCAAGAGCGAGTGGGCAGTTATGTGAGCAAAGGCAAGCTTGTTCCTTACCATCCTTACGCCATGATTGATGCCAAGATGCAATGGGAAACTCCTCGCTACCAGCTTTATATTCAGGCAACAAATATTACAAACCATCGTTACTACGACCTTGGCTCAGTTCCTCAGCCAGGCATCTGGGTGATGGCTGGAGCACGATTCAGGCTTAGTTTATAAATTTTGATTTTTGAATTATATATCGTACCTTGGCTTTGCCGAGCTACTTTTGCGCTCGACAATAAAAATATAATTTTATTTATTTTGTATTGTGCTCGCTTTTTTGTAACTTTGCACGCGGAATAGTATATTTATTTGTATGATACGACGATTTCTTGCCTCGTTCCTGCTCTTCCTGGCCTGCCTTGTGGCTATGCCTTACACGCTTGTTATTGATGCCGGTCATGGCGGGAAAGATCCGGGAGCAATGGCTAATGGCGCAAAGGAAAAGAACATAAATCTGGCAGTTGCTCTCGCTTTCGGCAAGCTCGTGGAGCAGAATTGTAAAGATGTTAAAGTGGTCTACACACGCAAGACTGACGTATTCGTCGAGTTGAACGAACGTGCTAACATCGCCAATCGCAACAAAGCCGACCTCTTTATCAGCATTCATACGAACGCCACCGCTGCCAAAGTCGGTCCGCAAGGCACGGAGACTTACACACTTGGTATGCACAGAGCTGCCGACAACCTTGCAGTCGCAAAGCGAGAGAACTCGGTCATCACGCTTGAAAACGACTACGAAGAAAAGTACGAAGGCTTCGACCCGAACTCCAGCGAGAGCTATATCATCTTCGAGCTAATGCAGGACAAGAATATGGAAAGAAGTGTGAAGTTCGCCGACCTTATCCAGAAGCAGTTCCGCAATACAGCGAAACGCGTTGACAAGGGTGTGCATCAGGCAGGTTTCCTTGTTTTGAGAGCCACCAGCATGCCAAGCGTGCTTGTTGAGCTCGGCTATATTAACAATGCGAACGAAGCGTCATATCTTACCTCAACTGCCGGCGTAAATGCTCTGGCAAAGAGCATATACAACGCTTTCATTGCATACAAGAAATAAGATGAAAACAGAAGTAAAGATAGGATTTGTAGGCGTCATAGCCCTCGTCGCGCTCTTCCTCGGCATCAACTTCCTGAAGGGTATCAACCTCTTCAGTTCCAGCGAGACATACTATATTGTCTTTAGCAATACTAAAGGCTTGACGAAGAGCAGTTCCGTCTATGCTGATGGCTACAAGGTCGGCATAGTTAGCGACATTAATTACGACTTCCGTCATCCGGGAAAGGTAGTTGTTAAGATAAGTACAGACAAGGGTCTGCGCATTCCTAAAGGTAGTTCGGCACAACTCGACGAGGCTGTCCTTGGCGGTTGTACACTCAACATGCTGCTCGCAACAAATTTGACAGAGGCTTATCACCCGGGCGACACCATCGAGGGAAGCGACGTCAACGGCCTTATGGCAAAAGTCGGAGGCATGGTTCCGCAGTTGGAAGAAGTCGTGGCAAAGGTCGATACCCTTGTTGCAACGCTCAACACCTTGCTTTCCAACCCCAATCTGCCCCTCATTATACAGAATGCGGAGCTCATCACGGAGAATCTCAACAAGAGCACTCAACAGCTTAACACACTGTTGCGCAATGACATACCGCAAATGACGGGCACATTCACGAAGGCTGGAGAAGGCGTAAACAACCTGACGGACAAGATGAACCAACTCGACTTGCAGGCAACGCTCGACAACGTCAACCAGACAATCAGCAGCGTCCACGACATGATGGAGCAGATGCAAAGCCCAAAAGGTACCCTCGGCAAGCTGATGAACGACCCGTCAGTTTACGATAACCTCAACCACACCGTGCAAAGCGCCGACAGTCTCGTCAGCGACCTCAAGGCACATCCCAAGCGCTACGTCCACTTCTCCGTATTTGGAAAGAAGGAAAAGAAATGAAAAAGACAATCGTCGGCATTGGTGAAGCCCTTTGGGACTGCTTGCCTGAAGGTCGCAAGTTAGGTGGCGCGCCAGCTAATTTCGCCTATCATGTCGGCCAGTTCGGCTGGCAAAGCGCAGTCGTTTCGGCAGTCGGTAACGATGCTCTTGGCGATGAAATACTGCAAATCTTCGACAAGGTGGGGCTTCCACATCACATCGCTCGCGTGGACAAGCCCACAGGAACCGTGCAGGTCACGCTTTCTGCCGAAGGCATTCCTTCATATGAAATATGCGAGGACGTGGCTTGGGACAACATACCTTGGACGTCAGATTTGGCAGCCCTTGCCGTTCGCACCAAAGCCGTCTGCTATGGCTCGTTGGCACAACGCTCGTCCGTCAGCCGCGCCACTATCAGGCAGTTCATCGCAGCAATGGGCGACGACACCGAACGCATCTGCGACATCAACCTTCGTCAGCACTTCTATAGCCTCGAGATCATCGAAGAAAGCCTCCGCTGCGCCACGATGCTCAAGCTCAACGACGAAGAGATAGCCGTCGTGTCAAAGCTTCTCGGACTTTTTGACGGCAGCATGGAAGAGCAGTGCCGACAGATATTGATGCGTTATCCGAAGTTGCGAATCGTCATCCTGACCTGCGGAGCCATTGGCAGTTATGTCTTCACGGCAGACGAGACGTCCTATATTCCGACGCCTAAAGTCGAGGTTGCCGACACTGTTGGAGCAGGCGACAGCTTCACCGCAACCTTTGTGGCACAGACACTTGCGGGCAAGAGTATACACGAAGCTCACGCCAAAGCCGTAGCCGTCAGCGCCTACGTTTGCACTCAGAACGGGGCAATGCCAAGCATACCTGCAGAGCTTTCAGAAAACTTCACACGTTAAGTCGCACAACTTAACACGTTAAGTTTGTCATTCTAACACGTTAACTTTGCCAACTTAACACGTGAAGTTTTAGCTCGACGCAAGTCAACTTTGTCAACTTCACACGTGAAGCTTCCAGACAAAAAAAAGGGAACAGGATTTTTGTCCTGTTCCCCTTGTGTTGTATGTGTCTTATGTTAGCGAAGAGTCTTATTCATGAGCACTCGCATCCAGTAGCCGCCGATGACAGAACGTGCCTTGAAGCCTGTCATGCGACCTGTCTTGGTGTCGTGCCAGTCGCTGATGGGTACGCGGCTTTCGGTCTCGTTGATGTACTTGTAGAGTGGCTCGACGAAAGCTTGGAAGTCCTTGTCGCTTTCAGCCATCGATGCGGACCACATGATCCAGTCGCTCTTGGTGTAATCTTTGCGGCAATCGAGCGGCAGACCAAACTTGTTCTGCTTCTTGAGGTAGTATTTTATCTCGGTCTGCATGGCATTGTTTGGGATGATGCCTGTCTTCCAAAGCTTGTCCCAAACCATATTGTACTTCTGGCTCCACGTGTCGGCACCTGCGCCATATGCCAGTTCGTAGTGGTCTTTCACCTTCGTCTCCTTCTCCCAAGCGGCTGCCATCTCCTTCGCCTTTGCATTGTATTTCTCATAGACGTCGTCGAGTCCTTTCATCTTTGCAAGCTCGGCATAGCCAGCCACACCCATGATGGCTTTTATGGCGAGGTTGCAGTTGCCTGCCCAGTGCCCGGCGAAGTCGTCGGTGCAAAGCTGATTAGCGGGATGAAGTCCGTTTTCAACAAGGTAGTCGGCCCATGTGGTGATGAGGCGCCAGTACTTATCAACATAGAGGGTATTGCCTTCCTGTTTACAGATTTGAGCAGCGAGGGTAATCATGTTGCCTGCTTCTTCGAGCGGCATATCGCCGCCATAAACCTGTCCGTTTGCCTTGGGGTACTGCCCGAGGTCGTGTGCTGCGAAGGGCTTCGTCCAGCGTCCGGTGTAGCTGTATTCAAAGATGGAGGTCATCATGCCTTTTTGCAGTTCGGGGTTATAGCAGAGGTAGAGCGGTGCTTCTGGGTAGGTGAGGTCGACGGTATTGACGCAGCCGTTGGAGTTATTCTCTTTCGAGAAGAAGAGGACATTGCCTTCATCGTCTCGGAAGAGCTTGTGTGCAGCGTTGACGTGACGGTAGGAGCCAGAGAGAATCTCTGCATACTTGATGCCTCCAGCTGCAAGAGCGTCGTCGTAGATAGTCTTGTCCATCTGTCGGCACCGCTGCATGATGCTGTTGTAATTGCTTTTCATGCGGTCGAACATATCGTAGATGCTGACGCTGCCCTCGTGTGCCCAATAGCCTTTGTAACGCTTGTAGAAGTACTCGATGTCCCAAATCTCATCGTAACCAATCATGGCAAAGCTGCTGGCTTGTTCTGTCGTGCCGAAGTCATGGACGTAAGCCAGAGTTGGCAACGACACTTGCTTCTGGCAAACGACTTGTCGCTCGCCGCGTGGTAAGCGACCATCTGCAAGGAACTGCGTCTTGATGTCAGCATCGGAAGCAAGGCAAAGACGACCATTTGTGCCTGCAAGATAGACATAACCCCAGTCGATGCAGATGCCGTCGCCTGTCTTTGCAAGGATGGGTTGTTGTATGGTGCCTGCCTTGAGGTACTGTGTACCGTTCTTGAACTCCATGTTCGAGATGGTAGGTTGTTGTATCTTGTTGACTGCCATCTGCGGTGTCGTGGACAAGTAGAACTTGACGCTGTGGCGCTTGCCGTCAGCAGAACGTACCTGATAGGAGATGTAGTTGATGGGCGCGGAAAGCAGGTCGTAGTCGTCGATGATGTGTGGTGCGGTGAAGACGACGTCGAGTTCAACAGGACCGCAACCGAAGGTGTAGTAGGTGTTGCAGGCAAGCACGTCCACGCTCTTCTGCTCAGCCGTCACAATCTTATCGTTGCCCTTTGCAATGTTGCGGAAAATACCGAAGTCAACCAACGCGCCGCCCGTCTTGTTGTAACAATGCACGGCAAAGACGTTCTTGCCTTCCTTGAGCAGGTTTGCCTTGTTGCCATCCAGACGAACTACCACGCCATCAACATAGTCCATGATGCCTGTGGCAGCTTTTGTGCCGTTGATGTATATCTCGCAAGCATCGTCGTGAGAGAAGATGAGGTAAAGGTCGCCTTGCAGTTGGCTGGCTGTCAGGTCAACGGTACGGCGCACCCAAATGTCGTTGTCCTCTTTCGTCCAAGAGGTTCTGATGTTGTCGTAGTTATCGGAACCAAAGGCGCCCTTGCCGTTCTTCCATGAAGAGGCATCGAAGTCTGGCTTTATCCAGTTGTCGGCAGGCTTCGTGTCGGTGTACATTGCCTCCCATTCTGCTTCGTTTGCCATAGGGACGACGCTTTCCATAAGTGTCCTTTGGGCAGCTCCCATCCAACGATAGACAGTGCCATCAACATAAAGCAGACCTTCCAGAGGCTTCTCGTCGTTCGTCCAATGGCGTGTACTGCCGTCGGTTAACTTGTCGTAGGGACTCCAAACAGAGAAGTAGGGGTCACTTACCACCAATGGAACACTGGGCAGACGAAGGTCCGTCTGCTTGTAAGGTTTGAAGAATTCAGCACTTTGCGCCAAACTCGTCAGACAGATTGCAACAAGAGCAATCGATACAACAATCTTTTTCACCATTTTTGATTTTTGATTTTTGAATTTAATATTTTTGAGTTAATTAATATGCATTATCTTCTCCGTGAATGGCATTATAGATGGTCTTCCAAATGATGAAGAGATCAAGGGCAAAAGTCCAATGCTCGATGTACCAGATGTCTTTTTTGACGCGACCTTCCATCTGCCACAGCTCCGAAGTCTCTCCACGGAAGCCTGTCACTTGAGCATAACCTGTGATGCCAGGCTTTGCAAAGTGGCGTACCATGTAACTTCCAATGAGCTGGCTGTATTGCTCGGTATGTTTGAGCATATGTGGGCGCGGACCTACGATGCTCATATTGCCCAGCCAAACGTTGATGAATTGTGGCAACTCATCGACACTGGTGCGACGCATGAACTCTCCAATGCGGGTCTTTCGCGGGTCGTCCTTTGTGGCTTGCACTTTGTCGCTATCAACATTGACGCGCATTGAGCGGAATTTGTAGCAGTAGAAGTCTTTGCCATTCAATCCTGAACGCTTTTGTTTGAAGAATACAGGGCCGGGCGAGCTCAACTTGATGAGTGTGCCAAAGATAATAAAAACGAGGGGGAAGATGGTTACAAGGAAGATGCTGGATACGATGAAGTCGAAAGCACGCTTGATGATGCGGTTGCCCAATAGTGACAGTGGCTCGTTGTGCAGGCTGAAGACTGGTGTGCCGTCCATCAAATTGAGGGCCATCGTGTGCCGCTGATAGTTGAAAGCATCGGGGATGTGATTATAGCGAACGATATGTTGTGCGCATGTCTGCATGACTTTGTTTATCAAATCGTTTTGCGACGAAGGAAGAAGGCAAAAGACTTGATGCAACAGATGTTCTTTGATATAGGCAAGAGCGTCTTCTGGTTTTCCAAGGTAGTTTTTGTCTGTCACTAATGTACGTGGCTCATCGGCAAAGTAACCTTTTACGTTGAAACCGGTTGTCGGGTCGGATTCCATCTTTTTGTAGAGTTCGCTTGCGACGTTGATATTGCCAATGAATATGACGTTCATGGTGTTGCGGCCACGTTTACGGAAATATCTGATGCACTTCCTCAGTATCCAACGATAAAGGCAAAGGAAAAGGATAATGAATCCATAGAAGGGCAACATGAAGTCCCACGTCATCAAAGGCCAGCGGAACACCCACATGACCATAAGACTAAGCACAATGAAAAGTGTGGTGCTGAACATAAAGCTTCGCAGTAACTGGTCGCCACGCACGAAGCGGTCATAGATATGATGACGGCTTTGGAGGTCGCATAGTATATATACCAGTGACATGAGCAACATCAGACGTTTGTAGTGCGGTGTCGTGACGTTTCCCATGCTTTGATACATAAAGGACATGGTCAATAGGGCAGCATTAAGTGCTAATAACTCGCCTGCCAGTATTATCCAGCGTATGCTGCCATCGGATGTTTTGTTTTCTCTAACCATTACAGATATCCGTTAATAAGTCTCCAAATGTATTGTGTTATTCGATAATATGGATGCCAGAACACTTCTCTCGGATATTGTCCGATGAGACGCCAGCTCCATCGTGTGCCCCAGGTCAGTCGTTTCCACCGACTCATCTCGGCCCAATTGCCAACACGTTCGTCGGCGTGCCCGAAGTTGCCTGCTCTCATCACTTCGCTCAAAAGGAAGCGTCCACGCCTCTCATCAGGCTCGGCAAGCATCTGTTCTTGAGGCATATAGAATATTTCGCCAAGGACCCACATTAAAGCTTGGCAGAAGCCCGTCAGTCCGAGGTCTTTAATGACCGGTAAGACTTTCTTCTTGAGATTCTCTCCTTCTGTCGAGGTAAGGACTTTACTCAGATAATAGTAGTCGAGCAACTGCCTGAGCCCTATGCCTTCGTAGAAGAGGTGGCGATAGATGTGACTCAGCTGGAACACCAGATTCATCTCGTCGTTGGGGATGTTAACGATGCCTTCGCCAGGCAGCTCGACTTGTTTCGGCTTCTTCAACTGCTCGCGGAAGTATTGTTGCATCTTCCTGTCCTTGAACGGGTCGTAAAGGAAACTTGGCAGGAAGTGCACTTCTATGGGTGTGTCTTTGCGGACGGGGAACTCCATTTCGATACGTGTCACCTCTAAGTTTGGGAAATGACTGCGTATGTAATCAGCGATCTTCCGCCGATTCCCGTCAAGCCATATGTCGATGTCGCCGGGAACACGGAGCATTGGATCTGGGTAGAGTAGGGCGTTGCCCTGTCCTTTGAGGATGACGTTCCTGTAACCCAACTTTTCCCAACGTTGGCTGACCCAAACTGTGTCGTGATTGAGGCGTTTGTTGTCGCAGATAATTTTCTGGACAGATGCATGCCAATCGATGAGCAGCTGACGTGGTGGTTTCTGGTCTGACGAGAGTCGGCACAGGCCTTCATACATGATACCCAACAGGGTCTGCTGTTTCGCTTCTTCAAACAACTCGTGCCATTCCTCGTCGGAAGGTGTGTGGCTGAACGTTTCTTGCCTGCCTAAAGCGATGCGTATGAACTCGAAGAAAAGCATTTTTTACTTCTTCACCTTTTCACTTTTTCACTTTTCTATGGTGTCTTCCTCTCGTCTCGGCTCGAACGGTCCGTCTTTTGCCTCGAAGAGAATCGTGCCGGGTTCCAGGCACTCCAGATTGTGCCAGACTCCTTTCGGGATGTTCATTGCAGAAGGTTCAGTGCCGGCTTTCAGTACGACGCTTTCCGTCAGGTTGCCTTTGTCGTCATAGAACATCTCCTTGATGCTTCCGCGCATCATGACAATCGTCTCGCAGGTAGTTGTATGTCTGTGGATGGGGAGCACTGTCCCTGGTTCCATTGCATTGAGCATGCGTTGGCTCTGGTCATCCGGAGATGTCCTGAGGTCATAATTCATTCGAAGTCGCTCGTTGGTTTTAGCCTTTGCGCTGAGTGCGTCAAGTATTTCTGTCGTGAGTACCATGTTGTTGTTTATTAAGTGTTTAGCGTTTCTTTCTGTAATGCCACAAGTGAAGTTGCAAAAGTTGACTCGTGTAAAGCTAAAACTTCACGTGTGAAGTCGACGAAGTTCACGTGTGAAGTTGCCGAAGTTCACGTGTGAAGTTGCCGAAGTTCACGTGAGAAGTTTTTCTGACTATTGTGAGCCCTTCCTTTCCTTATATATATAATATAGGAACTTTGTGTTGCCGATGATGTAGCGTCTCCACATGCGCCGGGGCTCCATAAGCAGGCGGTAGAGCCATTCCAGCGAATGCTCCTGCCACCACAACGGGGCTCGTTTCACCGTTCCTGCATAGAAGTCGAACACTGCGCCGATAGTTCCACAATGGCAATGGATGTCGAGTTCGTGCCAATGACGATACGCCCACTTCTCCTGCTTTGGTGCCGTCATTCCAATCCAGAGCAGGTCTGGGTCGGCATCGTTGATGGCGCGTATCATCGCCTGGTTGTCCTCGGCAGAGAACTCCGGCTTGTAGGGTGGGGAATAAGTGATGATCTCCATCTTCGGAAAGTCATGCGCAGCCCGTTTCCGAATCAGCGACAACACCTTTTCGCTCGAGCCGAGGAACATCACCTTGGGAGTTGCGATTCTTTGGCTAATGGCCTGCATCTCGAACATAAACAAGTCCCATCCTGCGATGCGCTGTTGTGGCTGGCTCTTTGCCTTCAGCCATCGGCAGGCTTTAACAATGCCGGCACCGTCCGGCATCAGAAAGTCGCATTTGCGGAGCGCCTCAGCAAAGAAACCATCTTGTTGAGCCACGACATATGAATAGGCATAAATCGTGTTGATGAGCGTCTTGCCTTCAGGAATTTGTTTCAGCCTGGCACGTGATTCAACAATCTGTATGTCTTTCAGTCTCAGCATCTTTATATCATCGTCAGTGCAGCAACTATTCTTTTGCATGCCTTGCCGTCTCCGTAAGGATTGACCGCCTTGCTCATCTTCTCGTAGGCAGATTCATTTTCAAGCAGTGTACTTACCTCGTTTACAATCAGATCGTGGTTGGTTCCAACCAAATGTACGGTACCGCTCTCAAGTGCTTCGGGACGCTCTGTGGTGTCGCGCATCACAAGAACAGGCTTGCCAAGACCAGGTGCCTCTTCCTGTATGCCGCCACTGTCGGTAAGGACAACTGTGGATTTCTCCATCAAGTAAACAAACTCAAGATATTGCAAAGGCTCGATAAAGAAGAAATTCTTATATGCTTTCAGATTGTCGCCAAATACTTCGTGAATAGGTTTGCGCACATTCGGGTTCAGGTGCATGGGATACACAAAGTCCACGTTAGGATATTTCTCCGAAAGGTCTTTCATGGCAGTCACCATACTGATGAAACCCTCTCCGAAGTTCTCGCGGCGATGACCGGTGATGAGCACAAGTTTCTTCCCACCGTCCAAGCGACTTATGTCATAGCCAGCAGCCCTCAGTACGTTGCCTTGCTCATCTGCCAAAGCTTTGTTGCTCTTCAATTTCTCAACAACCATGTGCAATGCATCAATGACAGTATTGCCGGTCACATAGACTTTTCCATGTGATGCTTCCTCCTTCAAATTCTTTTCACTGAGTGGCGTAGGAGCAAAATTGTATGTAGCAATACGACTTGTAATCTGTCTGTTCATCTCTTCTGGCCACGGACTATAAATGTTATGCGTCCTGAGACCAGCCTCGACGTGTCCTACCGGGATTTGCTGGTAGAAAGCAGCAAGTGCGGCAGCAGTGCTTGTGGTAGTATCTCCGTGAACCAGCACCACATCGGGCTTGACTTCTTTCAGCACATCACGCATGCCGGTAAGCACTCGCGCTGTTACATCATACAGATCTTGCCCTTGCTTCATGATATTCAGATCATAGTCAGGTGTCACTTCAAAGATTCGCAACACCTGATCTAACATCTCTCGGTGCTGGCCTGTTACGCAAACGATAGTCTCAAATTCGTTTGGATTCATCTGGAACTCCTTCACCAAAGGACACATTTTTATGGCTTCCGGTCGCGTCCCAAACACCAACATTACTTTTTTCATCATTAAAATTCTTATTTCTCCTGTCGATTATATATGATAAACATTCTCAAACGGGCAGATGTTATGGCAATCCAAAATCACCTTCCCTTTCAGTCTGTCCCAGTTCTGCTTGATATGGTCATGCTTCACCATAATCACCACCATGTCCACTTCACTGAGGAACTGGTCAAAGTCAAGGATTTGGTTCTCTACAATCTTCTTGTTTGTGAAGAAGGGATCGAATGTCTTCAGCGGTTGTGCCAGATGGCGCTTTTGGATGTCGAGCATCTGGAGTGTGGGACTCTCACGAATATCATCCACGTTCTCCTTGTATGTAATGCCATATAGGCCAACCTTGAAGTGGTCGGTTATGTCATTCTCTTCCATAATTTCATGGATGCGTTCAAGCACAAAAACAGGCTGGTAGTCATTGGTCTTCATGGATTCATCAATCACCTTAGCCAACTGGGGATAGTCGCCAACAAGGAACCAAGGGTCAACAGAGATGCAATGCCCGCCTACACCAGGGCCGGGCTGAAGGATGTTCACACGAGGGTGCATATTGCAAATCTTGATAATCTCATAAACATCCATATTGTCATGGCGGCAGATCCTTGAAAGCTCGTTGGCAAAGGCGATGTTCACAGCTCGATAAGTATTTTCCACCACTTTGGTCATTTCTGCTGTGCGGATGTCGGTAACCACGATTTCCCCTTGGCAGAAGGACGCATAATACTGCTTTACCTTTTCACCTATCTCCTTGCTGTCGGCTCCAATGGTACGGTTGTTGTGAAGCAACTCATAAACCATGTTGCCAGGAATAATTCGTTCCGGAGCATGAACAAGGTTGATGTCCTCTCCAATCCTGAAGCCATTCTCCTCTATTACAGGACGCACGAACTTGTCAATGGTTCCAGGACTCACAGTAGATTCAATCACCACGGTTGCACCTTTTGGGCAGTGCCTCATCACCTCCTTCACTGCTGCCACAACGTAGCAAGCATCCACCTTCTTACTGAACTTGTCATAAGGAGTAGGTACACTGACAATATACATATCCGTTTTCTGATACTCTGTGGTAAATCTAATGCCAGCCTTTATTGCTGTTTGGAACAATTCGTCAAGGCCATTCTCCTTGAAGGTCGTTTTACCGGCATTCAAAGTGTTCACCAAATCTTTGTTATAATCAGTGCCAATCACCTCAACACCATGCGACGCCATCATTAGAGCCGTCGGTAGGCCAATGTAGCCTAAACCAATAACGTTTATCATATTATTGTTTTTTGAATTTTCCCATCAGCATCCATGCAAGGAACTTTAACCGGTAGTATTCCCTGCGGTATCTCTGTGGCTGCTTCAGGAATCGATATAGGAACTCAATATTATGCTTCTGCCACCACAAGGGAGCTCGTTTCACTCGCCCTGTATAGACATCAAAACTACCGCCGAGTCCTTGGTAAATGGCAGGATGCACTTTCATCATGTCTGTCATCAGGATTTCTTGCTTGGGCGAACCCATTGCAACGAACACCACATCGGGCTTCTTGCCCGCTATATCTTGAATCAGGGCATTACGTTCTTCCTCATTATTGATATAACCGTTGCGATAACCAACGATTGTTATTCCATTATATTGAGATTTCAATTGTTTAACCGTATCTTCTATTACCTCTTGCTTGCTTCCTATCAAATAGAATGTTTTTTCGCGGTAGCTTCCCTGAACGATATTTAACCACAAGTCACATCCAGCGATGCGTACTGCTTGCTGCTTACCCAATTTGTGTATAGCCACCACAACTCCCGCACCATCGGCATAGCCAATGTTGTTGTTCACAATAGCGCGAGTCTCATCTGTGGCTTTTGTCACCTTTTCAGCGTTGACAGCTACCAGTATTCCCTTATGACAATTCACATACTCTAACAACTCGCTTGCTGAGTTAAAAGGGAATACTTTCATCCCATTTAGTTCGATTCTGTCTGTTATTGTCATAGTAAAATATCTATTTTAATCCTAATTCTTGGATTAACTTTTCATTGATTACATTTTCTGCCTCGTATAGGTAAGCTTTTGCACGTGCTTGAATCGCCATTTTATACAAATCAAATTCCTTATTGATACATTTTATCATTGTTGTCTTAAGTGCGGTAATACTATGTGCAGCGAAAATAATACCATCTTTCCCGTCTTCTACACATTCAGAATTATAAGCCCAGTCAGATGCTAATACAGGTAAACCGGCAATGAAAGAATCGATAAAGATACCCGCAAATCCTTCGCTGGGATGATAGGTCGGAAATAACATCGCATGGTATGATGATAATATGTCATACCCATCACTGTCCTTTAAATTAAGGATTCCCTTGTATGAAATATTTGTCAAATGTGCTATTTCGTTTAGAAAGGAATTCTTATATGAGTCTTCAATTTTTCCATAAAAATCTACTATATATTTATTTTGGAAACCAGATTGGTTCAACTGTTTTGTGGCTTGTATAATGTAATCACATCCTTTGGCAGGATGTATTCTGCTTAAAAAAACAAATCGGGTTATAGGCTCTTTGTGTCGTATTTGCAGATATTTTTGTAAGTTCGGATAATAGTCAATTCTTTTGAAATTTGAAACATATCTAGCATTTGTTATCCCCGCTTCTTCTAATTGCTTAACCATGTCCTTACATTGAACAAGGTTGACATCTATATGGTTAAAAATATCTGGATTAAAATGTCTGTTCTTTACAAGGTGTCCAAACTCTCCTCCTACGACCCAATGTATTATATGTCTTTTAATTTTAAATAATTTAATAAGTTTTAGTATGCCATATATGTTTTTCGCAGATGTAGAGAAAATAATGGAAGCTTGTTTATGGTATAAAAATACCCATAAAGCATATATGAAAAGCCAGGGATGGCGCTTTTTCTGATAGAAATCCAGAGTAATCACCTTGCAATACTTCTGCAATTCAGAAATGATGAATTGGTTTTTGACGGTTTCGCCTACAGCAGGAATCCCATTCTTATTAACCCATCCGACAAATATTACTTGTTTCATTTTTTTATGACTCGATAGATCATGTATGTACTGTTTCTTCAGTTTGCATAGTCTTAATCTTGATGATCTTTGCAGGTACACCTGCTACAACGGCATTAGATGGGACATCATTATTCACTACAGCACCAGCAGCAATAGTTACATTGTTACCAATGGTAACAGGACCTAATATTATGGCTCCCGTATTGATTATGCAATTGTCCCCAATTTCAAAGAAACATGAGCCAGGTTTTTTTTTGCCAATCAGCACCATAGGTAAGACACTACAATTTTTCCCTATTCTTACATAACTTCCAAATCTTCTAAATCCAGCATGAACTGGGAAAAAACCAGGTCCAACTACATTAGGATAAATATATAATTCAGATTTCAGTTTTAATCTCCGATAGTTCCACCACCAAAAGAGATATGGTATCTTTTCAAAGAGATTCTTTTTTTTGTTTAGCCAGTACTCGTAGTGACGCAGTGCGACCATAAAAGCACGGATATAATATTCATCGCTTCGTGTTAACCACCGAATAAACAAGCGGTTCGACTGGCCACTCGCAATTTGATCTGCTTTAAGATATGCACGAAGATCTTTTTTGGATTTTATCATGTTGATAATATTTTTTTGTAAGCATCATAATATTTTTCTGCACAGATATCGATTGAGTACTTTTCCTTATACTCTTTTTTTAATGATTCAGACGATATCGTCCCTTTTTCATGAATGGCTTTCGTTAAGATTTGAAAGAATTCTTCATCTTCAAAACTTTTAGTCAAATAACCATTTACACCATCCTTTATAACATCAACTACACCGCCAGCAGGTGTGGAAATCGGGACGACTCCCATAGACATGGCCTCTAACAAAGTCATTGGAAGGCCTTCTGCATCGCTTGACAATACAAAATAATCTGCTTGCGCCAAATAATCACCCACATTGTTTTTGGCTCCTAAAAACAATATGTAACGGTTATTATGATATTGATCAATCAAAGAATCGTAATTATCTCCTAAAACTAAAAGGACAAAATTATAACCTTCTTCTTCAAGACGCGTAAAGTTACGAAAAAGTCTTTTGTGATTTTTTACTGGATGATGTCGAGCTACATGAATAAACACAACAGTTTCATCATTTCTTTTTAGTTTATCAATTTCTTTTTTTACTATTTCATGTTCGTCTGTTGTGACCATAGCTTCACATCCATTGTATATACATATATCATTGCTGAGTCTATATGTGTCCCAATAAGATTGATGGCATGTTTGTGAAATGGTGACAGGTTTAACTTTGTTGTGGCTATATAAATATGCCATTATTTTTCTTTTAATAATATTTGCATTGTCATATTGCCTTTTTGCCAATGTATGAATCGTTTGGAAAAAATATATGTTTTTTAAAAAGATAACCGGGAAGAAAAGCAAAAGCACGTTGGTATGACAATGAACGATGTCGGGTTTCTCTCTTCTTATAATTTTAAGTACTCTCCAAATTGTTTTTGCTTGTAGTGCAGACTGACAATGCAAATTTATAAAACGTACACGCTTGGAAAGATTCGGCAAATAATGTACATTTTTTGAAATGGAATTATCTTTTAGAGTCACTAAAACAATCTCATCATCTGTATTGTCAGCATGTTCGTTACAAAGTCCAAGAACTAATCGCTCCGCTCCGCCTGCTCCTAGTGAAAGTGCTAATTGTAATATCTTCATATATTTATTATCTATGGATTAAAAGTTCTATGTTTTTGTTGTTGTAAACATAGACTATTCCTGTATATTTTTTGAATTAATCAAGATAATCCATTAATTTTTTAAAATTCGTATCAGCGGCATGATTCGCAGAAAAATAATTCTGGATACAATGTTTTATTTTTCCATACAAAGCTACATCCTGTATAAGCCTACGAATTTGCAATCGAAATTCCTCTTCTGTTTCAACGATAACGCCAAGATTATGAGTTGTTATTAGTTCACTTGGATTAACTGTGGAAATTACAGGAACGCCATTTGCCCATGCTTGCAAGAAGGTATTAGGAAAACCTTCAAATACAGAAGTACAACAGATGATTTTTGACTGAGATATAATGGCATTTGTTTCAGTAAATCCTTTTTTGCCAAGAAATTGCAGATTCGGAAGTTTCTTCGATTCTTGCTCTATGTCCTCATAATAACCACTATCTCTTTTTGTCGGAGCCCCGATAAGTATAAAATTATACTCTGGCATCGACCTTGCCGCATTCACCATCCACTCTGCACGTTTAAGTTTTCGGAAATTGGCTACCCAAACAACATCTGCCTTAGTATTACTGGATTTCAGGTTTGGAAGGTCAACTTTGCCCCATATGTTGTGAATTATTGAACCGACTTTGCCATAGTTATATTGTAAGATGTCTTTTTGGTACTGATTCTGTACAATAACATAATCTGTCTTACTAACGGCTTTCTGCCACATTCTGCGGTTGTGTGAACCACCTACTATCAATTCTTTACCTTTTTCAAAATCTGTGTCACTTGCACCAAATAATATCAGTTTAATCTTGAACAACTTGGTTATTAATGCGATTGGAAGAACTGTCCGACCTGCACCTCTATATATGATAAGCTGTGGGCGAATAAGTATTAAGTTCCACAACACACTCAACCATTCATGTATAATCTCTAATCTCCCCCATTGTGTTGAGTGATAAAAATGTATGCCTTCCCGAGTGAATGATTCGTGGAATGTAAAGGTGGTTACCTCCCAGTTATGGTGTGCAAAGGTTTGCGCCCAAAAATATAATTGTACACCAATCCCGTAGACATTCCCGTCTAAAAAATCACTAATAGACTTTGTCCAGATTATAACCCGATGTGACTTCATTAATAATTGTAAGATAACAGATTATTAACCATTCATTTCTGCGGATGCATGCAAAAATATAGAACATTGTATGTTTTCAAAATACAATCTTTAACCTTTATTGTCAATCGGCAAATGAATCCATTCTCCAAGTTTGTAATCCCATTCCTCTGGATTAAAGGGAACATATCCTCCCCAATGAGAAAACGTATATTCACCGAAATAAACTTGTCCATTAGCTTCATAAAAGTCCATACGAACATGAGGCATTCCTTTTGACAATACCGCTGCTAATTTTTTCATCTCATCAAAACCAGAAGGTTTTTCTATGGGTACTGTAGAATTAGGATGTCCATTGGTAAACGGCAAATGATTAAATTCCATGTCATAGAAATCAAAAGTCACCTCATGCTCGCCTTTTGAGCGTCCCGATGCTATAAACAATATTTTGGGGTTACCATCAAAACAAAAAAATTTGTAATCACGAAGTTCACCAGTTTTAAAATCCTCCCGATATTCTTCTGCAATTACTCTATGCGGAATGCCCTTATAGCAGTAATCACGGCTTGGTAAAAAGTAATCTTGCTTAATGCCTTCGCGCAAGCCTTCAAGAATTTTATTCTTGTCTATCTTTGATTTATCCTTACACACATACATTCCTTTGCCACTATTCTGAGTACATTTCAAAACAAACTGATTAGGTAAAGAGTCAAAATCAATTTCATCAGGGCTATTCCAAACACCAATCAAAGGAATCACATATTTATCACCTATCTTTTCCGATACAATCTTTTTTACTGCATATTTGTCGCACAGAGACGAAGTCTCAGGTGTTCGACCATAAAGCTTAAGCCATTGGATTTTTTCATTATATGTTCGAGGATTTCTTAAATGTAGCAGTTTGCCCATTGTAAGATAAAACTTAATTCTTAGATAGAGCTCATCAGATATGTATTTTGATAGTTTTTTTAGTATAGCTAATGATAGGACTTTGGGGTGTGTGATAGTATATAGTTTCATGAAGCCTAAATTCTTTGTTATGAATGTATTGTGTCTTTATATAGGGTGTTACTATATCATACCTTAAATTGGGCATATGTCATCTGCCATATCATTGCCAATCCGTTTGTTGATTTTAAGTCTAATTATGCTTCTTCTGTGGATGCTTCTTCTGTTTCATCATACCATTCCGACTCATTCTCCTCTATTAACATATCGTCAAAATTGGTATATGCATATGCAATAAGTATACCATAGTATATCATCCCAAAGTTCTGATTATATGTCCATACTGTAATATTTATGAAGAGTAATGCAAACATTCCAAATAGTACCATGATTATGTTCTCTCCATACTCTCTTTGCCGTGATAGAAGTTTTTTTAGAATTAAAAAGTAGAGAAATATTAACATTGAGAATCCGATGATGCCGTTTTCGCATAGTTGTGTCATGTATTCTGTATGCAAACGGAACGGAAATCCCGAAAAAGGAATGAAGTTGGTAATGCCTATGCCCGTAAGAGGATGCAGAAGGAATAAACCAAAGCCCAACTCGTATTGTATTGATCGGTCGCCCAGCAAGTTATTGAGGAACCAGTTTACAGTCTCGTTCTCTACAAATTCGACTTTTGACTCTTCTGCTGTATCCGCCAGTCGTTCCCCCATCATTGTATTGTCCATGATATAGTTTAATCCAATGTAAAGAATTGCGAGGAACAACGCTAGTCGAGTATAATACCACAGGTTCTGTTCCTTTCCTCCGTCATGGGAGAAAGCTACACCCATTAAAAGAATGACTATGGCTCCCAATGCTTTGCGTGTCCCCGAAAGCATAGTAACAACGACAGCAATTATAACAACGCACCAAAAGATGATGGAAGGAAGGCGTTGGCGCGTTAGGAGCATACTTCCTACAAATACAAAGCAAGTGGTGTGCAATGGCAAAATGTTTCTTAGACCTTCAGCCACCATACGTTCGTCTTTGTCAATACCCATATTGCCCAAGCAGAGAAGAATATAAGTGAAAAGTGCAAAAAGCAACACTTTCAGACATTTATCGAAATCCCAATCCAATTCAACCACCAATACGAAGAGAAATATAAAAGGTACAATATAATTGTTCTTGTAGAATACTAAGCTGCCCCATTCCGACACAAAACCTTTCATAAAGGAATTCACGATGGAAAAGGCAAGCAGAGCCATCCAACACAGGAAAGCTGGAGAACGCATAACATGTTCTTGCCGCCAAAATGCAGGGAAATTCCAGACTAGGGCAATTATAGATAGGGCCAGAATCGTATAGCCTCCGCTATCCACTCCCAGATGATACATTTGCAGTGGCGGCCAGATAATGCTGATGAAAAGATAGAATAGATTGAAATAATGTGATATGGGATTCATGAAGTAATGTTGGTTATTGAATATCCATTATACAATGCATGACAACTTTTGCAGACATTTTTCGTATATGTTTTTTACCAGTTGTCTTTCCCGTTTGTGGCAACAGATGGTTACGATGTAAGTTATTGCACAAGGAATTATCCATAGGATGGAATAAACAATAGAGTCGTTGAGATTTAATAAGGCGTATGCTACAGAAGACATAACAAGACATCCGATAATTTCCGGCAACACATTGAGGAACATTCTCCATGGTGACTGGCGAATCAAGTAATATGCAAAAAACAGATTCACGGCCATCCCTTCCAACCGCATAAGCGAGCGTGTCCAATAGAGGACAGTGAAGCCGTAGTGGGCAGCTATGTAAACTGCAGGAATAAGAACGATGACATGAAGCAGTTGGCAGATGACGGCGATGTCGGCGCGTCCTATTGCGGGATAGATGTTGCTGCAGAAGCGGGCAAAGACTATCATGAGAACGTCCACGAGTGCCCACAGACCGATGAAGGGACTGGCCTCCTTCCATTGTGAACCAAGAAGAATCTCTGTAATCAGGTCGCTGAACATGAATATCCCAAAGCCAATAGGCAGGAGCAGTATCGCTGTGTATTTCTGAAGCTTTAGCAACAATTCCCTCATAGCAGCATGGTCATCTCGAACTTTAGCCAAAGCAGGCATTATAACAGGAAGAATTGTAGAGGTGATGAGAGCCGTAATCTGACCTACAGTAGTAATGGATGTTTTGTAAAGGCCTAAATAATGGTCATTGAGCATTATGCCGATAAAGAAGATATCCATATAGCCTGTTGCCCAGATGAGTATGGCATCGAGAATGGCCCAACTACAAAATGCGAACATGTTTCGCAGACGAGCGAAACTGTAGTACAGTCGTGGTCGCCAATTGGACTTAACTGTGAGGATAATGGCATTTGCCAGGTTTACACATATGGTGCCGATGACCAATGCCCAATAGCTTCGCATCCAGAAGGCAAGCGGCACCGTAACTACCAACGGCACAATTATTGCGACCAAACGACGATAGAATAATGTCTTGAAGTCTAAATCCTTCTTGAACAATGCCATCTGGATGCTGGAAAATGCAGCTAGCGGAATGGAAGCGCATGCAACAATGAGAACTATCCCCAGCCCTGGATTACCAACTAGGGTAGCAAGTGGTTCTGCAAAAATGGCGATTATTCCCCAAAGTACACAGCTCATCACAAGATTAGTCCAGAAAGCGACGTTTGTGTCCTTGTCTCGTTCTTCGGCATTCTCGAAAGGCTGTTGAATCAGGTATTTCTGGAAGCCTGCATCCGTAAAGATTTCGGCAAAAGCGATAACCATATTCAACGTGGCAACAACGCCGAAGGCCTCCGGTGTAAGCAATCGTGCGAGTATCATGCTTGACACTGGAGCCACCAGCTTGCCCATCACTTCTGTAATGGCTGACCACTTGGTAGCCGTCGCTACTTGTTGATTCAGATTAGGCATGTGAAATCAACCGATAATGAAACGGCCTAATTTTGTTCTCAGTAAAGAGACGGTTAGAAAATAAGAGATTATAGTCGCTAGAACAAATCCACACCAACCATGGTTGTAATATGTAAAGGAATGCATGAATACGATGAGTAGCGCTAAAATACATCTCATTAGAGTTACTTCATTCAGTCAACTTGTTTGAATAACATGTTTCACGTATCTTACGATTTATGTACCCTTCGCTGCCTTTCATGTTGATGATTTGCGCAGGAATGCCACCTACGCATGCATTATTAGGTACATCTTTTGTTACAACGGCATTAGCTCCAATTGCGACATTGCTCCCAATTGTTATTGCTCCAATGATTTTTGCACCAGGACCTATATATACTTCATCACCTATGACGGGAATACCGATATGATCTCCTCTGTTTGTTCTTCCGATAACGACATCAGGAGAGATGTTTACATTATTACCAATTATAGTTTCTCCATTGATAATGATTGTTCCATAATGGCCGATATAGAATCCCCGTCCAATTTGAGTCATGTATGGTATTTGAATTCCGGATTTATACGAAAGATGCTTTAGGTATAGAGATGCAAATACACGAATAGGATAAAGCCATTTGTATTGAGATAAGAACCTATTAGTCCTGAGCCAGAAAGTATACCTGAAACCAATCGTTTTGAAATAAAGTGTACAACGAGAATGGAAATTACTATCTCCGATGTATCTATAAGCATCAGAGTATATAATATTCCGAAGTTCGTTAAATGATGAGATGTGCATATGGAACGATTCTAGAGGTTCTGCTTATACCACTCGATTGCTTCGTTCAGTCCGCGTTCGAAGTCATATTCTGGGTTGTATCCGAGTATGGTTCGAGCTTTGGAGATGTCGGCATTGGAGTGTTTGATGTCGCCGGGGCGGTCAGGGCCGAAATGCGGCTCAATGTCCTTGCCGAGTGCTTTGGTCAGAGAATGGTAGATGTCGATGAGGTACTCGCGACCGCCGTAGGCGATGTTGAATGCCTGGCCTGCTGCTTCGTGTGGTGCGAGGCAGGCTTTAAGATTTGCTTCAATAACATTCTCGATGTAAGTGAAGTCGCGGCTTTGTTTCCCATCTCCATTTATTGTCGGACGCTCATCATTCAGAAGTTGCTTGATGAACTTGGGTATCACGGCTGCATATGCTCCATGAGGGTCTTGTCGGCGTCCGAAGACATTGAAGTATCTTAGTCCGATTGTCTTCAGGCCATAATGACGCGAATACTGTTTTGCCCACTCTTCATCTGCTCTTTTTGTGAGAGCATAGGGTGAAAGAAGGTTCCCTTCCACTCCTTCTTTCTTGGGCAGATGTGCTTCGTCGCCATATACGGAACTGGAGGAGGCATATACAAAGGTCTTAACTATGTTTTGCCTTGCTGCTTCCATCATGTTCAGCGTCCCTTGGATGTTGTTGGCACAGTAGAATAGGGGCATCTCTATCGAGCGCGGCACGCTTCCCCAGGCGGCTTGGTTGAGGACATAATCCACGCCTTCACATGCTTTCATGCAGGTGTTGAAGTCCTTGATGTCGCCTTTGATGAACTCATAGTTCGGATTGTCTTTGAACAGATCGACGTTGGCCTGCTTACCTGTGCTGAGGTCGTCGAGACAGCGGACGCGATAGCCGAGGTTGAGAATGGCTTCGCACAGGTTGGAGCCGATGAAGCCGGCGCCGCCTGTAACGAGGAATAATGTGTTTTGGGGAAATACGAGGTTCTTGTACATGATGATATGATTATAGCCTGCCATCCACGATGTCACGTGGAAGGGTGCATTTGACATCGAAGATTACATGCAAAGGTTTTAGCAGGGATAGTATGTCTAAATTTTCGAATTGCTTATGGGCGACTGCGGCAATTGCGGCATCATACTTTACAGTCGGTAGAGTGTTGGTGACATCGATGCCGTATTCATGCTTGGCGATGTCGGGATTTGCCCAAGGGTCATAGACGGTGATGTCGATATTGTATTCCTTCAATGCACGATAGATGTCGATAACTTTTGTGTTGCGCACGTCTGGGCAGTTCTCTTTAAACGTAAAGCCCAGAAGGAGCAGCCTCGAGCCCAAAACCTGAATACCTTTCTTTAGCATCAGTTTAATGGTTTGTGTGGCCACATATTCGCCCATGCCGTCGTTCATCCGTCGTCCGGCAAGGATGATTTCTGGATTGTAGCCAAAACGCTTGGCACATTGTGCAAGGTAATAGGGGTCTACCCCGATGCAGTGCCCGCCCACCAGACCTGGACGGAAGGGCAGGAAGTTCCATTTCGTGCCCGCAGCCTCCAAAACATCGTGTGTGTCAATGCCCATCTTTGTGAATATCTTGGAGAGCTCGTTGACAAAGGCGATATTGATGTCACGCTGAGAGTTCTCTATCACCTTGGCTGCTTCTGCCACCTTAATTGTGGGGGCAAGATGTGTGCCTGCTGTGATGACGGAGGAGTAGACTTCGTTGATATACTTTCCAATCTCAGGGGTGGAGCCGGACGTTACCTTCTTGATGCGTTCTACGGTGTGCTGCTTGTCGCCCGGATTGATGCGCTCCGGACTGTAGCCGCCATAAAAGTCGACATTCATCTTGAGCCCGCTGACTTTTTCGACGACAGGGATGCACTCGTCTTCCGTGACGCCTGGATAGACGGTGGACTCGTAAACGACGACATCGCCTTTGCCGATGACTTTTCCGACGGTCGTGCTGGCGCCGTAGAGTGGCGTAAGGTCGGGATTGTTGTCGGCATCGACAGGTGTGGGAACGGCTACTATGTAGAAGTTGCAGTCCCGGATGTCGTCGAGTGAGGTCGTACATTTGAATCCGTGATTGCGGATGGCGTCCTGCAGTAGGTCGTCTGCCACTTCAAGTGTGGCATCGTGGCCTTGCATCAGCGCATCGACTCGGCATTGGTTCATGTCGAAACCGATTGTTTCATATTTCGTCGAGAAAAGACGGGCGAGAGGAAGACCGACATAGCCTAGTCCGATTACGCATATCTTTGTCTGTTTCATGTTCTTTGGGGTTAATGTTTTGTCCTGTTACGTGTGTTTTTTTTTCTCTCCAAATTTGAGGGAAGTGTATACTCTTGGGGCTTTGGAGACTATATAAAGCGCTAATCTCCAATCACTTATGCGGGATTTGTGGGTTTGACGTGTAAAAATGCCCCACAAATTGCGTGCTATAACTTTGCAAAGGTACGCTTTTTTACAATAATTTGCAAGCGTTTTGGGGATAAAAAAGCAGAAAACGAGAAAAGCGTTAAGCCTTCTATGAATAAGAGCTTGCTCTTATTGCAGGAAAAAGACGCTCTGATTTTCAGACTCACTATTGGGGGAAAATTCAAACGAAGCGTGCTGAGATTACAATTTAAGCGTGCTAAGATTGCAATTTCGGCGTGCTAAGATTGCAATTTCGGCGTGCTAAGATTACAATTTCGGCGTGCTAAGATGACCAGCGTCCCACGCGAAGTTTTTTATTTTCGTGTGGGACGTTGAACTCTTGATGTCCAGCGTTTGAACTCTTGATGTGCGGCGTTTTTACTCTTGATGTCCGGCGTCACTTATTCTTTCTGCCAGACACGGACGTAGTCGACTTCCATCGTGAGCGGCAAAGCTGTCTCGTCGATGCCCTTATAGCCGCCCCAGTCGCCGCCCCAAGCCACGTTGAGGATAGGGTAGAAGGCTTTGTTGAAGGGCCATGTGTCGTTGTTGCCCTGATGGTCGTTTTCGAAGTAGAGCTGCTCCTGCCCGTCCACGTAAGTTCGAATGTAATCCTCTGTCCATTCCAAAGCGTAAACGTGGAAACTGTCCTCAGCTCCTTTGCAGTAGAGGTGGTGCGTCTTCTGCGTCTTTGCCGGGTGATTGTAGGCGGCACAATGGATGCTGCTGGAAACATCGTTGGCATCCACGCCCACTTCTTCCATGATGTCGATTTCACCACAAGCAGGCCAACGTCCGCCGCTGACTGGCATCATCCACCATGCTGGCCACGTGCCCTTGCCTTTCGGCAGCTTGATGCGAGCTTCGATGTAGCCGTACTTGAAGCCCACATTGCGGTTTCCGTAAAGGCGACCGCTATAAACCTTGTCGTCTTCCCTGAAGGTGTAGATTCTCAAGCTGCCCTTCTTGCATTCAGCCACCTTTCTGCCTTTGGGACTTTGGCCTTTGACGTAGGTCTGCAACTCGTGGTTGACCCAACCGGCTCGTGCTTCTTGGTAGACCCAGAGGCTGGGGTCGATTTCCGGCTTCGAGAACTCGTCGTGCCAAACCAACTTGTAGCCTGGCAAAGGACAAGATTTTATCTTCTTGCTTTGAGCTGCGAAGGGGAGGGAACAAAGCAAGATAACGAGGATGGTTTTGAATGCGTTCATGTCTCTGAAAACGTTTTAGTTAGTGCTGTCTTACTGCTTTTTTACTTCAACTATGTGCGTGGGCGGAAGTTCTGCCTTGCGCTTGTCGGTTTCTGTAATAATTTTAGCAGCAAGTTGGAGGAACGCTTGGCCTGTTATGCTGGCAGGATTTGTGGCAGCAGGAATGCCGTTGTCTCCACTCTCGCAGATGTCCTGAACGACTGGAATCTGTGCCAAAAGCGGCAGCTTCATCTGCTCTGCCAACTCCTTGACGCCTTCCTTTCCGAAGAGGAAATAACGCTCTTCGGGGTGTTGTGCCGGCGTGAACCAAGCCATGTTCTCAACCAAACCGAGAATGGGCACGTTGATTTTCTCGTTCTGATACATGTCGATTCCCTTCCGAGCGTCTGCCAAAGCCACTTGTTGAGGCGTGCTGACGATAACGGCACCCGTGATGGGGATGGTCTGGACGAGCGTCAGATGGATGTCGGAAGTGCCTGGAGGCGTGTCGAGAATGAAGTAGTCGAGGTCGCCCCAATTAGCGTCTCCAATCAGTTGTTTCAGGGCGTTACAAGCCATTCCGCCGCGCCACATGATGCCTTGCTCTGGGTTTACGAAGAAACCGATGCTGAGCACCTTCACGCCATACTTCTCTTCTGGCAGGATGAGGTCGCGCCCATCGATGTTCTCACTATAGGGACGGGCATCCTCCATCTGCAGCATCTTGGGCACAGAGGGGCCGAAGATGTCGCAATCGAGCAAGCCAACCTTCATGCCCATTCGTGCCAAAGCCACAGCCAGATTGACGGCAACTGTGCTCTTGCCCACGCCGCCTTTGCCACTTGACACGGCGATGATGTTCTTCACGCCTGGCAAAAGGTCGGGAAGGTCTGGGCGAGGTGCTTGCAAAGCCCTTGTCTTGATTTCCACCTCAGCGTCTTTGCATGCATAGGCATGAATGGCTGCTTCGGCGGCTTTCACAGTACTCTTCATGAAAGGGTCTGTGGGTTTGTCGAAGATGAGGGTAAAGGAGACGCTAAGACCGGCGATTCGCATGTCGTCGTCCACCATCTTCATTTCCACGATGTTCTTGCCTGTTCCCGGGTAGCGAACGGTGGAGAGGGCGTCGAGTATAAGTTTAGGATAAAGCTCCACGAATGTCTAATTCAAAATTCAAGATAGATATATTCAAAGTCAAAGTTCCCTTTGCCAAGGCACAACATGCCCTTCTTGCCGCGAGCGAGGCACATCGATGATGCGTTGGTTGCTGCTGCCTCGGAAGAGCAGCTCTTCGTCGCGAAGTTCTTGAACGAAGGGGCCGTCAACAAGGACATCGATATACTTCAGCAGGCTTTGTGCCGCATCATCATGCAGGAGGTCTTCGTAGCGAAAGCCTGTGTAGCACCAGATAGTCTTCTCGGACTTCTCTTTGATGCGTTTGGCCAGTTCTGCGAAGCCTTCTGCCTGGAAGAGCGGGTCGCCACCACTAAAGGTGACGTCGGCAAAGGGGTCGGACATGATCTCTTGAAGCAGGTCGTCCGTCGTTCTGTCCTCACCTGTGCCAAATGCCCACGACTGCGGGTTGTGGCAGCCTGGGCATTTGTGTTTGCATCCTGCACAGTAGATGCTCGTGCGGAAGCCCGGGCCGTCTACAGTGGTGTCGTGCAGTACTCTGAGTACGTTAATCATCTGTTAATCGTGAACTACGCGGTCGTTGAGCTCTGCGAGCTTAGCCTTGTTCCAACGGTCGGTAGTGCCGACGAGGTAGCCTGTGATGCGCTGCAGACGGTCGATGTTGGTGCTGCCACACTTCGGGCACTTGTCCAATGTCTTGTCTGCGTTTTCGTATCCGCAGTCCATGCAGCGGTTGCGGGTGTGGTTGACGCTTCCGTAGCCAATGTTATACTTGTCCATCATGTCGACGATGCGCATGACTGCCTCGGGGTTGTGGGTTGCGTCGCCGTCAATCTCTACGTAGAAGATGTGTCCGCCACGGGTGAGTTCGTGATAGGGAGCTTCCACTTGTGCTTTGTGAAGAGCCGAGCAGTGGTAATAGACGGGAACGTGATTGGAGTTCGTGTAGTAGTCGCGGTCCGTTATGCCGGGCAGGATGCCGAACTCTGCGCGGTCGCGCTTGGTGAAGCGGCCAGCCAGACCTTCTGCCGGAGTTGCCAAGATGCTGTAGTTGTGCTGATAGCGTTCGCTGAACTCGTTGGCTCTGTCGCGCATATAGGTGACGATTTGCAGGCCGAGCTTCTGTGCTTCCTCGCTTTCGCCGTGATGTTTGCCAGTCAGGGCGATGAGGCATTCTGCCAGTCCGATGAAGCCGATGCCGAGTGTGCCCTGATTGATGACGGAAGCGATGGTGTCGTTCGGGCCGAGCTTTTCGCTGCCGAGCCAGAGGCCTTTCATCAGCAAGGGGAACTGCTTGGCGAAGGCTGTCTTCTGGAACTCGAAGCGGTCGTGAAGCTGCTGAGCTGTTACCTCGAGCATGTTGTCGAGTTTTGCGAAGAAGGCGTCGATGCGTTCCTGTTGGTTTTCAATGCCCATGCACTCGATGGCGAGCTTCACGATGTTCATCGTGGTGAAGCTGAGGTTGCCGCGACCGATGCTGGTCTTGGGGCCAAAGCGGTTCTCGAAGACGCGCGTACGGCAGCCCATCGTGGCGACTTCCCACTGATAGCGCTTGGGATCGTCTTCCTTCCAGTTCTCGTTGTAGTTGTATGTTGCATCGAGGTTGACGAAGTTGGGGAAGAAGCGGCGTGCCGTCACCTTGCAGGCGAGTTTGTAGAGGTCGTAGTTGCGGTCGGTTGGGAGATAGCTGAGGCCTTTCTTCTTCTTCCAGATCTGGATGGGGAAGATGGCCGTCTCGCCGTTGCCCACGCCTTCATAGGTGCTCTTCAGGATCTCGCGGATGATGCAGCGACCTTCGGCACTCGTGTCTGTGCCGTAGTTGATGCTGGAGAAGACAACCTGATTGCCGCCACGGCTGTGGATGGTGTTCATGTTGTGGATGAAGGCTTCCATAGCCTGATGCACACGTCCGACTGTCTTGTTGATGGCGTGCTGCTTGATGCGGTCGCGACCCTGAAGTCCGTTGAGGGGAACGTTCAAATAGTCGTCGATAGGAGTCTGGTAGAGCTCGCTGTAGTCTTCGCCAGTCAAGTCCTCGAGCACCTTCACCTCTTCAATATAGGATGTGCGGACGAACGGAGCCAGATAGTAGTCGAAGGCTGGAATGGCCTGACCTCCGTGCATCTCGTTCTGCACGGTCTCCATGCTGATGCAGCCCAGAATGCTGGCCGTCTCGATGCGCTTTGCCGGACGGCTCTCGCCGTGACCTGCCTGGAAGCCATTCTTCAGGATGAGGTCGAGAGGATGCTGGACGCAGGTCAGCGACTTGGTGGGGTAGTAGTCCTTGTCGTGGATGTGGATATAGTTGCCACGCACGGCTTCCTTAGCGCTCTCGCTCAGGAGGAAGTCGTCCACAAAGGGCTTAGTCGTTTCGCTCGAGAACTTCATCATCATGCCAGCAGGTGTGTCGGCATTCATGTTGGCGTTCTCGCGCGTGACATCATTATTTTTAATATTAATGATCTCGAGGAAGATGTCGCGCGTCTTAGCCTTTCGAGCCACGCTGCGCTGGTTGCGGTACCTGATGTATGCCCTTGCCACATCTTTTCTGGAGCTCTTCATGAGTTCGTCTTCCACCATGTCCTGGATTTCCTCCACCGACATCTGGCTCTTGCCCTTCATGGAGATGCGGTCGGCAATCTGCTGAATGAGTACGTTGTCCTCACCCTCCTCGGTGGTCAGCATTGCCTTACGGATGGCTGCACATATCTTCTGTTCGTTGAAGCCTACGGTGCGTCCGTCTCTTTTCTTTACTGTCTGAATCATATTAGTTTTTGTTGTTAAAGATTTGTTAGTCCGAAAAACGCTGCAAAGGTATGAAAAAGGTGAAATTTCTGCAAGCAAAAACACAAAAAAGTTTTCTTTTTGGGGAGATTTTTTTCATGTTTCCAAATAAAAGTTTTCCAAAACATTTTGTAACTGCCTGCATTTCAGCGACTAAACTTTGCGAGTTGAACAAAAAGTTTTCCAAAACGATAACTATTGACGCACTACATGTAGAAAATCAGCACATTACGTCGTATGAGTAAAGTAAACGCTCGGCATATGCCAAAACAGGGCATGAAAATGCAGGTTTCTCTGCACACACATAACCGCCACCCGCTACGTATCCGCTACGTAGCCGGTGTGCCTCTTTTCTTTGCCGTACCTTTGCACTTCCGCCTGCCACAGTACCCGAAGTACTATACCTTCAAGGACTTCTGCCGCGAGGCTGCGGAGGAACTCCTCCTAATTGCTGGCCTTATAGAGGAGGAAATGAGTGAATAATTAACGGCTGAGTCTGTTACAGTTACAGTTGTTACAATTAAAAATAAGTACCTATACCCCTTTCTATAGACTACATAACTAATTAATATATATATAGTTATATAGGATATTAAGGAGAAAGGGGGTATCAAAAATTCAACTGTAACAACTGTAACTGTAACGCTTGGCGCCCCCAAGATGCCGAACCTCGGAAAAGGGACAGAATGCATCAAAATCCTGCTCTCGCAGGTATCAAAGGACGTGCAGGAACCCCTCGTTCCGATGCTTTTCCCCATTTTAGGCGCACACCTCAGCGGCACAGAATTTCAATATCCTGACCTTACATGGAAGGAAACGTGCGGTATGATGGCCAATTTGGTGGCCGAAAGTGGCGGAAACAAGGGTCAACTGTCCTATTTGATAGAGGCAATTTGTCGTGATTTCCGTCTGCACGACGAGGCCACAACTACACTTGAAATTTGAACAGAAACAACAACTTTTTTCGCAGAAAATAATCGGCAAAATGCTTGCATAATTCGAGAATTTTTCGTACCTTTGTAGTGGATTTAGAACAGAGGTTCAAGGCATCGAAAACAGGGCCCGTTTCCGCTGCATGAGCTGACGCTCAATAATCCACTACGAGCCTGCTTACGTTGACTTCGTCGACTTCTGTCACGACTCGGCCAAACGCGAATCAACTCACCACGCCGAGTGAACAGACTCGGCACTGCTAAAATGCAAATTTAACACGTCGAGGTGCGCAACTCGGCACGTTAAGATGAGCAAAAAGGCACGCCAGCCTACAGCTTCTCCTTTCTCCTCGTCGCGACTGGATTGGGTGGTTGATATTCGTCAAGAAATGGGTGGGAAGCCCCTTTTATTGACGAGTTTCGCCTGAAAGCTAAATCTTTTTCGCCTGTTATCTTGGGTAATCCGTAATAAAGCCGTACCTTTGCACCCGTTTTGAGCAAAAAAGAGAGCTTTTAGCAAGAAAACGCCCCCGAAATTGCCCAAAACAACAGAACGAGAAAAGATTGATTAATAACAAATAAACACAATGAAAAATTATTTCACAAAAATGATGGCTCTTGCATGCATGTTCATGCTTGTAGGAGCAAATGCCTGGGGTGCAGTAGAGACTTGGACGGGCACAAGTTTATCTCTTACTAATAATGCATGGAATCAACTTGGTAGTACAAGCGTCTATGTTAAAGGTGGGGATATGCAATATAATCCTACTAATCATGGAATACGATTTGGTTACGTTGCTGGTTATCATGATACCCGTGATACAAATGGTCTTATAAAATCCGAAAAAGATGGAGTAGTCACTATTACAATACAGTCTTATAAAACTGCTGAACACTTTATCGTGACAGACCAAACGACAGGTACTTCTTTTACTACTGATCACTCCCAGCCTGTTGACAACACTTCTGGCGGTGGTGTTTCTGTTACATTTGAAATGAAAGCGGGTAGGGAGTATTTCATGGAGATGTCAAGTAAAAATAATATTTATTTGAAGAAGGTGCAATTATATGATGAGGATGAAATCCTCACATTAGATGAAACAGTTGCGAATGCTACTAATAAATCTACCATATCAAGTTCTACCAGTAAGAAATGTATTAAGCTTAATAGGACACTCAAAGGTGGAATATGGAATACATTCTGTCTTCCAATGACTATCCAAGCAGAGCAACTTGTAATAAGTGATGGTGTATATGCTTTGGGTTCCTATAACAGCGGTTCACAGGAAGTTACCTTTACTAAGAGCACAACTTTGCAAGCCAATACTCCTTATTTGATTAAGCCTGCAGCAGATGTTGTTAATCCCTCATTTGTAGGCACTATTGTAAATGCCTCAACACCAACTGCTTCAAGTAACGGTCTTAATTTCGTTGGTGTATATGGCGTTGAGAAAATCTTTACTACCGGTGATGATGCATCTACTAAGTTCTATTTGAATAGTACTGGACATTTTGTATATCCTACTAACGATGAGGGCAACAATGGTAACATGAAAGGCTTCCGTGCATATTTTGAATGGGCTAATGGCGCTCCCGCACATAGCAATGTAAAAGCTATGACCTTTACCTTCGAAGATGATGCAACTGGTATCATTAAGGTTGAGAACGATCCCTTCCAGGAGAATGGTAATGTTTATACTATAGATGGCCGCAACATGGGCAACGCTAAGAACCTCTCTCGTGGCCTTTACATCCAGAACGGTCGCAAGTTCGTCGTGAAGTAATAAGGTAATATATAATAAGGTAAACAATTCAAAATACATACGAAAATGAAGAAACAATATATAGCTCCCTCACAGTTTGTAGTGAATCTTATGGGAACAGCCATAATTGCAGCATCTGCTCAAATGGATGGTACTACTGGTATAAACATGAATAATGTATCAGCCGACGATGGTAATGCATATGATGGTGCAGCCGTTAAGGGTGCCAACGCTTGGGACGAAGAATGGTAAACTAACCTATCGATATACATTATTATATTATATATGGCTCCGCTATCTTTAAAGGTGGCGGAGCTTTTTTTGTGTTTTTTAATCTTTCAGATTCTTCAATATCTAATTTTTCTTCGTATCTTTGCAAACGGAATATTAAAACAACGGACAAAAGCTTATGGACAAGAAAACGAAGATAATCCTTACTCTGATTGCACTCGCAGCAGCTTGCGTTATCGGTTTCCTCCTCTACACCATGCGTCAGCAGACTATCGAAAGCAAACAAATGCTCGAACTGGCTGAGATGGATAAGCTCGAGATGGAGAACGAGTACGAACAGTTCGCCATGCAGTATAACGAGATGAAGACGCAGATCAATAACGACTCGCTCGTAGCCCAGCTCGAGATGGAGCAGAAGCGCACAGAGGAACTGCTGGAGGAACTGAGAAGGGTGAAGAGTAGTGATGCTGCCGAAATCATGCGACTGAAGAAGGAGCTCGCCACTCTTCGTGAGGTGCTGCGCAGCTATGTCTTGCAAATCGACTCGCTCAACCGCATGAACGAGGCTCTGACGCAGGAGAACTCGAACCTCAAGACGCAGAATGAGCAAGCTCGTCAGCACATCTCGAACCTCTCGACCGAGAACGAGTCGCTCTCCGACAAGGTGGCAATCGCCAGTCAGCTCGACGCAACTGGCATCTATGCCGTTGGTCACAACAAGAAAGGCAAGGCTGCGAAGAAGATTGCGGACGTCAAGAAGTTCGTCATCGGCTTTACTATTGCCCGTAATGTCACGACCTCGACAGGCATCCGAAGCCTTTATATCCGCATCACGACACCCACGGGTGATGTCCTCACCAAAGGCGGAACCTTCGCCTACGAGAACCGTCAGCTCGAGTACAGCATCCGCAAGGATATCGAATACACAGGCGAGGAGCAAAGCGTAACGGTTTACTGGGATGTGGCTGAGGCACTTAGTGCAGGCAATTATCGTGTAGACATCTTTGCCGACGGTCACAACATCGGCACCACACATTTCGCATTCGACAAGTAATGAGCAAAGGAAAGCTGGCTAAGTTTGCCGAGATGGCAGAGAACCCTCTCGTGGTGGAATGCCCTATGGCAGCCCGTATGCAGGAGGAGTTCCCGCTTCGTGGCAAGTGGCACGCAGAGTTCTTCCACAACCAGAACCCTATCGTGCTCGAGCTTGGCTGCGGCAGGGGCGAATACACTGTGGGGCTTGGGAAGCAGATGCCGGAGAAGAACTTCATCGGTGTTGACATCAAAGGCGCTCGCATGTGGACAGGCGCAAAGGAAGCGCTTCAGACCGGCATGAAGAATGTCGGATTCCTGCGTACGAACATCGAGTTCATCCAGCGCTTCTTCTGTCCAAACGAAGTCAGCGAGATATGGCTCACCTTCTCCGACCCGCAGATGAAGAAGGTCACCAAGCGACTCACCAGCACTTACTTCCTCGAGCGATACCGTCAGTTCCTTCAGGATGGCGGCTTCGTTCACCTCAAGACCGACTCGAACTTCCTCTTCACCTATACCGAAGAGCTGCTCAAGGCAAACGGCATCGAGGCAGAGTTCAAGACACGCAATCTGTATGGCTCTTCTGCCTCGGGGGACGGGCTAGGCGAGGAGGCAGCTTCCATCCAAACCTACTACGAAAGCATGTGGCGGGCTCGCGGTATCGACATCAAGTACCTTTGCTTCCGACTCCGTCAGGGCACACCTCTCGTCGAACCCGAAGTAGAGATACCGCTCGACGAATACCGCTCCTACAGCCGCGAGAAGCGAAGTGGCTGCGAGAGACACGTCTGACCCTTATACATTATATATAATATATAGTATTAACCCTCAAAACATTTACAGTTATGAAGAAGTATGTTTGTGAAGTATGTGGTTGGGAGTACGATCCCGAAGTAGGCGTACCCGAAAAGGGCATAGCTCCAGGCACACCTTGGGAAGAGGTTCCCGAAGACTTCGAATGCCCGCTGTGTGGCGTAGGCAAAGACCAGTTTAGCCCCTCCTAAATCCTCCCCTCAAGGGAAGGACTTTATGTTAGGATAATGAACAAGTTCCCTCGCGTCGGTTCTGCAGCTGAGCTGATGACACTTATCGACGAGATTGGCTTCCTGCCTTTGCTCGATAGCGGCATCTATGGCTTTTCGGCAGAAGACATAGTCGATGAGGACTGCCGCTATGTCGTCTTTTCCGATGGAGGCTGGGACTGGCCGCTCTGGAAGTGGAAAGGTCAGATAGTGACCGATATGCCTTGCCTCTACGGAAAGTTCTTCAACAAGAAGGCAGGCTTCATCAGCAAAACGTGGTGGGCAGACTTCTGCAACTACCGGCGCAGCAAGTTCCCCCTTCCTGAAAGTGATTCCATCGAAGGTTCCATCCTCGATACACTCAGGATGACAGGAAGCCTTATCACTAGGGAGCTGAGGACAGCTTGCGGCTTCAACGGGAAAGGTATGCGGTCGAAGTTCGACGGCTACATCACCAAGTTGGAGATGGCGACGTATATTGTTACGGAAGACTTCGTGTATCCTCAGGACAAGCACGGCAAGGAATACGGCTGGGGCTGGTCCTTGCTCAACACACCCGAAGCGCTTTATGGCAAAGAAGCCTGCACATGCAGCCGCTCTCCGGAAGACTCTTTCCAAAGACTCGTCGCTCAGTTCAAGAAGATATTGCCAGAAGCAACAGAAAATCAGATACTAAGACTTATTGGTTAATTGAAGATAACAAAGAGACATATTGCTTCGTGGGTATTGTTGGCAGTGTACCTGCCGATGCTACTCATCTCGTCGCTCCACATCCATGAGACTCCGGAATATGGTGAGGCGTGTGTCGAGTGTGTGCATCATCAGTGCCACGGACACCTGTCGCAGCTCTCGGACGGACTGCACCAGTGCGTATTGTGTCAAATTCTCACGCTGACATATATCGCTACCGCAGTCGGGCCCTTGCTTTGTTATCTGTATAAGGGGAAGGCTACTTATGCTCTTTTTCGTCAGACGCCTTGTCTGACGTCCTACGGATTAATAAGCCTTCGTGCTCCTCCTGCTGTTTGAGATACAATGAGAGCAATCTCTCTGTATAGTTTCTAAACGGACAATCAGCATTATTTAATTACTCCTGACTGCCACCCTAATGGTGTGAGCAGCGGAGGACACGTAGACATTATTAATTTGAACCAATATGAAACACAATTATATACATATAGGAGTCTGTCTTTGGGCAGTCTCTCTATCTGTCTGTGCTCAGGACATACACGAGCACAGCGCTTGTCTGGACGACAGCATCAGCCCGATGAAGGAAGCCATCCTGAGCGAAGTGACGGTGCAAGGTATTGCAGGAATTCAGCGACTCAAGGATGCGGCTTCGCCCTTCATGGTCGTCTCGCCTAAACAGCTGCATAATGCTCTTGGCACGAACCTCGTTGATGCAGTCGGTCATCTGCCTGGACTTTCCCAGATAAGCACAGGAACAGGCATCTCGAAGCCCGTCATCCGTGGTCTTGGCTACAATCGTGTTGTCGTTGTTGACCAAGGGATTCGTCAAGAAGGTCAGCAATGGGGCGACGAGCATGGGCTTGAGGTTGACGAAGAAGGTGTTCATTCAGTGGAAGTTCTGAAAGGTCCTGCTTCGCTCATGTATGGCAGTGACGCCATTGCTGGCGTGATGATTCTGCATCCCGAACATCCTCTTGAAGTCGGCACGATGCAGGTAAAAGTCGGCAGCCAATACCAAAGCAACAACGGCCTCTACGACTACCATGTCGGCTTTGCGGGCAACGTGAAAGGCTTCGTCTGGAACTGGCACTTCCTCGATAAGGCTGCACATTGCTACAAGAACGATGCCGACGGTTATGTCCCAGGGTCTTTCTTCAAAGAAAGAGACGTTCAGGGAATGTTCGGACTCAACAAAGGTTGGGGACACAGCTGGCTTCGCTTCTCCCGCGTCAACTTCACTCCAGGCATCACAGAAGGCGAACTTGTTGGGGGCGACTTTAATGGCAAGAGCTACGGCATCACCTCGCCTTATCAGAAAGTGTTTCACTATAAAGCCGTCAGCGATAATGCCTGGTACTTTGGCGACGGCACATTGAAGGCCATCGTTGGCTATCAGCAGAACTATCGCAGGGAGTTCGAGGAGGAAGAGGAAGCCGAATTGGCGATGAGACTGCACACTGTCAATTATGACATCAAGTACCTTCACACCCTTCCCCACGATTGGAAGATTGCGACAGGTATTGGTGGTATGTGGCAAAGGAATGTCAATCAGGGCGAGGAGTACTTGATTCCTGACCATCACCTGTTCGACATCGGATTCTTCGCAACGGCAGAGTGGGAATGGGAGAAGTGGCACTTCTCTGGTGGCGCTCGTTTCGATAACCGACACCTCAACACATCTTCATTAATAGAAGAAGACGAGTTGCGCTTCGAAGCCTTGAACAAGAACTTTACAGGCGTGACAGGCAGCCTTGGTGCGGTGTGGAATGTGACCGACAAGCTTAACCTTCGACTCAATGCGGCACGTGGTTTCCGCGCTCCGACGGTTAGCGAGCTCTCCTCGAACGGTGTGCACGAAGGCAGCATTCAATATGAATTAGGTAACGAAGACCTCAAGGCAGAGAAGAGCACACAGCTCGATTTGGGACTCGACTATACTTCTCATTACGTGAGCCTTCAGGCATCACTCTTCTGCAACTGGATAGACGACTACATCTTCCTCGCTCGTCTTCCCTTCGAGACCGACGGTTATCGCACATATCAGTACCGTCAAGGCGATGCAAGACTGATGGGTGGCGAAGTCTCGCTTGACGTTCATCCCTTCAACCCCTTGCACATTCAGAATGCCTTCAGCTATGTTCGAGGCATGCAGCTTCATCAGCCAGACGAGGCAAAGAATCTTCCCATGATGCCAGCACCTAAGTGGACGTGCGACGTGCGCTATGAGTTCCCTGACTTTGCCAAAGGTCATTGCCGACGCACTTTCCTTGCTTTTGGCTCGGAGCTGAACTTCCGACAGAACAAGTTCTATGCAGTCGACGACACAGAGACAGCGACGCCGAGCTATGCACTCTTCAACCTGTCTGCGGGCATGGACCTGCACGTCTTCGGCCACAACTGCATCGAACTCACACTTTCCTGCCAGAACCTCTTCGACAAAGTTTATCAGCCGCACCTTTCCCGACTGAAGTATGTCGACACAAACAGCGCTTTGGGCAGGCAAGGCATCTCGGCTATGGGCAGAAACTTCTGCATCAAGGTCAACGTACCTATCGACATACATCTTAAATAGATAATGAAGGGCGGCAATCGCACATACATCGCCATCGACCTCAAGTCGTTCTATGCCAGCGTGGAATGCGTGGAACGAGGGCTCAACCCACTTACCGCAAAGTTGGTTGTGGCAGACGAGAGCAGGACAGACAAAACCATCTGTCTTGCTGTCTCGCCTGCTCTGAAGGCATATGGCATTCCTGGCAGGGCGCGACTCTTCGAGGCCAAGCAGAAGGCTCGGGGTATCGAGTTCATCATTGCCAAGCCGCGAATGGCAAAGTACATCGAGGTGAGCTGCCAAATCTACGACATCTACCTGAAGTACGTTGCACCCGAGGATATCCACGTCTATAGCATAGACGAGGTCTTCATGGACGTCACGGACTACCTTGCGTCCTACAAGAAGACGGCTCACCAGCTGACAATCACCATCATACGCGATGTCCTGATGCAGACAGGCATTACGGCAACTGCGGGAATCGGCACGAACATGTATCTCGCCAAGGTCGCGATGGACATTGTGGCGAAGAAGATGCCTGCCGACAAGGACGGTGTGCGTATTGCGGAGCTCGACGAGATGTCGTATCGCAAGCAGCTATGGGACCATCATCCCTTGACGGACTTCTGGCGAGTGGGGCACGGCATCGCCGACAGGTTGGCACGTTACGGCCTCGACACGATGGGCAAGATAGCGCGCCAGTCTGTCGATAACGAGGAGCTGCTCTACAAGCTCTTCGGCGTGAATGCCGAGCTGCTGATAGATCATGCATGGGGTTGGGAGCCCTGTACCATTGACCTGGTTAAGGCATACAAGCCCGAGACGAACTCGATGAGCAGCGGTCAGGTGTTGACAGAGCCCTACACCTTCGAGAAGGCACGCTACGTCGTGATGGAAATGGCAGATGCCATCAGCCTTGACCTCGTTGAGAAGCGTCTCGTCACCAACCAGCTTGTGCTGACCGTCAGCTACGACCGCGAGAGCCTTACAAGGCCGGAAATAGCCTCGAAGTATCATGGCGAAATTGTGATGGACCACTATGGCCGTCCTGTTCCTAAGCATGCTCACGGGACAGCCAACCTTGCCAGTCATTCCTCCTCGAGCAAGGAAATCATCGGAGCAGTTATGTCGCTGTACGACAGCATAGTTAACAAGGATTTGTTGATACGCCGCTTGAACATCTCGACGAACCACGTTATTAGGGAAGAAGGAAGAGGGAAGAAGGAAGATGAGCAAAGTTTGCAACTCGACCTCTTTACGGATTATGATGCCATTGCCAAGGAGGAACGGGCGAAGAAGAAAGAGCGCAGGATGCAGGAGGCCGTGCTGAACATAAAGAAGCGTTTCGGCAAGAATGCCATCCTGAAAGGTACAAGTTTTGCCGAAGGTGCGACAGCCAAAGAGCGCAACAGGCAGATAGGAGGACACAAAGCATGAATGCTTACGACGATATCATCAACTTGCCGCATCACGTCTCGCAGAAACATCCGCAGATGCCGATGCTTCAGCGTGCTGCGCAATTTGCTCCGTTTGCTGCATTAACAGGTCATGACAAAGCATTGGAGGACACCGCCTATCAGCACGAAAAGCTCCTAATGCACGCTGATGATTCGTTGGAAGCAGAGTAGCAACAGACATAAAAAAAGCACCAAACCTTTCGAGGCTTGGTGCTTTTATTGTAAGAAACAGTCGGGGTCTTAATCCTCCTTCTGAGCCACACCGCGCTTTTCGGCGATGCGAGCCTTCTTACCGGTGAGGTTACGCAGGTAGTAGAGCTTAGCGCGACGTACCTTGCCGACCTTGTTCACCTGGATGCTGTCGATGTTGGGACTGCTGATGGGGAAGATGCGCTCTACGCCCACGGTACCTGACATCTTGCGAACAGTGAAGCGCTTGTTGTCTCCGTGACCGCAAATCTTGATGCACACGCCACGATAGAGCTGGATACGCTCCTTGTTACCTTCGACAATTTTGTATGCAACGGTAATGGTGTCACCTGCCTTGAATGCGAGGTGCTTTTTGCCTGTTGCAAATGCTTCTTCAGCAATTTTGATTAAATCAGCCATAATGCTTTTTTGTTTTAAAATTGTTTTGTCGATCACTCGTAGGCATAACAGGTCTCTCTTTTCCTGTCAGCGACCTACGGGAAAGCGGGTGCAAAGGTACGATAAAAAGTTCAAAGTTGAAAGTTTAGAGTTGAAAGTTTTCATTTTTTACCTTATTTTTTTTAACTTTGCATGAAAATAGCATGAATATATGACTAGAAAATGGACTTTTTTGATGTTTGCTCTGTTTTTTAGCAGTTTGCAAGCTCAGGATTATAAGGTGCGTTCCTTCTGCTGGGAGCGTATTGAGGTTACGTCGGAACTGGACGCGACTCCTTCTGAAGTTGCTGCAAATGTTGTGGCTCCCTACAAGGCTAGCGTGGACAGCATAATGGCTCCTCCGCTTGGATTGAGCAGGGTGGCGATGAATGCCAAGCGACCAGAGAGCTTGCTGAGCAACTGGGCGGCAG
Source organism: uncultured Bacteroidales bacterium (assembly GCA_902778625.1). Taxonomy (GTDB): domain Bacteria; phylum Bacteroidota; class Bacteroidia; order Bacteroidales; family Bacteroidaceae; genus Physcousia. The sequence continues at coordinate 55,338 of CACYYM010000020.1, forward strand.
ACGTGATGGTTGAAGGAGGTACCGCAACAGGCTTGGAGCCTGCCGACATGGGACTCATCAACATTGGCGGCTTGCGCAATAACATGCCTGAAGGCATTGTGCGTCGCGGCGATGTGATGCTCATCTCGCCTTTCGAGAACTACATGGTTGTGCTCGAGATGAAAGGGTCAGACTTGCTCGAACTGATGAAGGACATTGCCGCTGTGAAAGGCGAGGGCGTGAGCAGCAGCGTTCGGATGGAGATAACGGCGGATGGCAAACTGCTTTCCTGCACCGTTGGCGGCAAGGAAATCGACCCGCATCGCACCTATACGGTTGCCACGATAGACTACCTCGCGGAAGGAAACGACAAGATGCACTCCCTGAAGAAGGCTGTCAAGCGCCACGACATCGGCATCCTCGCACGCGACATCATGATGGAATACATCATAAAGCATCGTGTGATTGACAGCAAGTTGGAAGGCAGAATCATTGTAAAATAAGATAATAACAGAATAAGAATATAAGAAACGAGTCGGGTTATGAAACGAATATTGGCCCTTTTTATTTACTTTTTCACCTTTTCACCTTTTCACCTTATAATGGCGCAAGAGGGCTCGCTCTTCGTTGTCCACACGAGCGACACGCATTCTTGCATCGAGCCCATCTCGCCGAACTTCAGCGACACAGCTCAGGCAAACAAAGGAGGCTACCTTCGTCGTGTCGTCCTTCTCGAGCAGTTGCGCAAGGAGCATCCGCAGGGCTTGCTACTTCTCGACTGCGGCGACTTCAGTCAGGGCTCGGTTTACTATAATCTCTATAAGGGCGAGATTGAGGTGAAGCTGATGAACCTTATGAAATATGATGCCTGCACAATTGGCAACCACGAGTTCGACTTCGGCCTCGAAAACCTTGCACGCCTGATGAAGATGGCGGAGTTCCCCTTCGTCTGCTGCAACTACGACTTCACGGGCACGCCTTGCGAAGGACTCGTAAAGCCATATATAATAAAGGAACGCGCGGGTGTGCGCGTAGGCATCCTTGGTGTTTGCCCTCAGCCAGAAGGCTTAATCACAGGCAAGAACTTCGAGGGAATGCGTTACACGAAGCCTGCCAAAGCAGCTCAGCCTGTTATCGACCGCTTAAGGAATGAGGAACATTGCGACGTGGTTATCTGCCTCAGCCATCTCGGTTGGGGCGAGAAGCCTGATATGGACCCTGACTTCATTGCGGGCACGACCGGGCTTGATGTTGTTCTCGGCGGACATTCGCACACTTACTTCAAGGAACCGCAGTACCTTCACGACAAGAAAGGCCACGAAGTTCTGGTTGACCATCAAGGCAAGAATGCACGCTTCTTAGGGACGATTGAGATAAAAACCGGTTTCCACAAGGAATAAACAAAAAGCCCTTCATTGCTGAAGGGCTTTCGTGTCGGTATGAAATCTCTATTAGAGAGAGATAGCACCACTTGGGCAAGCGTCTGCGCAAGTGCCGCACTCTGTGCACTGTTCGGGATCGATTGAATACTTTTCGCCTTCGGAGATAGCTCCTACGGGACATTCGTCGATACATGTGCCGCAAGCAACACAATCATCACTAATTACGTAAGCCATAGTCTTTTGTTTTCGAGTGCAAAGATAATCTTTTTTAGTGATAATGACATCGCAAAGCGCGACTTTTTTTCTCCTTTATCACCAAAAACAATGATTTGAGCAATAAATCGCCCCTTGGTTACGTTATTTATACGATGCGCACACACATTTTGAGGAGCCTCGTCTCCCTTTTTGTCTTTTCCTTCGCCTTGAGCCTTATGGCACAGCAGCGCAAGGTGCAGAATCGCCCGTATATCGACGAGCGGAGGCTTCATTATGGCTTCCTCTTGGGCTTGCACATGCAGGACATCGAGCTGGAGAACAATGGCTACATCGACCCGACAACGGGCGAGCAGTGGTATGCAGAGATAGACAACTACAGCCCAGGCTTTACGGTCGGTGTGCTTGGTGCCCTCAAGATTAACAAGTACTTGTCGCTCCGCCTTTCACCAACAATCCATTTCGGACAGAAGCACGCCGTCTATCACGAGCAAAAGAGTGGGGCAGACAGTACACAAGTCTTCAAGAGCACATACATTTCTGTGCCTCTCGACCTGAAGTTCGCTGCGCCTCGCTACAATAACTTCCGCCCTTACGTCATCGCAGGCGTCAATCCTATGGTCGACCTTACAGCCCGCAAGCACGATGCCTTGCGCCTCAAGCCTTTCGACATCTATCTCGAGGTCGGCATGGGGTGCGACATATACCTGCCTTACTTCAAGCTTATCCCTGAGCTGAAGTTCTGCTTCGGCTTGCTCGACATCATCCAAAAAGACCGAAGCGACCTTATCGACGGCACTTTGCTGAAGTACACCAAGGCTGTCAATGGCGGACACAGCAGGATGATTGTCCTCACACTTAACTTCGAATAATCATGATTTACAAACCGTTTCTCCTTGCGGCACTCATTTCGTGCGGTATCTCTTTTACGTCTTGCAATAAAGCAGGCGAGGACCTGAACAGCATTGCCTTCGAGCTGTGCCAATACATCCCAGACCACGAGCTGCTGGAACGCTCGAAGGACTTCATGACAAGCGACTTCTATGCCGTGCTCGACACGATGTTCAACCTGCCGGAACACGAGGCTATGGACCACGAATGGCTGCATTACTTCGTTACCGGCAACGGCGGCACGATAGCTGATTACACGGTGGATAGCGTCGAACTGAAGGACGAGACACATGCCTTAGCATTCCTGACTGTCCGCCAAAAGTGGGAGGATGGGTCGTTCTGCCCAGAGGAAGACAACGAAGTGCACAAGCTTTATATGGAGAAAGTCGATGGCAAGTGGCTCATCTCGGACTTCGACGAACACAAGCAGGACTGCATCAACGGCATAGCAAACTGGCGTAAGGAAGAGGCTTTACGGCAGACGATAAGCAATTATCTCGTGAAGGAGATTGGCTCGCAGTACCTTCAGGGCGACGTCTGCATTCCTGTGCTCATGCTTGTCTCGACGGAAGAAAGGAGTCCTGAAGAGGCTCAAGTTTATGGCGACTTCTGGGTGTTCAATTACGACATCGTGGGCGATACGCTCAAGACGGTTTCAGGTGGCAATCATGCTGGTCGTTTGTCTCTTGCAAAGGAAGGCGAGCAGCTTGTCGTGACGAACTTCGAACAGACTGTAGACGGTGCAGGCAACGAAGCCAGTGCCAAGCAAATCTTTGGCGAACACTACGACATCTATCAGAATATGCACTCCAATGATGATGTTCGCGAGGCAGTTCGCCAGGAGCAGTTGCAGCAATACGTCAAGCAGCATGGCCTGAAAGTAAAGTGCTATCAGGATTATGGCTGGGACGCTGTAGAGCTTTAACTTCTACCAGCCCTCAGGCAGCACGACGTTCTCCAACTCGTGAGCCTTTTTGAACAGCGGGGCAATCTCTTCGTCGGTAAAGCCTGCGATGCCGCAACCGATGCGTGTAACGAGAAAGGTCAGCTCGCTGTGTTGCTTAGCGAACTCAATGAACTCATCAACGTAGGGACGTATCGTCTCCACGCCGCCTTGCATAGTCGGGATGCCGTAGCTCTGACCTTGCAGCCCTACGCCTTGTCCCATGATAGCTCCAAACTTGCGGTAAGCGACGTAAGCTGCACCGCCTCCGTGCATTCCTCTCAGGTTGCTGCCGAACACAAATATCTCGTTCGGCTCAAGTGAAGTGATAAACTCGGGTGTTGTTCTCTTGCTTTCCATGTCTTTCTTCTTTCCTTTGGACGAAACATAACGTGCCTAAATCGCAAACATAACGTGCCTAAATCGCAAACATAACGTGCTTAAATTGCAAACATAACGTGTCACGTTTGCAGACGGGGCACTTTAGGGTTGGTCTCCAGTTGTTACGCGTATTTCGTATGAGCTTGTTTTGCGAGGTTCTTCATCATGTCGCCGGCTTGGAGGCAATGGCCAGTTCTGAGGCGCGTTCATCACCACGAGATACAACTCCCTGACCGCTTTGTCCTTGGGCGCTTTGTAGCTCACACGTGCACGACCCTTTTTGTATATCGGGCTGTATTGGCAAGTGCCGTCGTCCATTAGCGCTACGAAGCCATAACGCCAGCCCTCGTTAGCATCTTCAGTATGCCCTTGGAACTCCACCTTTATGCGTTTACCTCTGTTGGGAACAGGCAACTTCCTTGCATCGAAGCCCCCAGGCTCTGGAGCACCTGCTTCAGGCAGTTGAGGCCAATTACCTGCAAAGGGACGCGTCTCGTTTCGAGCATGCTTGAAGTCCAGGAATATCGTGTGACGATGGGCTTCGAAGAGATTGTCGTTGAACTGCGATGCGTTCATCTTTGTCAGGCGCATCAGGACTTCTACGGGACTCTCGTGCCCTTTCCCTTCCTTGTAAATGTTGCCGATGACCTCGAGACCATAGTTCTGCGACCACCATTCGAGCACGTATGGCGAGTGATAGATATTCTCCCAATGCAGGAAAGCTTTGTGAGGCGTACGTCGGTAGGCATCCCAATGATAGAGCTCATCACGCACCCAATTCGGGTTGACGTGCCACAACATCCATTGCGAAGTCATCTCGAAGAACCCGCCTCCCGACCATCTCTCAAGCCTCTCGCCACGCATTTTGGCCTGAACTTTTCTGTCACAATGCACTTGCATCTGGAAGCTGTGCCCCAGTTCGTGAGCCACCGTGTTGAGCGGCATGTCCTGCAAACGGTTAGGAGCTGACCAGAAGGCACCTATCACCTCGTCATAGTCTCCGCCGTAAGCTGTGCCTTCGAGCGAGTAGTTTATCATCACCATCATGCGGTACTTGTCTGCATTCGAACCCGCTCCGATGAACTGAAGCGTGTCGCGATAGAACTGGTAAAAGCGTTCGAGCTTTTGCTTCATGTTCTCGATGTCAACTCTCATCGGCCTGCCTTCGAGTCTTGGTGGATTGTTGATGTCTTTGCCGAAACCCTTCTCCCAAAAGATAACGAAGTTGTCCGTCAGCGCCATGCGTGAGTAGCTCCATTGAGCGCTGTCGCTCTCGAAGTCGTTGCCCCGCAGGTCTCGGGGGATGTATATTTTCTTGCCGGGAATCTCGATGGCAAGCGATGCCACGGCAAACAGGCCGCAGGCGATGGTGAGCAAGTGTTGTTTCATACGCGTATTATGGCACATTCTGCAAATTTTGCGTGCTAAATTAATAATTTCTCATGACTTTACGTTTTTTTTGCACGTTTTTTTTGCAGAATGTGCCTGCTTTATATAAAAGAAGTGGCTTATTGCTTCTTCACCCAATCCTCCAAATCTTTCTTTGATGTGCGATTCAGGAGCTTGCCTTCTTTCCATTTGACATCAGGATAAGCGGCTTTCAGGTCTTCGCAGGCTTTCTTGATGCTGCTGCCGCCAGAGGTAGCGAAGGGGATGACGGTCTTGCCCTGGAAATCGTATGCCTCCATGAAGGTGTTGATAATCGTGGGGCAGGTGTTCCACCAGATGGGGAAACCAACGTAGATGACATCATAGTCCTGCAAGTTCTTGAGTTTGTCTGTGATGGCAGGACGTGATGACTTATCTTGCATCTCCACTGAAGAACGGCTCTTTTTGTTACGCCAATCAAGATCGGCATCTGTATAGTGCTGTGCCGGCTTGATCTCATGCAGGTCGGCCCCTGCCACCTCAGCCAGTTGCTGGGCCACACCCTTGGTTGTACCCGATGCTGAGAAATAGGCTACTAATACTTTCATTTCCTTGTCTTCTTTTTTGTTGTTCTGTGAACAGGCACTTAGGTTCATCGTCAAAAGTGCCACCAACATTATTGCAATCTTCTTCATATCTTATGGTTGTTTATTGTATATTTCATCAGTAACAGGCTCCAGCCACTCGTTAGATGCGTCTTCTTGTACATCCTTATGATAGGTCAAATGCTGGAACCATGAATCCTTCTGGGCACCGTGCCAGTGCTTTACTTCGGCAGGAACAGCAATGATGGTGCCAGGAGTCATTTCGACGGCTTCCTTGCCCCATTCCTGATACCATCCGCGACCAGCAACGCAAATCAATACTTGCACCTGCTTATGGTGAATGTGCCAGTTATTGCGACATCCGGGCTCGAAGGTCACATTCATTACACCACCACCAACATCTGCAAGATAACTCTTCCCGGTGAAATACTTGCCATATGGATTAGGCTCGCCCTTAGGCCACTTGGTGCTTAGGGTGTAGCCCTCGTTACAGAGCCACGCGCAGAGTTCATCGACCAGCTGCTTTGAGTTACCCATATTCACGGCACCCTGCTTGTGGGCAGAGAGTTGTGGAGCTACACCTTCGAGACCGCTCAGGGCTGCTACGGTGACTATCTCGCGGTCGGCAGCAGAGAGTTGATTGCCAGCAAAGATGTCACCAAAGAGGTGCGACTTCAGGTAGTAGTCATCCTGTGGGCAGAATGTGTAGTTGAAGGGCTTTCCTGAGAGCTGTGTCTGATTCTTTGTGCCCAGTTCGTAGGCCTTCTTGGCATCATCCCATTCTGCGGGGCGCTTCCAAGGCTTCCCTTCCTGCCAGTTAGGCTGCTTGTTCTCCAAAACCTTGTTCAGCACTCCCAGTGCATTCAAGCTCCGTGGAAAGCCAGTATAGGCATAGAGTTGCGAGAAAGCCTCCTTCAGTTCGTTGATGGTTACACCATTGTCGAGCGCCATGTGTACGGCAGGCTCCAAACGATTCATATCACCCAGTGCCATCAGGCAAGCACATGCTGCCAATCCTTTATGACGCTCGGTCAGCGTCTGACTGTTTGCTGTTACCATTGTCATCATCATGATTAATATAGCAAAAAATAATCTTCTCATGTTACTTCAAATTCTTGGTGAAAAAATCTGCCAGCGTGTCCCATGGAATCATGTTCTTTGGCTGACCCTTGCCAGCCTTTTCCTCGTAGCCGCCATCGTAGAGGTCACAATGAGATGCATCGGGGATGATAAGCAGCTGCTTGTTCTCTGGGTTGGGATTGGGCTCGCCAACAAACTTATAACCCTCAGCCTTACCGTCAACCATATAGTGATAGGCAGCCTCGCCGAAGTAGCGCGAGTGAGCATCTGCACCATGCATGATGAGGACGGCAGAACGAATCTCGTTGATGTAGTAGAGGAATCGGCTGTTGGCATAAGCTTGTGTGCCTATGACGCGCCAGCCATCGTTGGAGTTGCCAGAGCGCTTGTGATAGCCACGTTCTGTCTTGTAGTAATCGAAGTAGTCATGAATGAAGCGTGGAGCCTGTGGAGGCACACTATCAATAACTCCTCCAGCCATTGCGTTAGGATCTTCCAATCGTTGCTTCGAGAGGTTCTCGCGGTTTCTGTGGCGCCATTGCTCGTCGTCGAAAGCATCATTGTAGTCGTTACCGCTAACACGCGTCATATCGTACATCGTAGAGGCTACTGTGGCTTTGATGCGAGTATCGGCAGCGGCAGCATTCAGGGCGATACCTCCCCAGCCGCAGATGCCGATGATGCCAATCTTCTCGGCATCTACATTATCCTGCTTCGACAGGAAATCTACAGCAGCCATGAAGTCCTCAGTATTGATGTCGGGAGAGGCTGTACGACGGGGTTCGCCGCTACTCTCGCCAGTATATGAGGGATCGAAAGCTAGCGCCACGAATCCGCGTTCAGCCATCTTCATGGCATAGAGTCCGCTACATTGTTCCTTGACGGCTCCGAAAGGACCAGATACGGCAATGGCAGGAAATCTCTCAACTTTCAACTCTGAGCTCTCAACTTTTGGTTCGTAAAGGTCTGCTGCCAGCGTCAGCCCGTATTGTGTCTTGAACGTCACTTTCCGATGAGTTACTTTGTCGCTCAGCGGGAACACTTTGTCCCACTCCTGCGTCAATTCCAATTCCTGTTTCATGTTGTTGTCATTAGTTTGTTTTTGGTTGCATCCTGCGAGCATCCCACCCAGCAGGATTGCGGCTAATATAGTTTTCTTCATACCTTCTTTCCCAGTTCAAATGCTTCTTGCAGTTTGGGGTTCCCTTCAATCTCGCGAGCATCATTCACGCCTCCACAGAAGAGCGTGCCTGCCAGACGGCTCTTTGGATAGCAGTCTATCCAGCCCGTCAGGCCTATTTCTGCTCGCTTTGGCGTCTCGGTTTCATCCTCGGCAGCCGTGGTCAGCAGATAGACATCGCGGAACTGATAGTCCTGTTCGTACATAGCATTCATGCGGTCAATGAGTGTCTTCATCTGACCGCTCATCTCATAGTAGTATATAGGTGTAGCCCAGCAAATGACGTCTGCTTTCAGCACTTTAGCCATAATGTCGTTCACGTCATCGCCAGTGACACAACGGCCCAGCTTTTGGCAACCAAAGCAGCCCTTGCAAAACTGGATGTCTTTGCCGACGAGGGAAATCTTCTCCACGTCGTTCCCTGCAGCCTTAGCACCTTCCGCAAACTTGTCAGCGAGCATATCGCTGTTTGAGCCACGACGCAGGCTCGTAGAAATAACTATAACCTTCTTCATAATATCACTTTTTTGCCGTTCTTAATGTAAATTCCTTTATGTCCGGCCTGAGCCAATGTGCCTTGCAGAGTAAAGCAACTATTATCTTTTAACTTTTCACTCTTAACTGTATTGATGCTTGCCTGGTCTGACCGAAGCGACAAGGTGACGCTAATGCCAGACTCGCCAGCCTTCAGGAACGAGCGCAATTCACTTTCCGACAATCCATCAATCTTGCCCAATCTTGTGTAGCTCCACGAGTTTGTACCGTAGAAGATGCAGATGTTGCTGCCGTTATAGAGGATGACGTCGCCAGGCTGAGCATAGATTTGTTCGTTATTTGTGGGCAAAGAGAAGCCAAGCGCTCCCCAAATCTCAAAGTCGCCGCTGCTGTTGAGCGTAACGGTAACAGGTGCTTGCTGCAACCTCTCCAGCAAAGCCCTTGTGGCGGTATTGTCTTCAAGAGTTACGCTTTGAGCCTGTCCGTCGATAGTGATGTACATTTTATCCATAGTTGTTTGTTCTGTTGCGAAGTCTAGTGTCCCCAGCCAGTTCTCGATGAGCGAAGCACGCCTGGAGTGGTTGCTTGCATTTATCCATAAGGCTTCACCCATCCAAGTGACGTCGGGCAACAGTCGCTTGGCATCTGCCACCACACCGCTAATGCCGCTCGAGTGGCTCGATACAATCAGTCCGACATGCTTTCCTGCCATTTGCGAAGCACTCTGGAACAGGTAGGTCTGCATGATGGCAGCCATTTGGCTCCACCAGAGAGGCGTGACGATGATGATGTTCTGGTATTGGCCGAGCGAGATTGTCACGGGGTCGATGGCAGGATAGCTGTTGGCATCATCGGGATTGTCGTTGATAGCGTTCAGCAGCTCAGTGCCAAGCGCATAGCCGTTAGCTTCGTACCGCAGTCCCTTCTGGGCAGGCTGAATCTCCAGCACGTCAGCCTCAATCCTGCTGGTTAGCGTGTTTACAATCTCGCGGCAGTGAGCTGTGTAGCTGTAATAAACCACAAGCGTCTTACCAATATTGGCAGCTGCCTCAGCTTTCACATCAGTTTTCACTTCGGCTTTCAGTTCGCTTTCATCAGAACAACAGCAGAACAACATTGCTGCCAAAAATAATAGCATCTGTCTCATTTGTCTAATTTGAAATCTCGCTGCAAAATTACACAAAATATCTAATATAAGCATTACACATATTGGCTGAATGTTTACCAATTTCGCAGAAAGTGCGAAAAAAAGAGCCCCAATTCATGAAGAATGAGGCTCTCGAAATGTGTTGAAACGCTTGAAACGCTTGAAACGCTATAGCAATTTCTCTTTGCTTGTCTCGTCTTTTTTCTTAATTTGGTTGACGAGGTCTTTGATGTAAATCTTCACGCCGAAGATACTGCCAGCATAAACGAGGATTTGGGCGAAGAGCATCAGCACTGTGCCGTCTATCTCACCTTCAGGCGGCAGAAAAAGGCTGGTTGCTGCCATTGCCGCTCCGAAGATGAGCAGCAGGCAAGCGGAGATTTTCTCGGTCATGCCAGCCCGAAAGCCGACAGGATGGCGGTGATGCTGGTGAGAATTACGTTAATTATCACTGCCCAAGTATTTTTAGTTTGCTGTGTCATTGCTTCGTGTTTTTGTTGGTTTGTTTGTACAACTGGAATCCTTCTTCCACGATACTGGCGGGGAGCAAGGTCCCACATTCTATTAGTACCATTGCCCGAAGGAGCTGCGGCCAGTCGCTTTCTGCGAGCCTTTCTTTTCCGCCGAACCCCGTGAGCCTGCATACGCCATTTATATATGCGGCGGTATCGTTTTCGCTCGCAGGCGCCCATCGAGTGATTATGTCTTCTACGCATGTTGCCTGATATTTTCTCTGGTAGGTTTTTAATATGCAGCAGGCTGCTCGGATTCCCCATTCGATGCTCTTGAACTGCACGAATTTCTTATCTCTCTGCTCGGCAAGTTGTCCTTGCCAAATAGTACCAACAATCCGCCGAATGTTCAGCGGATTGTTGTTTCTGAGGCCACGCGGATTCATTACTCGAGTCCTTCGATGGTGTCGGTGTTCTTGATGACCTCGATGGCGTCGCCCTGCATCTTGCGGTTGGGCACGAGCTGGAACTCAGCTTCGTCGCGAAGTTTGCGGAGGGCCTTACCCCAATAGATGACGGGATTGACGGCCTTGATGTTGGCTACGCCGAATTCCTCGGTAGTGGTTGCGCCTTCGGTAGAGAGTTCAACGCGGAACGTACCCAGGTCGCCGAACACCACGCTGTTGCCAGCCAGAAGCTGCTCGCGCAGGCAAGCCACTGCATCGGTCAGGATGCCTTTGATGGTGCCTTTGGAGAAAGGCGAGTTGTGGTCGGAAATGTGCTTGCAGAAATCGTCGAAATCGAGTTTCTCGTGAATCTGTGCGGAGCCATAAGCCTTGGTGCCGCCTGTCTGTGCGCTGATGTCGGCCTTCTTGACGCCGGGCTTCGCGCTCATGATGCAAATACTGTAGTTAATCATTGTTTTTCGGATTTTGGTTTGATTTGTAACATTGTGAAAAGAAATTTCTAACGTGTGAAATTGCGCACTTTCACGTGTTATAATTTCATTTTCACTGCAAAGGTACGGCGGGAAACGAGCGAAAACAAAAAAATTATCCCTGCATTTTCCTTATGGAAGGAAAATGCAGGGATATTGCAGGGATATTTTTAGAGGCTTTTCTTGATTGCCTCAATGTCTTTTGTGTAATTATCTGGGCGACCGAGATAATAACTATAGTTTGTGCGTGCGCCTATTTCGGGGAATTCGTCACGAAGAGCAGAGTAGGTGGGTTGGGTCAGCAGCCCAGAAGAAATGGCGGCAAGAATGGTAAGTGCACATATCTTGGGAGGCTTGCCGTCAATTAGGCCATGCAGGCGCTGAATGACAGCTTCTGCTTGGGAGACGTTGACGACGAAAACAGGAAAAGAAGATACTTTGCGTTTAGGCGGCGGCGCGGCGGCGCGCTCGCGAATGCGAATAGTCACACCGATGCTGTCGATGGAGATTGTTGTGCAGTCCCCTGTGTGGGGGGGGGTAACTCTATGTCTATCAATGAGTTATACTCTGCTTGTATCTTCATAATTATTTCGTCGTTAAGTAAGTCCCATTCTTCGAGTGCTTCAATCGGGTCTCCGAACATGCCGCATGCAAGGTCGAATTCATATTGCATATTATACTTGCGTGCGTGCTCACGGCAGAGCCGTTTCAGCCTCCAGTATTTGATTGGATTCAGTATCACGCTGCAAAGATACGAAAAATGTTTCAATGTTGCAAGCGTTTCAACGTTTTTTTTGACACGGGGGGCGCTATATTACTATATATAAAATAATCATAACATTGATAATTTATTAAGTTACAGGCGCTTAGTGTCTTTTTTGGCCTGAAACGCTTGAAACGCTTGAAACGTTTTTTCCCTGCATTTTCCCTACATTTTCCTACATGCGGGTTTTTGCAGGGAAAGAAAATTTTCCGCAATCAACATCTTGCCTTACCTTTGCAGCGATGAAAGTCGACAATCATCGTTAAAAATTATTCGTTCAACATTCAAAATTACAAAATTATGAAACTATCAAACGTAAAAATTGCAACGGTCAGCGAAGTGCAAAGCGGCACTTCCAAAACAACAGGCAAGCCCTGGGCATCCAGAGCGGTCCTGCTCAGTTTTGAAGACGAGCTTGGCGAAAACTATCTTTCGGCAGCTGTCGACGCAGACGTGTGGGAGCGTCTTGGTTTTGAACAAGGGCAGATAGTCGATTTGTTCCTGCGTTGCCGCACGAAACGCTTCAATAACAACTTCCTTGCAAACGACATCCGCATCGTAGAACAGCCTAATTTCTGAGCCTTATGAGAACTTTATGCAAAGGGGTGGATATTTCCATCAACACAAAGAAGAATGCTCTGCCAACGAAAAGCCCTGTGGCGGGCAGGTTTAGGATAGCGCCAAGTTGTGAGACAGCCTCATTCGTCGAGGAAGATGCCATCGTCATCTATGGCGACCCCAAATCGAAGCGACTGATGCGGGGAAACGGCTGTTCCGTCTGGTACAACCCCGAGAAGAAGACGTATAAGATTTGCGTGCACGTGAATCCCAACGAATCGCCTGCCCGACCCGAATGGGCGTTCGAGGAGTGCATGAACTTCATCAAGAGGAGGATTTGTCATGAATAGCCCGTGCGATTTCGTTTGGAAGGCTCGCGACAACCAGCCGAAGCCTTTGACCAAAGAGCAGTTCCTGTCGTTCCTCAACGGCATGGACGTGAAGATGACAACCGAGAAAGTGCGCCTGCACGATGCACAATCCGAGGTCTATAAGATTCATCTGCCAGCCGTCACGTGGCAAGCCCGCTTCGGTGGCAAGTTGCGCAACGACGCGAACGCCAAACCGACAGGCATGTATTGCCTTGATATTGACATTCATCATGAACCCGAGTTCAAGGACATTCTCGCGTCCAGCGGCAAAGATGCAGCCATCGCTTGGGCAGAACAAGAGGCTCGCGAACGTGCAGAACGTTGGGGACGGGACGCAAAGATGTCGAGCGACCTCTGGCCGGGTGGTATAACCGACGACCACGATTTAGATATCTTAGGCATCCACATCTCGCCCAGCGGCACAGGCGTGCACGTCATCGCCTGCTGCCATCCGTCTTGCAACTCAATTGCCGAGAACCAAGCACGCCTTGCCCGCTTGCTTGGCACAAGCTACGACGAGGTCTGCAAAGACTGGGCACGAATCTTTTTCTTAACCCCGAGGGAAGACTGGACGTATCTCGACCTCGACAACATTTTCGGATATGAGTAGAAGAATATGAAACAGAAAACAATCCTACAGAAAGACGCAGGGGCGGCACAAGGTGCCGCTCCTGTTCAGGGAAAGCAATCGGGCTTTCCCGACAACTACAATGGCATCCCCTATAGTGTCATCGTAAACAGCCTCTTGGCTGTCTTTGGTTTCAAGGACGGCAACGTCCCCGAAGGTGCCCGGAATTCGACGTTG
>CACYYM010000021.1 GCA_902778625.1 uncultured Bacteroidales bacterium
TTTCTGCGTATTGCGTAGAAGTACAAATTATTGCTGTTTATTGCTGCAAAAAGCGGGCGAAAAACTTGCGTATGTCATTAATTTTTAGTACCTTTGTAGCATGAAAGCAATGTACAAATATGAGTTGGCAAATGCCGCAGGAGTGAGCCGCGACACCTTTCGTCGCTGGCTGGGTTTGAACAGTGTTAAACTTGCCAAAATGGGCGTAAGCAAAAGAAGCCAGATGCTGCCTCCCCGAGCAGTTGAATGGGTCTGCAGGGAATACGGCATCGATTTGTGAACAGGGAACACCAGGAACACGAGGAACACACAAAAACGAGACACAGAGTATTTCGCTATTATAATATCAAGGAAATAATTACTTATTTATATAATAATATATAGTCGGCGCATTTCTCTCAAAAAAACTTGTTCCTTTTGTTCCTTTTGTTCCGAATTTTTTCGTAACTTTGCTCGCAGAAAACATAATAATGCGGATAAGAAAAGAGCTATTATGCTTTTATTTTCAGGCTTGCCGCTTGTTTAATTACGGCAGGTCTGTTCTGTGCATATAGGTGTATGCGTCTGACTTTCAGGCGCATATGTTGTTTTTGGGCGCTCAGTTTTTCATACCTTTGTGGGCTCGGAATCTTGCTGATGCGTTGGAAAAAAGCAGATATGATGCGAGAAATGCTCTGCCAGGTTGTTAAATGTGTTGAAAAAAAAATAACGAAAATTCCTTCGATTTTACTTGCAGAATTTCGAAAAACCACCTACTTTTGCACTCAGGTTTTGATACCACAAAGTTTACTGCACAACGAGGTCGCGGACTTGGTCTGTGATAGGATTGCTTTGGGCCGAAACTAAGGGATAACAAACTAAATATTAACAACTTAAACCCACCCCAAAATGGATAAGAAATTTAATTTCAATGAGTTGGCGCGTGATGCGCGTCGTGCGCTCGACGAGGAGCGCGAGTGTTTAACTGAGATGGCAAGGAAGGTGGATGAGTAAACTGGTGGCTAGCATGGCGAAGAAGTCGACGGAAGACAATGTCGTCAAGTTCATCCGTGTCTTCGTGAACAAGTCGAAGCACAAGACGGCCAAGAAGCGCACGCTCATCAAAGAGATGGTGCTGGAGTTCACCTATGCGAACGGGATTGTTCTGCCCGACGATTTGATGGCGACGATTTATGCCCTCGACGACGAGCAGGAAGTGCCGACCGAGGTGCACAACCACTTCGAGGCTGGCTCGAACTCGCAGGTGTTCAACGAGAGGGTAGTTGGGACTTTTAGGGGCGTATGACTATGGAAGAGGGAAGAAATGTGACGAACAACTTCGAGGCTGGCTCAAATTGCCAAGTCTTCAATGCTCCAATTAGCGGTTGCGTGTTTGCCATGCCTGGCTCGAACGTGACGCAACAGAACACCCCAGCCGCTTCGCAAATCTCAGGGGGAGTGCTGAGCGCAGGACAGCTGGCCTGTGCCCTGAAAGAATGCAAGCCCTTTATCTGGGGAAACGCTGCATACAGCATCCCCTTTTGCGTGTGCAGGGACTTGTACCATTTGACGAGCAACGCCAGTCTCTTCGAGCGTATGCTGGCAGAAGCAGGCATTGAAATCCCAGACGGCACCATCAACAACGCGATGAGCCGAAACCCCTGGATGAAACTCCACATAGAGAAATGGGGGCAACAGGGCGCAATGGAGAGGGTGCTGAAACTGAGAGACAAATTCATCCAAGAGATGGAGAAGGAATAAGCCGAAGCGTAGAAAAAGGTGTAGAACCTGTAGGAAAACCTTGAGAGGTGCATGAAGAAATTTCGTGCACCTTTTTTTATGCCGTAACTTTGCAGCAGAATCAAGAGACAAAGCCTCTTTAGCATAGAAACCGGGCCCGTTTCTCTGCAAGAGCTGACGCTCAAGATTCTGCTGCGAGTCTGCTCACGCTCGACCATTAGAGAACAAGTTCTCATGGTACTCGCTAAACCGCAGACTTGCAGCAGTCAATCCGGAACGACAAGCAAATTCAAGTTTAACACACCAAAAACAAAACATTATGATTTTACAAGCAAAAATAGCAAAAGTCGATGATGTCAAAAAGGGCACATCGGACACTACAGGTAAAGAATGGGCGCAGCGCCGTGTCTTACTTTCTTTCAACGACGAAGAAGGAGATGAATACATCTCAGTCGGTGTTGATGAAGACATCTGGGAAAGCTTAGGGTTGCAAGAGGGCCAAGAGGCGACAGTGCGCTTGAAATTCTACACAAGAAAACAAATGTCGGGCTATGTTACAAACATTGCCAAGTTCATTAACCCTCAAAACGCTCAAGCCTTATGAAGACGTTAGTAGAAAAGGTGGACATTTCCATCACGACCATCAAGAACGCTCTGCCGCAGGAAAAACCAGAGAATGCGACCGTCATCGTCGGTGAGAGCAAAAGCAAACGCATCATGCAAGGCAGGCGCTGCGCGGTGTACTGGAACCCCGAAAAGGAACGATTCAAGATCTGCATCTCCGTCCCTCCCACTAAAGCGGCTGCCGTCGTGGCCGAATGCGATTTCGAAGAATGTATGAAAGTTATTTGCAGGAGGATGTCTTCAATTCAAAATTAATTAATTCAAAATTCAAAATGGATATGAATAATAATTATAGTCCGTGCGATTTCGTTTGGAAGGCTCGCGACAACCAGCCGAAGCCTTTGACCCGAGAGCAGTTCCTGTCGTTCCTGAACGGCTCGGACGTGAAACTGATAACAGAAAAGGTTCGCATGCACGACGCGCAATCCGAGGTGCATAAGTTGTTTCTCCCAGCCGTGACGTGGCAAGCCCGATTCGACGGCAAGCTGCGCAATGATGCGAACGCCCAGCCGACTGGCTTCTTCTGCCTCGATGTGGACATCCACCACGAACCAAAGTTCAAAGATCTGTGGGTGCAAAGCGGACAAGATGCTGCTTTCTTCTGGGCAGAAGAGGAAGCGAGGGAACGTGCAAAGCGTTGGGCGCGAATGCAACAGGAAGAGGATAGCGACATTTCGTCACATGGTCTCGGAATTGTTGGCATTCATGTCAGCCCGTCCGGAACAGGCGTGCACGTCATTGCCAATTGCCATGAGAGTTGCAAGTCGATTGCCGAGAACCAGGCTCGCCTGGCACGTCTGCTCGGCACAGAGTACGACGAGGTTTGCAAAGACTGGGCACGAATCTTTTTCCTAACCCCGAAGGAGGATTGGACATACTTAGACATCGACAGCATCTTCGATGAAGTCGAGTAATTCAAAATTCAAAATTAATTAACTCAAAATCAAAGTAATATGAAAACAGAAGAACAAAAAACCAAGGAATGGGCGGACAAATCCGCAAAAGAATGTTATAAGTTAAGAGATATTCTCGAAGACGCAATTCCCGAACAGACGCATAGCGCAGTAGTGATTTTCGCAGCACAAATGTTGCTTTCCGAAGCTATTGCACAGGCCGCCACAAGCAAAAACGCCGCGCGTATTATCCTTTCCGACATTTGGGGACTGCTCAAAAAGGACACTCGTGAATGGTGCGAACTTTTAAAGAAACCCAGAAGATGAAAAAACAAAGAACAATTCTATCTAAGACGGAGGCGGCACCAAGTGCCGCTCCCGTCCAAGGAAAGCCTTCGGCCTCTTTCCCCGACAACTACAACGGTATCCCTTATGGGGTGATTATCAATAGCCTCTTGGCAACCTTCGGCTTCGTGGACGGCTTCGTGCCCGAGGGCGCAAGGAACACGACACTCTACCGGCTGGCTCGCCAACTGCGCTACATCTGCGACTTCAATCCCGCATACATTCGGAGCGTCGTGCCCGATTGGGGATTGACCGACGAGGAAATAAACCAAACCATCCAATCGGCTGTCAACTCCACACGAGCAACCGACATGCCATACGAACTAAGACACACCATCTATGAAATCACCAAGCCCGACCTCAGTACTGCTGCCAAGCGGCAGGAGTACCTCCAGCGGCTCAACCCGCTTCCAAAGAACATGCCGTTTCTTATGCGGTACATTCATAAACGTTATGGCCGCAATGGCAGGAGCGCTCTTGTTGCCGCCCTTCCTATGCTCGGGACTCTTCTTGGGCGTTTTGAAAGCAAGTACCTCGATGGCCGAAAGCATCGCCCGGTCTTTATGGTGGTCGTGGCGGGTCATGCAGGAAGCGGCAAGGGCTTTATCGCAGATATGCAGGAATGGCTCCTGAAGCCCATCCTCGAAGAGGACGAAAAAGGCCGCGAAGCCCTCGAAGCCTATGCCCGCGAGCGCGAGAAGAAGAAAGGTGCCAAGCAGCTGCCCGACAAACCCATGCCCTGCATGCGCGTCATCTCGGCAACCAGCTCGAACGGTATGCTTCTGGAACGAGCGAAGGCAAGCCTCGGGCAACCGCTTTGCGTCATTACAGAAGAGATTGACGAAAGCAGCCGAGCCAATCGCAACGGGGCTTGGGCCGACAAGAGCGACATCTACCGCAAGGCATTCGACGGTGCAACTTGGGGGCAGGACTACCTGACCTATAGCGGCTCGGTACACATCTTCGTCAACCTCGTGTTCGCCGGCACCTATTCGTCCGTGCGCAACTATTTCAGCAACGTGGAAAACGGCCTCATGACCCGATTCTTCTTTACCGAAATGGCACGCGACCTCGGGCATAACGTAGAGGTGCGCTGGGACAAAGAGACGAAGGAGGACAAGCAGGCACGCGACCTCGTGCAAAGCCTCTACGAGCAGGGCAGCACCATCGACATCCCTGCGCCCGAGAACATCATCTCGTTCGGTTTGCCGAAAGCCAAAAAAGCCGCATACGACTTCAACGAAGAGAAGATTCAGGAATGGGAAGCCAGCGGCCCCGACGAAGACCATCGCGACAACGCCATCGACCTCTTGCGCAGACGAGCAGCCGTAACCATCTTCCGAGCCTCGCAGATCATGTACGCCCTGGAAGGAGGCAAGGAAACGGCACGAGGCGGAGAAATGGCGCGCTGGTACGGCAACGAAGCGTTCCTGAACCAGTACATCATGTTCGCCGACCAAATCAACGACGTGGCCCGCGCCAACAACGCCATCCAGCGCAAGCAAGACATAGCCGCCAGCCGCGTAGCAAGGACGAACGCCCTGTTCCGCCTGCTCGATCAGTTGCCCGAGGAGTTCACGTTGAAAGACATTAAGAATGTCATGAAAGACGACGGAATGGCAACCGACGGAGCAACAACATATATCACCCGAATGGAACGACGGGAAATGATAATGCGCACGCCCGACGGATTCAAGAAACTCATCTCGTAGTCGACAACAGGAACGCTGCGATTAAGCGAGAGCAGAGACAAACTGGTTTGACTATGCCGAGCACGAGCAGCGTCGACGAAGTCAACAACAGGAACGCTGCGATTAAGCGAGAGCAGAGACAAACTGGTTTGACTATGCCGAGCACGAGCAGCGTCGACGAAGTCAACAACAAGAACAACAGGAACAACAGGAACATTGTTATAAAAGACACAATGCCAACGTAATTAACAAGCCTTGCAAACAGATTGCTGGGCTTGTTTTTTGTGTTTTTAACAATTTTTTCTGTCTTTTCTTTGTTGTTTGGTTAAAAAAGTGTAACTTTGTGGCGGATATATGCGCTTGTGGTGGAATTGGTAGACACGCCAGACTTAGGATCTGGTGCCGAGAGGCGTGTAAGTTCGAGTCTTATCAGGCGTACACTCCCCATGGGAAGCAATTCAAAATTCATAATTCAAATTTGAAGGTTGAAAGCTTTTTAAGGTAAAAGGATTAATAAGTTAATGATTAAAGTTAAAAGGACAATGTTTCGGAAATACATCTTACTTCTTGTGTCTTCCCTCTTGCTTCTTTGTGCTTGCCACGAAGAAATAGACACTTCAGCCCGATATGTCTTCAGGGAACGTACGGTGGCAGGCTATCTGGAAGACCATTCCCAGTTTAGCGAATACGTGAGGCTCATGAAGGAGCAACCCGTGAGCGACGTCAGCGAGACGACGGTCTATCAGCTCATGACCGCGTATGGCTACTACACTGTATTCGCGCCGACGAACGAGGCCATCCAGAAGTATCTCGACTCGCTCGTGATAAAAGGTATCATACCCGAGGCCGACTGGAACGCTTTCCCCGACCAGAAAACCCTCGACAGCATACGGTCCGTGCTCGTGCTTAACAGCATCCTAGACGGCACAAAGTATGAGAAGACTTATTTCACGGCTGGATTCCCCAAGACAAACGAGGAGTTTGAGGTCAGTACGATGGCTGACCGCAAGATTAGCGTGACGTACTATCAGAGCGACCTTGACAGTATGAGCATCGATGGCATTTGTCCTATATCGAAACGCAATAGGGACATTGAGGCGATTAATGGCTTCATCCATGAGGTGGCCTACGTCATCAATCCAAGCAACGAGACGTTGGGAAGCACGCTCCATAAGTATGCCTTCGACTACAATTCCGGTCTCAGCGTAATGGCAGGCCTCGTCGAAGCTTGTGGCTTGATAGACAGTCTTACCAAGGTAAGGGATGAACGCTACGAGAAACTCTACAAGACTGGGGCTTTCCCAAGCTTCAACTGGCAGTTGCGCTCGTGGCCAATTCCAGCACCAGAGCACCGCAAGTATGGCTTCACACTCTTTGCCGAAACGGATGAATTCTGGGAAGAAGAGCTGGGCAAGGACCGTAAGGACATCACTAAGGAAGACGTGATTGCCTGGGTGGAGAAACAGGGCTACTATCCCGATGCCGTGAACGACGACAATTATACCGACGAGAACAATCTGCTCAACCAGTTCGTCACTTATCATCTCCTGCCTGCCCGAATACCCGTAGACAAGTTGGCTCTCCACTATAACGAGAAAGGCTTTAACTACAAAAACAAGAACGCGAAGCCCACTGTTCCTGTCTGGGCACATTATGTCACGTTCGGCAAGCGTCGCCTTTTGCGCATCTGGGAGAGCGCAGAGAGTATGGGACCGTACCTTAACCGCTTCCCGAAACTCAGTAATGGACGTCGGGATGAGTACCACGAAACGGAATGTACCGAAGCGAACCAGGGCGTCGAAATCAGAACAGATGAACATTCAGGCATCGTGAAGCTTATCAATGCCATTATCTATCCCATCCACCAACCCATCGCTTATAGCGAGAACGTTCGCAACCAGCTCGCCAAAACGCGACTTCGTTACGATGCTTGGGAACTGCAACCCGAGGCCATGAACAACGAAATGCGACTCACGAGCAGGACAGATGCCTGCTGGTACTTCTCGAGCGACCCCGATAAGCAGTACTTCGACAATATGACCGTCAACAGCAAGCAGACCAGATTCATGCTCTTGAGCGGTAGAGACCAAAACTGGCCCAACTATCAAGGCGACGAGGTATTGTCGGAAGGCGTTTACGATATCACTATCACTTGCCCTCCCGTACCCAAATACGGCATTTACGAGATACGTATGGGTGTGTCCACATATAGTGGAACGCGAGGCATCTGTCAGGTCTATTGGGGACCACGCAAGGATCAGCTCGTGGCTCAAGGCATTCCCGTCAATATGCAATTGGGCGGTAACAGCGCAGGCAATATGCTTGGCTGGGAGGTCGATACCGACGACGACGACTACAATGCCGAGGTGGACAAGAAGATGCGTAACAATGGCTTCCTGAAAGGACCTGAATACATCGTGGCAAATGCAGGCGGCAGAGAAACCAACCGCATGAATCCGGGTGCAACCCGACGCATTGTCGTGCGCGAACCTATGTCGCCAGACGTTAAGTATTACATCCGTTTCAAGACGGTGCAGCCGGACTATACAACCAAGCAGCTTTTCGTCGATTATCTGGAATGGTGCCCGAAGGAAGTTTACGACAATCCCGAGCATCCGGAGGATATCTGGTAGGGTAAGGTTTACAGGTTACGGTTTACAGTTTAGAGCTTAGCGCGAAAGCGGATAGAAACAAAGAAGCCCCTCTCCACAAGAAAGGGGCTTCTTCTTTTTGCCTTAACGTTAACCTCTAACCTCTAACCTTTCAACACGGAAGCGATGAAGGCTTGCATCTCGGGATAGTGCTTCTCGATGCTCAGCAAGAGGTGCAGCTGGTTGTTAGCACGGACGAAGTTGTGGTCGGGATATTGGCACTTCCAGTACTTGTCGCCACTCAGGTAGTCCCAAAGGAAGCGAACACATTGCATGTAGGGGAAGAGAGCAGTTGCGTAGGGCAGGTTCTCTATCTCGATAGGCAGGAGGAAACTGCGGGCACTCTCGAGGTAACCCTCGGTAAAGGCCTTGAAGATGTCCATGCGGAACTTCACCTTGTCCATCTCAGGGCAGTCCTCGGCAACCTCGTTGGCAGCGGTGCGCAAGAAATCGCCGTAGTCGGAGAAGATGAAGTTAGGCATCACGGTGTCGAGGTCGATAACGCAGAGCACATTGTCCTGCTGGTCGAACATCATGTTGTTGACCTTCGTGTCGCAATGGCAGACGCGCTTCGGCAGGGTTCCTTCGCGGCCCATTCGTTCGGCCTTGCACATCTCGTCGGCACGCTTCTCTATTTCCGCCAGCATTTTCTGCACGCGTTCTTCCTTCACACGACCAGCCGGATCGCGCTTGATGACATCGCGAAGTTGCTCAAGACGGAACTCCATGTTGTGGAAGTCCTTGATTGTTTCGCCAAGTTGAACAGGTATGTCGGCAAGCATGGCCTGGAAGTTACCGAAGGCACGACCTGCAGCACGGCTGCTTTCGGGATTTACAGCCTGCTTTGTGATGGCGTTGTCAATGAAGACCATCAAGCGCCAATACTTCCCGTCTTCTTTCACATAGAGTTTCCCGTCCTCTTTCGCAGGAATGAAACGCAATACGCGACGGTCGAGGTCCTTTGTTCCTTCTGCTTCGAGCTTCTTTCGGATGTGCGAAGTCACCGCATCGATGTTGCGCATCACCATGTCCACATCGGGGAATACGACGTGGTTGACGCGCTGCAGCACATAGTCGGGCTTGTCTGCCTCGGCTGTCTTAACTTTATAAGTGTCGTTGATGAGTCCCTCGCCCAATGGCTTGATTTCGCTGACGGTTCCTTCGTAGGCAAAACGTCCCACGATAGTTGTTAGTTCTGTGTTCATAGTTTATCAGTTTATAAGTTAATTTGTGTGCAAAGATATAAAATAATTGGGAAAGAAGAAAGAAGAACCGAGAATTATTTGTAACTTTGCAACGTCATAACGAAAAAAGAGGATAACATGAAACGTCTTTTCTTTCTCTTATTGCTTATTGCGACTTGCCCCATATCCCTTTTGAGAGCGCAACAGACAGCAGCACCCACCACGCTCGAAGGTTGGGCCGACCGCTTGGAGGCTTTCGGCAAGTCGATTCCGCAGGAACAAGTCTTCGTGCACATGGACAATACGTGCTATTTCCTGGGCGATACCATTTACTATAAGGCATATGTCCGTCGTAGCGATACCGGTACGCCAAGCCGTTTGAGCGGTGTTCTCTATGCAGAACTGCTGAATCAGGACGGCTATCTCGTGGAACGTCAACAGCTCGAACTTCAGAACGGCCAGATGCACGGCAGTTTTGTCCTGCAGGACACACTTTATGGCGGATACTATGAGCTGCGAGCCTACACGCGATGGCAGCTCAATTGGGGTGTCACGGAACATCCCCACAACAAGGTTTCCGAGCAATGGTTCTTCAATAAACGCATGGCGAGGGAGTACTATCTCGATTACGACAAGCTCTATAGCCGCGTCTTTCCCGTCTTCGACAAGCCCAAGGAGCCAGGCGACTTCTTCCACGAGATGACGCTTCGTCCCTTGCGTCGCCAATCGAAAATAGACGAGACCTCGCCCAAGCCGAAGCTGCAGCTCTTCCCTGAAGGCGGCAACCTTGTGGCTGGCGTCCCCAACCGCGTCGCTTTCGAAGCAACAAGCAACGAGGGCTTGCACCTTGAAGGAAAGGTGACGGTGACCGAGGGCTCGAGCAATGTCGTTGCAGAAGCGGATATAGAGCAGCGCGGTCGCGGTTCGTTCGTCTTCACGCCTCAAAGCGGAAAGGGCTACACCGTGACCTTTACCGGCAAGAAAGGAACCGTGAAGGAGACGCTGCCAAGTCCCGACAAGGACGGCGTTGCCATTCAAATGATAAATAACGGCGCAGGAAATCGAACGGTTGAGCTAAAGATGGCGGGTAGTGCAGCAAGCGAAGAACTCGGCATGACCGTAATGCACGATGGTGTTGTGCTCGACTTCCAGACCATTCCTGCAGGCACTTCTGCGTCGCTCCCTCTTAACGAAGAAAAGCTGAAGACAGGCGTCTGCCAAGTCACTATATATAATAATGTGGGGCGCGTCTATGCCGACCGCCTTTTCTTCTGTCGCGAGTCGGACTTTGCTCCGAGCAACCTCTCGTTCAGCGGTTTGAGCAAGCAACCCGTCGAGCCTTTTGCTCCGGTCAACCTCTCTGTTGAAGGCGGCGAGCCAGGCGCGACAATCAGCGTCTCTGTTTGTGATGCAACACACAGCGAGTACCTGTACGACAACGGCAACATCCTTACGGAAATGCTCTTGGCGAGTGAGATACGCGGCTTCGTGGAGAACCCCGGCTATTTCTTCGAGAAGGATGACGAGGAGCACAATCGTGCCCTCGACCTTCTGCTGATGATTCAGGGCTGGCGTCGCTACGATTGGCACACAATGACGACCCCAGGCGCGTTTGTCTTGAACCACAAGCCCGAGCAGACGCCACTCATGGTGGGCGAGGTAAACAAGTACATGGCGAGCGAGCAGGAATCGCTTTATGCCGACAACTATCAGTCGGTGAGCGCAGGCGAGGTGGCCACCGATGCTGTCAGTCTGACGGGCGAACAGCAGATAGCAAGCAATGAGGACAATGACATCAAGGAAGCTGAGGATGGCGGCCGTGTGACGGAAGCCCGTGCCCAGACCGAGACAACCGGTCCAGAAGTGACCACTTCTCGCGACGAACTGGCACGCTTTAGCCAGACCGACAAAGAACTGAACCGCGAGCTGCTTGTCAGGGCACGCTTTGCAAAGCCAGGTGCCGAGCAGGGCATCGACGGTGAAATGACGACCGAGAAGCACATGTTCTCCATTCCTTCGCCACGCTTCTACGAGGGGTGCATCTTCCATCTCGCTGCCAGCGACAGCACCAAGTGGAAGGGTAAGAAGCATGTTTGGGAGTACCCAAGCACGGACCGTAACGACAAACTTAACTACCCGGAGTTCTACGTACGCCTGCGTCCCTACTTCCCGCGTTTCGTTAAGCCTTACGACTGGTACCAGTGCCATCTGGCAGAAGCGCCGAAGGGTTCTGTCATTGCGCCCGATTGGGTGTTGGACGGCTCACGCCTGCTTGACGAAGTGACCGTGGGCATCAAGCGCGCGCGTCTCGGCAAGTTCGACCCAACGAAACCCGCTTACGTCGTCGATGCCTACGAAGCCTTCAATGCGACCTGCGACGCAGGCTTCTGCCCAGGCGTGTATTACGGCTATAACCGCTTTGCACGTGACATCTCACGCACTTACATCGGCGATATGAATCTGTCGCGCGACTACATCCTCGAGCTGCGTATCGACGGCAAGAAGGAGTCCAATAGGTCTGCAGCCGAAGAGAGTCGCATAGCCATTGGCGGTGTTGTGGATGGCACTATGCCTACCGAAACGTTCAATCTCTCAGCTAAGACGAAGGAGAAGTACAACCTCCTCAAGAACCTGGGCAAGGTCTACATCTACACCGACTACAGCCCGCGCCGTGAAGGCAACTCGCTCTACGACGGAGAGGACATTCCCATCGTGACCGTTGACCTTCATCTTATCGACCAGCTCGAGTCGACGCGAGCCACGTCGCGTGACCGCCGCTACATACTTCCGGGCTACAGCGCACCCGAAGAGTTCTACCAGCCCGACTACTCGAACAAGCCCTTGCCGACCGTCAAGGACTATCGCCGGACGCTTTATTGGAACCCTAATCTTCAGCTCGACAACAGCGGAAAGGCAGAGTTCCGCTTCTACGGCAACGGCAAACAGACACATCTCAGTGTCTCTGCCGAGGGCTTGGCAAACGATGGAACACTGCTTACAGGTAAGAGTCGACCAGAGGACAGATGACTCACGCCATGAAGGGGAGTTCAAATCCCCGCGTGCGGCGTTGGCAATCCCCGCGTGCGGCGTTGGCAATCCCCGCGTGCGGCGATGGCAATCTCCGCGTGCGGCGTTTACAATCCCCGCGTGCGGCGTTTAAAATATTGAGTGCGATGTTGAGAGTGTTAATGCTTTGTATGTTGGCAGGCTTGCTGCCTTTGAGGGTGCTTGGGGCTCGGGCGCCATCGTTCAGCGTGCCTCACGGCATCTATAATCAATCCTTCCGCCTCTCCATCACTTCTCCTGTGTCGGGTTCTACCCTCTATTATACCGACGATGGCAGCGACCCGCGCGTGAAAGGACAACTCTACGACGGTGCGTTCACAATCAGCCGAACCGCAGTCATTCGCTCGGCATATCTCGTCTCGGATACCATTTGGAGCAACGTCACAACAGCCTCTTACATCTTTCCTCAAAGCCTCCTGACGCAGCCCTATCGTCCCACAGGCTATCCCAACTACTGGGGCAAGTACTGCCAAATCTCGGGAACAGCCATTGCTGACTACGAGATGGACCCGGAAATCGTGGGCGACGAGACGTATGCAGCCTACGTTACCGAAGGCATCACCACGCTGCCTATCGTCTCTCTCGTTACGGACAGAGACAACCTCTTCAATAGAGAAAAGGACGAGCAAACAGGAGGCATCTACATCTTCACCGGTTGTCCCGTAGGTGATGGCAGTGGGAGAGGGTGGGAGAGGCCTGTCAGCTTCGAATTCTTTGGCGGTTCGGCTCACCATAATCTCACGATTGATTGCTGCCTGAAGCTGCACGGAGGACACGGCCGATTGCCCGAGAAGAACCCGAAGCACGCTTTCCGCTTGCACTTCAAGAGCGACTACGGACCAAAGAAACTCAATTACGAGGTCTTTGGCAGCCGTGCTCCTAATCGCTTCAACGCGCTCGTGCTCCGCACTTTCTTCGGGTATTCTTGGCAACATTGGGAGAATGCGCAGCGCAACAAAGCACAGTATGCACGCGACATCTGGACACGTGAAACGCAGGCAAAGTTCGGCGACCCAATCAGCACGGCGCAGTATGTCCACCTCTTCATCAATGGGCTCTACTGGGGCATGTATAATATGTGCGAACGCATAAGCGACGATTTCTGCATAGAACACTTTGGAGGAGCGGAAGAAGACTGGGACGTGACGGAGGTTGACGGCGGTGCCGGACAGTATCATGCTGCAATTCCGACCTACGGCACCATCGATGCGTGGAACGCGATGGCTGACCTCATCTACGAACTCCCCAATCACAAGAGCTACATGCACCTCATCGGTTGCGGCAGCGACGGCAAGCCAAACGTCAAGTATCCGCCGCTACTCGACGTAGATAACTTCATCCACTTCATGCTCGTCAACCTTTACGGCGGCAACACCGACTGGGACCACCACAACTGGTACGCCTTCAGGAACCGCGTCTGGGAAGACCAGGGCTTCCGATTCATCTGTTGGGACTCGGAGAATGTGCTCGTCTCATCGAACGAGAACCTTACCTCGAAGAACAATCGCGGCTGTCCGACAGGCTTCCTCAACCGCCTGATGAATCAAGGCATCTTTGCCCATCGCTTCCATGAAGAAGCGCAACGTGCACTCACGCACGGCGGGCCGTTGACGCCCGAATCGGCCCTCGCTACTTGGGACAGCCTTTACAATGTCATCGAGCTGGCTCTTTGGGATGAGTCGGCACGCTGGGGCGATTACCGTCGGGATGTGCATCCATACACTACGCAAGGCATCCTCTATAAGCCCGACGGCGTTTTCATGACAGAACGTAACCGCCTGCGAAACCAGTATTTCCCTGTTCGCACAGCCAACGTCATAAAACAGCTTCGCAACAAAGGCTGGTTCCCCAATGCCGAGGCGCCTGCCATCTTCATCGACGACGTTGAGATAGGCTACGGACTCCAACCGTATTGTACGGAAAGCACGCTCACGATGACAGGCACAAACATCTATTACACCACCGACGGTAGCGCACCTGTCAACTGGTTCAACAACGATTCGGGAGTCCTTTCACCTACCGCAAAGCCCTATACGGAAGGCGACAACATCCTGGAAGGCTTGGAAGAATGGATGCTTCCCGACACCATAACGCTGCGTGCTATATGCAGGGAAGGCGACGAATGGAGTCCTATCGTCACCGTCCGGCTTGCCGTCGATAGCCCGGATGTTGTGTCGAGGCCGCATGAAGAAAAGCCCAAGATGGAGGGTCTCTTTGACCTGCAAGGCCGTCGTGTCACGGCACGCGAACTTCGTCAGGGCATTTTTGTTGTAAACGGAAAGAAGAGGGTAGTAAGATGAGACTGATAGAGATAACTTCCTTAGAAAGCCAGGAGCTTGAGGTTTACGGCACGCTTACGGAAGCACAACTGCGCAACAGGCTTGAGCCGGCAAAGGGACTCTTCATTGCAGAAAGCCCTAAAGTCATTTCTGTTGCGCTCGATGCCGGTCTTGAGCCAGTTTCCTTGCTTTGCGAACGCAAGCATATCGAGGGCGATGCAAGTGGTATAATAGAAAGATGTCCTGAGGAGATGCCCGTTTATACCGGCAGTCGTGAGCTTTTGGCAAGCTTGACGGGATATACTTTAACAAGAGGTGTGCTTTGTGCAATGCGGCGACCCGTGCCGCTTTCGCCAGAGGTAGTCTGCAAGGAAGCGCGTCGTATTGTCGTGCTTCATGGCGTATGCGACACGACGAACGTCGGCGCAATCTTCCGTTCTGCGGCAGCTTTAGGAATTGATGCCGTGCTGATGACACGCGATTCATGCGACCCGTTGAACCGCAGAGCAGTGCGTGTCTCGATGGGCAGCGTGTTCCTCGTGCCTTGGACGTGGCTCGATTCGGAAGACGGAACACCCGTCGGCACCATTCATCACTTGAAGGAAATGGGCTTCACGACGGCAGCGATGGCTTTAAGAAAGGATGATATCAGAATCGACGACCCGCTTCTCAAAACCACCGAACGCCTCGCTCTCATTATGGGAACAGAAGGCGATGGCTTGCCCGATGCAGTCATCGATGCAGCTGACCTTGTCGTAAAGATTCCCATGCATCACGGTGTCGACAGCCTTAACGTAGGCAACGCAGCCGCAATTGCTTTTTGGGAATTAAGAAGCAGATAGCTCAAGGTTACATGTCGTACCTCAGGTTCTCCCAGTCGGTCTCTTGATCGAGCTGAGCCATGAAGTCGTCGAGCACAGCCTGTTCAATGTCGCCAAGCTCGAACTCCTTCTGCGCATCCTTCCGAATCTCGGCAATCCAAGCACGTCGGGCAGTCACGTAGTCCTCATGAACTTGCTTCGCCGTCTCTTCCGTTATCTCGTCTATGCCATAATACTCGCAGATAAGGCGATAGCTCCAAGCCCACCTGTACTCGGCATAGTTGTCGTTGGCGCGGACGAACTCTTCTCTAATAGCATAGATGCTGTCGAGTGTGCCTTCCTTTATCTCGTTGACGATGCGCTGCTCTTCGCTTAAAGGAATGAGCAAGCCGCTCAGGTCGCTCCATTTGCCTGTGCCGACAGAGGACGTGGGACGTTCCAGGCGGTGTCGCTTCATGACTGCCCCCATGTAGATACGCAGGGCGATGTCGTAGTACTTGATGCCTTTCTTGAGCGAAGAGTTCTTGATGACGTAGTCGTGGAAGTTGTAGGTCGCCACATCGCCCGATGCCTCGCGAAGCAGTTCGAGCGTCCTTTTGGCAACCATAATGCCGCCAACCGAGAAAGGAGACAGCCAGTCGAAGTTCACGATGGAGTTCTTGCCGCGGTCGTGTCGTTTGTCGCGCTTCGGCCACTTGCGTATGTCGCGATAAAGGCCGACAGTAGTGAGGTTGCGTCCAGGCACGAGGTACATGTCGTCGCCGTATGCGATGAGATACGAGAAGGGCAGCTTCCTTGTGTCGGGATGGTGCATAAGCTTGCCGAAACAGACGCTGAAGGTGCCAATTTGTGCAGGCATAAGGATGTAACTTCCGCTGGCAGTCTTTGTGCCACGCTCAAGCACGCCCCAATGCATGGGGCCCATCTTGTAGGCATGATTCGAGAAGTTCGTGCCTGAGCCTGCGTTGTAGAAGGAAAACATGCCACCGATGAGGAGCGAGCTCTTATGGTGCGAAGCGGAGAAGGGACCGCAGAAGGCAGCACATGCTTCGCCATTGCTCATGTAGCAGTTGGCAAAGAAGAGGCTGTTCTCGGCAGTAAAGCCATCCGTTATCTTGCAAGCTTCGCCCACGAAACAGTTCTCGAGTTTGGTCGCATTTGTTATGCTCGAACCATTATATATGACAGAGTTCTGGCAGATGACGCCGACGCCAATAGTCACGATGGCTCCGGGTATGCTCTTAAGCGTGCAGTCGCGAAGGCGGAGAGCTCCGTCAATGATGCAGCCATCTGAGATGTGACAATTCGTGATGTCGTGCGTCGAGGTGATGCGAACGTCGTTGCCTATCGTGGTGACAGGAAGGCTGTGTTCGGTGATGCTCTTCGTCACGAGACGTCGCACGATGTCAGTAAACGCCTTGTCCTGCTCGTACTTAACCATAAGCGAGGCAAACTGTGAGTTGAGGCCGTCGAATATCATGACGTTGCCATTGCCCACTTCATTAAGAACGGAGATAACATGACCTTCGCCAAAGGAAGCATCGGGTGTCGTGTTGATGCAGTCAACATCCTCGATGAGGCAATCGTCGCCGATAACGCAGTCGCGCAAAGTGGCTCGTCGGATGCCACTGTGTTTGATGAAGCCCTCGCTAATCTCTATTGTCTTGTTGAAAGAGCCGAGCCTTACCTCGCCGTAAAAGCTTGTGTTTTGTATGAAGTCGGTGCTGAAGTCGTCTGCCAAAGTGATGTCTTGCCACGCTTCTGCCGTGCAACCCTGAGCCTTGAGGGCTGCTACCTCGCTTTCACTAAGTTTCCTCATAAAATGTTATCCTTTTTACCTTAATTTGAGCTAATCGACTGCAAAGGTACGACATTTAACGCTTATTTCATAATTATTTTGTACCTTTGCAGCGAAAAAGTCAAATAAAGTTATGTACTACATCAGTAAACGTTTAGTGATATCTGCCAGCCATCGTCTGGAGTTGTCTTATCCTAGCAGTTGCAGTCAGCTGCACGGACACAATTGGACCATCGTGGTCTACTGCAAGGCGCGCGAACTCAACAAGGACGGGATGGTAGTCGACTTCAAGCTCATCAAGGAGCGCATCGAGTCGCAGCTCGACCATGCAAACCTCAACGAGGTGCTTCCCTGCAACCCCACAGCCGAGAACATCGCCAAGTGGATTTGCGACCAGCTGCCTGAGTGCTATCGTGTCGATGTGCAGGAGACGGAAGGCAATATGGCAACCTACGAAGAGGATGAGGGTTAACGAGACATTCCTTTCGCTGCAGGGCGAGGGCTCCTTCACGGGCACGCCAGCCTTCTTCCTTCGCCTTTCGGGGTGCAATCTGCAATGCTCGTTCTGCGACACCAATCATCAGACATATAAAGAAATGTCTGAGGACGAGATTGTGCAGGAAGCAAGCCGCGAGAAGCCCCGTCACATTGTCATCACAGGCGGCGAACCTGCCTTGCAACTGACGGAGTCATTAGTTGATAAACTTCACGAAGCAGGCTTCTTCGTTCAGGTGGAGACGAACGGCACCTTGCCCCTTCCTCAGAGCATCGACTGGGTGACATGCTCGCCAAAAAGCCTCCACCTCTCCATACAGAACATAGATGAACTGAAGGTCCTTTATAAAGGCGAGGGAGACAACCCGGAACACTTCCTCAATTCACTCCCCAAAAAGGTGAGCGGGAGGGGGCCAAGGCTATACCTCCAACCCCTCGACACAGGCGACGAGATGCGCAACCGCATCATTCTTCGCGACACGATTGCGTACATTCTGCAGCATCCTAAGTGGAAGCTCTCCTTGCAAACTCATAAGCTGCTTGGCATAAAGTAGTTTCTCTTTATGCGGTAAATGCGGCTCTTCACGTTGAACATATATGAGGCACACAAGGTGTCTGAAAAATCCACACGTGGATTTTGAAAACTTCTCTAGAGAAGTTTTGCAACTTCTCTAGAGAACTTTTGCAACTTCTTTAAAGAACTTCTCCAACTTCTCTAGAGAAGTTTAGAGACGTTACTTGTTTTCCTCTTCGAGGGAATAGAAGGAGCTGCCGTCGAAACAGTGTGTGCAGATGCGTTCCTTCGGCAGACCGATGGCCTGGACGAGGGTCTCGAGTTTAGAGAAACGCAGCGAGTCGAGGTTCAGACGGCGAGCTATCTCGTCGACCATCCGTTTGTACTCGGGGCTGTCGGTACGTGTGTAGGCCTCGAGATTCTTGCTGTCGTCGCCTTCGAAGTCCTTGATGATGCGTCGTGTGAGCAGTTCGAGGTCGCTCTTGCTGGCGCTGTAGTTGACAAAGGGACAGCTGTAAACGAGCGGGGGACAGCCTATGCGCATGTGCACTTCCTTCGCTCCGAGTTCGTGAAGGACTTTCGTGTTGTCCCTCAACTGCGTGCCTCTCACAATGCTGTCGTCGCAGAAAAGGACGCGTTTGCCTTCCAAGACGTCCTTGTTGGCGATGAGTTTCATCTTGGCAACAAGGTTTCGTGTCTCCTGATTGCTGGGCGTGAAGGAGCGGGGCCAAGTGGGTGTGTACTTGCTTATGGCGCGCATAAAGGGACATTTGTGCCCTTCGGCATAGCCCACAGCCATGCCTACGCCGCTGTCTGGAATGCCGCAAGCGCAGTCGACCTCAGTCTGGTCTTCCTGTCCCATGACTCGTCCGCATTCGTTTCGCACCATTTCGGTGTTTCGCCCTTCGTAGCTGCTGGTCGGGAAGCCGTAGTAAACCCAGAGGAATGAGCAGATTTGCATCTTTGGATTGGCTTTTCTGAGGACTGTCATCTCGTCTGAAGTGATGCGGACTATCTCGCCAGGGCCGGCGTAATAGCTTGTCTCGAAGCCTAGATTGGGGAAGGCCGACGTTTCGCTCGTCACGGCAAGCGCGCCTTCCTTCTTGCCCACCACGATTGGCGTCCTGCCCCACGAGTCGCGAGCTGCGATGATGCCGTCCTCGGTGAGAAGCAGCATGGAGCACGAGCCCTTGATGGACTTCCATACACGCTCTATGCCGTCCACGAAGTCCTTTCCTTTTATAATAAGCAGGGCAACGAGCTCTGTAGGATTGATTTTGCCGCTGCTGAACTCGCTGAGGTGTCCGCCTTCGTCGAGCAACTGCTGTGCCAGTTCTTCCTGATTATTGATCTTCGCAACGGTAACGATAGCGAAGCGCCCCAAGTGACTGTTCATGAGCATCGGTTGTGCATCGGTGTCGGAGATGACGCCAATGCCCGACTTGCCCTGAAACTTGTCGAGTTCGGGCTCGAAACGTGTGCGGAAGTAGGTGCTTTCGAGGTTGTGGATGCTTCGTAGGAACTCGCCTGAGTCGCTCAGAGTGGCCATACCGCCGCGTTTTGTGCCAAGATGTGATTGATAGTCTGTGCCGTAAAAAAGGTCAGTAAAGCACTTCTGCTTCTGAACCGTACCGAAGAATCCACCCATTTGTCTTATAGTTAAGAGTTAAAAGTTAAGAGTTAAGAGTTATACCTAACCCTTTCGCTCTACTACTTTTTTCGGGTGCAAAAGTACGGCAAAACGCGCTTTTCTGCAACTTTTTTCTGCCCTTTTTTCTTGATATAAAGCAAAAAAGTTTTTGGACAGGCCAAGTTAGTTGGGATAGACGAGCTTGAAGTCGAGCTGCTTTCGATAGAGGTCGGCGCGGCTGACCTGTACTTTGACGCTGTCTCCGAGGTTGTAGCAGTGGTGATAACGCCTGCCTTTGAGGCAATAGTTCTTTTCGTCGAAGTCGTAGTAATCACCTTCCAAGTCGCGCAGAGGTATCATGCCTTCGCACTTGTTCTCATCTATCTCGACATAGAGACCGAACTCCGTGACACCCGATATCGTGCCTTGGAAGGTCTCGTTCAAGTGTTCGCTCATGAACTCGACTTGCTTGTATTTAATGCTTGCCCTTTCAGCTGAAGCCGCAGTCTGTTCCATGTCGCTGCAATGTTCACAGAATTCCTCGTACTTCACCTGATTAGCGTTTCGTCCGCCCTCAGCATAACGGGTGAGAAGTCTGTGTACCATGAGGTCGGGATAACGGCGAATGGGGGAAGTGAAGTGTGTGTAGTAGTCGAACGCCAAGCCGTAGTGGCCGCAGTTATACGTGCTGTACTTGGCTTTCATCATGGCTCTGAGGGTAATCATTTCGATGACATTCTGTTCTCGCTTGCCTTTGACGTCGTCGAGCAGACGGTTCAAGTTGCGGCTTATTTCGTTTCGATTGCCCGTAGTCTTCAGTTTGTGTCCGAACTTCTTCACGAAGTCGGCGAGGTTCAAGAGCTTTTGCGGGTCTGGATTCTCATGGATACGATAGGGGAGAACCTTAGGCTTGACGTTCTTCGGAACCTTTCCGATGCTCTCGGCAACTGTGCGGTTTGCCAGCAGCATGAACTCCTCGATGAGCTTGTTCGCGTCTTTTGCAACCTTGAAGTACACGCCAGTCGGGTGTCCGTCGGCATCGATATTGAAGCGAACCTCACACCTGTCGAAGTCGACTGCCCCGCTGGCAAAGCGCTTCTGACGCAGTATCTTAGCCATACGATTGAGTGTGATGAGCGGTTCGGCGAAGTCTTCTGCCGGACGAGCCTCTTTGCTATCGGGAGCAGGCATTGGTGCGGAATCTCCCGGAGCCTTGTAGTCCTCCTCGCTTGCCTCGTGATGGTCCTCGAGGACCTTCTGTACCTCTTCATACGTGAAGCGTCTGTCGCTTCGCGTTACCGTGTGAGCGAGCTTCCAGTCCTTCACTTCGGCCTTCTCGTTCATGTGGAAGATGACTGAATATGTCAGCTTGTCCTCGTCGGGACGGAGTGAGCAAATGAAGTTGCAAAGGCGTTCCGGCAGCATCGGTACCGTGCGGTCCACGAGATAGACGCTCGTTGCGCGCTTATAGGCTTCCTTGTCTATGATGGAACCTTCTGTGACGTAATGGCTTACGTCGGCAATGTGAACGCCCACTTCCCACAGCCCTTTCTTGATGGGACGAATGCTGAGCGCGTCATCATAGTCCTTTGCGTCGTATGGGTCGATGGTGAAAGTCAGGACATCTCGCATGTCGAGACGGCGCGCAACCTCAGCTTCGGTGATGCCCGGAACGAGCTTGTCGGCAGCTTTCTCAACGGCTGCAGGATAGACATAAGGCAGTCCGTACTCTGCCAAAATAGCGTGCATCTCGGCATTATTCTCGCCGGTCTTGCCAAGTATGTCAACCACCTTTCCAATCGGGTTCTTGGCTCTGTCGGGCCATTCCACGATGCGGACAACGGCTTTATCGCCTGTCTTGCCTTTCTTGAGGTTTTCCGTTGGGATGAAGATATCGTTTGCGAGGGTTCTGTCCTCAGTCAGGAGATAAGCATAGCCTCTCTGCACTTGCAAAGTTCCCACGAAAGTCTTGTCGCTCCGCTTCACGATTTCGGTCACCGCAGCCTCGCGAACATGGTGCTTTCTGCGGGCAAAAAGGGTGACTTGAACTGTGTCGCCGTCCATTGCATGCAGGCTGTTTCTCTCAGCCACAAGGATGGGCTCGCCACCATCGGCAGGCTCGAAGGTGTTCTTGCCGTTTGCTTTTCGGTGGAAGATGCCGGTCATCACCTGCGAAGGCATGTTCAAAGTGTAGTACCCACGCGGCTGTTCCTTGACGAAGTCATCGGCGAGAAGCCCGTCGAGGACGTCGATGAGGAGCATTTTGGCTTGGCTCGTCCGCAGATGGAGCTGCTTGCAGATGTTCTTCAAGGGAAATGTAACGGCTGGGTTCTCTTGGAAAAAGTCAATGACAACCCTTTCTAAATCGATTTTTCGCAGTCCTCTGCTGCCGGTTTTCTTCTTGCCCATAATGTGAAAGTCTTAGTCGTGGAAGTTCATTCTTCCCTGCAAATTTACAAATTTTCTTTGATATCTTCGCCATCTCGACGAGGAAAATTGCAAACTTTCCCGTGTTTGCTGAGTGGACTTAACAAGCGAGGGTTTTAAACGCTCCGAGTCAACTTCGCAAACTAAGCACGTTAAGTTGAAATTTTAACACGTTAAGTTGAGCAACTTAACACGCTAAGTTGAGCAACTCAGCACGCTAAGTTTTCAATTTAACTGCGTTAAGTTTTTTCACAAGATTGCCCAAGTCGAATCACTTATCTGCAGAAATTACATATATAAATAAGGTATATTAACCCTCGAACCATGAAGTTTGAATTTATTAATTTTGAATTTTGAATTATATGTCGTACCTTTGCACCGCAATTTGACATTTTAAGGAATAAAATCAGGCTATGAAATATGCTTTAGTCACAGGCGGGTCTCGCGGACTTGGACGTGCTGTCTGCCTCAAGTTGGCTGCTCAGGGGCTGCCCGTTATCATCAATTATCAGAGCAATCAGGCTGCTGCGGAAGCCGTCAAGGCAGAGATTGAAGCTGCCGGAGGAACGGCGGAACTGATGCCTTTCAACGTCGGAAAGGAAGAAGAGGTTGACCGTGCCTTCGATGCTTGGACGGAAGCGCACCCCGACGACTATATCGCGTACCTCGTCAACAACGCAGGCATCCGCCGAGACGGCATGATGTTCATGATGCCTACGGAAGACTGGAAGGCCGTAATCGGCACGTCGCTTGATGGCTTTTATTATGTTACGCGTCGCTGTCTGCCAGCCATGCTTCGCAGGAAACACGGGGGAAGAATCGTGAACATGACTTCCTTGTCGGGTCTCAAAGGCTTGCCCGGACAGACAAACTACAGCGCAGCAAAGGCCGCACTCATAGGCGCAACAAAGGCTCTGGCACTCGAAGCTGCCGCTCGCGACGTGACAGTCAACGCCGTTGCCCCTGGCTTCATCGAAACAGACATGACCAAAGATTTGCCCGTCGACGAGCTGAAAGCACAGATTCCTATGGGCAGATTCGGTCGTCCGGAAGAGGTTGCCGACCTGGTTAGCTTCCTCCTCTCCGACGCAGCGGCTTATATAACGGGCGAGGTGATATCGATAAACGGCGGACTCTACACGTAGTCCATAGTCCATAGTTCTTAGTCCATAGTTGATTAGGTTAATGTTTAGAGATATAGACATACTGGAGTTGCTGCCGCAAAGGCCGCCATTCGTGATGGTGGACCATTTGGTGGATTACAGCGAGACACAGACCACATGCGAACTCACCATTCGAAAGGACAATGTTTTCTGCGAGAACGGAGAGTTTGCGGCTGCAGGTCTCATCGAACACATCGCACAGACGTGTGCCGCTCGACTCGGCTACTATAATAAATATGTGTTGAAAGTCGGCGTTCGTCTCGGCTTTATCGGAGAGGTGAAAGACTTGGAAATCGTCCGTCTGCCTCGCGAAGGTGAGACTCTCAGCACGACAATCGTGGTCATGCAGGAGATATTCGACGTCACCCTCGTCAACGCCGAAGTGCGAGTCGGCACAGAGGTGATTGCCACAACACGCCTCAAGATTGCTCAAGGGGAACAGAGTTCCAGTTCATAGTCCATAGTCCATAGTTCATAGTCATGCAGGAAAAGGAGTTACGCTTCTCGCGAGAATTCGAGGTTCGCTTCAGCGAAGTGGACATCATGGGCGTCGTCTGGCACGGAGCTTACCCGCTCTATCTGGAAGATGCGCGAGAGGCTTGGGGGCATCACTACGGCCTTTGCTACGATGACTACCTGAAGAACAACGTCTTTGCACCTATCGTGGATATGGACATACGCTATCATCGTCCCATTTTCTACACGACAAAGCCTCGCATAGACATCGCCTATCAGTTCACTCCAGCAGCCAAAATCATCTTCGATTACGAGATTCGCGACACGAAGGACAACGCCTTGCTGACCTCCGCTCGCACCATTCAGGCCTTTACCGACCAGCAATATCAACTCATTCTCGAGAATCCGGAGTTCTATCTGCGATGGAAACGTTCACATTTTAATGAAGATGAAATTACAAGATAACCTTTATACCATCCTCTCACAGCAGGAGACGGAAGGCCTCGCAACCTTCCATCTGAGCATACATCCCGAGTGGCCCATCTACAAGGCACACTTCCCTGGACATCCCATCACGCCAGGCGTTTGCATTGTTCAAATGGTGCAGGAGTTGCTGCAACGTGCTTTGAATCGCGACGTGACACTCCGAAAGGCCAAGAACGTCAAGTATCTCGCCATCATTTCGCCAGAAGAAGTCAGCGAGTTGACAGTCTCCTTCACCAAAATTGAAACGCTGCCCGATGGCTCGCTCAAAGTTCAGGCACAAGTCTTTAACGGCGAAACAATCTTCACCAAAATGTCTGCTACCTTCGCGTAACTCACAGAACTCCCATAGTTCCCATTCCACTCATTAAATAAAGAAAGCCCCCTGCAGTTCTTTCTGCAAGGGGCTTTCGCAATCTAATCAGTTTGCAATAGCTTATTGGGCAGCCATAATGGTCAGGATATACGTGACGTCTGCGATGTCCACCGTGCCGTCGCCGTTCGCGTCAGCACTGGGATATTCCGCAGCATCACCGTTGCTTGCCATTATAGTCAAGACATAAGTGACGTCCGCAATGTCAACACTTCCGTCGTTATTCGCGTCACCTGTTGTGCCAATCAAAGGTCTTTCGGCTGTGATAACGAGGTCGAAGTCATCAGTATTCGTGATGATGTTCTCGCCGTAAACAATGTAACCAGTGTTGGCAGCGATGTCGCGTGTACAATCAGTACCGTCAACGCCTTTCGCAAGCACAAGTGTGTTGCCTGGCTTTGCAATGCCGCCACCGCCTACGACAACAGTTCCTTCGTCAACCCACTCGTATGCGAAGGTGCCATGAACGCCGCCTGTTGTTTGAGGCTCAACGGCGAAATTCGTGCCGAGAGGTGTAATGCGGACCTGTGCAGGCTCTTCTTCGTCGTCTGCAACGAAGTCTTCGCGGTCACCCACAACGAGAAGCACGGGCTGGCCTGCTGCTGCTTGCTCAATTCTGTTGAATGCGTAGTTCGCCAAAGCAACGCTTGTGGTGTCTTGCGGCTCTTTCTCTGCCTCGAAGGCACCCTGATAAGCATAAATCTCGGCATCTGCAACAGAGAATGCAGCGGGGAAGCATACGAACTGTATGCTGTTGGGCTTCGTGTTGAAGAGCACGCTCTCTGCAACATCATCGCCTTCATCAAAGTCGCTGACAGGCTCAATGAAGAGCGCACTCTTTGAGCTGACTGCTGCGTCGCTCCATGTAACAAGACTGTGGCCAGCGTTCTGTGCATGGAGATAAACGGGGGCAGTGTAGTAGCCTTGTCCCTTGAGGTTGCGCACCTCGATGACAACCTTACCGTAACCAACAGCTTTCACATTGAATAGGGCAGGCGAGAGGCCAAGAGAAAGGTTAGTGCTACGACTCGCTCCATTAAGGTAGAGGCCGCTCTTGTGCTGAATGACGTATGCGCTGTCACCTTGTGCAATGAAGCGGAAAGCAATCTGGTCCATTTGTTCTATGACATCTTCATTGATGAAGCGAACGTTTTGGCCAACGGCTATATCTTCAAGTGAAGAGAAACCTTGCAGTCTGCTTGATTGTTCGTCGCCTTCACCTTCGGTCACTACATCGGCAGGAGCTGCGTAGTTGTCGAAAAGGTCGCCAAGTGTTGCGTTAGCTGGGTCGGCTTTATTCCAACCGCGGGCTTCGTAGTTCTCAATGCTATCGAACTTGAATGCGTACCACTTGCCTTCCTCAACAGGATTGGCAAGAGCGAAGATGTCGGCTGCTCCGCTTGTGATGGCTTCAACATAAGCATCGACTTCTGCCTGCGTGTACTTGCCGCTCTTGAGATAAGCAGTTGCTTCTTGTATTGTGCTTGCCAAGATGCCGGCTTGGTTGTTGGGTGCCCAGAAGCCGGGATTCTCGCCGATGGCAACAAGCGAAGTCACGTCCTTGTTTGCTGCGATGGCAGCAGCCAGTGCGCTCGGGTCAACGAGGATAGCCTTGAATGCATCGAGGGCAGCCTTGAGGGCGTCGTAGTCTGTCATGTCTGTCATGTCGTCTGGGTCAACAGCCTTTGCTGTCTCGAGTGCTTCTTCGATGGCTGTTGCGGCATCGCCCATTTGGCTCCATTGCGTGTTGCCGTCGATGGTGAGCTTGTAAAGCTGGAACTGAGACATGTGTCCGTAGCCGCGCCCTGTTGTTGTGCCGTCGATGTAGAAGCGTAGGTACTGGTAGCTTTCTGCGAGGTTGACTGCATTAGAGTATACGGTTTGGCTTGCAGAAGCGTTTGCCGAGAGATCGAACGAACCGAGTTCTGTCCAGCCGTCGTCTGTAGCGCTCTCGAGTGCGCTTTCATTGTTCGAGCCGAAGACGCCGAGCAACGTGATATGGTCGTTTGCGGCATTACGACGGCGCATGAAGCATTGGATGTCGCCTTCAACGGGTTCAATGAGAGCCACGTTGAAGAAGTGTGTGTGGTTGCTTACCGAACTGCTCCAGTCGCTGTGCCAGAATGTGCTGGTGTTGTCGTCGAAGAGATTGGCGAAGCTGCTGCCTTCCCTTGTCTCAGAGAAGGGACTGCTGTACTGTGAGGCTTCCCTGATAAGGCCTGCGCTGCGTTCTGTGATGTACTGGTCATCCTTTGCCTGAGCGATGGCTGCTTCGGTCTCGGCGATGAGGTCTTGGAACATGGCAACGAGGAGCTCGTGGTCCTTGATGGGAGCATAGGCATCGATGAGTTCTGCAACCTCTTCGTCGCTCACGGGCTCGAGTATCCATTGACTTGCACCGGCACTTGATGCCCAGCCAACGATGTTGCTGGCTGTGCCTGAGCCGCCGCCGTGGTTGTTGCAGTGCAGGTATGCGTAGCTGCCTCCTGTGCTTGGCTTCATGACGAGAACAATCTTGCCGTCTTCCCTGCGCTCGATGAACTCGAACGTCATCTCTGTTTGGCTGTCTTTGGCCAGTGTTGCCTGAGCGCTCTGCGAGCAGCTGGCGAGGATGCCATCAGTTGCGATGTTCATCATCTGGATGAAGCCTGTCTCTGGATTATTGGTCATCTTCCAGAGGTAGCGGCAGTCGGTGCTGTCGATGTCTGCCCACATGGCCTTGCCTTCGTCGAGTGTGGCGTACATTGCCTTCGTGGGATGTATGACAACATCCTCTGTGATGGGATCGCCGTTCTCGTCAACCTGACCAGTGTCGACGGATACTGTCTTATTCCACGTCAAGGCGCTGACGATGCGGTAATTGCCGTCGGCTATGGTAAGTTGTACGAGGGAAGCCATGATGTTGGCGTATGCCGTCTCGATTGCATCGATGATGGCGTACATTTGCTCTGCGGTTACGTCTTCAACTTCATCCTGCAGGATGGCGAGGGCCATCTGCATGTTCTCAACGAATGCGTTGCGGTCTTCGTCGGTGAAGTTGTACTGACCAATCTCTGTTCCTCTCATATCGTCGATAGGCGTGCTGCCGTAGTCTGGCAGATAGTCTGAATACTTGCCAAAGCAGGCATTGAGGCGATCTTTTGCGATTGTGAGGTCGTTAACGCTTTCGACGGTTGCGATGTAGATGTTCAGGCGTCTCGAGCCTGCCACACCACCACCCCAGGTGACGGGATTTGTGCCGCTGTAGCTCATGTCGATGTACAGGTCGGATGCATTCTTGAAGGCAACGAAGTCTCCGTCGGACTCAATGGTGAAGTAGGACGGACTTGCCTGCATCTGTACTGCACCGCCGTTGCTAGTGCCTGCGATGTGGATGTAGCGTCCGCTGACAAGGTTCTGGGCAGCATAGCCGTTGTCTGTGACTTCGAATGTCCAGACGTATTTCATGGCTTCCGGTCCTATGGGCGCCTCTTCCGATTCTGTTGCGGCCAGGGCACCGTCGTTGTCGAACAGCCAGGTTATCTGGTTGGCCTGTCCGTTGCCTTGAATGACGTAGTACTTGCCCGCTTCGGGAGCTGTCGTTACTTCGCCGACTTGGGTCAGACTCTGCTCGGCAAGCGCTGGAGCTGCCATGAGCAAAGAGAGAACTAGCACGGCGAGAGAGGTAATTTTTCTTTTCATGGATTGTGTTGTTTTAAGTTAATAATTATGATTTGTTGTGTTGTGTCGTTTGTTTTAGTCGATAATTTGCCGCGCTAAGATACGCAAATCTTTCCATATAATTATTATAATAATGTATATGTTGCGCGCGAATTAAGTTTATTTAACAAGCGGCATTGCCCGACTCAGCACGGGGCATTTCCAAACTCCGCACACGGGGTTCGTTATACATACATGTATATATAATTATAGATACATGTACATTTAATTGTAGATACATGTATGTATAACGAACTTCACACGTGAAGTTTTGCAACACGGTGTGCGGAGTGCAGTAATTCTG
Source organism: uncultured Bacteroidales bacterium (assembly GCA_902778625.1). Classification (GTDB taxonomy): domain Bacteria; phylum Bacteroidota; class Bacteroidia; order Bacteroidales; family Bacteroidaceae; genus Physcousia. The sequence goes on from CACYYM010000021.1 coordinate 28,616, forward strand.
TGTTTGGAATGTATTGTCAGGACGTTATTCGGCAAGGCAGGCATCGAGCAGGGTGGTGATGGCTTCCTTGTCGAGATGCTGACCGATGAAGACTAGCTTTTGCATCCTGTCACCGTAAGTTTCGTCCCAGTCTCGTCGAAGGTTGGCGTCGCGCTGCTTCATCATCTCGAGTTCGGCTGCGGGCATTGTTGCATACCACTGTCCGATGTTCTGCAGTTTGACCTGCTTGCCGGCCTGTTCGAACAGGTAGCAAATGTCTTCTTCGCCTTTGAAGTAGCAGATGCCCTTTGCCCTGATGATGCCTTTTGGCCAGAGGCGAGCAACAAATTGGTCAAACTCACTGAGTCTCATGGGCTTTCGGCGATAATAGACAAAAGTGCCGATGCCGTATTCTTCGGCTTCGCCCTCGTCGTGGTCGTGGTGGTGATGATGGTGATGCTCGTGTTCGTGATGGTGTTCGTCGTGTTCGTGATGATGATGTTCGTGCTCGTGTTCATCGTCATCATCATCGTCATCATCGTGATGGCCCTCAAGCTCTGCAATCCAGGTTGCGCTCGTTGCTACCTTTTCATAGTCGAAGAGGTTGGTGTTGAGCAGCTTGTCGAGCTCCACATCGCCGTAGTTGCACTCGATTATCTGTGCCTTTTTCTGTATGCCACGCACGATCTGGCGGATGCGCTCCAGTTCGTGTGGCTCGACGTCGGCAGCCTTGTTGAGCAAGACGATGTTGCAGAACTCTATCTGCTGAATGACGAGGTTTTCGATGTCCTCTTCGTCGATGTCCTTCTTTGTGAGGTCTGAGCCGCAGTCGAACTCGTCTTTCAGCCTCAATGCGTCAACGACGGTGACGATGCAATCGACGTACGGGAGGCCGTTTCGCGTGATTTCCGGTGCCATCTGCGCCATTGAACAAATCGTTTGTGCGATGGGCTCTGGTTCGCAGATGCCGCTTGCCTCGATGACGATGTAGTCGAACTTCTTCAATGCGATGATGTCGTAAAGCTGCTGCACCAAGTCCATTTTCAAGGTGCAACAGATGCAACCGTTCTGAAGGGCGACCAGACTGTCGTCGTTCGACCCGACGATTCCGCCCTTTTGGATGAGGTCGGCATCGATGTTGACTTCCCCTATATCGTTGACAATCACGGCGAAGCGTATGCCTCGACGATTTGAGAGAATGCGGTTGAGCAGAGTTGTCTTGCCACTTCCAAGGTAACCTGTGAGCAAGAGGACAGGAACATCAAATTTTTCCATTTTGTTATTATTTATTTGCCATTTGCCTGCAAAGTTACAAAAAAAGCATGAGATATATCATATATTATATAATAATGTGTCTTTTTCTTTGTCAAAGCATTGCGGTTTGCAAAGAAAGTGTTACCTTTGCACACAATAAGCTATAAATAACAAATCATCGAAAGACTATGCGCAAGACATTTCTCATGCTCGCTGCCCTCGTTGCAGCCACACTTTTGCAGGCACAGACACCTGATTATTTCGTACCTTACAAGGCGACAGCGCTTCGTTTGCCCAGCGTTCCCTTGCTGGTGAACGACCCGTACTTCTCTTTCTGGTCGCCTTACAACAAGTTGACAGATGGCACCGTCAAGCATTGGGACAACCAACAGAAAGCAATGGACGGCCTGCTCCGCGTTGATGGAAAAGTCTATCGATTCATGGGAGCACAACGTTCGACAAGGCTCACCGCCATTGCTCCGATGGGTAGCAAGGGCGGCTATTCTGCCAAGATGCGCAGCAGCCTGACCTCGGCGATGCAAGACACCTGGATGAATCTCGACATCTCGGAAAGCCAATGGACCACCTCAACAGGCCCCTGGGGAACTAAGAGCGAATATACTTACTGCAAGTCCGATTGGACAGGCAACAATACCGACCGCTACATCCGTCGCCACGTCACTCTGACGGCAGACGACCTCAAGAGCGACCTTTGGGTTATCTACTCGCACGACGACATTTGCGAAGCCTACATCAACGGTGTCCGCTTCGTGAACGTGACGGAAGAGAAGTGGCGGCAGAACGTCAGGGTGCACCTGACGGGAAATGCTCGGGCAGCCCTCGTGGAAGGTGACAACGTCATAGCATTCCACGTCCACAACACAAAAGGTGGCGCCCTTGCCGATATTGGTCTCTACAAGAACGAGCTTGGCTTCCATCCCGGCTTCCGTTCCATCGCGCCGATGGCCGACGAAGGTCCTTGGGAAACGAAAGTCAGGATCACCACGAGCACGCTGAGTGGCACCAGCTGGACAAGAGAGGCATACAACGACGCTTCGTGGCAGACAAAGCCCGGCGCCTTCGGCACTCCCAGCGAGTATCCTAACGTCAACACTGCGTGGACATCGACCAACAGCCACTGCTACATCCGCCGACACATCACTCTGACCGAAGAGGACTTGCAGCAGGAACTCGCTGTCATCTATTCCCACGACGACGTCTGCGAAGGCTACATCAACGGACGCAAAATCTTCAGCACGGGCGAGACGTGGGTGCAGAACGTCATCTACAGACTCACAGATGCTGACAAGGCAGTGCTCCACGAGGGAGACAACGTGTTGGCCTACCACGTGAAAAACACGACGGGTGGCGCTCTGGCTGACATCGGACTTTATGCAGGCACGACGGGTGAAAAGCTCGCGACGCAGAAGTCATGCTACGTACTGCCCACAAGCACCTATTATTCCTTTACGTGCGGACCAGTCGACCTTGATGTCGTCTTCACCGCACCATTCCTCATGGACGATGTCGAACTGATGTCAACCCCCATCAACTACATCTCGTATCAAGTCACTGCCAACGACGAAGAGGAGCACGATGTGCAGTTCTATTATGGCACAACGCCGGAACTCGTCGTGGACAACAACAATCAGGCAACCGTCTCGAGCATCGTGGAGGATGGCGAACGGCAGTACGTCAAGAGCGGAAGCGTGGATCAGAAGATTCTGGGCAAGGCAGGCGACCTCATCACCATCGATTGGGGCTACCTCTACCTGCCCAACGTGAATGGCGCCGTCGCAGTAGCCGACCAGGACCTCACGATGTCGACATTCCTTGCGACCGGAACGTTGCCCGAGAGCACGTCGACCGTCACAAGCACCGAGGAAAGCGAGATGCCCCAGCTGTCCTTCGTGCACGACTTCGGCACCGTCAGTCAGGCCAGCAGCTACATGATGTTCGGCTACGACGAAATCTACGACATACGTTACATGGATAGGAACTACAAGGGCTACTGGGCGCGAAACGGCAAGACCATACAGCAGGCGTTTGCTGAGTTCCAGCAGAACTACGACGACATCATGGCACGATGCAAGGTGCAGGACCAGATCATCTACGACGACGGCCTCGCTGCCGGCAACGTCAAGTACGCTGAGCTCCTCTGCGCATCCTATCGTCATTGCATTGCCGCACACAAAATCTTCGAGGACAACAAGGGCAACCTGCTCTTCTTCTCGAAGGAAAACAACTCGAACGGCTGTGTCAACACTGTTGACCTTACCTATCCCTCTGCACCCCTCTTCCTGCTCTATAACACCGAGCTCATGAAAGGCATGTGCACCTCTATCCTCGACTATTGCCAAAGCGACCGCTGGGGATTTGATTTCGCGGCGCACGACCTCGGAACCTATCCGCATGCCAACAACCAAGTGTATGCCCAGCGCTTCCCAAGTTCGGACGGCGGTTTCGGCGGCAACATGCCTATTGAGGAGAGCGCGAACATCGTCATCCTCGCTGCTGCCATTTCCGACATCGACGGCAACACCGAATGGGCTGACCGCTACTGGCAGACGCTCACGAAGTGGACGAACTACCTCGTCGAGAACGGACAGGATCCCGAGAACCAACTCTGTACCGACGACTTTGCTGGCCATCTCGCCCACAACGCCAACCTTGCAGTCAAAGCCATCATGGGCGTCGCCGGTTATGCAATGCTCTGCTATCAGCGTGGCGATACGGATAACTATCAGTACTATTTGACGAAGGCAAAGGATATGGCGACAGCATGGGTCGATCTCGCCAAGGACGGCAACCACTACAAGCTCGCCTACGACCGCAACGGTACTTGGAGCCAGAAGTATAACATGGTGTGGGACAAAGCCTGGAGCCTCAATGTCTTCCCCGAAGATGTCGTGACGACAGAGTACACATACTACAAGAGCAAGTTCAACAGCTACGGTCTGCCGCTCGATAGCCGCTCCAGCTACACCAAGAGCGACTGGGAGATGTGGACGGCAGCGCTGGCAACCAGCAACGCTGACTTCTTCCGCATATCCGACCTCGTCTGGAAGTATGTCAACTCGACACCTTCCCGAGTGCCACTCTCCGACTGGTACTTTACCGACGGACAAGGCGCGATGACTGGCTTCAGGGCACGCAGCGTAGTGGGCGGGCACTGGATGAAAGTCTATGTCGATAAGAAACTCAGCGGCGAAATCGGAACAGACATTCCCGGCATCAAGGCACGGGAAGAACAGACATCGACCGACAGCAAACACCTCAGCGGCTGGTACAACCTCAGTGGCCAAAGAATAAACACTCCGGCAAAGGAAGGCATCTACATCAAAGACGGCAAGAAGGTGCTCCGCTAAGAGCATCGGATGGCCCCGCTAGGGGCGTCGAAAATCCCCGCGTGCGGCGATCGTAATCCCCGCACGCGGGGATTGCCATTTCCGCGTGCGGCGTTTGCCATCTCCGCGTGCGGCGTTTGAAATCCCCCTGTACGGAATTATCTCCCGACGTCGCTTTGTTATTTATTGCAGACATAACACATTTCCTAACTTTGCCTTGCTTGTTTAACAATTCTTAACACAATCAGACATTATTATATATTTAATAATGTGTATATTTGTAGGCGTGTAGTGTAAAAAAGCGTACAAAAAAACTAAATAAATCTATTAATAAACCTAAGTTTAACTAAAAACAAAACGAGATGAAAACAAACAAATTGTTAACCTTGTTCGCTGCAGTGCTGATGCTACTCAGCGTACAAAGCGTCAACGCTATGTCGTTTACGCTCGTGACAGGTTCTGACCCTACGGGCGATGAAGGCTGTGCCGCACTGATGGATGGCAAAGCAAATACCAAGTGGGGCTCATGGGCAGGCTGGAATGGAAACAGTGTCTTTGCTGTCTTCAAGGCTGCCCTGCCTATCGCAGTAGCAGACTATGAGTTGGTCATTGCCAACGACACTCCCGGTTCTCCAGGTCGTAACTGGAAGAAGTGGCGTGTCTTCGGCGGCAACTTCTCATCCGATGCCGATGCAACGAAAGATGCAGAAGGTTGGGTACTGCTCGACGAAAAAGATGAGGACGTACCCACAGGAGATGAGAACGAATCATACTTGGTTGTGCCTTACACACTCTCAAATGCCACGACAGACTCTTATGCTTATTTCATGATTATTGTGGATGAGCTTGCAGGCGGTTGGGGCGAATACTGCCAGATGGGCGAGTTCCGCTTCGTGGACGAAGTCGTCGATACATCCGGTGCACAGGAATACCTCGATTACGAGCCGACAGGCGTTGACGAGGACCTCATCACTGCCTACAATGATAAGAAGGCAGAACTGCTGGCAGCTTATACCAATGCAAATGTAGATGCTATTATCACATTGTCAGGCGAGATTGCTCAACTGAAGGCAAAGATTGAAACCATCAAGAATGGCGGCTTTATTGCTCTCTACGGCTCTAGCTGCTGGGGCGACGGACACTACTCACAGCTCGTCGACGGCAACGAGAACACCAAGTGGGGCGGCAACTTCAGCGGCAACGTAGGCGACGCTGGACACGTTCAGTACATCGTCTTCCGCGGCCAGTCGCAGAAGCCCTTCTTCTACAAACTCGTCACCGGTAACGACACCGCTACAAACACTGGACGTAACTGGAAGTCCTGGACTGTCTTCGGCGGCAACTTCGCTTCTGAGGCTGAGGCAACAAAGGATGCAGAAGGCTGGGTTGCTCTGGACATCAGAACAAACATCAGTGCTGAGTACCTGCCCATGAAGAACTTCTATCCCGCTACCTTCGACTTCACTGAAGGCGTCGCAACAGAATACGCATACTTCAAGGTAGAGGTTTACGAGTCTAACGGCACTCAGCAGCAGATGTCCGAAATGTATCTCTGCTCACAGGAAGAGTTCGAGGCCATTCGTGCTCCCTATGTGGAAGAGCTGGCAGAGTTTGCTGCAGGTCTCGATGAATATGTTGTTGAGTCCGACAAGGAAGAGTTGAAGACTCAGTTCGCAACACTCTTCACAGAACTTCAGACCACAGCCGACGCAGTTCGCCTGACAAAGGTTTACAACGACCTGGTTGCCCTGAAGGAACAACTTGAGGAGTCTCACGCATTCGCTACAGGCGGCTATCGTCCTATCGACGGCTCTGCAGGATGGGGCGACGGACACTATTCACAACTCATCGATGGCAACATCAACACCAAGTGGGGTGGTGGCATACCGGATGGCGGCGCTTACATTATCTTCAAGGCTTACGCTGCTAATCAGTTCCCATACTATGAGCTCATCACCGGTTCCGACACAGAGAGATACTCCGGACGTAACTGGAAGACCTGGAAGATTTACGGCACCAATGTCAAGGGCGACATGGACGATACGGCAACTCGCGACTTCGCTGGTTGGACTTTGATCGACCAGAAGACAGACATCGGTCAGGATCTGCTGCCCGCAGCTAACTTTGCTCCTGCTTACTTCACCTTCAGCGAGACTTGGCCCGCAGGCTACAAGTACTTCAAGATTGAGGTCGAAGCTGCATTCAATGGTACTGCAATCCAGATGTCCGAGTTCAAGATGCTCTCAGAGGAAGCCTTCGCAGCCATCCGTCAGGAGTATGTTGACTCTCTGCAAAAGGTCGGCATGGCTCTCTATGAACAGTTCGCAGGTCTGCCCGTTCCCGATGCTATCAAGAACCAAGTTATTGCAGCAGCAACAGCCAAGGTTACAGCCGTTGCAACCGCAACGCCCGAGCAGCTCATGCCTCTCTTCAACGAAGCACTGCAGTACATCACTGTTGATCTGCCCGCAATGGCAACGCTGGAACAGAACGAAGGCGTTTACGAGATTGACAACGCCATCAAGCTCGTTCTCTTTAAGGAACTGGTTAATGGTGGCGAGGCCACAGCTAATGCCGTCCTTACTGCCGATATCGACATGACTGGCTATGACTGGACTCCTATCGGTAACGCTGACTTAATGTACTCAGGTACCTTCGACGGTCAGGGATATAAGATTACAAACTTTAGCTATACCGCAACAGGCAACAACAACGGTCTGTTTGGCGCCATCAACAACGCCACAGTCAAGGACTTCGGTATCTATGGTACGCTGACATCCGATGGCTTCAACTACAATGGCACTATCGGTCAGGCAGAAGGCACATCAATCATCAGTGGCATTTACAGTGCTCTTGACATTAACGTTGCCAACTTCAAGGCTCACACCGGCGGTATTGTCGGCGGCATGACTACCGCCAGCACAATGGAGATACACAAGTGCGAATATGCCGGCACGCTGACACACACTGGCCTTGGCGACTGCCAAGCCGGTATCGTTGGCTACACCTACGGCGGTGGCGTCTTTGACTGTGTCTTCAGCGGCACCATCATTGGCGAGAACAATAAGTACGGCGGCATCATGGGCTACTGCAAGGTTCCCGCCTTCAAGGGCATACAGAACTGCCTTAGCATCGGTAAGATTGTTGCTGACGAAGGTTGCACGACTGCTGCTGCTATCCTTGCCAACTGGAATGGTAACGCAACGACGAGCATCAAGAATAACTACTACCTCCTGCAGGAAGGTTCTACCACAACTATCGCCATCGGCAACAAGGCTACTAACTGCGAGGCCCCTGTCCTCGTTACAGCCGAGCAGCTCGCAAGCGGTGAGATTACCTTCAAGCTGAATAATGGTGAAGTAGAAGACGTTGCTTGGTACCAGAACCTGGACAAGAGGGCCTTCAAGGCTGAGCAGTATGTCGTAACAGCTGACGGCAACACAGAAGAACCGACAGCTGCCGACGTTACTTTGACAAACGCAGCCGACGGCACTTACACCTTCACGCTGCCCAACTTCACACTCAACATTCTCGGCATGTCTCTGCCCGTTGGCGACATCAGCCTCACTGGCGTTGAAATCGCTGACGACGGCACATTCAGCCAGACTGGCACATATGCTGTTCCCGCAGAGAACATTCCTGCTGCATTGGCTACTTATGCTGCCTTCTTCCAGCGTATTCCTTACACACTCACTGGTAAGGTTAACGAGGAGAAGCTCTATGCAGTTATTGACCTGACAGTTAATGTTGGCACTGCTCATACAGTTAATGTAGTGGTTGGCACCGATGACTTCGAGGCTGTTGCTCCCGCTCTTGCTGAAGGCGACGCATATCCTGTTCTCGACGCAACTCACGCTATCGTTTACGAGGTTGGCACTTTGCACTGCGACGGCACGCCTTATGGCGACGCTGGTAGTGGCAAATACACCAACGACATCGCTGACTTCCAAAAGGACGAACACGACTTCGTTAGCGGCGGCTTCTGCTCTTACTGTAATGCTATTAACGAGGATTACGAAGACGTTTACGAGATTGCTAACGCAACTCAGCTCAAGAACTTCGCCCTTTATGTTTCTGCAGGCAGTAACACTGCATCTGCAGCTCTCGTTGCCGACATCGACCTTTCTGAGGTAATCGAAGACAATGCTCTGACATTCGCTATCGGTACTGATGCTACTCCGTTCAAGGGCACATTCGATGGTCAACGTCATGCTATCAGCAACATCACCTATACCGCCACGGGTCAGTACAATGGCTTGTTTGGTAAGATTGCAGATGGAGCTGTAGTTAAGGACTTTGATGCTTATGGCACAATGACCATTTCTTCTTCAGTTACTGGCAGAGCAGTTGCTCTGATTGCTGCTGCTACAGGTAGTGATGTTCTCATCAGCGGTATCTTTAGCAACATTTCCTACAATAACCAGTTGGCTGGTGCTCAAGTAGGTGGTATCCTCGGTGGCTCTCTCAATGGCAATATCACAGTTGACCGTTGCACATACTCTGGTACTTTGGACGGTAACGACGCAGGCGGTAGTGGCAACTATGGCGGCATCGTAGGTTATGTTAACAACAACAACAACGCTAACCTCACCGTTAGCAACTGTCTGTTCGACGGCGAGCTGAAGAACAGTGCATCCACAAATGCAGACTGCACCTTCGGCGGTATGGTAGGTTATGTTGGCGCAAGTCCCACAGTAACTATCAAGAACTGCCTGTCTATCGGTGCTGTTAATTCTAATGTGAACGGCCAGTTCTTCGGTGCTGTCAAGAGCGGTAAGTGCTCAGTGAAGAACAGCTATTATCAGGGGGATAACGTGAACGGCTCTGCTAGCACTGTAACTCTGACGACTCAGGAGGCTACTCTGGTTGAAGACGAGCAGTTGGCAAGCGGCTTCGTTGCAGCAAGACTCGCTCCGGCATTCCGCCAGAACATTGGTACAGATGAATATCCTGACCTGAACATAGCTAAGCCTTTCGTTGCAGAGATTACCGAAGTTGGCTATGCTACGCTGTATCAGGAAGAGACAGACGCTTTGATTCCTGAAGGTGTTGAAGTATTCTCAGGCCTGAAGAGTGGCCACTGGCTCATCCTCAATGCTATCGAAACGGCATTTGCTGCTGAAGAGCCCGTCATCCTGAAGGGCGCTGCAGGTTACTACATGTTCCGTCCGACGGTTGGTGCTACGAAGGCTGAGGCTAACGACCTTATCGGTACAGCCGAGGATATCGCAGCAACAGGCCAGTATGTTCTCGCTCAGCCCGAAGGTGAAGAGCTTGCCTTCTACAGAGCTACAACAGGCACCATCAGAGCAGGCAAGGCTTACCTCGAAGATGCTTCCGGCATCAAGGCATTCTTCTTCGGCGACGATGATGCAACTGGCATCAACGGCGTTGAGATGGCTACTGAGAACGGTGCAATCTACAACGTTGCAGGTCAGCGCCTGAACAAGATGCAGAAGGGCATCAACATTGTAGCAGGCAAGAAAGTGCTTAAGTAAACAATTCGCAGGTTTCCTCCTCTTCGGAGGGGGAAACCCTATATATTAATTAATAATGTATAATTAACGCTTAAACATTAAAGACTATGAAATATATAGCACCTGCAATGCAGTTAGAGGAGGCTATGGCAGCCATGATGATTGCCGAAAGCCTGAAGGTAAATAAAGACAGCGACAAGACTGTCGATGGCGAAGATGCTTTGACAAACGAAAACAACGCCTGGGATATCTGGGGCGACGATTAAGATTAAGTCAGAGCGATATTAACCTCTAAAAGTTTCAAGGATAAGGAAACTTTCTCCTTGAACCGCTAGAAAAAGGCAGCTCCCAAAGCGGGGGTTGCCTTTTCTGCATTAAGAGTGTGTACGTTTTGCTAGAGCTCTTAGTCAACTCCGCACGTGGGGTTCGTTATACATACATGTATGTATAATTGTAGATACATGTATGTATAATTATAGATACATGTATGTATAATCAACTCGGCGTGCTGTGTTGACTGATGCTACTTGTCGAGTCGAATTCCGAGCTCTGTGATGTCGGGAATCACCTCATGCCGCATGAGGTGATGGATGCGGACAGAACCGCTCTTGCCTTTCTTCAAACGGATGGGCACATGCTGGCTCTCATATTGATGAAGGTTGACGCCTGGGCTCAGGGCATAGCCTTCTTCGGTCAATGCAAATCCCTCGGTATCGGTCAAGGGATAGCGAACGGTGTCACTTCGCGAAAAGCCTTCGATTTCGTCGTACTGCTCTACGGCAAGCACGATGTCCTGATAAGCTGGGTTTGCCGTTGTGCGAAGTCCGATGTAAAGTGTTCCGTCGATGTCTGCTTCAGCCTTTGGCAGGTCGAAACAAATGGTGTCGCACCTGTCCCAGCCGTCTTTAGGCAGGGGCTTGTAGCTGTGCAACAGTGTGCTGTCTGTGCAGGCAGCCAACGACAATGCAAATAGGGAGATAAGAAAAGTGCAACGCATCATTCCGGACGGTTGTCGTTGTTGCGCTGTTTGTTCTTGTGCTTCTTCTTACGCTTCTTTTTGTCAAAGCGGTTGAGGTCTTCTTGCGTAGCGAGGTCAACTGGCCGTTCGGGTTCTCGGCGTCCGCCTTCTTCCAGTGAGACGGGCTTTTCGCCGCGCTTGTTCATCTCGATGATGGCGTTTGCCCGCTCGGCACTGATGGTGGTGAGGTTGGATGCGTTGCGTCGGTCGGTTGAGTATGTGACCTGACCCGAAAGGATGTCTGCTTTGAAGAGGTAGTAGTCGGCATCCTGCGTGTAAAGCATCACATCTCTGGGCGGCAGTTTGCGCGAGGCTTCGACGTATTGATCGACCTCATAGTTCATGCAGCACTTCAGCTTTGCGCACTGTCCTGCAAGCTTCTGCGGGTTGAGGCTCAAGTCCTGAAACCGAGCTGCACCTGTTCCGACGCTTTGGAAGTTCTTCATCCAGCCGGCACAGCAAAGCTCGCGTCCGCAAGGACCGAAGCCGCCGATGCGACCTGCTTCCTGACGCGCTCCAATCTGTTTCATCTCAATGCGAACGTGGAAGACGTCGGCAAGCACCTTGATGAGCTGGCGGAAGTCAACGCGGCCGTCGGCAATGTAGTAGAAGATGGCTTTGTTCCCGTCGCCCTGATACTCGACGTCGCCAATCTTCATCTCCAGCCCGAGGTCCTTGGCAATCTGTCGGCTCTGTATCATCGTGCTGTGTTCACGAGCTTTTGCCTCAGCATAGCGCTCCATGTCGTTCTCGCGGGCCAAACGATAGATTTTGCGTATCTCTTCGTTGGGCTTCAAGTTGGCGTGCTTCATCTGCATCGGCACGAGTTTGCCTGTCAGAGAGACAACGCCGATGTCGTGACCGGGATTGGACTCGACAGCTACGATGTCGCCCTTCTTCAGCGGCAGGTTGTCGCAGTTGTGGAAGTATGCCTTTCGTGTGTTCTTGAACTGCACCTCGACGAGGTCCGTCACCTCACTATTGCCGGGGACATCTGCCAGGTAGTCGTATGTGTTGAGTTGGGCGTAGTGCCCTGTATTGGCGCTTTGTGCGGAGAAACCATGCCCGCGTTCGCCGCTTATGTATTGCTTATCCATTCTTGAGTAGTACTATCATTTTCAGTGCGAGGTCAAAGAAAACCATTCGTGCGCTGACGTTCTGTGCGATATCGCGACCGGCGTCGCTCAGTTCGTTCATGATGCCGACGACGTTGTGTTCGTTGATGAACGGAGCGAAGCGTGTGCTGAAGGCTTCTTCCTCGCGACCGAGGTAGTTAATCTGTGGTTTGTGGAAGTTGTATATGTAGTTTTCTCGTAGTTGCTGCTGGAAGTAATCAAGCATTCGCTTCTGCCTTTCGCGTCCGAGTTCTGCAACCGTAAGCGACCACTGCTGCATTTCCTTGATGCGACGGGCATAGCTGTCGCGCATCAGCTGCTTGAAGAGCTCGAAGAACATCTGCTGCTCCGAGTCGTGTTCCATGCGTTTCTGGGCTTCCGTGTAGCTGCCTTGAGCGATGTGTGCCAGCAGGTCTGCATCGTCCTTCTGCATCGAGTGACGTTCTTGCAAAGCCTGACTGATAACCTCTTCCGGCAGGGCTGGCACATTGATGCGCTGCACGCGGCTCTGTATCGTGCCCAAGACGAGGTCTGGCTCTTGGCTGACAAGCAGGAAGTGTGTGCCGACAGGGGGTTCCTCGATGAGTTTCAGGAGCTTGTTGCCCGTCTGTTCGTTCATGCGTTCCGGCAACCAGATGATGACGACCTTTCGTCCGCCTTGACTCGACTTGAGTGCGAGCTTCCTTTGCAGATTGTCGCTCTCCTGCACATAAATCGTTATCTGCTGGTTCTCGGCACCGATGTCCTCGAGCCAGTCCTCGATGTCGAAGTAGGGTGTGCTCATTATTTGGTCGCGCCACTCTTGTACGAAGTCGTCCGAGACAGGCTTGTCGCTGCTCTTTCCTTTATATATTGGAAAGGAGAAATGCAGGTCGGGATGTGTCCAAAGGGAAGACATCTGACAGTCTGAGCATGTGCCGCAAGCACCTTCCTCATTAGGATTCTGGCAAAGGAGCATCTGTGCATAAGCCAAAGCCAAAGGCAGCTTGCCTGCTCCTTTCGGTCCGCAGAACATGATGGCATGCGGCAACTTGTTCTCTTTAAGTAGCCGAATCAGGTGCTGCTTCACCTCTTCTTGTCCTATGATGTCGTTGAACGTCATTTACTTTATTGACCAATGAACCTTGGCCAGTTGCTTTTTGTTTGCAAAGATACAAAGAATTTTTGGATTAGAGATTAGGGATTAGAGATTATTTCGTACCTTTGCACAGAAAAGGAAACAAACAATCGTATGAGAGACTTCAGTGAACTTAAAATAGCAGTTGCAGGCACGGGTTATGTTGGCTTGTCCATTGCAACTTTGCTCAGTCAGCATCATCAGGTAACGGCTGTCGATGTCGTGCCGGAGAAAGTTGAGAAGATAAACAAACGCATCTCGCCTATTCAGGACGAGTACATAGAGAAGTACCTTGCAGAGAAGAAGTTGAACCTGACTGCGACACTCGATGGAACTGCAGCCTACAAGGATGCCGACTTCGTTGTCATTGCCGCTCCGACCAACTACGACCCTGTTAAGAATTTCTTCGACACGCATCACATCGAGGATGTCATCAACCTTGTCATTAGTGTCAATCCCGATGCGGTGATGGTCATCAAGAGTACCATTCCCGTTGGCTATTGCAGGAGCCTCTACGCGAAGTATGCTTTGAAGTTCCTCTACAAGCCAGAGCTGAAGGGAAAGAAGTTCAACCTGCTCTTCTCGCCCGAGTTCCTCCGCGAGAGCAAAGCGCTCTACGACAACCTTTATCCTTCGAGAATTATCGTCGGCTACCCCAAGATAATCGAGATTAACGACAGTAATTTCACGGAAGAGAATGCCGCCATTACTGCGATAGGCAATCCCGAAGCCAAGACTCATGCAGAGATTTTCGCAAAGCTTCTGCAGGAAGGCGCTGAGAAGGAGAATATCGACACGCTTTTCATGGGCATGAAGGAGGCTGAGGCGGTCAAGCTTTTTGCCAACACATACTTGGCTCTTCGTGTCAGCTACTTTAATGAACTCGACACTTATGCAGAAGTGAAGGGTCTTGACCCGAAGGCCATCATACGAGGTGTCGGCCTTGATCCGCGAATTGGAACGCATTACAACAATCCTTCGTTTGGTTACGGGGGCTATTGTTTGCCGAAGGACACGAAGCAATTGCTTGCCAACTATCAGGATGTGCCGCAACAGATGATGACGGCCATCGTGGAGAGCAACCGCACTCGTAAGGACTATATTGCCGATGCGGTTCTTCGCAAGGCTGGCTATTACAGCGAGAATGCACAATGGAACAGTGATAGCGAGCAACATTGTGTGATTGGCGTTTATCGCCTTACCATGAAGTCTGGAAGCGACAACTTCCGTCAGTCGGCCATCCAAGGCATCATGAAGCGCATCAAAGCAAAGGGTGCAGAAGTGATTGTTTATGAACCAACGCTTCAAGATGGCGAAAGCTTCTTTGGCTCCAAAGTGGTGAACGACCTCGAAAGCTTCAAGAAACAATCTCAGGCAATAGTTGCCAATCGTTACGAAGCCTGCCTTGACGATGTGAAAGACAAGGTCTATACCCGCGACATCTTCAACTGCGATTGACGAACAGGAATTCCTTGTTATAGAATTAGCCACGCCTAGTTGTCAAACTAAGCGTGGCTAATTGTTAAATTCGACGTGTTAAGTTGCCCAACTCGACGTGTTAAGTTTGCAATTATAACGTGTTATCTTTGCCTACTTAACTGCCTGTGTTTTCAAGGTTGACTTATCTTATTGATAAGCAATCTCTTGCGGTTCTGTCGTAGGACCTTCAACTGTGAGGACTCCAGCCTCGTCGATATTGAGCTTGTCCATCAGGACAACGCGCTCGTCGGGGTTGCTGGTCATTCGGCCATGATAGACGCAATAACGGTTTCCATCAGGCATCGTGATGACCATATTGTGTCCTGTTCCCATGACTTTGCCGCCTTTGCTCACGTTTTCCTGCAGAACGGGATTGTTCTCAGCCTTTGTGAAGGGGCCAAGAGGATTGTCGGAAGTTGCGTAACCTACAGCGTAGTATTGTCCGCCATAGTGGTTCGCGCTATACATTATATAATATGTGTCGCCTTCGCGGAACAGATAGCTGCCTTCCGTCCAACGCCGATTCACCTCACCATGCGTGGCGCTTCGGCTCTCCCATTCGCTTTGCTTGTCCGAAAGGGCAGTAGGTGGTTGGAGCAGCAACACAGGTTCTCCGATGACACCGCTGAAGTCAGGCTTCAACTCGACACCATAAACCCAGCTTTCCTCTATTTCCTGGAAACTCCCAGCCTTGCGTAAACTGTCTGCAATCTCACTCTCTACGGCATGTTTATAGCAGCAACGACTGAAGTAGAGGTAGCATTTTCCGTTCTCGTCGTCGAAGTAAACGTTGGCATCAATAATGGGATATTCGGGGTTGAAGACAGGTCTGTCATACAAGTCGACGAAGGGTCCAGCCGGAGAATCGCTGACAGCCACACCAATTTTGAAGTTCTCGCCTTCGTTCGTGGGGTTCTCTCTGTAGTTGGAACTAAAGAAGAGATAGTACTTGCCGCCGCGTTCGTAAACCTCCGGAGCCCAGAAGCAGTCAAGGTTCCACTGCGTAGAGTCGCCGCCTTTATACACTTGTCCGCACGAGTCCCAATCGATGAGGTTGTCGCTCACAAAGGCTTCGAAGCCGTCGCCAAGCGAGGTGCCGTACATGTAGTAGCGTCCATCGCTGGCATGAAGCAGGAAGGGGTCGCCAAACTTCAGCGGGATAGGGTTCGTCACAGTGCTTGTTTTCATCTCGGCCTCCTTGCTCAGATTGCAAGCACAGAAGCATAGGCACAAGAGTGCCACTAAGAGTTTTGCTTTCATAATTAGTGTTTATAGTCTTCGCTGGTTGTTACTGTTTGTGTGTTCTTCGGGTCGCTGTCGGCTTCGCGGAACCAGTCGCTGTACTCAATGTAGTGCTGTGCGTAGGTTTTATTCAGGGCTTGAGCCTGCTCTGGGTCAACCTTCTTGATGAACTTGGCAGGCACTCCGCCCCAAAGTTCACCGTCACCAATCTGCGTGCCAGTCAATACAAGAGCCCCTGCAGCCACGATTGCGCCCTTTCCAACTACGGCATGATCGAGCACAGTCGCACCCATTCCAACCAACGCGCCATCCTTCACTTCGCATCCATGAAGGGTGACGCAATGCCCGATGGTAACGTCGTCGCCAAGGATGCAAGGCGCTTTGCCGTTGAGCGTATGGATGCACGAGTTATCTTGAACGTTCGTTCTGTTTCCTATCTTTACGAAATGTACGTCACCACGAATGACGGCATTGAACCAGACGGTGCAGTCGTCGCCCATTTCGACGTCGCCCACTATCACGGCACCCTCGCTAAAGTAGCAATGTTTGCCAAATCGGGGAGCGGGCATCCCCTTGAGTGTCTTTATTATTGCCATTCTTTTGTGTTGCTTTTGAGCCACTCTTTCTCCTCTTCATCAAGCAGAGGTGAGAGCTCGTTGTATACTTTCTTATGATATGTATTGAGGTAAGTAATCTCTTCTGGCGTCATCAGTTCCCAAACGACGGGTGTTAAGTCGATTGGGCAAAGCGTGAGTGGTTCGAGACGCAGGAAGCGACCGAACTCCGTTTCGCCAGCCTCGACGATGAGCATGGTGTTCTCAATTCGCACTCCATGCTTGCCTTGTCGATAGATGCCGGGTTCGTTGGTGACCGTCATACCAGCATGAAGTGGGGCTGGTTTCCACGTGTGTCGAATCTGATGAGGACCCTCGTGGACACACAAGTACGAGCCAACTCCGTGGCCGGTGCCGTGTCCGTAGTTGATGCCATGCTGCCACATCGCATAACGTGCAAGGGCATCTATCTGAGTGCCACTTATTCCGTCGGGGAACTTGGTGAGTGCCAAGCGGATATGGCCCTTGAGAACCAAGGTGTAATCGAGTCGTTCCTCATCCGTCAAAGCACCCAGAGCGATGGTTCGCGTGATGTCTGTCGTGCCGTCTTGGTATTGAGCGCCACTGTCCAGAAGCAGCAAACCTTTCGGTTCAAGTACGACATCCGTCTCTGGAGTGGCTTCGTAATGGACAATCGCGCCATGCTGACCGTAAGCCGCAATCGTGTCGAACGAGAGACCTCGATACAGGTATTGTTCTGCCCTCAAAGCCGTCAACTTCTTGTCTATGCTGATTTCCGTCTCCTTTCCTGCTTCTACGGCAGGCTTCAACCAACGCAGAAACTTCACCATCGCCACGCCATCTCGAATCATTGCCCTGCGGAAACCTTCAATCTCAGCATGGTTTTTGATTGATTTCATCGTGGGAATTGGGTTCGAAGCCTTGCTTTCAAAGCTCGGTTTGCCATAGGGAAGAACCTTCACACCTATGCTTTTGAGATAATTTTCTGCGGTTTCATCGAGTTTCTCGCTGTCGATGAAGAGCGTCACATCGTTTTGTGTGAGCTGGACATAGCTGACGAAAACGGGGTTGCAATGTACGTCGGAGCCACGAAGATTGAGCAGCCAGGCAATTTCATCCAGTTGAGAGATGACAAGCCCCTCAGCCTTTTGTTCCCTCAAAGCCTGTCGAATGCGCTCAATCTTGCTTTCTGCTGACTCTCCGGCAAACTCCAAAGGCTGCACTTCGACCTTGTTCTTGGGGATGGGAGGACGGTCGGTCCAAAGCACTTCAGCCGGGTCGAGGCCCGTTCTGAGCTTGATGCCAGCCTTACTGAAAGCGGCTTTCATCTCCTCGATTTCAGCTGAAGTGAAGAGGTCACCATCAATGCCGACAGCATCACCTTCTTTAAGTTGCTGGCAAAGCCATTCGGAAATAGTAGGAGTGCCAGCAAGACCATCTTTCATCAGCGAGAAAGGCGTACCTTCGAGCTGTTGTGCGGCAGCGATGAAATAACGGCTGTCGGTCCAAAGCGCCGCATCGGAAAGTGTCACGACTGCCGTTCCGGCACTTCCGTCGAAACCAGAAATCCACTGCCGCGTCTGCCAATGTTCGGGCACATACTCGCCCTGATGCGGGTCTGTGCTTGGGAAGATGAAAGCGCTTAGCCCGTTCCTCTGCAGGTATTTGCGCAGAGCAGCAACCCTTTCATTGATGATGTTTGCCATATTCTTTATGCCTTATCAGGGACAAAGATACGACTTTTTTCCCATACGAAAGGTCAAAAAACCGAAGAAAACCTCAAAGAGCGTAATAATATATATTATCTATAGAAGAGAATATATAATTAAGTATTTCTTCCTGAAATGTTATTGTGTACTTTTCATGTTGCCGCAAATCTCTTCTGCACGTTTCACCCTGTTCCACACAGTTTGTATCTTCGCATCCATCACTTTAGCGATTTGTGCAGGCTTCATGCCAATCTTCAGCAAGCTGTCAACCTTGTCATAATGATGAAAATCGGAATATGCTTTCAGCATAGCAGCCAAGATGCGTCCGTACCTTGCAGGAGCGTGTTCGTCCTTGATGATACGATAGGCTTCATCGAGATGCGATAGGCATTGCGTCGTGTCGTTAAGGTGCTGATATGCTGATGCCACGTCCATAAGATAACATCCTAAATTCTTTCCCGTCTGCTTTGCCAGAGCCACGGACTGCAAAGCCACATTTAGCTCCTCCTCATAGTTGAGCTGGAGCATATAGAGGTTCCTCAATTGTGAGAGAGCGTTTTG